>JBPOGD010000004.1:0-307655 GCA_051252195.1 Akkermansiaceae bacterium | reverse complement strand
GGCTGTCCTGACGGAACGATTGTTAGTTTTTTATGGTAGTAAAACGATAAATTAAAGAATATTTCATCGGACTGAATGTCAGTAAATTAAAGGTAGTTTTGGTGAAACAGCCCTACTGTAAGTAGACTAAAGATTTGATGACTTTGGGAACTCAAGCCGAGGAATTCAAGCTAGAGTAAGCTTTTTACGAATATAAGAGCCTGTGCCCTATCGTTGACTTTGCCTTCTAATTGCTCCGTTTGTAGCTCGGTCAGGATTTTTTTAAATTCTGGGCCAGGTTGTAGACCCATCTCAATAAGGTCTTTCCCTGTAACAAGGGGTGAGGGAATAAGTGGTTGTGAGGCGAACTCCTGTTCTTTAGTGAGCAGAAAATCATAGTTCTCAGTGATACCATTGCTACTTGCGCAGTCGACGCGGTGAAGCTCCATCTCATCCTCAAAAGTTGGCCTTGCCATGAAGCGTTTGACTTTAGCGGTGCGCATTTTCTGCACGTTCATGAAGTTCATGTGATTCGCTACCATGGAGCATACGGCATCAATGGTGCTGTTGGAGTATTTCAATCGGCGCAGAATACGCTCAGACATTTCTGCGCCGACGTTGTCGTGACCACTGAAGCGGATGCGATCTTCCTCAGGATTATAACTATAAGTGGCGGGTTTTCCAATGTCGTGGAGTAGGACCGAGAGGACGAGTTCTGGCGAAGGGCTGTCCTGCAGCATGTCTAGCATGATACGTGTGTGGGTGTAAACATCGCCCTCTGGGTGCCACTGTGGTGGCTGTTCACAGCCGATAAGATCATAGACCTCAGGGACGATGTGGCGCATGAGGCCGCTCTCTGTAAGAAGGTCAAAGCCCCGTGCTCGGTGCTGAGAAATCAGAATTTTGGTAAATTCATCACGAATACGCTCGAAGCTGATTTTTTCAAGGAGTTGGACGTTCGCGCAGATTGCTAGCCAGGTTTGAGTTTCGATTTGAAAATCAAGCACGGTGGCAAAACGGATGGCCCGCATGAGCCGCAGTGCGTCTTCTTGGAACCGCTCAGTAGCGGAACCGATTGCTCTGAGGGTTTTGGCGTCGAGGTCTACTTTACCGTCAACAAAATCGATAACATCCTCCGTTTCTGGGTGCTGGAAGAGTCCATTGACCGTGAAGTCTCGGCGTTGGGCATCGTGTTCAGGCGTAGAAAAGGTGACGGACTCTGGATGTCTTCCATCGGAGTACGAACCATCGTGACGAAAGGTCGCCACCTCGAAAGCCAAGCCGTTTTGTTTTACAAGGATAACGCCAAAATGGGCACCGATGGCATCAGACTTGGGAAACAGGGCCTGAAGCTCGTCAGGTGTGGCCGATGTGGCGATGTCATAGTCCTTCGGTTCATTGCCCAGAAGTGCGTCACGAACACAACCACCAGCGAAATAGGCAACATGTCCCGCTTTAATAAGCTGGGTAGCAATTGCCATCGCTGTGGTTTTCAATTCCGTCATCATTCTTTCATGGTACCAAGGGTAAGAACAAGCCAAGGATATGCAGTGCGATGGGAATGAGATCCGCTATTCCTCCAAAATCATTTACCATTAGTTTTTTATCTTATTAAGCACAGTTCACCGATGGAATCAGAAATATTACTTTTTGATTTCCCAGACTTCGCAGATTTGATTTTCAGCTTCGTTTTCAGCGGAAAATCGGTCTGTTTCACCGAGGTAGACAGCTTGGACGGTTTGGTCTGCTGCTTTGAGTGTATCGACGACAGAGGCGACGGTTGTAGCGCGTTCTGCTGAGAGCTTGCGGTTATTTTCAGCACCTCCTGATTGGGATGCATAGCCTACCACTAAAAAGTATGATCCGCCCGCTTGGCGTTTGTTGAGTGCGTCTTGGATGATCTTTTCGCGGTCAAAGGTGATTTGTGCTGATCCAGTGCTGAAGTTTTGACGATGAACAACTTCAGCTCCCATAGCGATGGCCACATTTTGATACGCAGCGAGGATTTGTTGCTCATTGGCATCTTCCAGAGTGCGAAGTTTTGCAAAGAGAGCGGCGGCTTTTTGCGGGAGATCACTTTCTGATTCGATGAAGAGACGATCTTTGTTGAGCAGTGCGCGCAGGCGCTGGATTTCATAACGCTGAATATTCAACTCAGGACGAAGTTTCGCAAGTTCTGCTTCGAGCGCGTCTGCTTTGCTGCTGTCGACCTTATTACGAGATTTTTCAATCAAGGCGTCAATCTGTAGCTGAAGTTTATTACGTTCATCAAGCCCTTGAGTGAGGCGATCTTGCAGCAGGGCAAGTTCGTCGTTGCTTGGGCGCATCTGAAGTTCTCCGAGCTGATTACGGTAGTTTTCAATCTGAGTTTGCGTACGTTCAAGTTCGCTCTTAGTCATAAGTAGCGCGTTCGCCGCGTTGCCTGCTTGACTAAGCTTACTCTGAAGTTCAGATATTTGAGTGTAGAGTGTTTTGGCGATCGCGTCGCGTGCTTTGAGTTCACTACTGAGTTCAAGAATGACGGATTCTTTCGAATCTAGCTCACTTTGCCACTGACGACTGATGGCTACGAGTGAAGTGGCATCTCGCTGGATACGGTCAGAAATGATTTGCGCATTTTGGGCGTCGACTGGCAATGGTTGAAGTCCTTGGCGAATACGCTCGGCGTTCGCCTGTGAACGGAGTTTGCCATTCTCTGAAATAAGCGGGCTGAGATCAGAGCCTTGGTTTCTATTATTAGGTAATAAACTGCCGTTCATTGACATTATGAGCATCAAAAAAAGAAGGACGACGATCATAACGATCAAGGCTGTAGTGAGCTTGCTTGATTGTTTATTATTATTTGTCTCAACACCTGTACTTACTGAGGTTGAATTGACAGGTTCAGGCGATGATTGAGGGCTATATTTCTCGTTGTTTTCCATGATGGGTCTATTAAATAATCTAACTTAGATGCAGGTATTTATCCTTTTTAAAACATGAGTGCAAGAGTTCTCTCTAAGCTAGCTCTGATACGAGTTTTAGATTCGGATTAATGTCTTCATGAAAACTTGATGAATGGTCTCTTAAATGGCTCTGAAGGGCAACAAAGGCGATCATGGCAGCATTGTCAGTGGAGAGAGAAGGTGGAGCTATGAGGAGTTCGAGATGATTCTTGCTGCATGCTTTTTGCATGGACTCACGGAGAGCGGCGTTACAGGAGACACCTCCGGAAAGGGTGACGGTTTGTTCTCCACACTGTTTGGCGGCTAAAATAGTTTTATAAACGAGGACATCGATGACTGCTTGCTGAAATGAAGCACAAAGATCGGGTATCTTATCGGGAGGTGCCACACCCTGAAGTGGATCGAGTTTCTCTAGCTGATAGAGTACGGCGGTTTTTAGTCCTGAAAACGAGAAATCGAGTCCGTCTTTCATCATAGAGCGTGGGAACTTGTAGGCGGTTGGTGAGCCTTTAAGTGCCTGTTTCTCAATTTCAGGACCTCCAGGATAGGGTAGTCCTAGCATTTTACCTACTTTGTCATAGGCCTCACCAGCTGCGTCATCGCGAGTGCTGCCAATAAGCTGGTAGTCGCCAAAATCACGCATGTGGATGAGAAGGGTATGGCCACCTGAGACGATGAGAGCCAAGTTCGAACAAAGTGCACCTCCTTCGATAAATGGGGATAGAAGATGCCCTTCCATGTGATTGATAGAAATGAAGGGCTTGCTTGCCGCGATAGCGAGTGCCTTAGCGGTACTGTTACCCACAAGCAGCGAGGAAGCTAGTCCGGGGCCTGCTGTTGCAGCAAAGGCGTCAATATCGTGGATGCTTAGCTTGGCACTACTCAGAGCGAGATCGATCAGTGGGCGAAGGTTGAGGGAGTGGTTTCTGCTAGCTAATTCAGGTACGACACCGCCAAATTCACGATGGATTTTTATTTGAGATGAAATCTCCGAAGCGAGGATTTCGGTGATATGGTTAGCTTTGTCATGGCTTAGGATAGCCACTGCGGTTTCGTCACAGCTTGACTCGATAGCGAGAATCATCGTTGGCATGGCTTCTGTATAGGCATAAGTGATCGCTTTAATCAGGATTATTTTTTAAATATGGTAGTATTGTCCCGTCAGAATAGTGGGTTGGCTGATGAAGTGGTTTTTCTCGAGAAAGTCTGTTTTTTCTCAAAATCTTCCTTTTTCATCGGCTATGGTCTCGACATTATTGGGTGAAGGATGTTCGCTTTTTATATGAAAAACTCTAAGGAGCAGACAGGGGAACAAAAAAAAGCCGAGCAGGATCAAGCAGCGCGGATTAGCATCCCTCAGTACGCGATGGCTTTAGCCCACGTCGCAAGTTTGCGTTCTGAAGATCCCTATAGAAAAGTGGGCGCGGCCGCGCTGGATTTTGACCACCGAGTGATAGGGACGGCGTATAATGGATTAGCACCAGGTTTTGATGCGCCAGAGGGCTTTTGGGATGATCGCGATGCGAGGCAGAAATTCATGCTGCATGCTGAGGTGAACCTATGCAGTCTGTTCAAACGCGGAGAAGTGAAAATAATCGCCTGCACCACGATGCCCTGCACTTCCTGCATGCAGACCCTCTGCGCTTACGGAGTAAAAGAGGTTTACTATCGCGATGTTTATAAAGCGTCGTCCGCGAAGGAAATAGCCGATACCTACGGGGTAAAGTTCGAGCAAATCACCGAGTATTCGCTAGAATAAACTTTTTATTTCAACTCGAACTTCACTGTCACGGAAGCGCTGTAGGTGAGTTTTTGCACCTCGGCTGAACCAAGACCTTGCTCAGAGATAGATATTCTATTGGATTGTATGGCCTGACCACCGAATTGATTGTTGCTTCCCTGACTTATTGAGAGAACTGAGCCGATTTCAGCTCCCAGCGTCTCAGCGAGTTGACTTGCCTTTACCTTAGCAGCGGCAGCTGCATCAAGAATGACCTGTTGTTTGAATTCTTCTTGTTTCGTCGATTGAGTATTAAAGCTAACGATCTCAATTCGGTTGTCTTGGAGTAAAGCCGTTTCTAATTTTTGCCTTTGTGAGAGATCGGTCAGTTCGATCGTCGCGCTGCGTTGTGTGAAAAACCCCTTGAAAATTCGCTTGTTGTATGGGCCTTCATAGTGGCGACCAGATGAGATGGCGCTGAGTTTGACCATGTCTTCAGTGAATCCAGCTTCGGTAAGTGCCGTCACAAGCGCAGTACCAGCCTTATCAAGACTATCAGAGGCTTCAGCGAGAGATTTGGATTCGCCTCTGAGGTTAATTCTCCATGTCGCAATATCGGGAGTAGCTAAAAGTTTAGCCGATCCCACCACAGTAATGTGGCGTCGAGTATCTAGCTCATTAGCGTGAACGAGTGATAAAGCACTGAGGGTGATGAGAACGAGTGATAGAATTTTCATAGACTTAAGATTCTAGCAGCTCCCGTCTTATTAAGTCGAGGGCAATTTGGCTTGTGGCTTGTTTGAAAAAATGCCGACCAAAGGAATAAAGCCGGTGGGTGGCGAAGCTTTTTTCTGCAGTGGCTAGCCCTATCCAGACCGTGCCTACAGGTTTTTGCTCTGTACCACCTGTGGGGCCTGCGATGCCGGTGACGGAGACCGCGATATCGGCTCCAGATTTCTTGAGAGCACCGATTGCCATGGCGAGGGCGACTTGCTCGCTGACCGCACCGTGGATGGCGAGGAGTTCCTCAGGGACGTCGAGCATCTCCATTTTTGCTTCGTTAGCGTAGGTGACAAAGCCATGGGTGAAGATAGCAGAGGAGCCTGGGATGTCGGTGATACGGCTAGAAATTTTGCCACCTGTGCAGCTCTCAGCTAAAGCGAGCGATTGACCTTTTTCCGTCAGCAGCTTTACGACGACCGCTTCGAGCGATTCATCGTTCATCGAGAAGCACTTATCGGGAAAGGCCTCCAGCGCTAGCGCAATGGCCTGTTGAATTCTCTCTGGATTACCGATGAGACGGAGATCCACTTCTGAGGGGCGAGAGCAGTAGCCTACTTCGAGATCGGGGATAGCTAGTAGCGGCTTATCCAGAACGTTATGGAAATCACTTTCACCGACGCCTGTGAACTTAAGCACCTTCATGCGTTGGTTCTGAGCTTTGACATCGATACCAGCGAGGGCGCAGAGGCGTGGGCTGACCTCTGCCTGAAACATCGGCTGCATTTCTCGCGGCGGACCTGGAAGGAGAAAGAGAGCGCAAAGTCTATCGCCACTCATTCGCGGGGGAGTGTAAATGCCAGGCGCAGTGCCGTTTGGGTTGGGCAAAATATCGCCTCCTACGGGGTTGAGCGCCTGTTTTTTATTATCTTCCGCCATCACACGGTTGCGAGAGCTGAAGAACTCTTCAATGGAACGTAAGGCGGCTTCATCCGTAATGAGCTCGACGCCGAGGACCTCTGCCGCTGCCTCGCGAGAAATGTCATCGCTAGTAGGCCCGAGCCCACCAGTGACGATGACGGCATCGGAGCGTTTCATGGCTTCTGTCATGGCGTCGATGATCGCATCGCCATCAGGTACCGTGGTCTGGCGCTGGACACGAAGTCCTAGCTCAGAAAGTGCGGTGCCCAGCCAAGCGCCGTGAGTGTTGAGCGTGGTTCCTAGCAGCAGCTCGCTACCTGTGTTGATAATCTCAATTTTCACAGCTCTGAAATTTAATGGGACGTTTGGAGGTCGCAGTAATGCCTATTCTCCTAGGAGAGTGGTGCGTGAGAAGAGTGAAACGACGGGAACGCCGTGCGCCTCGATCGCTGCGCGGCCGCCTTCCTCGCGATCGACAAGGACGAGCGCAAAGGCAATTTTACCACCTGCTGCTTTGATCACATCCATGGCTTTGATGGTAGAGCCACCTGTGGTGATGACATCATCAACGATGACGATGGTATCACCCGACTGAAAGTTACCTTCGATTTGCTTACCTTTACCGTGCCCTTTTGGTTCTTTGCGGACGGTGAAAACTTGCAGCGGTTTTTCCTCGCTGGCAGAGGTCATACCGACTGCGAGTGAGATGGGATCGGCTCCGAGAGTCATGCCACCGATGGCATCTACTGCCAAGCCGCGACTTGCTAGCTCAGCCTTCACTGTTTCCCAGCCGAGCTTACCTATGAGAGTTGCACCGATGGGGTCCATGGCGGTGACGCGGCAGTCGATGTAGAGATCAGATGTTTGACCAGAGGCGAGGGTGAACTCACCAGTACGGACGGATTTTTCAATAAGTAATTTCTTAAGTTCAGCGCGGATAACATCGTTGGTCATGGCGAAACTTTAACTAGTTATCAAACGAATGCAAAAGTCTAATCTAGGAAATTAATTTCATCCGTTACTCGTTAGCTACCGATACAAAAAAGATACAAAAAAGCCCTCACTGAAAATATCAGCAAGGGTCTTGAGAGAAAAATATGGGCAAAAATTTAAAAATCGAGAAGTTCGACGTCGAAGATCAGTGTCGCGCTAGCTGGGATGATAGGAGGGTAGCCCTGAGCACCGTAGGCGATTTCTGGAGGGAGAATGAGGGTGCGCTTTTCGCCCTTCGTCATATCGCCAAAGGCTTCGTCCCAGCCTTTGATCACCATGCCAGCACCGACGTTAAAAATGAATGGCTGATTGCGGTCGACTGAGCTGTCGAACTTGGAGCCATCAAGGAGATAACCTGAGTAGTGAGCGGTGACGGATTGCCCTTTGGCTGGCTTTTCAGTGCCAGTACCTTCTTGGGTGACTACGTATTTAAGACCTGAAGCGGTAGCGATGGCGTCAGGATACTTTTCGGCGATAATTGCGTCGGACATAGAAGGGGTCTTAAGGAATGTTTGCAAAAATGTAAAACTTTCAAATGCAGTCGAGTGCATTTTTCGAGGTGCTAGTTTTTGACAAGGATGAGGTAGTTTCTCACCTCCTTATTGAGGAAACTGCGGTGGGTTTTTCCGCCATGTTGGATCGACGAACTTACCCAGAGATCAGAGGACCGACCTCCATCGAGGTTGATGGCAGTTTTAATTTTGACTCCTGCGAGGCTACTGCCAGCGACGGCCTTGGAAAGATCATTCAGGCTGCATGGCGAGCTGTAGCCGATGATCCAGTGGTGATTTCCATCCCAGGCGATGAAGCTGCGGTGGCGTTGGTTGGTTTTCGATAAGCCTGAAATCGTGCGGTGCTGCTCCGCGAGCATGGGGCCAGTCTGGAGGAGGTTGCGATAGCTTTTTCCCGAGCTGTAGTGTCTCTTGCGGAAAATGGAACTGCCGTTTTTTCCCGATGCGATCATGCCTGCTCCCAGGGAAGACTGGTTAAGTGAGCCTCTGCGAGTACCTCTTTCGACCAGAATGCCTAAAGGCTTTCCCTCAGGGGTGAAAAACCCACCATTGATCGCTGCAATACCGCCACGAGCTCGGGCCGCGGCTTGAGCTGTGCGCCAGAGAGATCCCATGCCGTTTGGTTGATCGGCGACTTCGAGGTGGTGATTTCGATCATCGAAACGAACTACTGAGAGCTGAATGCCGTTTTTGCTGATGCTTTGATAGCTTGTGGAAATAATAGGCTGAGCTGAGTCTGGCTGCGGAATACGTGGCTGGGCGTTATTTTCGATTGGTGAAATGACGCTGACGGAAGTGGTCTGGCTGCTTAGCTGAGGGACAGCAGCGGTGGCTGAAGCTTCAGTTTGAGGCGTAGTAGTTGGCATTTGCGGGGTGCAAGCATGCAGAGCTAGCAGGAACATGCCGAGCGGGAGAAGTTTTGTAATCATCAGGTGAGCTAGGAAAATGGCAGGGTGTCAGTTGTGCCGAACAAGGTTTATTTTTGCCCTACAACGAGCAGCGTTTGGAAATGAGGAGCTTCGCTTTCTTTATCGACGATGGTGGTTTCAATATCTTGAAAACCTGCGTCATCCATCATTTTGTAAATTTCCGCCTCTGAGAAACCGAGCCATGTGTCGGCGTAAAGTTCCCGTGCTTGATCAAAGCTGTGCTGCAAGAGATCGAGGATAATGAGCCTGCCACCAGGAGCGAGTATTTGATAAGCTGCCGCGAGGGCGCGGTCGGGTCGCTCTGCGTGATGCAAAGCCTGGGAAAAAATTGCGAGGTCGACCGAATTATCATCGATGGGTGGTGATTCGAGATCCCCAAGACGGTATTCGAGATTGTCCAAATTGTGTTCCTTGGCGAGATTTGTGCCGAACTTGACCATGTTCGGTGAGTTATCGATTGCGATGACTTTCTCAGCGCGGGGTGCAATGAGCTGCGCCAGCGTTCCCTCGCCAGCTCCGAGATCAGCAACGACCTTGTAGTTCATCACTTTCAGCAAGGCCTCCGCGAGTGATTTCCAAGATCGTCCAGGCACGTAGCTTTTGCCAAACTTGCCTGCAAGGGTGTCGAAATAAGCGCGTGTGGTATCGCGGCGTTTTATCAGGATGTGAGCGAGTGTTTTATTATCTGCGGTCACTTCGGGGATTTCCTGAGCGGCGTGACGAGCCACAGCGAGCAGGGAATCTGGAGTGGAAATGGTGTAGACATTGTTTTTCCCCGAGCGGGCACTCGATACCAGACCCTCTTGCCTGAGCTGGAGTAACTGGGTGGAAATACGGCTCTGACCCATACCGAGAATTTCTTGAAGTTCAGCGACGTTGAGGTCCTCACTCGCCAACAGCAGAAGGATTCTGATCCGTGTGGGATCGGAGAGAAGTTTTAGTGATTTGAGAATTGACGACATAGAAAGCTGGTTTATAAATCAACGTATCAAGATTTGTAGATGTGATGCATTTACGGGATCTAATTCTAATAAAAATAACATGTCACGCGAATTTTCATTTTCCTCAGAATCCGTCACGGAAGGTCATCCCGATAAAGTAGCTGATACGATCAGTGATTACATCCTAGACCGCTGCCTAGAGCAAGACCAACATAGCCGTGTGGCTTGTGAAACTCTGGTCAAAGACAATATGGTGGTACTTGCGGGTGAGATCACTACATCGTCGAATTTTAACTACCAGTCCGCTGTGTTTGAGGCGATCAAGGAAATCGGCTACACCAATGACGATTGTAAATTTAATGCGGCCAACTTCATTTTTATTAATGCACTAAGCCAGCAGTCCAATGACATCGCTCAAGGTGTCAATGACAAGGGAGCCGAAGGCAAGGATCACGAAGAGCAGGGAGCGGGGGATCAGGGACTGATGTTTGGCTATGCTTCTAATGAAACAGCTGAGCTGATGCCTGCACCGATCATTTACTCGCACCGTCTCAGCCGCGAGGTGACTCGCTTGCGTAAATCAGGCGAGCTCAAGTGGCTCCGCCCCGACTCTAAAACACAGGTTTCATGCGAATATGAAAACGATCGCGTCAAGCGTATCAGTGCCGTCGTTATTTCTACCCAGCATGCTGAAAGCGCGACGAATGCCGACATCAAGTCAGCGATGCGTGATCTCGTTATCAATAAAGTGCTTCCTGTTGAGCTCATTGATAACAATACAGAAATCCTTATCAACCCCACTGGACGCTTCGTCGTTGGTGGACCTGAAGGCGATTGCGGTCTTACAGGGCGCAAAATCATTGTCGATACCTACGGCGGAATGGGGCGTCACGGTGGTGGTGCTTTCTCAGGAAAAGACCCATCGAAGGTAGATCGCTCTGCAGCATACATGTGCCGCTGGGTAGCGAAAAATATCGTTGCAGCAGGTCTCGCCGAGCGCTGTGAGCTTCAGCTCGCCTATGCTATTGGTCACCACCTTCCCGTCAGTCTCGATATCAACACCTTCGGCACATCATCCGTAGATGAAGCAAAAATTATCGCCGCAGTCAAAAAAGTGTTCTCTTTTAAACCAGCCGATGTCGTATCTCAGCTCGATCTCCTCACAGTTTCCAAAGACGGCTTCAATTACTCCAAATCCACCAACTACGGCCACTTCGGTCGCGAAGACTCTCACCTTGCCTGGGAAGTAAGCGATAAGGTGGAGGCACTGCTTGCGGCGATATGAAGTGTTCTAGGTTGTTAAGTTTTATATTTTAAGAAAATGGCGTATCAAATTCTCCGATCCAGCGTTTCTGTGCCTTCCACTATTTCTGAAGGCATGGAAAGAGGCTCTACAAAAGATACGATCCGTTTCCTCCACATAGCAAAAGGTTCAGTCGCTGAAGTAAGAACTCAGCTCTACCTTTTAACTAAAATGCACATCATTAACGCCGAACAATCATAAGCTCTACTTAACGACTCCCGTAAAATTTCAGCCCAGCTTCAAAATCTCATCAAATCCCTAGAATCTCGTATTCAAAACTCTTAAAACTTAAAACCTCACCACCTAAAACTCAAAATTATGAACGCCACCGAAGAAAAACCAATCGCCATCACAGACGACTACAAGGTCGCTGATATCACCCTTGCTGACTTCGGTCGCAAGGAAATCGACATCGCTGAACATGAAATGCCAGGCCTCATGTCTGTGCGTGCCAAGTACGGACCAGATAAGCCGCTCCAGGGTGTGCGCATCATGGGATCGCTTCACATGACCATCCAGACAGCGGTACTTATGGAAACACTCGTTGAGCTCGGCGCAGACGTGCGCTGGGTGTCATGTAACATTTTCTCAACACAGGATCACGCTGCTGCCGCGATGGCTGTAGCGGGCATTCCTACATTCGCTTGGAAAGGTGAAACACTGGAGGAATACTGGTGGTGCACATGGCAGGCACTTGTGAACCGTGAGGGACAAGGCCCACAGCTCATCGTCGATGACGGTGGCGATGCCACACTTCTTATCCACAAAGGATATGAAATGGAAAATGGCTCAGACTGGGTCAACGGTCCAGCTGGCAGCGAAGAAGAGCAGGTCATCAAGAATCTCCTCAAGAAAATTGGCGCCGAGCAGCCAGGCATCTTTGCCACCATCGTCAAGGACTGGAAGGGTGTTTCAGAAGAAACGACCACAGGCGTTCACCGTCTCTACCAGATGGCGAAAGAGGGTACACTCCTCGTTCCTGCGATCAATGTTAACGACTCAGTAACCAAGTCCAAGTTCGATAACCTCTACGGCTGCCGCGAGTCACTCGTTGACGGTATCAAGCGCGCTACCGACGTGATGATTTCAGGAAAAGTAGCCGTTGTTTGTGGTTACGGTGACGTCGGTAAAGGCTGTGCTCAAGCACTCCGTGGTCAGGGAGCACAGGTAGTTGTGACTGAGATCGATCCTATCTGCGCACTGCAAGCTGCGATGGAAGGCTACCGCGTTCTCACTCTTGAGGATACTCTCGGCTGGGGTGACATCTATGTCACCACGACGGGTAACTTCGACATCATCCGCTTCGAGCACATGGAGAAGATGAAGGATCAAGCTATCGTCTGTAACATCGGTCAC
The DNA here is from genome assembly GCA_051252195.1 of Akkermansiaceae bacterium. Classification (GTDB taxonomy): domain Bacteria; phylum Verrucomicrobiota; class Verrucomicrobiia; order Verrucomicrobiales; family Akkermansiaceae; genus Oceaniferula. The sequence continues at coordinate 295,336 of JBPOGD010000004.1, read as the reverse complement.
TTCGATAACGAAATCCAGATTGATAAGCTTAACAACGCTGAGAGCGTCACACGCCTCAACATCAAGCCGAACGTCGTTGACAAATACACCTTCGAAGGTGGAAACAGCATCTACATGCTCGCTGAAGGTCGTCTCGTTAACCTCGGCTGTGCCACAGGTCACCCGAGCTTCGTGATGTCCAACAGCTTCGCCAACCAGACCCTCGCACAGATCGACCTCTGGGCAAACAAGGACAAGTACGAGGCAGGTCAAGTCATGGTTCTTCCCAAGCACCTCGACGAAGAAGTAGCCCGTCTCCACCTCGATAAAATCGGCTGTAAGCTTACTACCCTGACACCTGCACAAGCCGACTACATCAGCGTCCCTGTAGAAGGTCCCTTCAAGCCTGAAGCTTACCGCTACTAGGCCTGTAAGGTATCTATTTCAACCCAAAGCCTCCGCTGTTCATTCCGCGGAGGCTTTTTTGTCGGCATGTCGTAGCAGAGCTTTCCAAGCTCTTTAAGGATCACAGAGCAAACTCTCAACAAGCCTTACTTTTTCGACAGAATAAACACAATGACCCGAGTTTTTCCTCTCCCCTAAACTCTGCATCCCGCGATTCCCCCCCGTGGCATGACCGTCTCAGTCATGATCAAAATCCACCGCGCAGCGCATTTAGCCCGAAAACAAAATTACAGCTCAAAGTAATCAGAATCAATTCGCTTAAGTGAAATAACGCGTTGGGTGGAAACCCCTATGTTGTGCTCGATCATAAGGCTCGCTAAACGAGGCCCATCGATGAGGATAACTTTTTGAATTACTGTATTGGCGTACTCGGTAGCTGTTTTAGTAAAGTTACTCGTGGTGATGAAGACGCCTTTGTGGGCTTGTTGCCCAGCGAGTGCGCCTACGAAACTTTGGATCTCTTTTCTACCGATAGAGCTACTCGCCTGATAGCGTTTGGCTTGAATGTAGATAACATCGAGGCCGAGGCGGTCTTCGTTGATAATACCATCGATTCCTCCGTCGTTGGATTTTTGCGTAACGCGTGCAGCTTCTTGTCGTGAGCCTCCATACCCCATGGCGAATAAGAGATCGACGACGAGTTGCTCAAAGCGGAAGGGATCCATGACGGCCATGGTGTCGAGAAGTTCATCTGCAAGTGATTCCTTGAGTTCAGTGAAGGCTTCTTCAATTCGCTCGTCGGGGCCTGCGACTTCTACGATGTCTATTTTAGTGGGATCTACTTGTTTGGGTTTTGTTTTATGAAACCATTCTTTGTGTCGGGGAATGGTGTCGAGGAATTTGAGGTTGAGCAATGCAGGTGGAGAAGCGACGATCTGTTTGCCATCCTCGGTGATGCAATAGTTTCCACGTGTCACTTGTTGTATCAATCCAGCCTTGTTGAGGTGGGTTCTGCCCCAGCCAATACGGTTCGCGAGTCGTGAACTTTGACCGCTGGGAATCATGTCATTTCGGTCTTCCTCAGAGAGTTTAAAATGATCTGCGATGTGCTGTTGAATTTCTCGCGTGTGTTTGGTTTCTCCATCTGAAAGGAATTGGAGAAAAGGGAGAAACATGTCTTGGAACCCAGGAACTGGCATAGTAAATTATTTGTTATAAGTGTGGCGACAGAGAAAATGATACACCAGTGATTTCTGTGAGTTGTGTATCTTCTGTGAAATTTAAGCACGTTAGATTATAAAAAACGACGTTTATCCCATCAGAAACTAATTTTATGATCGCCTTTTTACCCTCGTAAAAAATCGTTAGAGGAGAAAGGCACGCAGGTCGGCTTTGATGAGAAAATCTTGCGGTTGGTGCTCAATCGCCTCGCCCAACACATGCGGGTATTCTTCGACTCCGAGAAGTTTGATGATCGCTGATTCGAGTTGAGCTTCGGTGAATTTCATCAGTAAATTTAGTTCTGAGGGTTTTTGACTTCATCTAAGTAGATCTGTTTGAATCGATCTATAAAGGTGCGAACGTCATTCACTGTGGTTTGGACTTGTTGGGCGAAGTGTGTTGGTTCGAATATTTGAGCGATGGCTTCAGTGCCGCACATAAACCCCGCCACTATATTATGCCAACCACATGGCCAATACGTTCCGTTCCATGTTTTTGTTGCGTCAGTGTAATGTTCCTCAGCATCATGATACAGTTGGGATAGCCTAGGATAAATTTTTTTCCTTAGCATTTCTAATTCATCCTCTCGAATCGGTCGTTTTTTATCGTAATCCGTTTCAATACCGATCGCCCAGCCCCACCATTTATTGTGTTCGATCCATATTTCGAAAGAATGGTCTTCGTTGTAGAAGTCTTTGTGGGGGTCTACTACCAGTCCACGGTTGTTATCCTGACCAAAGCTGTCTGCTGTCATTCCTTGTCGTAGTCTTACAGTGAAGTCATCTTTTAGGCCTGCAATGACTGCGCTTGCGAACTCGTCCAGGATTTCAATATGCAGTTGTCTAATTGCTTCTGAAATATCGTTATGGTTTTTAATTATTACAGGGTGATTCCGGATATATTCTTTAATGCTTTCCATTGTTTTGGCCTCTAGTTGTTGTCCAGTGAGTTGTTTGATTACGTCCTTATATTGAATCAGCACTTGGTTGATTGAAACAATGTGATAGGTGGCTTGCAGGCAGCTCTCGAGCCACGCCATAATGTGTGTTCGATAGCTGATTCGCAGATAGGCTTTGTTGTTGTGAGTCTCTGTTTGTTTGCCTTCGAGTGTGAGATAAAGCACTTGGCTGTTCTTTAGCTGCTGGCTTTCAAGATATTCAATATAACGGCCAATTTGATTTTCCTGCTCACCAGCCCAGATTTTGTTTTCGATCACCAGCAGATGAGAGTCAGACTCCAGCAATATATCTAGTTGGCTTTGACCCTTTCTGACTTCTTTACTGACCCAATAGGTTTGTTCGGAATAGTCATCCCATGGTTCAGCCGTAGTAGAGTCATTATGGTCGATTGGTGGGTGTACTTTCAGAGTTTCGAAAAACAACTTTATAAATAAGTCACCGCAATCGTGTGTACCCTCGGGGTTCAGGAGCTCGTGTATGAATCGAGTGTGAAGCCGGACTTCGTCTGACGCTTTCAATAGGGTGGTAAAGACATTGAAACGCCCGTGCTGGGCTATCAGTCGTTCCTCGGCGCGAACTTGTAATTCACGGATTTTTTCGCTGAGTGTTTTCAACGCTCCAAGTGCTTGTATTACTTCACTCATAATGAAACCTCTTGCGGTTGGCTCTCAATCGCTTCGCCCAATACATGCGGGTCTTCGAGCCTGAGAAGTTCGACAAAATGAGAGAAGCTTAATTTTTGAAAGAGTTCTTCAGAAGGTGTTGCAAAATCGGGTCGTTCAGAAATGTCAGACACTGTCTGCAATATTTGAGGTGAAGGCAATTTTGCAGACGCTGTCTGCAAAATTAGCGGGTATTCGAGATGGAATAATCGACAATCCGCTAATGTTCGTGCATTCAATCCTTTTATAGCAAGAGAGTCAGCTAATGCTTTAATAAGTTTTACTCCATACTCTGCCCGATCTTCCCCATTCTGCTCAAATTCCACAATGTAGGCACCCACGAACCAATTCCGCAACGTCAGCCTAATGTTCGCGGATTGTTTGACGTGGCTCCTTAGTGAATCGTCAAGGTCGCGGAGGTTGGTGATGAGCTGGGTGAAATTCATCACTTATTATTGGCTTAGAAGGAATTCATGGATGCGATCAGTTTCATCATAGCCGCAGAAAAGATCGCATTCCGTTTCTCCAATATGGCGGCTATAAGGGTCGATGATCTGTGTGTCTCGATTATAGAACATGACTGGTGAAAGGTCCTGATAAGCCTTTCGGAGTTCGTGCCAACGGAAGCCCCATTTTTCCATGGTGCCAGAAACATCATTTTTAGTTCTTAGAAGCTGAATAGCTAATGGTTTTTGACGTTCTATATAGTAATCCACGGAAATCTTGCGTTCTTTAGTGATCGACAATCTATGCTTCGCTTTAGGTTCTAGCCCTGCATCTCGTAGCACCCTTTGCACTAATGTGTCTGCAATGTTTTCCTCAGGGATACGGTGATCATGAAGGAGTTCTAAACGAGAAATAGCAGTGACTCCTTCAGCGAATACTTGAACATCTATGGCCTCTACGGGTGCTTCTAGCCATCTATGTAATACGCCGTTTTGTAAGGTGATTGAGTGTTCTGAACACAGTTTTTTGAGATGAGTGCTCATCGCATCAGTCGAGATGTTTTGACCTTGTCCTTGTAGCCATGAAAGCGTCTTTCCTCGGTCGCTTAAATAGTAACCTTTGGGCGTCTGCTGGCTTAACTCGAGAACGACTTGCCAGCCATCCGGGTAGGAGAATGGCATGGTGAAGAGCAGCCCTGTAGGGGTAGGCTCTATTTCTAGAGATTCATCCCAGAATGAAATAAGGGTCTCGCGTAATTTTTGAGGCGATAATGTAGTGTTTGCGCTCATGAGAATAACTCAGTGTCCCATTCCCAGCCAAGATCTATTTTCCAGAGCTGAGCGGTTTGATTAATAAAATCCCGAAAATCAGTCGTTGTGAAATCGGGCAGAGGTTGGTGAATGTTTTGTTTAGGGTCGTTGGTGGGTAAGTTTGGGTCACATACATTGAGATGCCATCCTTGAGGGATTCTCTTTTTAAAACGAAAGTTACTCCTCCCAATAGCTTCAAAACCCACTCCACGGACACGGTGACCAGCGATAAGGAAGGTAGCGTCATAAGAGCTAGGCTCATTTAACAGAGGCGCTTTACCAAGATAGCGCATAGGTATGAAAGAAGGACCATCAACAAGCTCAGGGCTAGTATTGAAACGGCGACTATTTTTTTCTCTGCCCAGTTTTTCTAATTCTAGGGTGTCACCAGAGGGTAGGCACTTTTCTTTCTCTAAAAACTCGTTAATCTGATGTATTTTATAGGGATAGGACATAGCTTAAGGGTTGGGGAGGAGTTGTTGCATGAGACCTTTTTTGTGGGTTTGGAGGGCTTCGATGCTTTCGGTTTCGGCGGTGATGAGAGCTTATAAGTCACTGAGGCAGTCGGCTATTTTTTGTTGTTCTTCAATCGTCTTTTTCTCCAATTGTTGATTCGACGTATGCGCGAGTTGGTTCGTCCTCAAACCAAAGGTAAATGCCCTTGATGGGCCGAGTCATTAGTATCCGGTAACTTTGAGCGACGGCTTCCAGTAAGTTAATGTGGTGAGGGCCTCGAGGGTCTACCTCTTTGATCGCGGGAGTTCGGAGACTGGAGATGCCCGACTCATGAACCTTCTCCGGGTTCACCTTCCATTTGCCCGAGTTATAGGCTAGGTCTGACATCCAGAGGATGCCAACATAATCCCAGTCAAATCCCCTGACGGCATAGGGGCACCCCACTTCGCAGAGCGGATCGTCGTGAATTCTCGATCCTTTCTTTCCTTGGATGAAGGTCGCGTAGTCTGACCCATTTGATGGGACGAAGTTCCAGACCTTACTCCATGTCTTTTGCATCCCGTTTTCCACGTAAGGAATACTGAAGTCCTGCATGGACGGGGGAAGATCGTGAGGATTGGCTGCGCCTCTTGAAGCCCACGGCCGCGCATACGGCGCAAGAAGTCTTGCAGATCGCCCGGAGTCAACTTTGGTACGCAATGCGTCTTCCATTGCTTGCGGAGAGTTGAAGATTTTGAAGTCCAGCGGGCCAGCGGATTCTGGTCTTCTAGGAAGCTTCGGTGTGCTTCCGTAGGGAGCTGAGTCTTCGGCAACTATGGAAGTCGGCACCGGGGTCGGAAACTCGATAACTTTGGAGGAAGAAAGAGGACTCGGGTTGTGCCAGGCGGACGCCAGAACGCGACATTTCTCAACAGGATCATTGCGGAGAATAGCCTCGACCCAGTCGACATAATCTTTCGATCCCGCACATCGGAACTGGCTCCCGGCAAGGCTGACATCGACGTATTCCGCATGGAGTTCCGAGGCCCATTGCTTAAGGTCGGAAACAGTTGTGTTCTCGCGAGTGCGGAAACTTTGCTGAGGATCCAATAGAAAGATGGAAACTTGCGAGACCCGCATGATGTGATAGGCCTGTGGGCCGAGGCCGGTCACAAATCCGAATTGTCCCCGGCCTTGACGGTGCTCGGAATTGATGAGCGCATGCGCCTCGTCGACAACGGAGACCAAGTATTCGCCATCGTTTGTTCCATTGTCAAACTGGGTGCCAATTGCCCGCAAAGTTTTCATATGTGTTCGCCACTCCTCGCCATCTTTGAATAGGTTCAAGTCTTTATATTGCTTGCGGAGTTTGCCCAGTTTGTGAGTGGTGATAGGGGTGTATGAGGTAGCTTTCTTCACAACTCCAGCTCCAGCCACTTCGGCAGCACTCTTGGCAAAGAGATGGGACCAATTACTGTTCTGGCTCGCGGAGGTGCTTGTAAAGACGATGGGACCTTCTGGAAGCCTCTTGTCCGTTGCAAGTGCTGCCCAGATTTTCGCAGCAACAACAGATTTCCCCGATCCTGGAGGCCCTTCGATGACGATAACTTTTTTGCCTTTCGTGCTGGCGCCGCTAAAGAGCGAGGCGTTTACCTGTGCCTTGCAAAGGGCGAAGGCTCGACGTTGGTTGTCGAGAAGTTCGAAAGGGGTATTGTTCGGATCTAAGATCTGATCGCCGATTTGCTGAACAAAGCCTCGGTCCTGTTTGTAGCGACCTGTCTCGAATGCTGTGGCAAATTCGAGATCAGGCGCATCGATGGTATCGGAAATGAAACTGGGAAAAGGCCCCGAGACGTCCTCCTCAGCTAATGAAAAACAAGGAAACGAAGACGTGAGTTCATGATTCGGATTCTCTTGATAAGCTTTGGTGACAGTATCACGCGTGAAAAGCACGCACCCCTTCACTGCCGCCCCGCGCTCGAGAACTGCGGAGTGAAATCGGCGGCAATATTCTGCATAGCCTCTCACCTGATCAGAAGGGTGGAGCATGGTCTGACCAAGGTGCTGGATTAGGCCTTCCACTGAACCCGGAGAATCGGTGCTGGTTAGCCAATGTTTGAGCTCGATAATTACGGCTCCGGGGGTGTCACCCTTTTTTCCTAGTAAAACCACATCACACCAGGAGGACGCAGCAGGGAGTTGGTATTCAAGAGAGAGAGCTCCGGTTCCATTGAAATAGAGGTGGAGCGGATCAAAGCCGGACGAAGAAAACACTTTGGCGAGTCTAGGAAGCGAGTTTCTCCATGAATCGGCTTCCTCGTCGCTATAACGACCTGTGGTCGCCTGTAAGTCAGTGACCAGATTGGGGAGATCGGTTTTAACCCGTTCGCGAAACTCTTTAACTTCGATGATCATATTTACAATTAGGCTGCCAATCTAAAATGAGTCTCCTCTGGCTGAAGCAATCTTCGGATTCTAAATCGAGCTGCTTTCATCAGGTCTATGTAGAGGGTTTCGCCTTCGTGGTTGCAGTAGCCGCGCAGCTTGGTGGCGGTTTCCCAGAGGGATTCCTCGAAGGATTTCGTCGGTTTGGAGGATTTAGCGGCAGCTTTCTTAGTGACAGCTTTTTTGGAAGATTTACTGAGCATTATTTATAATAAAGAACCAATATCAGCCTCAGTAAGAGGTGGCAAGGTGCATCCGTGTTTAGTTGGCTGTGTTTAGTAATATCTTCACTGCCTATGATGAAGGAGGCATCTGTGAAGCTGCATCTATAAGGGATAAAGAGAAGTTCTACAGCCTACCTTCAGAGCCCAGTTTTACAGCCTGCTTTTACAGCCCAATTTTACAGCCCAATTTCGTTTTTAGCTTTGGAGGATCTCACTTGATTACCTGTGCCCTTATCGGTGACTGGGCCAGAGCTTTTGATTCTGTTGTTAGACGTGTTGTTGCCTAGTGTGATGGGATAGGGGGTAAGATTGATGAATGTGTTGTCTTTGGCTTTTCTACGTAGGGGTTTTTCGTCTGAGCCTTTGAGCCATCGGTGTCCTAATCTTTCGCCTCCTATGAGGATTTCAATCGATTCATCGTGAGCTGTGGTGCCGTCTCTGAGGGTGAAGTGGTGTTTAGACCCCGCGAAATAGAGAGAGGGGGTGTTGCCAATTTTTTTGATGTGGTTATCGAGAAGGGTGAGTTCGATGGTGGAGTTTGAGCGTTCGACATCCTCTGAGTAAAGTGGTCCTACCGATGAGTCGCCGCGGCAGTTAATCACCTTGGTATTACCACCGACCCAGTAGCCAACTTCGCAGGCGAGGGTGGTGCAGTTTTCCACATGCTTCTTGCCCGAATCCCAGCCAATGGTGACGCCAGATCTCATGTTCACCACCGTGCAGTCGATGACCGTGGCATTGGTGACTCCTCGATCGTACTCGATGCCGTCAACGATGGTTTCCCCAGCATTGTATGAGCGGATGCCGTCTTCATGGAGGCTGAAGTGATAGTTGACTGGAAGCTCTCTTAGGTTGTATCCCCAGACGGTTTTGAAATCAGCCTTGTCCGCAGGTGAGCCAGTGCCTTCTTCCGCTAATACGTCGGCGACGGTCCTGAGTTCTCCCTCAACACGGCAGCCTTCTACCTTGGGATTATTCGCAGCTTGGAAAAAGATGCCGTGACCGTAGGAGCGCTGAATAAAGGTGCAGTTCTTCACATGGTTTGAATTTCCTCTGATTAAACAGGCACTATGTTTTCGGTGAGTGATCACCTTATTGCCACCTTTGCCAAAGATGTCACCATAGCCGTAGGGGAAAGACCCTTTCACCGTGACATGGAATCCTTCGATGCGATTGTTTGCGCCATCCATCCGGATATTTTGCGCCGTTTTTGCTGGGGCGTCGTGCACATCTCCGTCATCGATAAGTGTCAGGTTTTTGAGAACGTTGTTATTTCCGAGGGTGTAGATCTCGCTCACACTTATCTTGGTAGCTTTAAATACAGCCGTTTTAATTTTGATGGTGACACCGGTGAAGTCGTAGGTGCTGTTATTGCCCTCAAAAGGGAAAATGGCGTAGACTGGTCTGATGATTTTACCAGTGACTAAGCGGCCAATCTTCTTATTTTTAACATCGTCTGCAGTGACCGTGTATTCCCCAGGAGCTAATTGAACGTTAACATGATCATCGTCTAAATACGGCTGCAGCTCCTCAAGTGACTTCACGATCGTTTGGCTACTGGCGGAAGCCATAGAAAAAAGCATGATCAGCGAGACACCCCAATGAAGCTTTGTTTTGAGATGTTGATTCAATGCGTGCATAGCTCTAGCTTAAACAGGATCACTAAGATCAATAAAGTTAGAGAGGATAAATCAAACTAAATCGTAGAATACGGCCGAATCAAAGAAAGTCTTCAAGGGATTCCTCGAATTACTCAAAGATTTTTTTAAAGGTTTTTCAAAGGAAAAGATGTCGAAGGGAATGATGTCGAAGGGAATGATGTCAAAAGGAAAGGAGGCCGTTTTTGTGCTGCTGCTTTTCAAGTGGCTCGGAGAAGCGCTTTCCGTAAAACCACTACCCGCATGATTCTTTAGGCCTTGAGAACCCACTGATATTCCTTGGCGATTTGGTCCTCGATGTTGATCTGGAGGTCGGGGGGGAGGACACTCCAGGTGTAGGTTTCTATCTCGAAGTGGGTGCAGAAGTGGGGGTGTTTGTTTAAGTAGGCGAGGGCTTCTACGGCATGGTTCTGGGTGGAGGCTAGCGGTGGGGCTGGCTGGGTGTAGAGGGGGATGTGGAAGTGGATGCGGGCTTCAGTGAGAGCCTTGGTTTGGCCCATGTTGTGGCTCGTGTCGTGACCCGTGTCGTGCTTATCTAGGCGAGGCGACTCTAGCGCGTTGTTTTCGAGGAAATCGGGGAGGTCTCTGAAGCGGGTGAGGCTGCCGGCGGGCTGTTGGACGATGACTTGGTGGAGGTAGGTAGGTTCGTCAAAGGCGCGGATAGCAGCGATGGCGTCGGGCGATGTGGGATCGAGCGCGATGGCGGAGGAGAGGTGGATTTTGGAAATCCGCAGTCCTGCGGCGCGGAGGGCGTCGAGTGAGGCGTGGCAGTCGTCGAACTCGAGCGCGAAGTGGCAGGTGTCGTAGTTGATGCCGATGCGGCGTTTGATCAGCTCTACCAGATCGGGGTCTGAAACGCTGGCGAAGAAACGATCGAAGAATGCGAGGGTTTCATCAGTGTTTTCAAAGTGGCCCAGTGGCTCGGGTTCGATTCCGAGGTGAAGGTCGCGCTTGTAGGTTTTCGACAGCTCTTCGATGTATTCTGCGCAGTCGGCAAGCTTGTTGAAAATGGCGTCTTCATCGGCGTGAAATTCTTTGAACGAAGCGGGGAGCGTGGAGACGGAGCCATCGACGCCTTCGGGCACAAGCTGGGCGATGATGCGGAAGAGCTTCTTGGTGTAGTCGAGTCGGTCGCTGCTCGACCAGTCGGGGAGATAGACATTCTCTTTGACACTAGTGCCGTGGAAGGATCCGTAGGGGAAACCGTTGATGGTGAAGACGTAGCAGTTTTCCTGAGCGAGCCAGGTTTTGAATTGCTGGAGGTGGCTGCCGCTTAGTAGTTCATCGGCTGCTAGGGCTGAGAGTCTAAGGCCGATGGCGTAAGGCTGATTATTTTGCTCATTTAGCTCATTTTTCTCAGACTGCTTGGGTTGCTCAGACTGCTGCCATTGATTGAGCGAAACTGGATCGGCTAAAACTTGATCGCGAACGGCGAGGGTGTGCGTTTTTAAAACGGCGAAGGTTTCCTGCCAGGTTTCCGCGGGGTGAATATTGGTGCAGTAGGCGAGGTGGGCGTGGTGGAATTTCACGATTTGTCAGTGAGTTAGGCTGCCTCGATGTTTCGGATTTCGAGTATTTTGACGAGGTTGGCGAAGGGGTCTTTAAAATAAATAACCGCCTGTCTGCCGATAAGTTTGACCTCCATCATCCTGCCTCGGGGGTCGGGCTGGGCGTAGTCACCTAGGAGTGTGGGGTCAGAGCCGAGACGTCTAATAAAGTCTGAAATGTCGTGGAAGGTCTCCCTGTTTCCCAGCGCCTCCAAGTGATCGGATGCCAGCGTGTGGATGTAGATGAGCGTTGGTCTCATGGGGTTCATCTTATTGGGAGTCTTTGACCTGATCGAAGGATTTCCAGTTTTCACCTTCTGAGTCGTCGATACGCTGGTGGAGAGTGGGCATGACGAGCTTATTGCGCTTCAGTCGCTCCATCAACAGCATGCTGGCAATGTAGTCTTGATCGGCCTGTGAGAGGGCGCGAATCTTGGCGGTGAGTTCCTCGAGAGCTTCTGTGGGAGTGGATGGCATGATTTTTTTGGACAGAATTCACAAAGTGTTACGGAAGTAATTACTTTGCTTGGTGCTTTTTGAGCGGTTTATGAGCGGTTTGTGGGTATTGTCAAATCTGGAAATTCTTCGACTGGCTGAGGAATTTGACAGGGTTGTCGTAGATGACCTTAGAGATGGTTTCGCTAGAGTGCTGACGTTTTTTCATCTCGATGGCGCACTTGGCGACGGCGAGGGGGTCGGAGACGCCCCAGTCGCAGGCGGAATTCATCCAGATGTTCTCCATGCCGAAGTTTTCGAGGATGTCGACGGCGCGGGGTAGACTGCACTTGGACTCGGGGTAGAGGGTCATGCCAGCCCAGAATCCCTCGCTGAGCACCATGCCAGCGGTGTGCTCCTCGACGTGGTCGATGATGACGCGTGCGGGATCGATCTTTGCATTTTTGAGAGCGTCGATGATGAGTTGGGTGCCCTTGAGTTTATCCTCTAAATGCGGTGTGTGGATAAGGATGGGGAGGTCGTACTTCTGAGCGATTTCTAAGTGCTCCTCGAAAATCTTCAGCTCGCTGACGGTGTTTTTATTGAGACCAATTTCGCCAATGCCCAAGACGTTAGATTTGTCGAGAAACTCGGGGATGATCGCCATGACCTCGCGGGCGAATACCGCGTCCTCGGCCTCTTTCGGGTTGATGCAGAGCCAACTGTAGTGCTTGATGCCGAATTTGGCAGCGCGTGCAGGCTCGTACTCGGTGAGCTGGCGGTAGTAGTCGTAAAACCCTTGCGCTGAGGTGCGGTCGAAGCCTGCCCAGAATGCGGGCTCGCAGATGATCTCGCAACCTGCCAGTGCCATCGCCTGATAGTCGTCAGTGGTACGGCTCACCATGTGAGCATGTGGTTCGATGTATTTCATAGCTTACGATGCTTGAGTAGTTTGAGCAGAACGAATGTTTTGGGTGGCTTGGTAAGCACCTGTGGCCCCTTGAGTAGAGGCCTTTGCTATCGGATCTGATGTGCTGTCTGAAAGTGCTTCCAGCACTGCCTGAGCGCGTGATTTGTCATTGGTTTCTAGCATGGCGTTCATGGCTTGATGAAATGCAGCGAAGCGGAAATCAGCCTCGCCGTCGTGGCGATCGACTCGATCTAGGAACGCGGCAATATCGATGAGCTTATGGCGAGCATCCATAAAATAGAGGTCGAGAATGTCATCCTTGTTGGGCATAAGTTCACAATATGACGGGATGGAAAAAAACTAAACTCCAAATTCAGTTTCCAAATTCAGTTTTCAAAATCAAATAAGTAAGATAGATCCATTCCATGAGCGAATCATCACACGATATGGAGAAGCTAGACTTTGGTAACCAACCCCTCGACAGCATGATGGAAGCGTGGGGACTGGGAAACCACGACATTGTGGAAGTTTCCACCGAGCAGCTGACGCACAAGCAGGTGCAGAAAGCGCGTAAAGGGCGTCGTCTCAGTCTTAAGATGATGCAGAAGGTCACTCGCGCCTTTAACGTGGCGATCTGGCACAAGTTAAGTGATGAGCAGAAAGAGGCGTATTACGAGTACATGCACCGCGATTTATTTAGCTACGCAAAGGGCTATGATGCCGATTGGGTAGATCCTAACAAGGAGCTGCAGGAAGCATTAAAAGAAGCTTAATTGGAGGAGAAGTTCCTAACTTCTCTGCTAGGTTTTGTTTTAAATTTGTCACTTTTTTAAAAGTGGAGAGTCGTTTTTGTAGAAAGAATTCTTCAGGCTTTTCTCTTAATGTCGATGTGCGCAGAGTGTGGCCATGAATATTTCTTCCGAGGTTTTAACTTCTTGTGTGGCGCTGGTGAAGTCAGTGGGGGTATTTCAGATGAAATATTTCCGCGCGATGCCTGAGGGGGCAGACTCGGTGAAGGCGGTGCGAGAGATTGTTTCCTTTGTCGACGTCGAGTCGGAAAAAATGCTCTATGATGGACTGCTGCCACTGGTGGAAAACGCTGGTTTCTTCGGTGAAGAAAGCGGTAAAAGTGGTTCTCAGGAACTCGTGTGGATAGTTGATCCTCTTGATGGCACGACTAATTATCTTAGTGGCATGGAGCAGTTCTCTATCTCTGTCGCTTTAGTTCACCACGATCAACCGATCTTGGGTATCGTTTACAAGCCCTATGCTGACGACATGTATACCTGCATCAGAGGGCAGGGTGTTTGTTTCAACGGAGCTGCTGTAAAACCCTCGCTTCTAACCGAGCCAGTGGACGCCCTGTTCATGACAGGCTTTCCGTACAGGTCTCCCGATTTGGTGGAAAGTTTTCTGGCGGCAGTTCCTAAGGTGATGGTTCTGGGGAGGGGGATTCGGCGTTTTGGCAGTGCTGCCATCGATATTGCCTCCTTGGCAATGGGATGGGTTCAAGGTTTCTGGGAGACAGAGCTGCAGCCTTACGATGTCGCAGCTGCACTGCTGATGGCGGAAGAGAATGGCATCATCGTGACGAATGAACAAGGTGAGCCCTACGATATGTTTTCTGATAGGATCCTCGTGGCTGGTATGCCAAAAGTTCACAAAGAGTTACTTGCGATTATTCAGGCAGCCTACTCTGTTTGAAATAGGCTCGTTATGCCTGAAAAGTGGAAGGAAAGTGGCTCGGTATGCCGTGCGATCGCGGGTCTCTTTATTTTTTGCACATTAATGGCTGGATATTCCTATTTTTCTCCATAATAAACGCGCGTATGAATATCGCTATCGGAGCTGACCACGGAGGAGTTGATTTTAAACATGCACTTGTGACACGTTTGCAGGGAGCTGGCCACAATGTAAAAGACTTTGGAACCAACAGTACAGACTCTGTTGACTATTCAGATTATGCTAATCAAGTGGCACGTGCCATTACGGGAGGAAACTTCGAGCGCGGCATCGTGATTTGTAAATCAGGTGTGGGTATGTGTATGGCGGTCAATCGCTTTCAGGGTATCCGTGGAGCAAACGTGCGCAGTGTCAGTGAGACAATCACCACGCGTCAGCATAATGACGCTAACGTTCTCTGCATGGGTACGGAGCACATTTCGCTCGAAGAGGCTTTTGCCATGGTGGATGTATTTTTAGAAACAGAATTTGAAGGTGGTCGTCATGAAGCGCGTGTCACGAAGGCATCTGGTAGCCGTCTCGCCGTCACAGATCCCGTGATCTATGAAGTGATTGAGCTAGAAAAGAAACGTCAGTGTCAGAACATCGAGCTGATTGCATCTGAGAACTTTACCAGCGGTGCTGTGATGGAAGCTCAGGGCAGTGTTTTAACGAACAAGTATGCAGAAGGTTATCCAGGACGTCGCTGGTACGGTGGCTGCGAGCATGTCGATGTGGCAGAGCAAATCGCGATAGACCGAGCGAAGGAAATCTTTGGAGCCGATCACGCCAACGTCCAGCCGCACTCGGGCTCGCAAGCGAACACAGCTGTTTATTTCTCCGTGCTCGATCCCGGTGATAAGATTCTTACCATGGATCTCGCACACGGTGGTCACCTTACCCACGGTCACAAGGCGAATTTCTCAGGCCGCTTCTATGAAGTAACGCATTACGGTGTCAGTGAGACTGATGAGCGTATCGATTACGATGCACTTGAGGCAGTGGCTATCGAGCTGAAGCCGAAACTGATTACCACAGGTGCGAGCGCCTATCCGCGCGAGATTGACTTTGAGCGCATGGGGCAGATTGCCAAGAAAGTAGGTGCTTACCTCTTTGTTGACATGGCGCACATTGCGGGGCTCGTGGCTGCAGGTGTTCACCCTAATCCCGTGCCACATGCAGACTTTGTTACAAGTACTACACACAAGTCTCTACGCGGCCCACGTGGTGGAATTATTCTCTGTAAAAAGGAGTACGCGAAGAAAATCGACGGCCAAGTGTTCCCAGGAATTCAAGGCGGCCCTCTGATGCATGTGATCGCAGCGAAGGCAGCTTGTTTCGGAGAAATTCTCAACACGAACTTTAAGGCGTACTCTCAGCAAGTGGTGAAAAACGCACAAGCACTTGCTGGTCGTCTTTCCGAGCACGGCTACAGAATTGTATCGGGAGGTACAGATAATCACCTCATGCTCGTTGACCTTCGTCCTGCTGGAATGGATGGATCAGACGCGCAGCACGCACTTGATGAGTGCGGTATTACGGTTAATAAAAACTCGATCCCTTTTGACACCGCCAGCCCATTTAAGCCAAGTGGTATTCGCATAGGAACTCCTGCAGTGACCACGCGTGGAATGAAAGAGGCAGATGCTATCCAAGTAGCGGATTTCATTCACGAAGCACTTCAGAACCGCAGTGATGCGGACAAACTTGCTGACATCCAGAAGCGTGTATTTGCTTTCAACAGCAATTTCCCACTCCCTGAATAATTGACTTCTACGGATGCTGCTCAATGTTGGCTAGGAATTTATGATTGATCGTTTTCTTAATCAACTTGAGCGGAGGTTCGGCTCATGGGCTATTCCTGGGCTGATGCGCTACATGGCGATTTTATACGCAGGTGTGTATTTGCTGAGTGCATTTTTCCCTTACCTTGGCCAGATGATGGACTTTGATCTGGAGAAGATCAGGAATGGAGAGTTGTGGCGGATACTAACCTTTGTTTTTGCTCCTAGTGCGACATCGGATTTTTCAGCCATTGGGCTCCTCTTCAGTTTCTTTGCGATGATGCTGACCTTTCTGTTTAGCGATAGCTTAGAGCAGCAGTGGGGAATATTTCGTGCCAATCTCTATGCCGTGGTGGGTTATGTCATCACGGTGCTGGCGGCACTCGTTTTAGGTTTTGCGTTTGGTTATCAACCCATCCTCCCGGGGATTTATTTGGGTATGTCGGTGATGTTTGCCTTTGCTACGTATCATCCTCAATTCAAACTGATGATCATGTTTATCATCCCGGTTTCTATCTGGGTGATTGCCTCAATATTGGGTGTGATGACCATGCTCGGGGTACTGGCAGGCTTCGTCTTTGGTGATGTTTCGGGGTCAGTCTTTACCTTGCTGGCGCTGTCGAACTACATTGCACTGGCATTGTCACTGCGTTTCTCACCCGAGCGTTTGCAGCTCGCAGAATTCCGCCGTGCCAATCAATCTAGGATGAAGCTATCCAAAGCGAAAACATCGGCTTCAGCATCAGCATCGGCAGCGGCCTTCCATCAATGCAAAACGTGTGGAGCTACGGATGTGACACATCCCGAGTATGTTTTCCGTGTGGGAGCTGACGGGGAGGATTACTGTACAGATCACCTCCCCGATGATTAGATGAGAGCTCAAAGGCTTATTTTCCAAGCAGAGCAGTGAACTTGGAACGTGCATTCCAGAGAAGGAAGGCGGAAAGTACGGAGATTAATATCACAGGTGGTGCAAATACGGCGGTTCCTCCGATGATGAAGATGTTGATGGCGAGAATGTTAATTACGATGGGGCCGAGGATGAGTAATCCTATATTCCTTAGTACGGGTAGAATCACGAGTACACCGCCGATGATTTCGAGTGTTTTTACAAAAGCTAAGAAACCTGTGGGGCCAATAGCTCCAAAGAAAAGTGCAGGTGCTGAACCTGCCTCTGGCTTGGGAAGTGGCGGGAGAAAAGGAACGAAAAAATTGATGCCAAATGCAATAAAGGCGAGTCCTAGAAGTGCGGCAGCGATGTTTGGGGCATGTTTCATAGTAGTTACGTGTGTTGTTTTGAAATGATCGATTAGAGAGTTTGAGTAAATAACTCGATGTCACTTGCCAACTGAGAGGCACGTTCTGCATCCTTTATTCCCTCAGCACTAAAAAAGTCGTAAAAATGGGGCAAACTGAATGATGCAATTACTTCCGCGCCCATTCGAGGAAACGTGTTTTCTGCAGCTGCGATTACAGTAGCACCACCTCGGGCACCTGGAGATGTGCTGAGTAAAAGCATGGGGCGGTTCTGCCATACATTTAGATCTTGGCGCGATGCCCAGTCGTAGAGGTTTTTGAATGCCGCTGTGTAGGAACCATTATGCTCAGCCATTGAGATGACTATGCCATCGCACTGCTGGATCGCATCGATGAAACGCTGTGCGTCCCAAGGAATGCCCCGCGCCTTTTCCTCGTCCTTGCTGTACATCGCTATATTGAGAGAGTGAAGGGGGAAACGGGTGACGCTTGCTTCTGGGATGAGATGTGCCGAGTAATCAGCAAGTTGCTGATTAATCGATGTTGAGCTGCTTGACGCTCCAATAGAAAGTATTTTCTTCATGTCTATTCGTTTTTACAGATGTTTATGCGAGTTTAAAAAGGAGGAATTCAGCGTGCTCTTCTGCCGAAATTTTAAAGGACGAGGCCTCTACACTTATGGCATCTCCCGCCGTGAGACTTTGATCAAACAACGAAAGCTTTCCTTTGATGATCTGAATCCAGACAGAGGGAAGTTGTTCGTTTTCAGGGACGTTAATTTCATGTCCCTCGTCGAGCTGACCAAAGAAGATTTCGGCATGCTGCCGCATCGCAACGGAATGATCTCGCCCGTCACCTGAGGCGAAGAGAGTGAGTGCATTTTTCTGCTTTAGTGCATTAGTATCCATATCCGCATACCGAGGCGTTCCGCCTTTTGTTGATGGAGTAATCCATATTTGTAGCAGATGAGTGGACTCTTCCTTGGAGGGATTTGCTTCAGAATGCATCACGCCGCTACCAGCAGACATGTATTGGAACTCACCAGCTTTAATTGTACGTCCATTGCCCAGCGAGTCTTGGTGTGCCAATTCACCTGATACCACATAGGTGAATATTTCCATCGAGGAATGAGGATGTGTGCCGAAGCCTTTTCCTGGAGCAATCACATCTTCATTAATGACTCTCAGAGTCTTATAAGAGTGGTGTGCTGGATCGTAATAATCTCCAAACGAGAAGCTGTGCTTGGCCATCAACCAACCATGATCAATATGACCACGATTGGATGATGAGCGGATACAGAATTGGGGTTTCCTGTTAAACACGCACAGAAGGTGATATAAATTCTTTTTTTTGCATAATACTTTTTCCGTATGCTTAGCATGCGATTATTTGATGCTTGAGCATCAACATAGAAGAGGCTAGATAATGTTATGAATATGCAACATTTGAAACATTTCGTCGAGGTGTCAGAAGATTTAAACATTTCAGCGGCTGCCAAACGCCTGCGTTTAACTCAGCCGGCTTTAAGCCGACAGATGATGGTGTTCGAGAATGACACAGGGTGGAGTTTGCTAAAGCGCAGTCCAAAATCGATCAGCTTGACTCGAGAAGGAAAGATTATTCAACGACTTGGTAAAGAGATGCTAGCGAGTGTGGATGTCATCAAAAAACAGATGATTCGCGAGATAGAAGGCGGCGAAATATCCATTGGTTACGCACCCTCACTTGCTGGAGATATTCTGAGGGAGTCCATCGCCCGTTTTTCTCAATCTCACAAGAACATACGCGTTAATTTATCAGACTGTACCAATGAAGAGATGCTTCATGGCGTCATCAATGGTTCCTTTGATTTAATGATTGGTGCAAGTAATCGCTTAAGTGGCGATGTACACGTCAAGTGGGAGCCATTGCGTGAAGATGAAATGTTTCTCGCGGTGCCTAAACAGCACGCTTTCATAAGTAAGCGAAGTATTCGACCTCAAGATTTGGATCAGGAAAAATTACTGATTCTATCACGGGCTGAATATCCTAATTACTGGCAGGAAGTGGCTGCATATTATCAATCAGAGGGTATTCGCGCACGAGTGGTCGGCGAGTTTGACGGCACCTCAAGTCTTCAACTTGCGCTAGAAGCTGGTCTAGGCGTTGCGCTGATATCAAAAAGGACAAAACTGGGGGAGCTGGTCCACTTAAAGAAAATATTGCCTCAACCTCAACCGATTTGTGTCGGTGTAGGGTACTTGCCCCAGACGAAACAATTTTCCTGGATCAAATCTTTTATCAAAGAATTGAAGGCGGTCTCTGCTAGCTGAGTCTGCGATGGACCGTGCTTAGGATAGTCTTGTGAATCTCGTCAATACTGTGATCAACGTCGATCACGGTTGAAAATGATTCGTTTTCGAGTGTCAGAAAGAGATCGCGGCAGAACTGAAGAGCTTCTTTTTGTTCAAACTCATTCGCTTCACCATCACGAACGCCCACACGTTTGAGCGCTAAATCGACATTGAGGTCGAGGATCAGGAGAAGATCAGGCTGAGGGGCGAAAACTTCATTTTGTTCGCGTATCGACTGAGGATCGATGCCACGCGCGCCCTGATATGCCATGCTAGAAAAATAGTAGCGATCGAGAATAACGATGCCGCCACGCTGGATTGTTGGCGCAATGAGTGTTTCCACATGCTCTTTTCGGTCTTTGAGAAAATAATCGAGTTCTTGCTCGATGGAGAGTCGGCCCGTCGTGGCGCTTTCTCTGAGTTGCCGTCCCCAGGTACCGTTGGTTGGCTCAAAACTTTGCACGACCTCGTGTCCTTCTGCTCGCAGTGCCTCTGCGAGCATACGCACCTGTGTAGACTTACCGGTACCATCGATTCCCTCAATGACGATGAGCCGACCTAATTTCTCTGGAGTTGACATGACTTTACATTTTCTGCCATGCATCCATACCACCAATGACATTGTGAACATTGGTAAAGCCTTCATTGACGAGAAAGTTCATCGCCATCGCGCTACGGCTTCCAGCTTTGCAAAGCATCAATATTTCTTGATCCTTACCCTGTGACTCTAGCTCAGGAAGAATGGCAGGAAAGGTATTGAGGGGTACGAGTCTTGCGCTGGGAATATTAATCACGTCATGTTCCCAAGTTTCTCGCACATCGATGAGGATGCCATTTAGGCCTTGATCGAGCTTGGCTTTAAGCTCTTGGACACTGAGTTCATTGGGACGAGCCGATGAGCTACTAGTTGAAGGGCAAAGGTGATCGTTATTCATGGTGGGGGTAAGTTCGCGGATAGTGGGCTGTTCCCCGCAGAGTGGACACTGCGGGTCTTTGCGGAGTTTGAATTCCCGAAAGGTAGTTTGTAAAGCGTCGTAATGGATAAGTTTTCCCATGGGAGCCTCACCAATATTGAGTAAGATCTTAATCGCTTCCATGGCCTGAAGGCTGCCTATAATACCTGGAAGGACTCCTAGCACACCAGCTTCTGCGCAGCTGGGAACGCTGCCAGCAGCTGGCGGGTCAGGTAACATACAGCGATAACACGGGCCACCGAGGTGGGGGGCAAATACGCTGAGCTGCCCTTCGAAGCGGAAAATGGAGGCGTAGATGTTGGGTTTCTTGAGAAAAAAGGCAACATCGTTACTCAAGTAACGCGTGGGGAAGTTGTCAGTGCCATCGATGATGACATCGTAATCAGCCGCAATATCGAGGGCGTTTTCTGCTGTAAATTGGCAAGCGTGCTTGATGACCTGGACGTGAGGATTAATCTCCTGTAGGCGCGCTTCTGCGCTATCAATTTTCGTCTGATTCAGAGATGACTTTCCGTGAATAATTTGTCTCTGCAGGTTAGATAGCTCGACGACATCGGGGTCGACAATGCCAATGCGTCCAACACCAGCGGCGGCTAGGTAGAGAAGAGCGGGGGAGCCGAGTCCTCCAGCACCAATGCACAAAACAGAGCTGTTTTTCAGTCGCTCCTGCCCTTCTAAACCGACCTGTGAGAGGCTGAAATGTCTGGCATATCGAGCTTTTTCATCAGTGCTTAACATAAGTTTTGTGAGGTCGAGAAAATGAGGGTTCGAAGATTCTTAATTGGTAAGATTATCGAGCCGTCTCTGATGCACGACGTCAGGCGTTTTACCGTTCTGCAGTGCCTTCTGATAGAAATCAAGCGCTTCGTACTTACGTTTTTTATAAGTGTAAAGTGCTGATAGGTTGTAGTAGGCATCCGCATTGGTAGGTTCGAGTTTCGTAGCTGATAGGAAATGCTCTTCAGCCTTCTCGTAGCGGTGTTGATCTCCGGCAATACTACCCAAGAAGATGTGGGTGCGAGCATGGGTCGGCTTGATCTGAAGTGATCGCTCAAAGGACTTACGAGCCTCTTCTAGATCACGTTTCTTATACTCCGTCACTCCAAGCATGTAGTGGGCGTAGTAGTTCTCTTCATTCATCGTAATCGCTTCATTAAATAAATCGGTAGCCGCACTGTAATTCCTTGTCTTGAGTTCCACGATGCCGCGTGAACACAATACGTAGAGATTCCCAGGGAAACGCTCGTCCATGTCTGCGAGGATCTGGCGAGCACCTTCAAACTTACCTTGCTTGAATGCGCGGGAAACGATGGGTTTATAAATTTGGAGTTCTTTTTCAAGAGCATTACCGTGGGCAAGTGCGTGCTGTAGCGGAACCCTCTGGGGGCTTTGGAACTGCTGGTCTGGGCTTCGCGTTGCGAGTAGAACCTTTTCTTCATCGCTGAGTTCTACTTTAGTTTGGCGAAGGTCTTGGAACGCCTCAGCCATACCTTGAATGCTTTGTTGCGAACCTTGATAGGTTTCCCAAAGAATGGTTTCGGCTAGTTGGCGACGTTCTTGCGCAGTTATAAGTCGTTTGACGGTGCTTCTCAAAATTTTGAGCTCCTCAGGGTCTGTGTTTTGACCAGTTGGCGATTCAGCATTGGCCAGCTGCGCTTTAGCTTCTCTGAGCTGTTCCTCCATAGTTTTCATCCGCATCATGTAATCCTCCTGATCGTTCTGATATTTCATGATACGCGTCTTCGCGATAGCAAGGTCACTTTTGGCTTCAAGTAGCTCATCCTTGGTTGCGTTGTTGCTACTCACTAGATAGTCAAAGCGGTCTGTGGTTTGTTTTAACTCTGTACCTAGACGCATGTTTTCGGCGATGAGCTTTTGTACGCCTTGAGAGTCATTTTGATTGAGTAGATTAGAGAGAGTGTCGCGCTCTGTGCGTAGGTTATCTCTTTCCTCGGTAAGCTCTGTAATCATACTCTGTGATTGAGAAAGCTGAACTTGCAGAGCTTCTTGCTCTGCTCTTGAGGCACCCAGCTCTTGACGTGTTTTTTCTAATAAGCTGCTGAGCCCCTTGAGCTCGTTTCTTAGTTTGTCGATAACAAGATTATTCTGATTCTGCTGCAGCTCCATGTTTTCGGCAAGTTCTTCGATACGCTTCTGTGCTTCTAACGCTTCTAATGATTTCTGTTCCGCGATTTTTCTTGAGGCTTCTAATTTACGTTCTGAGTTTTTATAAGCGTCAGCGAGCGTGGCAATTTCAATTTCGCGAACTTTATTAAGACTCGTAAGGCGATCCATATCAGCTTGGATGGGGGAGCGAGCTAAAATATTTCTGAGTTGAGCGATTTCCTGCTCTTTGGATTTGATTGTTTGCTTGAGCTTTTGTTCTGTTGATCGGCTGGATAGCTTGCTGTCAGTTTGTAGTTGCTTTTGCACTTCAGCGAGTTGCTTTTTGAGCTCTGAGTTTTGGTCTTCAAGCATTCTCATACGGTGCTGTAGAACTTTGTCATTACTGCTATTTTCTGCCGGTAATTTATCTGGAGATAGAGTTGGGGGAGTTTTAAAACTGTGGTCTGTTCCTAGCGGGCTAGTACTGCCAAGGTCTTCATCAGTGATTCCTCCTTCGATGAGATCGCCATTTTGTTGTTTTTCTTGAGCAAGTTCAGCAATGACTTTGGGTTCAATATTTTCAATGGATAGCTGCGTGGTTTTGATACGATTATCAACCATACTCGTTTTCCAGGTTTGATGAAATCGAGAGAGAGAGTCGAAGTATTTGGCAGCTTGGCGGTATTTCTGCAATGACTCGCTGTACTGACCGTTTTTTTCCAGTTTCTCTGCGCTGGTGATGGTTTGCCAACCCGCAAAAAAGATGTCAGCTGGATCCATGCTTAAAGCATTACTTTGAGCGGATGCGATAGAAGAAAAAAGCACTGACAGGGAAATCAGAATATAAAGGAATGGTTTACTGCTCATGGCATGTGATAGATGTGTGCCTCACACTAGGACAAAGACCTATAGCAAGCTATAGGCTCCATGCAATTGGAAAAGCTGTTTATCAAGAGGATAAGAAATTTTTCTAATGGGCTTTATTGATGCCGTCTTGCGCATGTTTCATCTGTTTCGGCGTTGACGCTCTTCGAATTCTTAATTATGAAAGATGTTATGAAAATCGAACAGATGACAGCTGTGTTCCAGTGTCTCATGGATGAAACTCGCCTGCGTATGGTGAAATTACTCATCAGCAGCCGAAATTTGGAACATCAAGAAATCTGTGTAGGTGATTTCGTTCTCTGTCTTGGTGAGCTGCAATACAACGTTTCCAAGCAGTTGAAAATTCTAGAACAAGCTGGAGTGCTCGTGAGTAGAAAACAGGGGAGAAAAGTATATTTCAAGCTCGCTAGAGGTGTTCTCGTGGAGGAGATTTTTGGTGTTATAGCTGATGTGGCGGACTCAGGGCGTGTGTTCGCCACGGATTTTAAAAAATATCAAAAGCTCACTGAATCTACAGAACCTCAGCAGACAAAGAAAAATCCAGAAAAAAGATTGAAGCGTGCACCGCGCAAGGAATCCCAAAAAGAGCAGGCTACTTTCTTAGTAGATGATGAACTTCCATCAAACCTTCTTTAATTCAGTAACATCATAAGATTTCCTCGACAAACTCGCGCTTGTTAAAAGCTTTAAATTGTTCAGGTTCCTCGCCCAAACCGATAAAATAGGTTGGAATATCGAGCTCTTGCTGAATAGTTACCGCAACGCCTCCTTTACCTGAGCCGTCAAGCTTCGTGACGATCAGTCCGTCTAGTTCGATAGCTTTGTTAAATTCTTTCGCTTGATTTAAGGCATTAGTGCCCGTGGTGGCATCGACTACGAGAAGCTTGAGATGTGGGGCTTCATCATCTTGTTTACCAATAGTTCGCTCGATTTTACCTAACTCCTGCATCAAGTTGTGACGAGTATGGATTCTACCAGCGGTGTCGCAGATGAGGAATTGAGCGCCATCTTTGATCGCCTTTTGATGCGCAGTGTAGCAAACTGAAGCGGGGTCTGCATTCGGAGCCCCTTTAAGAACAGGTATATTGAGTCGCTCACCCCAGAGACATAGCTGTTCAACAGCGGCAGCCCTGAACGTGTCTGCTGCGGCGAGCATGACGGAGTGGCCTTGTTGCTTTAAATAATAAGCTAGTTTGGCTGACGAGGTTGTTTTCCCTGTACCGTTAACACCTACCACAAGGATGACAGTCGGTTTACCATCGGCGCGAGGAGTGAGTGATGCGCGGTCCTGCTTGAGGATGCCCGCAATGTGATCACGACAAACTTGAATAACATCTTCGCCAGAGATTTTACGACCCATATCTCTGAGTTCATCAACTATGGTCATTGCGTTACGTGCACCGAGATCAGCACCAATGAGATCAGCCTCTAGCTCATCCCAGTCGATCTCTGCACGGTTAGTAACTTTATTGAAGAGCTTTTTGAAAAATCCTGCCATGGTGAAAATAGGTAATGAAATTACAGATACGCGCTGGATTTAGCCGCGCTTTATCGTTTAAGCAAGGAGTTTTGCTCGCTTAAGCCATGATCAGGAAAGAGTCTGGCTTAATAGTTCGCCGAGCTCTAAGCCATTAATGATGCAATCTCCTACCGCAATACCCCCGCGGTAGTTCGCTGCTAGGTGCAGGCCAGAGTGTTTTGCTTCACATGAAGCGATCGATGCCAGCGCATGTTGATATTCCATATCGTACTGCGGTATGGCGTTTTGCCACGCTGTGCGGTGGCGAAACGTTGGCTCCCCCGTGACGCCGAGCAAGCGCTTAAGTTCAGCTAAGACTGTGAGATCGTCGTTCTCTGCATACTCTGGGTGGATGCTTCCTCCCATCATGCATGTTAAGGTGATGTGATTATCTGGCGCGCGATGCTCAAACATACTTGAAGAAAACAATACTCCGAGAAGAGGACTGTTTTCCTGCTTCCGTATCAGCATGCCGAAACCGTCAAGTGCGTGGGCGACGTCTTTTTTTCTAAAACCAAGTACGAGACTGGTGACGGGAGGTGCTTTGATATTAATTACGGGTGTAATTTCATCGAGTACTGAAGCAGGCAAGGGGAGTTGAGCGAGGCAGTGATGAGGGACTGCGAGTACGAGATTTTGGTACATTCCTGTTTGAACGACGCCAGAATGTGTCCGCCAAGTGAGAAACCAGCCATGGTTTGTTTTCTCGATTTTTTGAATTTTTGTTTCTTGATAGATAGATTCTTGCGGTAAAGAGTCGGCAATGGCTTGTGGAAGCACATGCATTCCTGAACGAAATGAAAGGACAGTAGTAGGTTTATATTTGTTAGGGTTCTCGTGCCTGCCTAATTGCATAGTTAGAAATCCTTTGAGGATAGAGCCGTACTGCTCTTCAAGGTCGGCCATGCGCGGGAATGCCTGACTGATAGATAATTGTTCGGGATCACCAGCGTAAATGCCACTAACAAAGGGTGCAGCAGCACTATCAAGTAGTTCTGATCCAAATCGCCTCCTAACGAAACTAGCAAAACTTTCACCGTCAGAACCCTGGTATTTACCAATAAATGGCTCGGCTAAAACACGGAGTTTGCCCTTAAGAGAAAAAAGAGGGGTTTTGAGTATCCCTGAGAGATTGGTTGGGATGGCATGAGGACTGCCGTCTTTTACAATGTAACGCTTTTTTGCTGCTTCTCGCGCAGGGAGTAATTCATGATTCAGTGAGCCTTTTTCACATAGGCCAATGTCTGATAAGAGTTGAGCTACGCGTTTATCTTTTAGCAGAATACTATTGGGTCCAGTTTCCGCCAAGTAGCCTTCAGCTGTGGTGCTTTGAATAGCCCCACCTACGAGCATCCCTGACTCGAAGAGGTGGAAACTGGGTGGCCCATGAGGTGTTTTTTGATGGAGAGCTTTAGCCGTGCAGAGGCCGGTGATCCCAGCTCCAATAATGGCTGTATGAGCAGATAATTCCACGTGGTTATAAAAACATGGAATACCTTGCTTTGACGATAATTTTTTGATTAATTAGATTTACCTTATAGTATAGTTTTTAAAAATAAACACCGCCCAACTGCTTTTAAATATTATTTTTTGTGACTTACTAACAATTATTAGTTGTCTTTTTAGAAAAGCGACCAATACTTATTGACAATATTGATGTCGATTCATTATAGTCATTTATTATAAATCTAAATTAACAATCATGGAGAATACAATTAGCGGTTTAGATACCGCCCAACAATTACTGGTAAATCTGGTTAAAGAAAATCCAGATGACTGGGGAATTAGAAAGAAAGTGACGGGAGTACTTTTCAAGTCAGGTTTCTTTGAAGAAGCTTCTCAAATGTTGTGGAGTGCACCAGAAATTCCGCCCATTGCTGAAGAAATAGTTTATGCAATTAAAATTGTCTCTAAAGGACAGCCATCAAGAGCCATTCGATTGGTATCAGCGATCGTTGCTCAGAACGAGGAAAACGCAGAAGAGAATGTTCACATAGCCAAAATTTTACTTAAAGAAGGCCATGCTTATCAGGCTATCCGTTTTTACGGTGCGGCTACGGCAATTAACCCAGAGGTTGCAGATGCAGAGTTTGAAAATAGCTTACTCAATGCTGATGTTGAAAAGCTCAATTGGAATCAATACATCACGACCGAGGAATTTCCTTGGGATGGACCTGTTTCAGAAGCTGTAGAGGAACTTGAAGAGGAAGAAGAGGATGATTCGACTGCTGAGTTGCTCAGTGGTGCTACCATGCCAGTTCCAATTAAGGCAATGAAGGCGGCTCAAGCAGCTTATGAGAAAACAAAGGCTGTATCTCTTGCTGCTAAACCTCAGGAAAAAGTTGAGCCGGTTAAAAAGGAGGAGCCTAAAAAACCGGAACCTACTGGTAGTGTCCCTCTGCGAGTTATATCAGAATATAAAAATGGTGAGGTTGGAGCTGATTCAGCTGAAGGCACTCTTAAAAAAGTTGAGAAAATTAAGCGTGATAACGTTCGAGCTACATTGCCTGAGAGCAAGAAGCCAGCAGTAGCGGTAGATAAACCTGCTGAGAAAGCAAAACTTCCAGAATCTGAGGAGAAAGTGAGCACTGAAGAAACGAAGATCGATGCTCCAGCTCCAACGATGCCTAAAGTTGAGATTAAATTAGAAGAACCTCAGGCTCCGAATAAGCCTGAAAAGGTAGGTGTATTTTCATCGTTTGTTAACAAATTCCGTGGGAAATCAAATGATGAGCCACGTATTAACGTCAATGATCTTGATTTGTCAGGGGTTCAGCCAGTTAAAAAAGAAGGGAATGCATCACTTCCTGTTGGGGTATCTAAGATAGCATCAAAAGTAGCTGATTCTAAACCTGAAAAAAAAGAGCTGCCTATTGAAAATAAGCCTAAGCCTTTATCCTCTGCAATAGCACAAAAAGTTGAAAGACCAGTTGCTCAAGAGGATAATGGTCCAGACGTGCTGGATGGACGCACTCAGTTAGTTTCATTAGCACCTGAAGAAGGTGGCGTGTTCTTTAATGAGCTGATTGAAAAGTATAATGGCATTGCTTACAACAATCTACCAAAGGTTGCTACCGTTGCACGCGACATGGCAAATGTTGATTATATTGATCTCATCGATAGAGCTTGTAAGAAAGATCTAGGTGCATTTTCACAATTACTTGGACTTCATCGCGTGATGAGCTCGGCTGGTATTAATGACTGGGTAGATGATATGAATTGTCTACGCAAGGGCTATGGTGATGCCGTTCTAGCGACCGTTGTTTCCAAATACAGTGTAAGTGAGTGCAGGGAAATTTTAAACAGCGTTTACGCTTTTCCTACCTCATCTGTATCAGTTGCAGCAGGGTAATCTCTGACGTAGCTTAAAAGGCATCGACCGTCTTCTAATACTTCGAGTTTTTTTAGATTAAAAGCTCTGGATTCTGAAAGGAATTCAGAGCTTTTTCCTAATAGGGAAGGAGCATCGGCTCCGCCGCACATCCTTGAACCATCAATGATAATTTCTAAAGTCTCCAGAGAATTATGTTCTGCTAGTTCTCTATACTTAGCAGTATGTTGAGAGCTACACTTTCCATCTGCGCTGATCACCGTGATTTCGGTCTTTAGAGTAGTCATTTCTGAGGTAAATATAAGATTTTTCAGAAAATGAACAGTTTTTAAAAGTTCTGGAGATAGAAACACTTTGCTATTAAGTCATCATAGTTTACGCACTATTTTTGCTTACCTCTCTCTATAAAATAAACGATGATGATTTCTGCCCAAGTTTCCTCGAAAGACCCCCGTGCCCATTTAGCTGATACTTTAGGCTTTATCTATCAAAGAGGGATGACCACGACGAGTGGTGGTAATTTATCGATTAGAGGGAAGCAGGGCGAAATATGGATCACTCCAGCAGGTGTTGATAAAGGGACGCTAAAGGCAGATGATATCGTTTGTATCGAGAGCGATGGCTCTGTTTTAGGAAAACACCGAGCAAGCTCTGAAAACCCCATTCACCGGTCTATCTATAATTTTCGCCCAGACGTTGGTGCCTTGATCCATGCGCATCCAGAGGCCTTAGTTGCCTATGCGCTGGCTGGGAAAACACCTGAGTTAAACGCTATTCCCCAGGCTCGTATGGTATGTGGGAAGATTGCTTTTGCTCCTTACGAACTTCCTGGTTCAGAAAAGCTCGGGCTACTTATTGCCGAGACTTTTGCAAAGGATAGCAAAGTTAATGCGGTGATTATGGAAAACCACGGTGTCGTTGTAGCGGGTGTAGATTTGGATGACGCCCTGCAGCGGTTTGAGACCTTAGAGCTCTGTGCGCGCTCATTGATCCATGCCAGTGAACTAGGATCATTTAATTTGTTGTCTGATGAGCAGCAGCGGCAGTTTGAGTCCCAACAATTGGATTTCATAAAAGTACCGGCTAACTGGGTATCATCTGACCAAGACAGAATTTTAAGAAAAAGAATTTGCGAAATAGTTCAGCGAGCGTGTTGCCAAGGGCTGATGATAAGTAGCTATGGCACGGTCTCGATGAGGGCGGAAGGGGACGATCACTTTGTGATGACGCCACATGGCGTGTCTAGGCTGCAGCTGACAGAAGACGATCTCGTTAGCGTCAAAGCAGGGGAAGTCACTTCAGGTGGCAGAGCTAGCCGTGCGGTGCGCCTGCATCGGGCGATATATAATAAATATCCTGAGATAAGCTCGATTATCACGACACAGACTCCATCCGTGATGGCTCACGCAATAGCGCATCAGGTTATTAATGTGCATACGAATCCTGAGAGTTGGGTATTTGTCAGAGATATGTCTCTACTTCCTTTTGGTATCCACGTAAGTGTCGATGAGAATGAAAAATCAATCGTGCCTGAGTCTCTGACTCCTGATTTCCCTGTCGCGATTGTGGAAAACGACTGTGTGATTGCGATAGGCGGTGATATCATCCAAACTTACGATCGTATTGAAGTGGCAGAGTTCACAGCAAAATCCAACATTATGGCCGCGCGGATCGGTGGCGCCCAAGCTATTTCTGGCGAGCGAATTGAGGAATTGAGAGAGGCTTTTCTTACTTAAATTATCGGGGAATGAATCTTCAGACCACGAGGATTTACTTCCTGCACTTGTTCAACAAGTTTTCAAGGTAGTGAGTTACTTCTTCGAGACCATCACGCCACTCGCTGTGATCGAGAGCTTGTAAGTTCTGGCGAGCTTCTACAAGCATCGTCGCCGCTGTGTTGAGTGATTCTGTAACAGAAGCCTCATACTCTTCAGCCTCGATAAATTCGGGTAAATCTAATGAGTTTTGTTCTGTGATAAGCTTATTTAGTCGCTCACGTGTAGCAGGTGCTGCTTTTTCAAGTAAGATTAGAAGTGGTAAGGTAAGTTTACCTTTCTCGAGGTCGGTACGGAGTGTTTTACCCACTTGATCCTCTGTGCCAACAAGGTCGAGGCAGTCGTCGTAGATTTGATATGCTGTGCCAAGTTTCATACCGTAGTCAAACAAGAGCTCCTCTGTCTTTGCTGAAGCTCCCGAGAGGTTCGCGGCAATACCTGTCGCGGCGGCGAAAAGGGCGCCTGTTTTCATTTGAACAATACGAAAATAATCATCTTTACTCAGCGTAAGATCGAAGCGTCTTTGGGTTTGTATCACTTCGCCCTGGCAGACTTCGCGTGAAGCTTGGCCTACTTTCCTACAGATTTCAATATCATCAAACTCAGTGGCAAGAAGTAGTGAATGTGAGAAAAGCGCATCGCCGAGGAGTACAGCCATGCCGTTGCTCCATTTGGCATTTGCAGTAGGGACATTTCTGCGTGTATCTGCACCGTCAATAATGTCGTCATGCACCAGTGTGGACATGTGGATCAGCTCGAGAATCACACCAATTTTGATGTGGGCGTGAGTGACACCGCCAGTAGCGCCACCAGCTAGGATTGATAAAATAGGGCGGATGCGCTTACCTCTCGTATTACAAATATATTCAATGTAAGGTTCTATGGATGAATCGAAAGCACGTATTTGGGCGCTAATTTGAGCTTCCACTTCCTTGAGTTCTTTTTTCACCAGCTGAGATGGAATCCTAGATTTTGAGCTGAATAGAGTGATGGACATATTGGATTTTTGTATAGAGGTAAGAATCACATGGGGTAGCTATAAGCAATAATTATCCTCTACTTGTGATCTTTAAGAGGTTTGATGTGCTGAACCAAAGTGATATCTGGCGCTTTCTAGGATACCGCAGGATATTTCATTGAAGGCGAGCGACGAGGTATCGATTTTCATGTGAGCCGCCTGTTCGTAGAGAGGTATTCTTTCAGTAAGCAAACTGGTAATTGTAGCGAGAGGGTCATCACAGTTGAGCAAAGGGCGGTTCGAGTTTCTCGATGTACGGTCAAGTATATCATCTGGCGTGCATGCCAGCCAGACCACGAATCCGAGCTGCTTAAGCAATTTTCGATTTTCGATACACATGGGCATCCCTCCACCAGTAGAAATAATATGCTGACTGGTGTTTTGTGCGACCATGTCCTGAAGTAGCGAGGTTTCCATCCGACGGAATGCTTTCTCGCCTTCATTTTTAAAAATCTCTTTGATGCTTTTACCAGCTCTTTCTTCGATCGTGTGGTCAGTGTCAATAAAGTGGTAGCCTAAGTTTTTGTTGAGCTCACGTCCTATAGTAGACTTACCAGAACCCATGAAGCCGATGAGCACAATGTTGTGCATCTTGGAGGTGGAATGTGGTGTGCAGTCGGACATGAAAATATCTTAATTGAATACGATAGGCGTTGCGATAGGAAATAACTATAATCTTTATGTTGTTAGGCTTTCAGTCAAACCGATAAAGACTTTAGTGCATATCCTGAGCTTTCAGGGCATGGATTATCTAGGTCTATTCGTTTAGTGCTGGAAAATATTGTTTTTTCGACTAAGGATCACTCATGCAAATGAAATCCTTCTGTAATGGTTATCACAGAAGGGGTTACACCCGTATATACAATGTAATTTAATTGTTGACCTAAATCTAGCAAGCTGGTATGTATTTACATTATACATAAATGAGCTATGAAAACTTCAATTAAAACCAAAGCTATCAAGGTCAGCGAAAGCGGCTTTGCCCTTATTGCCACCATCAGTGTGATGGTGTTACTCGTCATGATTGCACTAGCAATGCTTTCTCTGTCGACTGTCGAGATGCGTTCTTCGCAACAAACGGACATGGACATAGCGCGTCAGAATGCTCGTTTAGCCATGATTACAGCCATAGGCGAATTACAGAGACTGGCTGGACCTGACACCCGTGTCACAGCGCCCGCAGAAGCAGTAGCCGGTGTCAATGGGCCTCAGCAACTCACGGGTGTATGGCGCTCATGGGAAGGTTTAGACCACGATAAAGAGACGGCTTTACCCTTTGCTCCAGATTATGGTATTAAGTTAGACCGAGGTGATGCCACAGATATTGATGAAGAAGGCCGCTTTTTGGGGTGGCTCTTTTCTGGTGAAGAAAAAGATAACGATGCAAATGACCCTCCAAGTTTGGAGGAGGCTGATGATACCGTACCGCTACTTGCTGAAGGAACATTAGGGTCAGGCTCTGATAAAGAAGTTCACATCGTTCCGACAGACGTTGGCGATAATGGTGCCATGGCATGGTGGATTCAAGGTGAGAATGTAAAGGCGCTGGTTAAGTCAGCAGATGATGAACCAGAGGATGTCGCAGATTGGAGTGCTCGATTAGCATCTTCAAATCGACCAAATCCTGATGTTTTTGGTATTGAGGAGCAGGACGAATTATCTAAAATAAGTTCTAGAAAAACACTTGATCTCGTAGGAGATGCCGATGAGGTAGGTTCTTATTTTCATGATGTTACAGCCTATTCAAGAGGTTTGCTTACGAATACCGCAAATGGTGGATGGCGCCGGGATTTGTCATTGATGGCCGAGAATTACAGTAGTATTTCGGATTTGAAAATGTTTACTCTAGAGCCAGGGCAGGAAACACCTTCTGCTACGAAGGCTTCAGGCGCCGTAGGAGGTTTGATTTATCCTTGGGCTGAAGAATCAAGTAATTTTGATGGTCAAGCAGCTACGGATGATCCTGGTGCAGCTTCTGTGAGCTGGGACGCTCTGGTAGATTTTTCTACGAAATATAAGGATATTAGTTCAGGGAGCTCTAGTGGTAATGTGATTTATCCTTTAACTGATAGTGCTATAGTTGGTAGGGATAAACTAGACATCAAACCAATGATGGCACGTGTTCATTGGGTTTTTTCATTTTCATCTGAAAACAACGGGTCAGACCTTCAAGCCGTTATCGTGGTGACTCCAACTATAACCCTATGGAACCCTTATAATGTCGCGATACCTGGACTTGATTCGTTTAATATTCGATTTACTAATCCAACTAACATGGTCTTTAAGTTTAAAGTCGGTGATGATGAGCAAAGTGATTACTTCAATCTTTCCAGACTAATAGTAAATAACAATTACATTTTTGAAGTCGATGCGGATCCTGAAATTTGGCAACCAGGTGAAGCTCGAATCTACAGTCCAAACGAAATGATATCGACAGCTAACAGTAATTTAGCTATGAGTAGAGGTTACCGGAGTGATATGGGATATTATAGCTTTATATACAAAAGCTATACCCAAAGAAGAACTACAATTACTGGTGTAGACCCTCTTATTGGAGGGAATAACGATGTGATTCAGGTGTCTATTCAATATGATACTGCCACCAATGACCAATTTGGATTTGATCATCTAATTTATAATAATAGCGATGGGTTCAGAGCGAACCATCAATACATAGTAGATAAAGATAACCTAGACCTTTATTGGCTAATTGAAGATTTGGAGATAAAAAATGATTCAAATACCCTAAGTTCTGTAACAAATAATATTTCCCCATTCTTGGCTATAAAATATCAACTGCGAAATATTAGCATGAATAATGCTTCTACGAGAGGCTATTCACATACTAAGCCAGTAACAAGAATAGTTAGCACAGGAATAGAAAATGAAGATCCTCAACCAGCACAACTTGATGCATATCCTTATGATACTGTTTTTTACACGGCTAACGGAGATGGGTGGAGCAATCTTGGTGAAGTTCCTGAAGGCGGTGGAGAAGCCGACCCATTCGATTACATAGGTACAAGCAACCGTTTTTCAGATGGATTGAAAAGTTTGATTGTAACAGAAATACCGACTCAACCTCTGAAATCTCTTGGTGAACTCCTAAATTTTGACATTAATTATTATAATCCTATGGCTCCATTTATGGCAAACCCAATAGGCAACAGTAACGCGAGCTTTTTAATTGAACCAGATGAGGTATTTATAAATGACGGATTCAGTGAAAGCACGCGCTGTGCTTATGATCACAGTTATATATCCAATCACTTACTCTTTGATGACTGGTTTGTCTCTTCCATAGCACCTGAAACAAATGGTTATTCAAATAACGAAATCAGGGATACGGAGACAGTCTTTAGTAATTTTTTATCTGGTACAGAGGGTTTGCCGAACAGTGCCTACAAGCCTGCTAACCCAGTATCCACTACGGAAGCTGATGATTTAGCAAGTGAGACAATTGAGGAAGATGATTCATGGCGTAGTATCGCTTCTGAAATTGAAGTCGAAGGTATGTTCAACGTGAATTCAACTTCAGTTAGTGCATGGACAGCATTACTTAAGCATTTAGACGGTGGGGAGGTTCCTTATATTTCTAATGGCTCAGGTACTGGCTATAGTTATTCGCTAGACGATGAGGACGGTCATCCAGTAAGTCGCACTACTGTTGCTGGTGATCCCGAAGCCAATGAAGACGACCCTGATATTAGTTCTGTTGGCGAACATGCGCGCATAACAGATGCTCAGATCGAGGCACTTGCTTTGGAAATTGTAGAACAAGTAAAAGAGCGCGGACCATTCTTATCACTTTCTGAATTTATTAATCGTCAACTTACTACAGATACGACTCTTAGTCTTGCAGGAGCTGTTGAATCGGCGCTTGTTGAATTGTCTAACAAAGGTTCATCTCCTGAGAATCCTTTTGCAAACTTACAAGATGATTTCGATGAGGTTTCAATACCGTCGGGGGCAAGTTACGCTTTTGAGGAAGCCGCAGAGGGGAATTCTGCATATGGATATCCTGGCTGGATCAGGCAAGCAGATATTCTACGTCCTCTGGCACCTATTTTAACAGTACGTGATGACACCTTTGTCGTACGTGCATATGGAGAGAGCCGAGACACTGATACGGGGAAAGTGAAGGCAAGGGCTTGGTGTGAAACTATTGTTCAACGCAAGGCCGATTATATGGATACTGTTGACGAGACGGACTCTCTACCCAGTGATGATACATTGACATCGGAAATTAATAAAACTCTGGGACGGCGTTTTTCCATTATTTCTTTCAGATGGATGTCGCCAGATGAGATTTAAATGTGCAATCTATACTCATGAAGATATCAAAGATGAAAATCAAATACATGACCTTGTTGGTGCTTTGCATTTTTAATGGATTGGCGTCAGCTGAACGAGTAGCGAGAGTTCTTTATTATGGAGCCTCTAAGAGTGCGCCTCAAAAAGCCTATGTCTACCAAGCCAATGAGGAGGTTCAGGAGGTTGAACTGGAAAGATACAATTTTTCAAAATCTTTCAAATTAGCTTCTGGCTCTACACGCTTGGCCTTTTTACCATCTGCTTTAACTTCTACCGAGGAGGGAGTAAGTATACCCAAAAATGCTCCATTTTTAAGTATTCCCGAAAGTTGGAAAAAGGTGTTAATCCTCGTATTTGAAGATTCTTCAAATACGGTGATGCCTATCCAATTTAAAGCGATCAATGCGAGTGATAATACTTTTGGTCCAGGAGAATTACTTTTTGTAAATCTTTCGCAGCTAACCATATTTGGAATGGTAGGGGACAAAAAGTTAGTGTGTAAACCCAATTCAAAAGAAATAGTCTCAAAACCGATACAGGGCAGAGGAAGTTATCCTTCTAAACTTTATACTATCGAAGGAACTGATGTAGAAAGCAAGAGAGGGCTTTTTCACCGTTCGTGTGAATATTTTCCTTTGAGGCGTGTAATGGTTATAGCCACAAGTTCACCTGCAGCTAGGGGAGTAGTACTTTATTCTACTGAGATTAGAGATCTTTAAGTTGAAAATGTATACGAGATCAAGTGGACTACATAATTTAACAAGTTTTTTCGAAAGGGGCAATTTTACTCATGAGTAGATGATAAGTTTATGGTACTTAAATTAGCTCTATGGTTGCAATTTTCTCCATATGTGAATATCACCCACGTATGACTGCATTAACTACAGACTCAGATGTAATAGTAAAAACAAGAGAGCTATGTGAAACAATTTCTCAAGACCTTGAGTTTCTGACCCTCCAAGGGCAAGTGGAGCGTTTTCTAGGGGACGATGGAGCTAAACTTCAGTATCAGTCAGTTCATGAGTTAGGTGAGCAGCTTCATCAAAAGCAGCAAGCTAGTGTAGAGCTGTCTGAGCTTGAGATTAAGCAATTTGAAGAAGCGCGCGAAGCATTGATGAACAATGAGGTCGCTAGTGATTTTATGGCAGCTCAGCAGAGCTTGCAAACGCTACAAAAGACAATTACAAAATATATCAGTATGACTCTCGAGCTCGGTCGTGTGCCAGAAGCTGAGGATATGCAAGATTCTAACGGCGGTGGATGTTGCGGCGGTGGTTGCGGCTGTTAATTTTTGTATTTTTAAGACACGAGATACGGACTTCGTATATTACGGCTCAAGTTAGGAATTCGAGGAGGATCTCGTTATCTATGGACTATTCAGACGAAAATCGCGCAGCATTTAATCAGAAAATGAATGCATGGGCCTCTCGACAAGGTGTGTGGGCTCAGCTGACTAACTCGGGAGGTGGACAGTCTTTACTTTATCGTTTATTTAAATTCGCCTCTTTTCTCGCTTTGTTGCTAGTAATAGCTGTCATCGGATTTGGGGTTTATTTAATCAAAAGACCTGAGAGCGAAGATTTCAAATTAAAAACTAAGCTTGCTCTTGAGAAAGCTTTGTCAGGACAAGAGTGCAAACTAAAATCTATCACCGTAGATGAAAATGTTCTAACTCTGAACTCATTGTCGATAGAAGGTACTAACAAGTCTTTTTACCACAGTCTGGAAGCGCGATTTATCGACTTAAAAATGATGCCCTACGATGGGTTTCTTGGAAATTGGAATGCTGGCACGATCAAACTTCGTTCGCTTGATGTCAACTTGAGAGCAGGTGCGGATAATGACGGACAGGCTTTGGACGCTTATGAGTCATTGTTTATAGAGAATGAAAAATTTGATTTTGATAGAATAGAAGTGGCTCACGCGAATTTGGAATGGGGATATTCCGAGCTCAATATGGGTTCGATCAAGTCCAGTGAAATGACAGCCTACCGACATAAGTTGGGGTGGACTTTGGTGTTCACGGGCGGCGAGTTCAGTCATGGAGTATTACGCAAATTGAAAATCAACAAAGTCTTGGTGAATCTTGATGCGCAGGGAGTTCACGTTACAAATGCAAAACTTGCATCTCTTGATGGCAAAGGATCGCTAGAATTAAACTTTGATATTGATATTAGTAATCAGCCAAAGGTCGCAGGTTACGTACAGATGAATTCTGTACCACTGGAAACATTTATACATCAGGACTACTTAGATCGCTTTAAAGGCTCTATTTCAGCTGAAGGCGAAATCAGAGGCTCAACAAATACACAGCAGGGTGTGGTGTTAGATCTCAACATCAAACTAAATGAAAATGATTCGCTGCTTTTAAGAGATGCTGTGCCGCTCATGTCTACATTGAGAATAACAGATGCTATCAATAACTACGGTAAACTGAATTTTACTAAGGGCGGGTTTCAGATGAAAGTTGTGAATAAATCGACGTTGATCAGTGAAATTGATATTCAATCCGAGGATTTAGTCAGTCTCAGTGGCGGCTTTGAGATTAGACCTCCATCTTATGAAGAAACAGCTGAGGAACTCGGTATCGATGTAGAAGTAGTTCTTTCCTCTATGGAAGGTGTCATTCGAGTATTTAATTCTCAAGCAGAGGATATGGAAAAAGAGCTAGAGAAAGCAGCAACTCAGGTAGAAAATGAAGCTGTAGCTAGCGTCTTGTATCCATCAATCATTAAAGATCAGGCTACTAGCCGCTTTGAAGGTGAGATCAAAGTTTCACTTAAGCCTGAATCCTTCGTAAGATTTCCACGCCTAATGGATAGCTACCCTGTCGATGTCGAATCAGGCGAAGTGACAATCGATATTCCTCTGGACGGCACTTATGAAACCCTCACTAAAGAGGTGTCTGATAACATTTTCCAACTGAGTAAAAAAATAACACGTTAAATACTCAAGCTTTAGAATCTATCATGACTATCTCACATGCCAAGTGAAGCATAGACTTCTTGAGTAGCGTGACTTTGATTCAAGGTGTAGAAATGGATACCATCGACTTGCGCATCGAGTAAGCCTGCGCACTGCTCAGCGGCGTGTTGAATGCCGACTCTTTCTACAGCAGTTTGATTGTCGCCAGCTCTGTTGAGTGCCCTCATTAGTTTTGCGGGGAAGTGAGCGCCTTCGGCTAGTTCGGCCATTCTCTTCATTCCTTTAACTGATGTAATAGGCATGATACCTGCAATGATGGGGATTTTGATCCCAGCTAGACGACAGCGATCTCTAAAATCGAGGAAGTCGTGATTATCAAAAAACAACTGGGTGCAAATGTAGTCAGCGCCTGCATCGACTTTGGCTTTAAGGTAATCCATTTCAAGAAGCCGGTTGGGCGTATCGGGGTGTCCTTCAGGGAAAGCGGCGACACCAATACCAAAGCCACGAGAGTCAGGATGTTTTCCCGACTGATTAAACTTTTGAATGTGTTTAACGAGATCTGATGCATAGGGAAAAGCATCTTGAGAGCGATCATAATTATTTTTCCCCTGTGGAGGGTCTCCACGAAGAGCTAGAATGTTACCGATACCCACAGATGCATATCGCTCCAATGTGGTAGTGACCTCGTCTTCTGTGTGATTAACGCAGGTGAGGTGTGGAATGGGAGGGGTATCCGTGCTCTCTCTGATACGAACTACGAGATCATGAGTAAGTTCTCGTGTAGAGCCACCAGCACCGTAGGTGACACTTACGAAAGATGGCTTGAGTGAAGAAAGTTGTTTGATAGTTTCATAGAGCATATTGGATGAGGCTTCGGTCTTAGGAGGGAAAAACTCGAAAGAAAAGGTAGGCTTACCTGGCTGAAGGATGTCGTTAATATGCATACAGCAGTGAGTTATCGTGAAACGCTCTAAGAAACAAAATAAAAAACGAATTACTATACAACTTTCTTGGGTGATGAAGGTTTATGCTCTATAGAAACCACGTAAGAATAACCTTTTCACCGAGGTAGAGATAATTACCCCTAGTCTGATCCCACATGAAAACTCCTCTCCTATTTCTGACCTATTCTGGCACGCTTTTCGTCACTTTGATGACACTTGTTTTCGCTGCCTCCGAAGTAACAGAAATAGAAGAATCAAGTAAGCGGGAGAAGGCTAAGCAAGTGGGGAAAGGGTTTGGAAAAGGCAAGAGTGATCGATCATTCAACGGCAGAGGTGAAGATCGGTTTCAGAAGTTATTGGAAGCGGACAAGAATGACGACGGGCTTATCGAGTTTAATGAATTTGAAGAGCTAGAGAGACTTATGGCATTAGACGTCGATCAAAAGCGAAAGCTGTATGATTTCCTTGATAAAAACGGAGATGGAGTCCTGCAAGAAGAGGAGATTAAACCGAGCGACTCGCGATTGAAGTCAAGTATCTCAGAGCATTTTAGGCAATTGGATCTTGATCAAAGTGGATCACTATCTTGGGAAGAATTTTCTCAAGCTCCTGTTTTTAAAGGGAAACCCAAAGGAGGTACTCTCTATGTGTTTAAAAGGCTTGATAAGAACTCAGATGCTCAAATAGATCGAAATGAGCTCAAAAGCGCGATGAAAGACAGGTTTTATGAACGTGTCGATTTCAAGAAGTTTGATAGCAATGGTAGCGGTGGGTTAGATATTCAAGAGTATATGCAATTGCCAATGCTGAGTAGAATGCCACCGAGTAAAATTGAGTCTATTTTTGAGCGCGTAGATTCCAATGCTGATGGAGAAATATCAGGTGAAGAAATTAAAGCGTCCCATAAGGGGAGGAAATCATCTTCCAGTCGTCATTCAGAAAAATCAAAGTACTGAGCCTCGTATTTTTTAAGCTCCCTCATCGAGATTGACTATCTCGATTTTTTACCTGCTTTTGCCCAAGAGTCTTTGAGTGCTACA
Source organism: Akkermansiaceae bacterium (assembly GCA_051252195.1). Lineage (GTDB taxonomy): Bacteria > Verrucomicrobiota > Verrucomicrobiia > Verrucomicrobiales > Akkermansiaceae > Oceaniferula. The sequence goes on along the minus strand of JBPOGD010000004.1, from coordinate 255,270 downwards.
GTACGATTGAAAACTAGTTTTTCGCCCTTGATGTGGTCAACGTTGTCTGCGCAGAAATAGCCGACACGCTCGAACTGGTAGATATCGGCAGCTTTCGTATCGATGAGGCTTGCTTCAAGTTTGGCGTTTTGGATGATTGATAAAGAATGAGGATTCAGACAGCTAAGGAAGCCCTCTTCCGTAGCGTCGGGATTTTCCTCGGAGAAAAGGCGATCGTAAAGGCGGATTTCAGCACCGACAGCGCTGGCGGCATCCACCCAGTGGATAGCGGCACGGCAAGTCACGCCTTCGGGTGCGTTTTGACCAATGGTATCAGGTATGAAATCACAATGAACTTCAGTCACCTCACCTGCGGCATTTTTTTCAAATCCTGTACAGGTGATGATATATCCACCGCGCAGGCGTACCGAGCGGCCAGGCCCTAAGCGGAAGAAGTCCTTGCTTGGCTCCTGCATGAAGTCGTCTTGCTCTATCCAGAGTTCTTTACTGAGTGAAACCTTGCGGTTTCCAGCTTCCTTATTAGCAGGGTTATTGGGAACTTCTACGAGCTCCGAGTGAGCGTCACTTGGCCAGTTTGTGAGAACAACTTTTAGAGGAGCTAGCACAGCCATACGGCGTTCAGCGTTGGTGTTGAGTTCGTTGCGAACTTCACTCTCAAGGATCGACATATCAGTAATGCTATTAAACTTGGTAATACCAATGCGTTTACAGAAACTACGAATAGCAGCAGGCTGGTAGCCGCGGCGGCGCATTCCTGAGATCGTGAGAAGTCGTGGATCATTCCAGCCACTAACATGGCCTTCTTCAACGAGCTGAAGGAGCTTGCGCTTACTCATCACTGTGTAACTGAGGTTTAAGCGCGAAAATTCAATCTGGCGTGGTTTTGCGGGTACGGGGCAGTTATTGATAACCCAATCGTAGAGCGGGCGGTGGTTTTCAAACTCTAAGGTGCACAAAGAATGAGTAACATGCTCGTGTGCATCTTCCAACGGATGCGCAAAATCATACATGGGATAAATACACCACGCTGACCCCGTGTTATGATGCTCAGCATGCATAATGCGGTAGAGTGCGGGATCACGCATGTTCATATTAGATGAAGTCATACCAATCTTCGCACGGAGAACCATCGCACCTTCCTTAAATTCTCCAGCTTTCATTCGGCTGAAAAGATTGAGGTTCTCTTCAACGGGACGGTTGCGGAAAGGGGACTCGGTACCAGGTGTGGTGACGTTGCCGCGATTCGCTCGCATCTCTTCATGTGACTGCTCGTCAATGTATGCCTTGCCTTTCTTGATCAAATGTACGGCGCAGTTGTAGAAAAAATCAAAATAATCGCTGGCGAAGTAGAGATTGTTTCCCCAGTCAAACCCTAACCAATTGACATCAGCTTTGATGCTATCGACATACTCCGTATCTTCTTTCTCGGGGTTAGTATCGTCGAAACGGAGATTACATTTCGCACCAAGCTCTTGGTTTTCCTCAGCGATGCCAAAGTTGAAACAGATCGATTTTGCATGACCAATGTGCAGGTAACCATTTGGCTCAGGTGGAAAGCGGGTGATGATGGAGCTGTGCTTACCGCTTGCTAGATCGCCGGCAATAATTTCACGGATGAAGTCGAGCTTTTCCTTTTTTGAATGATCCTTACTCATGTATGGCGGGGTTTTAAACAGAGAGATCAATAAGGGCAATATGGAAAGTGTCTTGAATCGCGCTCAGACGATAAATCATAAAAAAGGCGACACTGTGAGGTGTCGCCTTTGAAATAAATAGAAAGCCTTTGCCTAAGTAAGGAGCTTAAGGAAGATTCGGTAGTTCAATGAAGCCTTCGAGCTTACGAATACGTGTAGGGTGACGCATTTTTCTGAGTGCTTTGGCTTCGATTTGGCGAATACGCTCACGAGTCACCTGAAACTGGCGACCGACTTCCTCAAGGGTGCGTGAGTAGCCGTCTTTCAGTCCGAAACGCTGCTCGAGAACTTCACGTTCACGCTCTGTAAGCGTATCGAGAACATCACCGATTTTTTCTTTGAGCATGGCGAAACCAGCTTCTTCCATTGGGTTGTCAGCTGCCTTATCTTCGATGAAGTCACCGAAAGAGGTGTCGTCTGAGTCACCTACGGGTGCCTGCAGGGAAATAGGCTGTTGCGCCATCTTGAGAACGGCACGGACACGCTCGACAGGAAGGTGAATCTCTTCTGCAATCTCGTCTGGGCTTGGTTCGCGACCGTATTCTTGAACGAGCTGTTTTTGCACGCGCATCAGTTTATTGATCGTTTCGATCATATGCACTGGAATACGAATCGTTCTTGCCTGATCCGCAATTGAGCGAGTGATCGCCTGACGAATCCACCATGTGGCGTAAGTTGAGAATTTGTATCCACGACGATACTCAAATTTCTCCACAGCCTTCATGAGACCCATGTTTCCTTCTTGAATCAAATCAAGGAAAGAAAGTCCACGGTTGGTGTATTTTTTTGCAATAGAAATAACCAGACGAAGGTTAGCCTCAACCATTTCGGTTTTTGCTTGGTAAGCTTCACGGGTACGCTTGCGTAATGCTTTGCGCGAAACCATGTAGTCGTCAGAGGTGTGCCAAGCGAGATGTTGGACTTCACGAACCTTAGTTTCAAATTCTTTTTCATCTGCCTTACTGGCGAGCTTGCGCTCATACTTTAATAGCATTTTTTGATTCTCTTCTACCTCGACGTTGAAGTCTTCAACAATCTTCTGCTTGTAGTAGAAACGATTATAAAGTCGGGAAATAGAAACGAGGTTTTTAGCGAAAGTTTCTTCGAGTGATTTTTTACCACGGGTAGACTTAGACTGAAGCTTGCGGAAAAGTTGGTCGTTTTCTTCGTGAAGATTACGAACTTGTTCACAGAGCTTTGGTAATGCACGCATGTAGCGCTCACGACTTTCAATTTTCTTATCCTGAATAACGCGGTCAAATCGTTCTTTACCACGCTCAAGACGTTCAGCAAGACTGAGGTAGGCCGTAGCGATGAAGCCAAACTTATGGAGCTCAGCATTCGCTGCCGTTTCAGCATCTTCAATACGCTTAGAAATCTCGACCTCCTGCTCACGAGTGAGAAGAGGAACTTGTCCCATCTGCTTGAGGTACATTCTGACTGGATCGTCGAGGATATCGAGTTTCTGGTCAGCCTTGGTAGCTCCGACATCATCCTGATCTTTCTTGCGGTCGCGATATGAATCAACCTCTGAAGCATCGATAATGTCGAACTCCATCTTACGAAGACGGTCTAATATTGCTTCGATGTCAGCTGGATCTACAATGTCATTTGGTAGAACCTCATTGACGTCATCGTAGGTGAGGTACTCCTGCTCTTTGGCAATTCTGATGAGCTCACGAATTTTCTCCTGAATCTCGGGAGTGTCGATGCGGCTTTTAGGTACTTTGGCTGCTTTTTTTGCAACAGGCTTGGCAGCAGGTGTTTTGACCTCAGCTTGAGGAGTATCAGTTTGAACCTTTTTGGCTGCTTTTTTCGCTGCCGTTTTTTTGGCCGCTACTTTTTTAGTTGCCTTAACAGCAGCCTTTTTGGCGGCTGTTTTTTTAGCAGGAGCCTTCTTTGCGGTGGTCTTTTTTGCCGCTACTTTTTTAGTTGCCATGAAATTGTTTGAAATGTGGTGGGTCGAGTTTAGACACAACTCACCTATTATAGGTGCTTTGGCGTTGTGAAACCCTCAAAGCGATGAGTGGTGAATCTCAGTGAGAGAAAGGGCTAGGTCAAGGTAAAATTTATATCCATTCAGAGTCATCGGGCTGTTTCAGGAGAAGTTATTCTCTAACGCGTTCGATGTTGGCACCGATCATGGAAAGCTTATCGTCAATATTTTCGTATCCGCGATCGATGTGATAGAGACGATTGATTTCAGTGGTGCCTTCAGCACATAGTGCAGAGAGTACGAGTGCCGCTGATGCGCGGAGGTCAGATGCCATGACGGGTGCCCCAGACATCGTCTCCATTCCCTGAATAACGGCAGTACCGTTATCGACTTTAATGTTCGCTCCCATTCGTGACATTTCCGCACAGTGCATGAAGCGCTGGGGGAAAATAGTGTCCTCCACTACGGAGATGCCAGGAGTGAGGGCAAAGAGTGAAGTGAACTGCGCCTGCATGTCCGTGGGGAAACCAGGGTAGGGAGCAGTGACGATGTTAACACCGTTGGGGTTTTTACCAGGTTTCACGACGCAGGAGTCACCTGCATCATTGAAAGTAACATCGTGACCTGCTTCGATCAATTTTGATGTGGAAGGCTCGAGGTGAGCTTCGCAGACGCGGTTGATGGTAACACCTTCATCTGGACAGCCGGCCATGGCCGCAGCGATCATAAATGTCCCTGCTTCAATGCGGTCGGGGATGATGGTGTGTTCGACGCCATGAAGTTTCTCCACGCCTTCAATTTCAATACGTCTTGTTCCTGCGCCAGTGATTTTTGCTCCCATTTTAATGAGAAAGTTGGCTAGATCGACCACCTCTGGTTCACAGGCTGCGGATTCAATGATCGTAGTGCCTTCAGCAAGAACGGCTGCCATCATGATGTTATCAGTGCCAAGGACGGTAGGGCCATGCTTACCACGGAGGTCGACCTCCACACCAGTAAGTCCGTGAGGAGCTTCCATGATCATGTTGCCACCAGTCATATCAATTTCTGCACCAAGAGCCTTTAATCCCTTGAGATGAAGGTCTACAGGTCGGTCTCCGATAATACATCCTCCAGGGAGCGATACATGTGCTCGGTTCAGCCTTCCTAAAAGGGGACCCATGACACAGATAGATGCACGCATTTTGCGTACAATCTCATAAGGTGCATTGTGAGTGATGTTACTTGCGCTAATACGGACGGTGCCGCTTGAGCGCTCCACCTCAGCTCCTAGAGCGGCGAGGATTTGAATCATGTAGTTAGTATCGGAAACATCGGGGACGCGGCGAATGATACATGGCTGATCAGTTAAAAGCGTAGCTGCTAGAATGGGGAGAGAGGCGTTTTTTGCGCCAGAAATATGTACGGTGCCTTTGAGCGTGTTGCCGCCGTGAACAAGAAGTTTATCCATGATAAGTGATTAAAAGAACGGTGAGTGTGGTTTTGAAAAAATCGGTTGTAAATGCAATTAGGGCATGATGGCAATGGGAAATCTTGCAATCTGGTTGAGATCTTTGTGTGTATGGACGTCTGTGAAGCCTTCTTTATTCAGCATTAATTCGACGGCTTCTGCCTGATCGTATCCTATTTCAAGAGCGATAGTGCCGCCAGGGTGTAAGTATGATGGTGCTTGCTGGATAAATTCCCGCACAATATCGAGCCCGTCCTCCCCACCAAATAGAGCGGAGTCGGGGTCGCGTAAAACCTCTGCAGATAAAGTATCGCGATCTGTCTCCGCGATATAGGGGAGATTGGCAACGATGAGGTGAAACTTTTCTGCTGCGAGTTCTGAAAATAGAGAGGTTTTACAGAAATGTACTCGAGGCGTCCCGAGTAGCTCCGCATTTTCTCGGGCGAGTTGCAGTGCATCCGCAGAAATATCAGCTAGGAAAAGCTCCTGACAGCGACCTCCAAGCTCGCCAGCTAAGCTGATGCCAATAACACCCGAGCCAGTACCCATATCGAGGATGCGGATTTGGCTGGATGGTTTTGGTGTTGATTCTAGCTCTAATCCTGATTCGGCGATTCCATTATTTTCAAGAGCTGTCACAGGCTCAATCGCTGGAGGAGGAGAGTTTTTTACCGACGGGAGATTGAGGATGATGGATACAAGCTCTTCCGTTTCTGGGCGTGGAATGAGAGCTCGCGAGTCAGTTTTAAATTCGCGTTTGTAAAACTCCACAGTACCTAGTAAATGCTGTAAAGGCTCACCCTCACCACGGCGTTTGAGTTTATCTCGCAGTGGTGTTAATTCGCTTTCGGTCATGGGGCGATCAAACTGCATATAGAGGCCAACGAGTGAACAGCCGATTTCGTGGGTTACGAGAAGCTGCATATTACGACGTGCGTCATCGATGCCTTTTTTCTCTAAATAAGCGGTTCCTTTTTCAATGATGTCGAGGACGGTGGTACTCAAGTGGGATAGAAGTTGAAATTAAAGTAATACAGGTTTTCGATATTGAGGTAACTCCGCATCGGTGGGAGGAGCTGGAAAATTATCGGCGATGAATTTGTCCCATACTTCACGAGTTTCTGTGGAAATGGAGTCCGCGAGTTTAAGTTCGCAGTCGTCACAAATCATCATAGGGAAGGGGCCTTTGACGAGCTGGTCCCCTGTAAATAGTGCGCCCAATGTGTATCCCTTAGCCTGGTCGCGCTCTTTGCCGCAGGTGAGGCAATCTGCAATATATGCCCCAGTTTCCGAATCCTCGCCTAAGCTTTCTATTCGCGCTTCCATGTCGGCGTTATCGTGCATGAAGTCGAACATCGCGACACGTGACTCTTCAGAGAGTTGAGCATTCATGTTTTCACGACATTCGAAGCACATAGCGAACTCGAAGACACATTCACTTCCAGCATAAGATTGATTGACGATATACATATCGGTATCGCTCAAGTCACAAGCGCAGTCACAGCAGTGCGTGAATGGTTTGTCTGTTTCGTGAGATTGGAATGAGGGGGGCATTGCTTGGGGGGCGTTATAAGATTTCGATGCTCACAGGGCAGTGATCTGAGCCTAAGACGTCAGAGTGAATGGACGCTTGGCTGACGCGGTTCATAAGTGGGGCTGAAACACAGAAATAGTCAATTCTCCAACCGACATTTTTTCCACGTGCGCCAGCGCGGTAGCTCCACCATGAATAGGCATCTGTTTTATCTGGATAAAAGTGGCGGAAGGTGTCGACGAAGCCCGCATCGACAATTTTGTCGAATTTAGCCCTTTCCTCATCGCTAAAGCCGGGGTTTTTGCGGTTATTTTTTGGGCGAGCGAGATCGATTTCCCGATGAGCAACATTGAGGTCGCCGCAAAAGATCACAGGCTTGGTTCTTTCTAGATTTTTACAAAATGCGAGAAAGTCATCATCCCAGCGCTGACGATAGGGTAGGCGGGCGAGTTCGTTTTGTGCATTGGGTGTGTAGACAGTGACCAGATAATAGTCCTCATATTCTGCCGTAATTACGCGTCCTTCCTTATCATGTTCCTCAATGCCTATGTCATTAGTTACAGCGATTGGTTTTGTTTTAGAAAAGATAGCTGTGCTGGAGTAGCCAGGTTTTTCTGCCGAGTTCCAATAGCAATGGTAGCCTGCCATTTCTAAGGGCAAATCTACTTGTTCAGCCCGAGCTTTAGTCTCTTGAAGGCATAAAATATCGGGTTGATGATCAGTGATGAACTCCGCGAAATTTTTCTTGATGACCGCGCGTATGCCATTGACGTTCCATGATATTATTTTCATTCTAAGTAATTGATTTTCAATGGTTTTTGTTGTTTTTATACTATTTTATATGAGTCTTATTTAGTGGCTTGCAAGTGTTATTCTGGAGTAGATTCTTCCCTAATTTGATACGAGAGAATCGAATAGGCTGCCTTAACCTGGGGGCCAAGTAAGACTGCGTCCTGCGAGCAGGTGAATGTGCAGATGGGGAACTGTTTCCCCCCCATCCGAACCATTATTAATGACTGTTCTGAAGCCTGATTCTGCGAAACCTTCTTGCTGTGCTATGATTTGTATTCTGCCTAATAGGTGGCCAAGTAGTGCCTGATCTTCTGGCTCAGCTTCGCTAATACGTGGGATGTGTTTTTTGGGGACGAGGAGGAGGTGTGTTGGTGCCTGAGGGCTGATGTCGCGGAAGCAGAGGCACAGATCATCTTCGTAAACGATGTCTGCGGGGATTTCGCGATCGGCAATTTTTTGAAAGAGAGTTTTCATCGATGGAGGCTGATGTAGTAATTAGGCGGCACGTTTAATGGATTTCTCAAATTGATCGAGCTTGAGTGTGATTCCTCTTGAGCCGGACTCAGAAATGTTGCCATGGGTGTGAAGGAATAACGTGATTTCTTGGTAGCATTTTTCACAATGCTTGGTCCAGCGGCGTGACCTTGTGAGCAATTTCACGCAGTCCTTAATTCCTGCAAAATAAAGTGTCTCTGCACCATGCGAGCGTAGATCTTCGATTTCAGCGTGTAAGTGATTAAAGAAAGCGAGTTCGAAGCAGTCACCGGCTTCTTGAGCTATATTGGGTAGCGATAAGTTAATAGGGGGGGCGATAAGCGGCAGTGAGTCGGCGATACTTTGGCAGCCGATACGCCCGAGCATTTTGCGAAGCCTTGCATGCAGATCTTCGATGCTAAGGATTCGCAGCGGGCACTTGTTTTCGAGATAGTGATTAATGCCCTCGAGCATGTCTTCGACAAAAGGGAAGTCATCTCGTTCCGCTGCTTCTGCGCCGCGAATAATGGTGTCTCGTAGCCAGTCGGTGCCGTAGCTAGTTACTTGCTGGCGGCCAATTTGGAGCACGGGGCGGTTTCCGATAAAGCAGATCATAATGTCGAAAGGGTGGTGATTATTCCTTAAAGAGTTTGCGTTGGTAGGGATCGCGAGCATTGCGGTGTTCGAGGCTTTGGATTTCACGAATAAACTCACCAACGTCCTCGAATTGACGGTACACAGACACGTAGCGCACGTAGGCTACAGGGTCTATTTCACGTAGCTTGGTCATGACTTTAGGGCCGATGCTGCTGGAGGGAGCTTCAGAGGAGTGATCCTTGTGGAGTTCGAGTAGGATCTCGTCCACCGCTCTATCGAGTCGCTCGACAGTTACTGGGCGTTTTTCGCAAGCTTTGACGAGGCCTCGGTAGATTTTCTCTCGGTTCAAAGCCTCGCGTGTACCATCGCGTTTGATGACTTGTAGTTCCGTGCGTTCTATTTGTTCGTAAGTCGTATAACGGTAGTCGCAAACTGAGCAGATGCGACGACGACGCGTCGATGTGCCATCCTTCGACATCCGAGAGTCGAGAACTTTGTCCTTAAGGGATCCACACTGAATACAACGCATACTAATTTAAGCTAAGCTTGGCCTACTGAAAAAACTATAGGCTACCTTATGTGCTACTATCAAAGAGAAAAAGCTACTATATTTAGTAAGTAGAACGAATTGTTAAGGTATCAGGATCAATATTTTTAGAAAACTAGGCTTGGTTTGATTCAGGTGGATTAAATCTCTAAAAAGACATGTTGTTGATGGTCTCTATGATGCTGTTGTGAAATATCGGTTTGTTTCTAAATAGAGTGCAGGAATACTTTAGCTTTGGTTTGCATAAAACTAAGATTCGCTGAAACTGCTTCCAATCGTTACTACGAGTAAGTTTTCTAAAAGCGACAAAAAAGCTTGATAGGGATTATCATAGCAGGTTCGCGACTGAGTCGTGGGATCGAGTCGAAAGTCGTTAAAAAACCTTTTACAAAAAGCCCTGATCCTGCGCAAAACAGGGCAGCGCGACAAACTAGTATTTCACCACGCAAATTATGAATATTCCAGCTAATCTCAGTTACTCAAAGGATCACGAGTGGGTTCTTCTCGAAGGCGATATCGCAACGGTCGGTATCACAGACCACGCTCAGGAAGAGCTAACCGATGTCGTATTTGTTGAGCTGCCAGAAGACGGTCGCAGCTGTGATGCGGGCGATCCTGTTGCTGTTGTGGAGTCTGTAAAGGCAGCCAGTGATATTTACATTCCAGTAGCGGGTGAAATTGTCGCTGGAAACGCTGATCTCGAAGCTGATCCTTCGCTGGTTAATACTGATCCATATGGAGCCGGCTGGATATTTAAGATGAAGGTCAACGACCCTTCTGCAGTGGCCGACGCACTCATGGATGCTGAGGCTTACACGGCTCTCATCGGTTGATTTTCTTTTGGCTCAACTTGTGTGAGCCATGCTTTATTACATAGCCCCCAAACCACTTTATAAACAGATGTACAATGACTTCTGCAGCCGTCACGTCGGTAGCGTCGGAGAGACACGCGACGCCCTTATTAATGAACTAGGCTACGAGCGGATCGTCGATCTCATCGAAGACGCTGTGCCTGCTAATATCTGTGGTGGACCTCCACTTGAGCTTCCAGACGCGCTTTCAGAGACGGCGGCGCTCAATAGACTCCGTGGTATTATGGGGAAAAACAAAGTCCTGAAATCGTACATTGGCCAAGGCTATAGTGGCACAATCACTCCTCCTGTGATTCAGCGCAATGTGCTAGAAAATCCAGGATGGTACACGGCATACACACCGTATCAGGCAGAAATTGCACAGGGGCGACTTGAGGCGCTCTTAAATTTCCAAACGCTTATCACTGATCTTACGGGACTCGATGTCGCGGGGGCGTCCCTTCTCGATGAAGGTACTGCAGCGGCTGAAGCGATGGCGCTTGCTAAATCGGGGAGCCGTAATGGCACTACGATGTTTGTAGCCGATAGCTGTCACCCGCAGACCATTGAGGTGGTCAAGACTCGGGCTGAGCCACTTGGATTAGAGGTGATTGTGGGCGACTGGAAAACTTTTGAACCAGCGAATTGTGAAGGGCTCTTCTGCGTGCTAGTGCAATATCCAGACACCTTGGGTTCCGTAGAGGATTACGCTGAGTTTTTTGAGAAAGTCCATGCAGCGAAAGCTTTGGCGATTGTTGCCGCTGATCTTCTCGCTCTTACCGTGCTCCGTGCACCAGGTGAGTTTGGAGCAGATATTTGTGTAGGAAACAGTCAGCGTTTTGGTGTTCCTTTCGGTTTTGGTGGGCCCCATGCGGCATTTCTTTCCTGTAAAGATACACTGAAGCGCAAGATCCCAGGTCGACTCATAGGTGTTTCCTTGGACTCACAGGGTAAGCCCGCATTACGTCTTGCGCTGCAAACGCGCGAGCAGCATATCCGCCGAGATAAGGCGACATCGAACATCTGCACGGCGCAAGTTCTACTCGCTGTAATGGCATCAATGTATGCAGTTTATCATGGCCCTCAAGGGTTGAGAAATATCGCCTCTCACATTCACGAGGTCACTCGTGTGATGGCGACGAGTCTTAAGAAGGCAGGGTTTGAAATCACCAGCGAGTCGTATTTTGACGCGATTACGGTGAAAACTGGTGATAAGACAGATCAGATCTTAGCCTCAGCGGTAGAGCGTGGCTACAATCTTCGCCGTGTCGATGCGTCACACATCGGTTTTGCTGCTGATGAAACGATGAACTGCTCGGATGGTATGGCCGTGCTCGGTGCCTTTGGCGTCGAAGACTGTGTTATGCCTGATGATACTGAACCTACATGGGGAGAACTTCATAACCGTACTTCAGAGTTCTGCACCGCTCCCGTTTTCAATAGCTACCACTCGGAGACAGAGATGATGCGCTACCTCTCACGTCTTGAGAAAAAAGATCTGGCACTGAATGAATCTATGATCGCGCTCGGCTCATGTACCATGAAGCTAAACGCCGCTGCTGAAATGATGCCATTGAGCTGGCCTGAAGTTTCCAGCATTCATCCTTTTGTGCCGGATGATCAAAGTGTCGGCTACCGCGAAATGCTTGATGAGTTATCGGACTGGTTAGCGCGTATTACTGGATTTGCCGCCGTTTCACTGCAGCCCAACGCCGGTTCGCAGGGTGAGTACGCAGGTCTTTTGGCGATTCGCCGTTATCATTTAGCCAATGGCGATACCGAGCGTAACATTTGCCTGATTCCTACCTCGGCACATGGTACGAATCCTGCTACATCGGTGATGGTTGGCTTCAGAGTCGTTCCCGTCGCTTGTGACGATCAGGGAAATATCGACGTAGCTGACCTCAATGCGAAGGCTGAGTTACATGCAGACAAGCTCGCCGCTCTGATGATTACTTATCCATCGACGCACGGGGTTTACGAGTCCAGCATTGTGGATATTTGTAAAACGATTCACGCACACGGTGGGCAAGTCTACATGGATGGTGCGAATATGAATGCACAGGTTGGCCTTACCAGCCCAGGCCTCATCGGAGCTGATGTCTGTCACCTGAATCTTCATAAAACGTTTTGTATTCCACACGGCGGTGGCGGTCCAGGAGTAGGCCCTATAGGAGTTGCTAAACAGCTTGTGCCTTATCTTCCAGGGCACATCGACTTGGAGTCATCCGAGGCTCCTGTGTGCTCAGCAGCGTACGGAAGTGCAAGTATCAATACCATCTCATGGATGTACATCGCGATGATGGGTGCCGAAGGTCTTACTGAGGCAACGAAGATTGCGATTCTGAATGCTAATTATGTCGCCAAGCGACTAAACGACTACTTCCCCGTGCTCTACACAGGAAACAAAGGTCTTGTTGCTCACGAATGCATCATCGATCTCCGTGCCATATCTGATGAAAGCGGTGTCACAGTCGAAGACGTAGCCAAGCGTCTTATGGATTACGGCTACCACTCACCGACGATGAGCTGGCCTGTAGGTGGAACGCTCATGATCGAGCCTACTGAATCAGAGTCCAAGGCTGAGCTTGATAAGTTCTGCGATGCAATGATTTCCATCCACGGAGAAATTCAAGCTGTTATTGATTGCTCTGCAGATAAAATAGACAACCTTCTTAAAAATGCACCGCATACTGCCGAGATGGTGACTTCAGACGAATGGAGTCATGCTTATGGTAGACAGCAAGCCGCTTACCCAATGCCTTGTCAACGCGATCACAAATTCTGGCCATCTGTTGGTAGAGTTGATAATGTCCATGGCGATAGAAATCTCGTCTGCTCATGCGCTGGTATGGAGGCTTATGCGGAGTAAGCATAGCTAAGCCTCTTGTTTCAGTGACAAGAGTATGTCACCAGAGCTTTTAAAGGCGTTATATCATAAAATGTCAGAATTCTCCATTGAGTGTTCTGACAGAAAGTGTTAACAGCATCAGTATTGATGTTTTTAATGCTTTAATATTATGACCAATGTTTTGAATACGAATGTGCTAGTTCTCAATAAGATGTGGCAACCCATTCATACATGCTCAGCTCGTCGAGCGGTGAAGCTCTTGTGTCAAGGTCACGCACAGGTGGTGGAGGCGGAGGGCGAAATGAAATATCAGACACATGATTTTGGCTCTTGGTTGGAAGCATCAGCGGAAAAGGTGACGAAAAATATGATCCGCTCCGTCAACTTCGTGATGGAAGTTCCCAAGGTCATCGTACTTGCCATCTACGATAAACTTCCGATGAAGGATCTGAAATATAGTCGCGACAACGTTTATCTCCGAGATGACTACACTTGTCAGTACTGTAGTAAAACTCTGCCGGCGAGGCAGCTGAATCTCGATCACGTTATTCCTCGTGATAAAGGGGGCGGAACCAGTTGGGACAATATCGTTACCTCATGTTTCCCATGCAATAACCGAAAGGCAAATATGCTGCCACACGAGGCCAAGATGTTTCCCGCGAACGCACCACGGGCACCACGCTGGCAGCCTTATTTAGCAGTCAGAAAGAGAGATAGTTCGGATGATTGCTGGCAAAGTTTCTTGGGAGAGAAAGCTAGTTGAGTACAGAATTCTCTATCTAAAAATTTGGCTTATTAGAATGGTATCCGTTTGATGAGTAGTCTTGTGCATGAATTAAACTTCTACTTTCTCTCATTCTAAGCTAACCCACTGCTTGTGAATCAAACGCGAATCATCGATGCCTCTGATCCTTCAGAGCAAAACAAAGTGGTGGAAGAGATCGTAAGCATGCTTAGCGCAGGTGAAGTGGTCGCTTTGCCGACGGAGACAGTCTACGGTCTAGGCGCGGACGCTATGAATGCCGAGGCTGTAGCTAAGATCTTTGCCGCCAAGGAAAGACCGGACTTTGATCCTCTCATTGTGCACGTAGGAACTTTCGAGCAGGTGGATACCGTCGCAGATGTTCCCGAAGAATTAAAAGAGGTCGTCGGCAAACTAATGAAAGCTTACTGGCCTGGGCCATTGACCATTGTTTTACCTAAAAAAGACTGCGTGCCAGATATCGTGACCAGCGGTTTACCGACTATTGCTGTGAGAATGAGTGCGAACCCGATTATGAAACAGGTGATTCGCAAGCTCGGCCGGCCTATCGCAGCACCAAGCGCGAACCGCTTCGGAAGAATCAGCCCGACCTCGGCATCCGCTGTGGAAAAAGAACTGGGTGGACGTATCCCACTAATCGTCGATGGTGGAGCTTGTAAGGAAGGTATAGAGAGTACGATTGTACGCCCAGAAGCTGGGGAAAAACGCCCCATCCTTCATCTTTTGCGCCCAGGGCCAGTGACGAAGGAGCTGCTGCAGCGATTCGGAAAAGTCGAGCGACCCAAGAAGAATCGGTCGACGGAAGCGCCAGAAGCTCCAGGTTTGTTGGCTAATCACTATGCACCAGTCACTCCATTGCGTTTTTGTAGAACCATGGATGATTTTCAGCCAGAAGAGGGGAAAAAATACGGGCTGCTCAGTTACTGCGGTTCTGCGGATGCAGGATTCATTGATGCTTATGAATGGGATGTCATCGAAGAACTTTCTCCTGGAAATGGCAAGCTCGCTGAAGCCGCGGTGCGATTTTTCTACATTCTACGCAAACTTGATGAAAGTGGGGTGGACGAAATTATTGCTGAGCCCGTTTCCGAAACGGGGCTTGGTGTAGCGATTATGGATAAACTTCGCCGTGCGAGTATTCCTTGGAAGAAAGATTAATTAGCATTCTCTTTTCCTATGTTGAAGTCTCTCATGAAAGTATCTGGCTTTACGGCCATAAGTCGTGTGCTGGGCTTTTTGCGCGATATTCTGATAGCGAGGTACTTGGGCTCTGGCTTATTAGGCGATGCCTTTTTCTCGGCGTTTCGGTTTCCTAATTTATTCCGCCGTATTTTTGGTGAAGGCGCTTTTAATGCGGCTTTTATCCCGATGTTTGGTCGGAAACTTCAGAAGAATGGCGAAGAGCCAGCGATGAAGTTCGCCTCGAATGCGTTTTCGACGCTGCTGATCGTTCTCTTGGTCGTTACGGTCATTTCTATTCCCTGCATGCATCTGATTATGGGGGTGGTCGTGCCTGGTTTTAAGGCGAAGACGGAGCTTTCTTTGGGGGCTTCTTTGAACTCTGCTAACCAAAGTGAATCGTTCTCGATGCGTGTTGATGGCAAAAGCAACGTCTACCTGACTGCGACAGGTTCAGGTGATGTTCAGGGATCTTTTGTTTTAGAAAATTTACGTTTTGTTAATGAGGAAGCTCTCAAGTTTCCAAAGTTTATTGGTAAAGGTGAGCGCGGTGAAAGTTCGACATGGTCGGAAGTGGCTGAACAATTTTCTATTCAAGAAGCTCTAAAGGCAGCTCGAGAGGAAAGAACGCCCAACCCTGCGATGATTAATTTTGTTTCTCAGAATGGCTCATGGATAATCCCAGATGCAGGGCAAGTTCGGCTGAGGCTACCCAAAGGGCATGACTACGGATGGTTCGAGGGTGATATCGTTCGTCGTAATGGATCGGACACAAGCGAAGGAGTGTTAAAGTTTTATAGCAACCATCCTGACACCTTTGATCTGACAGTGACGCTGTCGCGCATTACGTTTTGTTACCTTCTTTTTATGGCATTGGTGGCGCATTTGAGTGGAGTGCTTAATACCTTTAAAATATTTGGCTCACCAGCAGCGGCTCCTATTTTACTCAATCTCGTCTTTCTGGCAGGGATGGGCATTTTTATCGTGGGTATGAAGTCCTCACTGCCGGCGCATGTGATGGCGTGGTGTGTGGCTGTGGCAGGAGTATTACAGTTTTCCATGCTCTTCTGGGCATGCAGGCATCATGGACACACTATTCGTCTCCAGAAACCAGTGTTTGATAGCTCGATTAAGCAGCTGTTTTTCTTGATGGGTCCGGGCATTCTTGCTGCGGGTATTCAGCAGATTAATTTACTCGTCGGCGGAGTTATCGCCTCCTTCCAGCAGGGTGCCATTTCTTGGCTTTATTACTCAGATCGGGTTTATCAGTTACCACTGGGGATGATTGGTATTGCGCTCGGTGTGGTGCTGCTGCCTGAAGTCACGCGCCTGGTAAGGCAGGATGATGCCAAAGGAGCATCTGAAAGCATGGTCAAAGGGCTGGAGCTTGGGCTGATCATTACACTGCCTGCAGCGGTGGCGATGCTTGTGATCCCTATTCCGATCATCAACGTGCTTTTCCAGCGAGGTGAATTTACCCCCGATGACGCCCATCAGACGGGTATGGCTTTGCGCGGTTTTGCTCTTGGGCTGCCAGGCTATGTGATCATCAAAGTCCTCCAGCCAGGGTATTTTGCCAGAGAAAATACACGTGCACCGATGATGATGGCCTTGGTGACAGTGGTCGTAAATATTGTGGTGAGCCTGCTGCTATTCGCACCGCTAGGTCACGTGGGGATAGCTATTGCGACGACGATTTCTGCTTGGGTAAATGTCTTCCTCCTCGCACGTGGATTACGTGGGAAAGTGATTCCAACACTGGCTTTCTGGTCGAAGACGGCTCGGATGGTGGTCGCCAGCGTGATTATGGGCGTCGTCGTCTGGATCGGCTATCAAGCTTTGGGTTCTTGGTTTGACGCGATCTTTATCAAGCAGTGTATTGCCCTAGCTCTTCTTATTGGTCTCGGCATGTCCGCCTACGCGGTACTTGTACTCATACTCAAAGTAACAAGTGTAGGAGAGCTGAAGGCGAATTTTAGAAGAGGTTAGTCAGAAGAAGTTGAGTCAGTTATTTCTGAACAAAGATACTCTTTGCATTGATCAAGAGGTTATCTGAGTTGGAGCCTTCAGCGATGGTGCCAGTGACGACGAGATTACTGAGCTCTTTGATTCCGTTGACGCCCTTCAATCCTTGCTTAAGCGGTTTGCCATCCTCGCCGAGGACCTGAATGGTGGCGATGGACGCTGTGATGGCATCGTGGTCATCGCAACAAACGTCCCAAGGCGTGGGGCAGTTATCACCGGGGCGGAGGTCACAGGAGGTGATGATGGCGGGATCACCGAGAAGAACCATGGCACGATCTTCAATGAATGGCTCCATGCTACCCATGACTTTGCCAGAGAGCGTGACATCTTTGCCTACTTCCACCGATTGGCGAATCTGACTGATCGATTCAGCACTTTCAGGCATTGTCGATACAAGGATTGTTTCTAGAGCACTGCTAGGAGCGGAAGTTTGAGCACTTGGCACCTCATCTTTTCCACAAGAGGCAAAGACAAGAGTAGCAGCGAGTGCGAGGGCGGAGGTTGTAACGGTATGTTGTATTTTCATAATATGATAAGTTTTGATATTTAGGAGCTTCTGAGAGCTTTGGGTAAGGAAGGTTGAAGGCAACGGATCGCGGGTGGTAATGTGCCAAGTGTACCGAGCAAGATACCTGTGATTAGGCCTGTGAGAATCACAGTTGGGCTCAGTGTTAGGGTAAATGTTCCCACGGAGAATGGTACGGTTTGTCCATCGAGGACAAAATAGGCGACGATAAAAGCGATTAGCGTACCTGTAAGTGTGGCGAGAAGTGATTCTTGAATGAGGGAAACCAGCAGAGCGAAGCGTGTGAAGCCGATGGACTGTAAAGTGGCCATTTCACGGATGCGTGAGGCAAAGGCTGCGTAGAGGGTATTGAGTCCGCCAAAAAGCGCTCCTGCGGAAACTAGTGCCGCGGTGACCCATGTCATCACTTGAATCGGTTTGTAAAACAGGCTGAGTTTATCGTAATAGATGTTTTCGGGAATAGCTGTAAGCTCGAGGTCATTGCGCTGCAGTGTGAAAACATCGACATCATCAGCCTCGGCGGTATCGAGTTTGATGTTTACCACTGACAAAGTATCGCGCTGCGTCAGGCTTGAGAGATCATTGCGATCAAACCATATTTCTGACTCCAGCACGGTGCCTGGAGCCGCAAAGATTCCAGCAATACGAAGTGTGGTGTTTTCAAAAGAGATCTCATTACCTACTTCAAGCTCACTCGACTCCACGCCCATGTTTCGGTGGGCGAGCCGCCCGATCATGACTTCACCTGGTGAGGGGAAATTGCCTTTTAGCAAGCGTACCGACTCATGCACGAGAAATGCTTTTTCCGTAACGCCACGCAGGAGTGCCTGCTCTTTTGTTCCTGAAGAAACCTCGATAGGGGCTTGGTAAAATATTTCACCCGACACAGCCGTAACGCCTAATTGTTCACTAAGTCCATTAATACTTGTCGCAACAATCGCCTCAGCTTCGAGATGTACTTCCGAGCGCTCGATCGACTCTTCTGAGCCCTTGGAAAGGATAATGACATTTTCCGACGAACCTGAGGCTGCGAGCACCGAGTCCATGCCTTGGTTTAATGCGACTGCTGCAATAAGGAGTAATACCACAAGTGCTGAGCCACCAACCGTTTGAGCAAGCCGTAATGGATCACGGAAAAGGTTTCGTAATGCGTAAGTAAAAGGAAGCATGATTTAGCCAGCGTTGAGGGATTGAATAAGAGGGCGCGAAGTAGCTTTCCAAGCGGGGTAGATGGAGGCGATCAGCCCTAAGAGAATAGAAACTAACATGCCACTGATAAATACGGAGAGAGAGGGCGAGAGAGCTAAGGTCAGGCCTTCATTACCGAGGGTGAAAGACTTCACCATAAAAAAGAGGAAGGCACCTGCAACACCGACAAAGCCACCGATAAAACCAAGTGTAACACCTTCAAAAAGAACGATTTGAGAGATGTTTGCACGCGAGAAGCCCAGTGTTTGTAAAATCGCTGTTTCTTTAACGCGGCCGCGCACGATGAGTAAAACGGCATTGGCGACTAGTCCAAGGACAGCCAGCACAGCGCCAAGCCCGAGCCAGCGCGTGAAGCCAATAAGCTCGATCATTTGCTTCGCAGTTTCTGCAAAGAAAGCTTTTTCAGGCCGCGTATTAGTGGGCTGCTGGTCTGCAGCAAACGTTTTATCGATCTCAGCGGCAACGCTCTCGAGCTGGTCTGCTGAATCGACCTTCACATTAAATTGGGTGACAATGCCAAGTCCTAGCTTCGAAGCCTGCTGAAGGTAGGGTAAGTGAACGTAGGCAACATTGTTATCCTGTGGGGAATCTGATGAGATAATTCCCGCTACATAGACGTTGACCCCGACAGCTTCAAACTGATCGCCTGCCTTGAGCCCACGCCGGCGGGCAAAGTGGGCGCCCACTAGTGCGGCGTCGCTGCGTTTAAGGAAATCGTCATAGCTCCCATCGATGACCTCGAGACTGGGGTTATACTTCTGCAATGTTTCGGGAGGAACGCCGCGGAAGGTGATGACGTCGAGTGATGCGCCGCAGTTGTTGACGCTAATTTGAATGGGTATCACCTCGCGGACTCCCTCGATGCGCTGAATAGTTGGCATGTAGTGCTCGGGTAGCCTCGACGTCATTGGGCAAAAACGGTTTTCGCGGTACACGACGAGCGTGGTGTCTTTCGCGCTCGACTCAGTGGCAGTTGCTAACGCTTGCTGCATTGTTTCGACCGCGGCGTA
Source organism: Akkermansiaceae bacterium (assembly GCA_051252195.1). Classification (GTDB taxonomy): domain Bacteria; phylum Verrucomicrobiota; class Verrucomicrobiia; order Verrucomicrobiales; family Akkermansiaceae; genus Oceaniferula. The sequence continues at coordinate 235,832 of JBPOGD010000004.1, read as the reverse complement.
TAGAAACATCCCTGCAGCGACACCTAGAATCGTCAGCAGTGAGCGTAATTGATTCCGTGTCAGGTTTTTAAGGGCTAAAATGATGAGTTTCATACAAGTGAAGTACTTTTGATGAGCTGACCTTTCTCAAGGTGGAGTGTGCGGTGAGCCGCCTGAGCCGCCTTGGGGTCATGGGTTACCATGACGATGGTTTTGGCGTGATCTTTGGCGAGGGTGTTGAGTAGACGGAGAATGGAGTCGGCAGATTCGCGATCGAGGTCACCTGTCGGTTCATCAGCCACTAAAAGTCCGGGGTCGTGGACGATAGCGCGAGCGATGGCTACGCGCTGCTCTTGGCCACCCGACAATTCAGATGGACGGTGGTGGGCGCGGTCTGCTAAGCCGACAAGTTCGAGCGCGGCATTAATGCGGTTTTTGCGCTCAGATTTGCTTAATTTAGTTAAAAGTAGGGGAAGCTCTACATTTTCGTATGCTGAGAGGATGGGCACGAGGTGATAGAGCTGGAAAATGTAGCCGACGTGGGAAGCTCTCCAACGTGTAAGCTCGGTCCTCGAAAGATGAGAAATATCGTTATCTTGGATAAATAACTTGCCCGAGCTAGGAGAATCAATGCCGGCAATGAGATTAAGAAGCGTAGTTTTTCCCGACCCTGAAGGCCCCATGAGAGCGAGGAACTCTCCCTTCGGCACATCGAGAGAGAGGTTCTCGAGCGGGGTGATGATGGATTTCCCCTTGCTGTAGTTTTTGCTAAGGGATTGGATTGATATGAAGTTTTTCATTGATCGTAAATTGTTAATACTTAATTGTTTAAAGCTTGTTTTTACTTTAATTTATTAATGAAGAGGTTTTCACTTTTTTACCGTTTTTCAGCTCCTGATGAGGGGGGAGAATGACTTGTTCGCCAGACCTTAAGCCCGTGAGTACGCGGCGGTGGGTATCCCGCGTTTCAGTGGCTAGACTGACCGAGCGAAGTTCCGCGCGAGAGTTTTCTGAAATGACCCAGACGAAGGAGTTCTTGACGATAGCGGACTCGGGAACAAAGAGTGAAAGGCGAGTGTTGCTCGCTGTAGATGAATGAGTAGAGGAGGCAGTGTTTGACCCGCCGCTGAAGAATTTGGCTCGTAGAAGCATCTCGGGTCGGAGACGAGAGTCGGGGTTGATTATAGACACCTTGGCCTGAAGAGTATTGCGCTGAAGATCAGCTTCACCAGTGATGCTTGTCACTTCTCCAGTGAATATGACGTTGGGTAAAAGGTCGGATACGAGTTCAACACTCTGACCAGTGACAAGTGCAGATGCTTCAGTGAGGGGGACGTCGATGCGTGCTTGCAGCTTGTTTGGGTCATAGAGTTCAACGATGACGGCGGATTTAGGATCGTCCATATCTAGCATGCGTTTTTTACCAGGAGCTGCATGACGGTGGAGGACGACGCCGTCCATGGGGGATTTGATTTGAGTACGATCAAGTGCTAATTTAGCTCGGTCTCTTGCTATCTTCAATTCGCTGACTCTTGATTGCATAGATGCTTCTTCACTCTGAATTTGAACGATTCGGGCATTGAGCTGGGCAATCATTGATTCAGCTTCAGCAAGGTTAGCGACTTCTTGCTGTGTCCTGAGTTCTGCTTGCACGACTTGCTGTCTAGAAACGGTACCTGCAGGTACGCTTTGAAGTCGTGCCAAATTATCCTCTGCTTCTGCTAATTGGGCTTTTTGGGAGTCGATCTTTTTTTGCTCGGTAATGAGCATGCTTTTAGTGATTTCAATACCTGTACAGTGTGCAATCACTTGAGCTTCAAGGCTTTTTACCCTTTGTTCAGCTTCGCGGAAATTTAAAATAGCATCATCATCAATAAGTGTGGCGACTGTTTGGCCTTTTTTCACAAAGTCACCTGCAAGGACAAAGACTTCATTTACGACACCATTGATGAGAGTGGGGACGTAGGTAATATAGGGGTCAGGCTCAATCCAGCCTGAGGCCTGGAAGATCATGTTTCCTTTGACTTGCTCAATTTTGGATGTCTCGTTTTCTGTGGAAGATTCGGCTGTTAGCTCATTGCCAAGCTTGAGAGTGATTACAGGCGCGCTGCGAACTTCGAGCGCGGGGATGAGTCGGTTACCAAAGAGCAGTGCCATGATGAGAATAAAGCCAACTAGTAGGGCAAAAGGCAGTAGCCAGGCGAGTGAGCGTTTTGTTTTTGCTCCTGAGAATTCTCTTCCATCATCTGAATTCATGGGTGGAGTTGGGGAGCTACTATTCGTGAGTATATCAAGAGACATAGGTTTAATCGGAAAGATCTGAAGAGATCTAATTTGTTAGAAAGTTAATGCTAAGATTATGAAAGAAATCTTAAAATCTTATGAAGTATATTAGATAGGGATGACTTCATCTTACTGAATATTCATCGCGGGGCATGAACCAAGGCACCTTAGTCGAAAAGCTCTCAATGTGAGAGACAAGGTGGTGTTCTAGATCATTAAAGATCAAAGTCTCAGCACAGAATGCTTGAGATAAAGGGGGGAAGCAGTACTGCTTTCGTTAACACCCGGAGGCGGATCACCACGTGCTGGAAGCCCGATACTGAAAACGGTGAGTGGGTAGCTCTCACGGCTTGAGTTTGTAAAACTAGATGCCGCCAAGTCAGACATTTCTGCATCGGGTACATCATTGGTGCTATTCCAGAAAAAATCTCCGACGTCGACATTGAAGCTTTGAAAGCAGTCATCGCAGGGGATTTCATCGTGGTGTAGTGGAGATTCATCGGAGTGATTGGCGTCATCACAGCAAGCTAAGATTTTAGCTTCCTCAATAGGGCAACAAGCGGTGGTACTGTATGAATCAAGGCAAATGCAATAGCCAAGCACAGGATGTTTGAGTGCGATGAGCAGTGTCATCACAATCATAAACATGAGAGCTGTGGTTTTGCGATTCATAGGACGTAAATCTAAGTTAACTAACTGCTGAACAAACTAGTTTCAATATTGAGAAGGTCAAACGGAAAGATTATTCCCCAAAAAGTTCTGCACAGAGTCTTTTTCTCTCATCGAAGATGTGTTCGACCTGTTTTCCGACGTAGAGCCAGTTCATAATTTTTCCGAGAATGCCAAAGGGTAAGACGTAGGTAACATCGTCGGTCATGAGAGTTTTACCGTCCTTTTCCTCAAAACGGTGAGTGTGGTGCCAGACTTTGTAAGGGCCAGCGCGTTGGTCATCGATAAATGATTTCTTGTGTTCCACAAAGGTGATTTCGGTGAGCCAAGTAATCCAAATCTTGGGAGCGACCATGATTTTGTAAGCGATCATTTGTCCCTGATGCATTTCCTCAGCATCGAGGTGCGTTATTTTAAAACCAATGGACTTCGGAGTGAGTTTATCGAGATTTCTTGGCGTGGAGAAGAATTCCCAGGCTTCGTCGAGACTGCAGTTCAGCACTTGCTCGCGGTGGAGTTGGTAGATCATATTTCGAGGGGGGTGAGAAATTTTGCTCAGGTTGTGAGCTTGCTTTGTGAATCACTACTCAGCGGTCATCTTACCGTATTTAGAGCCAGGCATGAGCCGATGGCAGAGTTTTTTTACTTTTCCAGCATCTGGGTGGCCTTCCTCGGAAAAGGTGAGGTAGGCGTAGTAGAGGATGACTTGCCGTTCGTTGATTTTCAGGGAGGATTTGACGTCGATGGCTGTTGGTAGGAGTTTTTCAAAGTCAGTTATTGCGGTAGGGCGGCAGTCAAAGCGGGTAGGAACTTTGTAATATGCAATGGCGCGAACCATGCGCACTCGTGGGTCAGTGGGGGCAGAAGCGACAGCTTGCTCCAAAAGCTTTCGTCCACGCTTGAGGTATTTGAGCTTGGTCATGCCCCAGAAGCTTGCTTTGGCTCTCAGGGCGCAGGCACTGCCTAAGTAGGCTTTTGCGAGGTTGTCTCCTGGATTATGGGCGAGACGAGCTTCGAATTTGACGATTTGCTCATCGATGAATGCCGTATTGTCGGAGATGCACTTCTTGTGCCAGTTGAGATAGAGTTCACTGTCAGTGATGTGTTCTGCATTGGCTAATCCTGCAACACACAGAACATAACAAATGAGAGAGTGAACTAATATTATTCTCATGACAAAGCATTAGAAAGTATATCGGTAGCAAAATCAATACGCTTTGCATTTTCTCCGTATGATTCACCAATGAGATTAGCTGAAATACGAGCACTTTCGTAAATAGTAGGAAGTCCACTTCCAGGATGCGTGCCGCCGCCTACCAGATAGATGTTCTCAAATCCATTGAGTCGATTTCTGGGGCGTAAATACAGCATCTGATCCATGGTATGGGAGAGGTTAAAGGTAGCGCCCATGAAGATATTACCAGTTTCCCAGCCTTTGGGTGTAATGCAGCGTTCCTCGACGATGTGCTCTTTAAGATCCTTCATGCCAGTTTTCTCGATGATGCGATCAAGGATGGTGTTACGGTATTCTTCAGGGTTTTCTTCCCATGGTGAGACGTTGCGCGTATTAATGGTTGGGACGAGGATGTAGAGCTGGGAGTGGCCTTCGGGGGCTACAGTAGGATCGGTTACACTCGAATTTCTCACGTAGATGGACATATCTTTGGAGATGATTTTCTCATCCTGAATATCACGCAGGTTTTGATGGTAATCTTCAGCAAAGAGAACGTGATGGTGTGGTTCGTCTTGATAAATTTTGTCTAAGCCGAGATAGAGCATGTAGGTAGAACAAGAGAATTTCTTTTTCTTGAGGTTTTCCTCTGCTTCATTTTTTTCACCAAAAATGGTGCTTCGGGCATGGGCGTAGTCAGCATTTACGATGAGGTCATCACACTCTAAGGTTTCACCATTGGCCAGTTCGACGCTGGCTGCACGCTTACCTTGATCCTTATAATTGATGTTGGTGACTTCGGTATCGAACATGATTTTTCCGCCATCCTCTTGAAAAGCTTTTGCCATACCTGTGGAGATATTGCAGAGTCCGCCCTGAATGTGGTAGATGCCATGAGCGTATTCGATATAGGCGAGAATACTAAAAAGAGCGGGGCAGTTCCAAGGTGACATACCGAGGTACTTGGCTTGGAAGGTGAAGGCGAGCTTTAGACGCTCGTCATCAAAATACTCGCTAAGCACGTCCATGACGGATTTTTTTGTCGCAACGTAGGGAAGCGCCTTAAGCATATGTTTTTGAAAATAACTACTGAGCTTGCTGTAGTGATTTTGAAGACATGGGAAAATAGTATGCAGCTTCTTGGCGTGATCGCTCATGAAGCGCTCGTAGTTCTTTGACTCACCAGGGAAGGCTTTCTCGATATTGGCCATCATGGTTTTTTGGTGAAAACTAGTCTCCATAGAAATATCTCCCCAAGTCAGCGTTGTCATAGGGTCTAGCTTAACAAAATCCATGTAGTCTTCTGGCTTTCTACCTGCTTCAGCAAATACCTCATCGAGCGTGAATTTTTGATGAAGAAAGGTAGGGCCGGTATCGAAAGTGTAGTCGCCTGCCTGAATAGGAGCGTTGCGACCACCAACGACAGAAGCTTTTTCTAGAATGGTAACATCATAGCCACGATGAGCTAAAAGCATGCCGCTGGTTAATCCACCAGGGCCAGCACCAATGATAAGTATCTTTTTTTTCATAGGAGAGAAATTAGCAGATCGCATATAATATGTGTCGTGCTATGATGTACATATGTTGACACAGGACTTTTATTCATCAACTCGAATTAGAGCGATTAGTTAATTTTATTAAATGATTAATTTTTCTTGATGGGTTTATAGATGACAAGTGAAGTTTGATGATGTTTGATCATTATCATCTATGAGAAAGTTCATCATGCCTGATTGGGCTACAGAGGTTGTTAGTGCCTATGAAAGCGGAGCGGCTGGCTGCTTTGTACTCCATGGCAATGTGAATGACCGTCTGTTAGTCTCATCTGATGCCGGACTTGAGCTCGGTGGGTTAAGTGACTTTATCAAAGCGACGTTGGTTCCACGCTTTGATGTGATTCTTAGTTATGATTCAGGTCAGGGCTTGCGCGTGGTACGCGGGGGCGAAGTGTTTGCTCAATGGCCCAGCATGAAAGAGGGGCTCGAACTGCCGAATTCACCATTACCAGCAGTGCGTGTGTTGACGCATTATTTTAAATACTGCATGAACCTTAGAGCCATGGGAGTTACCAGCCCCAAGGTCGCGGTGATTCTTCATCAGGCACACTTAATTTGCCCCTCGATGCCAAACTCTCATGATCATGAGCTCAATGCCATGGCTGAGATTTTGCGAAGCTGGGCAGCTGATATGCGCCTGCAAGAACATGATCAGGCTGCCTTTTTAATCTCAGAAAATTTAATAGGCCTGCATCCTTTGGTTTCAAAAAGTCCTAGAGTGTTTGCGGTTGAGGTACCATTACCTACTGCTGGTGAAATGGAGCTAGCACTTCAGGTGATGAGTGAGCGCTGCCCGGTGGCTTTGGAGGTTTTAAGTGGTAACGGTTATCATTTACCTGCTAGCCGACTCACTGGAGCGACTTTAAGCTCTGTGGAAATCCTGCTGCTACAGCGGGAATATGCTAAAAAGCCACTCGAAGAAAATGATCTAGCAGAGCTGAAGCAGTCTTTGGTAGAACGTGATTGTGGGGGCTTGATTGGTTTCATTGAGCCAGATCGTAGTTTTAATGGTGTTATTGGATTAGAGGGGGTCAAGGAATGGCTGCGTCAAGATATAGCACTTTGGAAAAATGATGATCTGGAAGCTATGCCGATGGGTTACCTCTTCTGTGGACCTGTAGGTACGGGTAAAACTTACCTCGTAGAGTGTCTTGCCGGTGAAGCGGGAGTGCCTGTGGTGACTTTGAAGAATTTCCGTGATCGATGGGTGGGGAGTACGGAGGAGAACTTAGAGAAAATATTTTCTCTCCTGCATGCTTTAGGGCGTTGTATTGTATTCATTGACGAAGCCGATCAAGCGCTCGGCAGCAGAAGTGGGGGATCAGGGGACTCTGGTGTTTCAAGTCGTGTCTACTCCATGATGGCAAAGGAGATGTCAGATACGCGAAATCGTGGAAAAATTCTCTGGGTATTGGCATCGAGCCGACCAGACCTCATCGAGGTTGATCTAAAGCGTCCAGGGAGAATCGACGTGAAGGTACCGTTGTTTCCCTGTGTGAATGCTCAGGAGGCATGGAGCCTACTGCGCGCTTTGTGTAAGAGTAAAGGTGTTGAGGTCGATAGTAGCTCTCCATTGATGAATCAGATGCCGTCACTACTCACAGCGGGGGCTGCCGAGGCAATAGCCGTTAAGGCAAAGCGAATTATGATTACGCACGGGCTTGCTGCTGAGCAAGCTTTGGCTAAGTGTTTGGACGGCTACCTGCCACCTGTTTCACCTGCAGTGATTGAAGCACAGATTCAATTAGCCGTGGAAGAGGCCTCTGACGTTTCTTTTATACCTCAATGTTTTCGTTCAAAAAAGAACAACTAAATGAGCTCTCGAAGAGCAGATGATAGAGGCTTTAATTTGAAAAAGTAGGCTGTTCAGAGTGAAAAATGTGACTTTTTTCTCTTTTTTCGACGGCTGCTAATCAGGCGGAATCTATTGAGATAGCTTTGTTTGTCCGTCTATTTCAATGACTTATGTACGAAATGGGCATTGGGCGACGCGTAAAAAGTATTGCGCTGGGTGGGACGCCGCGGTAAACAGCTCCTGAAAGTTGTTTAAGTTTAGCTTATTAAAGTAGGTACTCTCATGAGTGAGCTTAGGCAAATAGACCTTCTCAGTTATTAGCCTAGCTGAGATTTTTTATTACAAGACTAAGAAGCTTAGTTTTTGTAAAAAACCCAAAAAACTATGATTATTCAACCCATTCTTGTCGGTTTAAGCTGTATCTTTCTAGGTGCAGCTACTAGCTGTACAACCAATGATTCAGGTCTACCAATCCTGAGTAAATCACTTGCAAACAAGGTTTCTGAAAGTATCACCCCAACAAGCTCTTTTTTGCCGGAACCAGCATCACCGAAGACGCTTGCTAAGTCTAAGTCACTTCCTAAAGACAAACATGGAATGCCGACTTACAAGAATCACAAGGAACGTACCCGTTATGTACGGACAACTTCCTATTCTCACATGGAAAATGAGCCGGGTGCTCCTGGGCGTATGAATGCAGCAGGTGGTATTTTGCAGTACGGCAGTGTCCGCAGTGCAGCAGCAGACTGGTCTGTGTATCCACTCGGTACGAAGTTTCGCGTTAAAGGTCAGTCGCACATTTACGTGGTTGATGATTACGGCTCTGCTTTGGTGGGCACCAATACGATTGATATATTCAAACCGACACTCAGCGCTATGCGTAAGTGGGGAACACGGAAGACAGAAATTACTGTGATCCAATGGGGGTCTTATGAGCGCAGCTTAGCACTTCTCAAAGGTCGTACCAAGTACCACCACTGTCGTAAAATGTACTACGGCTGTAAAAAGAAAGTCGCTTCAAGTGTGGCCAGCAATTAATTGCTGATTTTTTCATTCACGATTTCTTAATCGGCACGTTATAACTTCGCAGTGACGAAGCAAGAACGTGCCGATTTTATTGTGCAGAGACTCGAGGAACTCTATCCAGAGACGCCTATCCCATTGGATCACTGCGATCCATATACCTTATTGATCGCAGTGCTGCTATCGGCTCAATGTACCGATGCTCGGGTCAATACGGTGACTCCAGCTTTGTTTGAGTTGGCGTCGACGCCAGAGGCGATGGCAAAGGTTCCCGTGGAGGAGATCAAAGCTATCATTCGGCCATGTGGCTTATCACCACGAAAATCCCAAGCGATTTCTGATTTATCGAAGATCTTGATAGAAAAACACGGTGGTTCTGTGCCTCAAGACTTTATCGCACTAGAAGAGCTTCCAGGGGTAGGACATAAAACAGCGTCGGTGGTGATGGCGCAGGCCTTTGGCGTGGCGGCATTCCCTGTAGATACCCACATTCACCGCTTAGCCAAGCGATGGCGACTGTGTCCTGGAAAAAATGTCGTGGAGACAGAGCGGTACTGTAAAAGGCTCTTCCCTCAAGAAAAATGGAATAAGCTGCACTTACAGATTATTTTTGCAGGAAGAGAGCACTGCACCGCACGTGGTTGTGATGGTTTGAGTTGTCTGATCTGTAATGAAGTTAATGTTCTTTACCGTTAGTTGATAACAGATTTTCCTTAGAGAGAGAAAACTTCGGATTTTAAGGGCGTAAACTTTACTCGATATCACGTCTTTGTCTTGAAGCTTTGCAAATCTTGATTATTCTACGAACACCTCCCGAGAGCGTGATTATGCAGCTTGTCAGATGGACAAGTTGATAACAGCAAATGCGGGGAAGGTTCTAATTTATATGAAAAATCCGTTTCGTAAGGATCTCGTATCACGTTCTCGTCCTGAGGCGTGTACAGTGGTGATATTTGGAGCTACTGGTGATTTAACCCATCGTAAGCTTATTCCAGCATTGTATAATCTTCAAATTGAGGGAGCACTGCCAGCTGGCGTGAAAATTATTGGTTTTGCCCGCAGAACCAAGGCTGATGCAGAGTTTCGTGAAGGCTTGGAGGTGATTAATAAAAAGGTTTCACGCAGTGGCCATGATGCTGAGGTGTGGTCGGACTTTGCTGAGAACATTGAATACCATGAAAGTGAGTTTAATGATCAAGATGGCTACAATAGTCTCGCTGAGAGACTTGACGTGATCGATGCTGATCGTGGTGGTAAGGGTAATCGACTTTTTTACATTGCGAGTGCACCTTCATTTTTTGACGAAATTTTAGACCACCTTAAGGCAGCTGGACTTAGCGATAATAAAGAAGGCTACTGGTCACGCGTTATCGTCGAGAAACCATTCGGAACCGATCTTCCCACGGCGCAGCACTTGAATCAGGTGGTGAATCGTACATTTCAAGAGTCTGATACTTATAGGATTGATCATTATTTAGGCAAAGAAACTGCCCAGAACATCATGGTGCTTCGTTTCGCCAATGCCATTTTTGAGCCTCTTTGGAACAATAAATATATTGAACAGGTTCAGATTACCTGTGCTGAAAATCTCGGAATGGAAGGTGGTCGCGGTGGTTATTATGATCAAGCAGGTGCTCTTCGCGATATGGTGCAGAATCACCTTTTGCAGCTCCTTAGTCTCGTAGCGATGGAGCCACCTACCGATCTTTCAGCTGACGGAGTGCGTGATGAGAAGGTTAAAGTTCTCCGCTCGATGCGTCAGTGGGATACTCCTGAACTAGTTGCTGAAAATGTGGTGCGTGGGCAGTACATTGCTGGTCACGTTGATGGCAAAGAGGCACTGGGCTACCGGGAAGAAGATCGCGTGGATCCTGAGTCCATGACGGAGACTTACGTGGCGGTGAAAGTGCTGCTTGATACTTGGCGTTGGAGCGGTGTGCCGTTCTATATCCGTGTAGGAAAACAGCTACCAAAGAAGGCGACAGAAATTTCGATTCATTTTAAAAATCCACCAAGCGTGCTTTTCAACGCTCTCGCTGATGGCGTACCCGGTGGTAATGTCTTGGTGATCCGCATTCAACCAGACGAGGGGATCTCACTACGCATGATTTCCAAACTTCCTGGCGCTAGTCTGAAACTTGAGCCAGTAAAGATGGACTTCAAATACTCATCCAGCTTTGGAAAAGGCAGCCCCGAGGCGTATGAGCGTTTACTCATTGATTCCATGGCGGGTGACGCCACCCTCTTCGCGCGACGTGACGAGGTTGAGGAAGCTTGGAAGTTTATTGATCACATTGAGAACGCCTGGCATCAGGCAGCGACACCTCCTCCTATGACGGAGTTTGTAGCGGGAACTTGGGGGCCTAAAGAAGCAGATGACCTCTTAGCAGAAGCGGGTCATACTTGGAGAAGACTATAATTTAAAAATAAAAATTGATGACAAGTAATCAGGACACAGCAGCTTCCACGGCTTCAGATCTCGACTATTCCGTTTTGGGAAAAGAGGTGAGTATCGGATCAGTCGACAAGGAGCTGCACCTTCTCTGGGATGCCGATGACGCTAATACCAATGCATCGCTGATCAACTTTGCCGTGTATTCAGAGGAGAAAGGTGCTATTTTGCGCAACTCTTCTATCGTTCAGGAAATCACCCGAGAACATGCCTGCAGAGCTATCCTCATTGATCTCGATTACTCCTATCCTGAAACGACGATACGTGCTTGGATTATGGCGCATTGTAATTTATCGGGAGGCACTAAAAGTGTCTGCTGTGAGCAAATAGCCTTTCAGCTCAAAGGGCAAGCCACAGGGAGGCTTCGCAATACCGTTTTTGCCCATCTCAACAGCGATCTTCCATTAGTGTTTTGGTGGCAGGGTGAGCTTTCTCAAAACTTCAATGAACGCCTTTACAGCCTGATCGATCGTTTTGTTTACGACAGTGCCGAGTGGGCAAAGCCTCTGGAATCCTTCCGTCTCATTCAAGCGGCTATTAATGATTCAGAGCGTTTTTTACCTATGGATTTTGAATGGACACGTTCTTACCAGATGCGCCTTGCCATTGCAGGACTCTTCGATGATCCCTTAGCAGGTCAAGCACTCGATAAGATTAATCGCGTTCATATTGTAGTGCATCCAGATCATCAAACCGCGGGGCTGCAGCTTCTCGCATGGATAACAAAGCGCCTCGAATGGGTGCCGAGTGCAGAGCTTAATCTTGATACGAAATCTGGAAATCAGTTTCACTTTGAGTCAGCACAGGGGGTCGATATCTCTGCTATTCTCGAGTTGAGTGCTGATAGCGCGCCTGTAGGCCTGTTGGAAATTGCTTCTCCTGAATGCACTGTCAGTGTTTCACACGATAAAGGATCAGACTATTTGCACCAGAAAATTGATGCTGGCTGTCACCAAGTAAATAGCCACACGCCAGCTACAGGGGACTCATGCGCGGATTTAGTCATGGATCAGCTTTCCCGCGGTGGAAAGAACACGCTCTACCGTAGCATGCTCCCCGCATTTATTGATTTACTGGCAGGGAACTAAGCGATTTTATCTGATAGGTTAACTATCGTTTTCTTCTGAGCAGGAATGCGATAGGAAAAATACTCAGTAAACATAAAGAGGAGGGCTCTGGCACACTACTCATAAAGCTAACATCCAGATCAGACACGGATAGAGTGTTGGGATTTGCTAGTGAGGCATTACTGTTATTGTACCTAAAGTCTTGGACTACGCTGAGGCTAAAGGTGTAAGTTCCTTCTGTTAACGTTATGGAATTCGTACCTGTCGCTGATTCAGTACCTGTGGCTGCCGACGTGATAGAACTGCCAAAGCCAGCTACAGCGCCATCTGTTTGCTCTGATAAATCCCAAGTAATGGAACTTCCGTTGTCACCCGTAAAAGACTCAAATATATAAGTGAAGTTTACGCCTAGGTCTCCAGTTTCGCCTGCCTGCACGGTAAATAACAATGAGTAATTAGCTGTGGCAGTAACAGTAGCCCCACTCCCTGCGTTAGTGTCTCGGTATGATGCAATGTTTAAATCTCCATCTAATAGAGTGAAATTGCCAGACAGATCAGTAGATTGAGTTCCTAATGTTGCCTCAGCGGTAACATTGCCCACATTGCGGCCATTATTAGTTACGAGATCGTTGATGTTTTGTTCATTCGTATCAGTGGTATTCAAGACACTACCAACAACAGTTAATGTGTTATCACTGGTGATAATTGTGGCGGCTGTTAGGTTTGTGCTAAGTGTTAAATTTGCACAAAAAAAGAAACAACCTAGTATCTTCTTGCTGGATAATTTCATATTATAAATAGACGCTGATAACATATTTTAAGATAAGTTATTTTTTGAAGATGTCACATTTTTTTGGTTAGTTGAGTTTCAGTTTTTGTTAGTTATGCTTCACTCAGCGAATAAAAGTCATCAATAAATCTAACTCTTAAAATAGATGCGGCTATCAATTTACTTTTTTTTATATGTTATGTAAAGATGATAATATATACAGGGATTTGCTTTATCGTTATTGGTGATGTTATGCCGTATTTCGCAATTAGCTTTGTACGATATCTACACGTTTCCCCATTTTTTTCTGAATGACTCGGAAGTGGTGTTCTTCTTCAGGTGAGACGAGAGAGATCGCAGTTCCTTCATGACCGGCGCGACCTGTTCTACCGATGCGGTGGATGTAATCCTTGGGTGAGCGGGGGAGTTCGTAGTTAACCACACAGGAGAGGTTATCGATATCGACACCTCGCGCGAGTAGGTCAGTGGCGACAAGTACGCGAAGAGTGCCATTTTTAAATTCTTGCAGTGTGTCGCGACGAGTTGACTGGCTTTTTTTAGCGTGAATAGCAGCCGCGTCGATTTTGTGCTTAAGCAGCTTGTTGACGATTCCATCGGCACGATGGGTGGAAGAGGCGAAGACGAGGACTTGGTAAAGGTGACCCTCGCTAATTAGTTTGCGCAGGAGAGGGCCTTTCTCGGAATCGCTAACCTGATAAGCCACTTGATGAATCAACTCCGTATCATCTTCATCAGACGAAATTTTGATAATGATAGGATTGTGCAGCAGGCCTTTTTGAATGGCGTTGAGGTCGTCGCTAAGTGTTGCCGAGAACAGTAGGTTCTGTCTTTTTTGGGGTAAAAAGCTGAGTATACGATCGACCTCTACTTTAAAACCAAGGTTGAGCATCTTATCGGCTTCATCGAGAACGAGAGTATGGATGGAGCTTAGTCTAACGGCATTTTTTTCCACGAGTTCGATAAGCCGTCCAGGTGTGGCGATGATGATTTGAGCTTTGCCCACTTGCTGCATTTGGGTGTTGATAGAAACACCACCGTAGATGGCAATACTTTGTATTTTCTGCTTAAGACTGGGGAGAAAATCGATGAACACGCTCTGAACCTGATCGGCTAACTCACGTGTGGGAACTAGGACTAATACGACTGGCTCCCTGTAGGTGCTTGGCGTTTCTTGAGATGCTTCAGAGAGCTGATGTAAGATGGGAAGCACGTAGCTTGCGGTTTTACCTGATCCTGTTTTGGCAATGCCTAAGATGTCCTTCCTTTTGAAAATAGCGGGTATGACTCTTCGTTGTATGGGGGTGGGTTCTGGGAACTCGTTAGCTGTGATGGCGGTGAGGAGTTCTTGGGATAGACCGAGTGATGTGAAGGGCATATGGTCGTAGTAAGTGGCATTTTATACCAAGTATAGCAATGATAAGCAGGGAACTTAATTTTTTATTCTATAACGAAGCCCTAAGTGTTGCATCTTTCGTAGAGTGACTATAAGAGAACGCATCTTTCTTCGCTAAAGAATCAACGCTGATTCTGAATATTTGGCGGTAGCCTATTTTAAACATTTTTTCTCATGAATAACCCTCAGAAGGTATTAATCATTGGTGGCGGTTTTGCCGGCCTCTCATGCGCTCAAAAGCTCGCTGGAAACGCCGATTTCCAAGTTACTATCATTGATCGTCAAAATCACCATCTTTTTCAGCCATTACTCTACCAAGTAGCTACGGCGTCGTTGGCAACAACGGACATTGCGCGCTCACTACGCCAGATTCTTGCTGATGCAGACAATGTCAAAGTGATTATGGATAATATCCTGTCTATTGACTCAGCAGGGCAGGTGGCAACTTCTAAAGAGGAAAGTTACAGTTACGATTATCTAGTCATGGCTACAGGCATGAAAACGTCATTTTTTGGAAACGATCAGTGGAGTGAGCACGTCATTGGCCTGAAGTCACTGGCTGATGCTTATAGCGTAAGAAAGCGTGTTTTATATGCACTTGAAACAGCGGAAAGAATAACTGATCCGATAGAAAGAAAACGTCTCATGACGATCACCATCATTGGTGGTGGCCCCACAGGTGTGGAGCTAGCTGGTGCGTACGCGGATCTGATGAACCGTACGTTGAAATCAAACTACAAAAATATCGAAGGCTCAAAGCTCAAAGTAATCATCATCGAAGCTGCACCGCGTCTTCTTATGCCCTATTCTGAAGATCACTCTGCTTATACCAAGGAGCATCTTGAGTCACAGGGTGTGAAAGTAATGACTGACACGATGGTGGTGGACGTAAATGATAAGCAACTCAAACTGAAAAGTGGTGAGACCATTGATACACATACGATTATCTGGGCGGCGGGTATGGAGGCTACGAAGCTGTTGAACTGCTTTGAAGGGGCACCGCGCGATCGCGCAGGGAGAATTACTGTAGAGAAAGATCTTTCTATTCCAGGTTTACCGAAGGTATTTGTCGTAGGTGATACAGCGGACGTTACTGATAACACTGGCCTTAAAGTTCCTGGTGTGGCTCCTGCAGCATCTCAGATGGGGCGTCACATTGCGAAGGTGATGATGGAAGATCTCGAGCATGGGGAAGAGGGAACTGTTGCGGAGGTACGCACTCCATTTACTTACTGGGATAAAGGCATGATGGCGATCATCGGTAAAAATGCTGCTGTTGTCAAAGCTGGGAGCATGGAGCTCCGAGGCTGGATAGCATGGATGGCCTGGCTCTTTATTCACATTCTTTTCCTCGTAGGTTTCAGAAATAAACTCTCTGTACTACTCGGCTGGGCTTTTGCTTATATTGGATCAAAGCCAGGTGCGCGTGTCTTTACGCGCAAGATTGAGTAAAGGCACGAAGCGTTTATCCAACGAAGTGGATTTAGATTTTTAATCAAAAGGCGTGTTCATCACGCCTTTTTTTATGGACGACTAGCGAGTGAAATATGCGCATAAGCACTCAAGTATTGTGTAACAAAAAAAGCCAACTGAGTTTCCCCAGCTGGCTTTGATGTAGATTGATTCTATTAAATTTTAGAAATGAATCGCATGGCCGTCTGCGTCAAGAGTTGCCTCATGGATCGCTTCAGCAAGTGTGGGGTGAGCGTGGATGGTTGAGTGAATTTCTTCATTCGTGAGTTCCATTTCAAGTGCGAGTCCCATTTCAGCGATTAGCTCAGTCGCGTTTTCACCAATGATGTGTGCACCGAGGAGTTCACCGTGCTCTTTTCCGAAGAGGAGTTTGACAAAGCCTTCGGTATCGCCAGATGCTTGAGCTTTTCCAATCGCGGCGTAAGGGAACTTGCCGACTTTGTAGTCAACGCCTTCTTCTTTAAGCGCACGCTCTGTTTTTCCAACAGATGCCACCTGTGGGTGAGCGTAGGTACAACCTGGGAAGTTACCCACTTTGCGCGGTGTGTGACCTTCCATAAAGAGTCCTTCAACACACTGAGTAGCTTCAAAGCTAGCGGTGTGTGCGAGCCATGGTGGACCAGAAATATCACCTACAGCGTAGACGTTGGGGATCGATGTTTCATAGCGATCGCCCACTTGAATAAATCCACGGTCGAGTTCCATTTCCATACCTCCGGGAAGGACAGGTGCTACACCGATAGCGACGAGGCATTTCTCAGCCGTGATGGTTTCCTTACCCTTAGGTCCTTCGACCTCGATAGATACGGAGTCGCCGTTGTCCTTGAAGTTAACACATTTCGTGTCGGTAAGGCAGCGTACACCTTGCTTGGTGAATGATTTCTGAAGCTCCTGTCCGATCTCTGTGTCTTCCACAGGGAGGAGATTGGACTGCATTTCAATGATAGTGACCTTAGTTCCAAAGGCGTTGTAAACGTAGGCAAATTCTACACCAATAGCGCCGGCACCGATGATGACCATTTCCTTAGGTTGCTCTGAAAGTACCATAGCTTCTTTCGAGCTGATGACAGCCTTACTGAAAGGAAGGGGCGGGAGTTCGCGGCTTTTACAGCCTGTAGCGACTAAGATATTGGCTCCTTCGAGGACAGTTTGTTTACCTTCTTTGTCTGTGACAGTGACGTGTGTGCTGTCAAGGATAGCACCCATACCCCGGATGTAATCGATTTTATTTTTCTTAAAGAGATACTCGATACCACCTGCAAGGCGATCAGATACCTGACGTGAGCGTCCTACGACCTTTGACCAATCGAAGCCGAGGTTGTCGAAAGAAAGACCGAACATATCAGCCTTCTTTGTAAGTGTCTGGTAAAGTTCAGCATTTTTAAGAAGAGCCTTGGTAGGGATACAACCCCAGTTTAGGCAAGTGCCTCCAGCGCGGTCGCCTTCGACAACAGCTACTTTTTTTCCGAGTTGGGCAGCGCGAATGGCTCCGACATATCCGGCAGGTCCGCCGCCGATGACTATGAGATCGTACATGGTGTTTTAATAAATTTAATGGTTTAGGAAATTAAGAATGATCGATATTCAAACTTAAAATCACTGCTTAAGTGAGGGGTTTATATGGAATGCTAACTTTGTCAATATTGACTGAGTGCTATCATGCGGTAAATGACACGGTGGCAGAAAAAAGCGACGAGATGTTTTCACCTCGTCGCTTTGAAATATGAGAAAGAACTAAGCCATTAATCTCTGGTGATATTAGGGATAAGCTCAGCTTCGAGGTTAGCATCGAGCTGTTCCTCTGCATCGAAGAGTTCTTTACGTAGATTAGTTCCGCGTAACTTACTCCAGACGTACACAATGGGAGATGCGATGAAAATTGAAGAGTAGGTTCCTACGAGTACTCCGATCATAATTGTGAAGGAGAAGTCCTTAAGCGCTGAGCCACCAAAGATGTAGAGAACGAATACTGCCACAAAGGTAGTGACGGAGGTGATGACCGTTCTAGATAAGGTGGTGTTAATGGCTTGGTTCATAACCACTTTAACATCGCCGCGCTTGATCTTGAGATCTTCACGGATGCGGTCGAATACAACGATGGTGTCATTGATCGAGTAACCCGCGATGGTAAGGAAGGCTCCTACGTGGATGAGTGAAAGCTCGTCGCCTTTAAGAATAATGATCGCAAGACAGATTAGAATATCGTGGAAAAGAGCGATGAAGGCACCGATAGCGAAGGAAAACTCGAATCGGATAGTGATGTAGATAAGAACAGCGAAGAGGCCGATGAGGAGCGCCCATACAGCGTTACTGAGGAATTCTCCGCCAAGGCTAGAGCTGATCGTCTCTTTGTTCATCTGATAGAGATAATCGTTGGTTTCTAGATTCTTCTCTTGCAGCTGAGGGAAGGCGGTACGCAATGCTGTCTCGATCGTTTCCACATCAGCATCTGCACAGCGAACGGTGAGAAGGTTGCCTGTTGTATTTGACTCTTCTTGTGATGAAGCCGCTTTAGTAAGAGTGAGTCCTGCGAGGACTTTCTGCGCGTCGACTTGGTCGATTTTTTCGTCACCTGTGAATTGGAAAGAAACTTGTGCTCCACCTGTAAACTCGATTCCCAAATCGGCTTTGCCACCAATTCCGATGGTGCCAACGCTCACAAGAATAAATATGGCAGAAAGGGTCATGCAGAGCTTACGTTTGCCGAGGAAGTCGATAGAACGTTTCGGGATGAGGTTCATGAACTTGAGGTTTTTCAAGATACCTGAATCGGATGCCCACCAGAACAGCACACGTGTGCAGAGTAGTGCGGCGAGCATGGAAGCGAGGATACCAAGAGTCAATGTGACTGCGAAGCCCTTGACCGTGCCACTGGCTCTCCAGAAGAGAATGATAGCGGTGAGTAAAGTGGTAATGTTCGCATCGAAAATAGCGGAGAACGCTTTGTCGTAAGCTGCAGCGATAGCCGATTTGATTGATTTACCACTTGCGAGTTCCTCACGGAGTCGCTCGTAAATGAGAACATTGGCATCCACTGCGACACCGATAGTGAGAATAATACCTGCAATACCTGGGAGAGTGAAGGTAAAGCCAAACATTGCCATCGCGCCGAAAAGGATGAGAATGTTAACAGAAAGACCGAGAAGCGCGATGAGTCCTGCAAAACGGTAGTAGACAAGTACGAAGATCATCGTGAGGGCAAGACCTGCGATACCAGCCGTGACACCTTGGTTGATGGTCTCTTTACCGAGTGTGGCTGAGACAGAGCGCTCTTCATCAACGATAAGCGGGTTTTTGAGCGGGTTGAGGAGAGCTGCAGCGAGTGCGCGCGCTTCATTGGCGTTCTCCATGCCTGAGATTTGGAAATTTGCCCCTAGGCTACTCTGCACGACTGGTGCGCTAAGTACTTCGCCATCAAGAACAATAGCGAGTCGGTCCGAACCTTGATTCATCTTACTAGTGATATCAAACATCTTTGTGGCACCCTCGGAGTTGAGCTCTACCTGAACTTCACCTTCGTTTGGTCCATAAAGTTCCTGAGCAAAAACAACGTAAGAGCCATCGAGGGAAGCACGGCGTTTGAGTAGGATGTTTTCAGAGAAAGCTTTTCCTTCTCTATCTGTACCATTGTAAACTTTCAGTTCGTAGCCAGGAACGATTTCATTTTCTGGATCAGCAGCGACGCGGTCTGCGAGAGTACGTGAGTTGGGGTGAACGACCTTAAGTTCCAGCTTAGCCACTTTTTCAAGTACGGAGCGGACAGCCTTAGCGTCCTCTGGTGTGACACCTGGCATTTGAACAAGGATGCGGTCAGCTCCTTGAGCGATGATTAGTAAGTCCTTTGTGCCACCTTGGTTAAGACGTTTTTCAATGGTCTCAATAGCTTTTTGAACTGCGGTGGACGATACAGGGATAACGGTGCCGTCCTCATCAATGGTGGGTTGAACCTGAAGTGTGAATGATGATCCACCCACGAGGTCGATGCCGCCTTTGAGGTTATGAGCGTCTGAAAGTGTAGTTTTCCCTGTAATGGCTTCGCCAAGCTTGCCTGGAGAAACGATGGAGAGGATACTGAAGACAACGATGAGAGCAACGATGATGGTTCCGATGTTACGCTTCTTGCGTTGGAAATCAGTCGCGAAGTACCAGAAGAAGAGCGCAAGGAGACCGAGACCTGATAAGAAGGTCATCAGTTGGTCGTCACTAGATAAGGCTGCGGTAAACATAGATGGATTAGTAAAAATAATGAAGTTATGTAAATAAGTGATTACTTAGTTTCGACAGTGGCTTCGATCGTCTTCTCAGAATCTTTATTCGTTGCAGAAGGAGTCACGGATGCGATGGCTACTCGATCGTATTTTACGTAGATGCCTTCTGAGATTTTAAGAGAAACCGTTGTCTCGCTCACAGCATTGACCATGGCGTGCATACCGCCAACAGTGACAATTTTATCGCCTTTTTTGAGGGCAGCCTGCTTAGCGGCGAGTTCTTTGCGCTGTTTCTGCTGTGGGCGGATGAGGACTACCCAGAAGACAACAATCATGATGAGAGGTAAGATGAAACCTCCACCGAGAGGGTTGGCTGCAAGGAATTGGGTGCTTGTTTCTAGTGAATTCATGATTTTTTAAGGTAGCGGTTATTAAAGTTGTTTTTAAAGTCAGAGTAAGTTCCCGCCTCAATGGCTTCCCTCGCTTGACTCATGAGGCGCAGATAGAAATGCAGATTATGCAGGGAAAGCAACCTTAAAGACAGCATTTCGCTTGATCTAAATAGGTGTCTGATAAATGAACGCGAGTATTTTTGAAGTGATGGGTGGGTGTTTTCACTCAGCGGGCCTTTATCAAATTCAAATTCTTTGTTTTTGATATGGATAGGTCCGTCCTCGGTGAAAGCTAGCCCGTGGCGCGCTACTCGAGTGGGTAGGACGCAGTCAAACATATCGACACCGCGCGCAATCATTTCCAGCATCTGCGGCGGTGTACCCAGCCCCATGGCGTAGCGGGGTTTGTCAGTGGGGAGAAAGGGTACGGCGTTTTCGATGGCGCGCATCATTTCATGTTCAGGTTCTCCGACGGAGATTCCACCAACAGCGTAGCCATCGAAGCCGATTTCTACGAGCTCGCGGGCTGACTGCTCTCGGAGGTCTGCAAAGGTGCTGCCTTGGACAATACCGAAGATGAGCTGCTTCTGGACGGAGCTTTCAGCCACACTGTCCTTGGAGGCATTCATCCATGGTACGTGTTTGGCGGCGTTTTCCACATGCCAGTCCTTGCAACGGCGCGCCCAGCGAGTGGTCAGTCCTAGAGATTCAGCAGCATACTTTTCCTCGCAAGGGTAGGGCGGGCATTCATCAAAGAGCATGGCTATGTCACTGCCTAACGTTGCTTGGATTTCCATGCTGAGCTCTGGCGTGAGCATGGTTTTTGCTCCATCGAGATGGTTAGCAAACTGAACGCCTTCTTCAGAAATTTTGCGTAGCTTCGCCAGTGACCAGACCTGAAAACCACCAGAGTCGGTGAGGAAGGGTTTTTCCCAGGTGGTGAACTTATGCAGTCCTCCTAGCTCGCGGATAACGTCAAGACCGGGTCGGAGATTCAGGTGATAGGTATTTCCAAGAATGATCTGAGCGTCCACGACATCGATGAGTTCATCGGGCGAGAGAGTCTTGACCATGCCTTGCGTGCCAACGGGCATAAAAATTGGCGTCTGAATATCACCGTGGGCAGTGGCAAGAGTTCCAGTACGCGCCGAGGTATCGGAGCACTGGTGGTGGAGGGTGAATGACATGATGGGGTGTGATCAGTGCGTGATTATAGAAGAGCTTTTTAAGCTCTTTGTGGTAGGAGAGATCTTTTTAAAAATCTCAAAGAGTTTCGAAAGCTCTTCTACAACATTTTACATCCCAGGGATGCCAAGACCTCCTGTGAGCTTTGCCATTTCGCTCGCTGCCATTTCTTTCCCTTGAGCGATAGCGTCTTGGACGCCTGAGAGAACGAGGTCTTGGAGGAACTCGACATCAGCAGGATCAACGACTGAGGGATCGATGGTGATGGACTGGACATCGCCTGAGCCGTTGGCGACGACGGTGACCTTACCGCCACCCGCGGAGACCTCGACGGTTTTTTGAGCGAGCTCTTCTTGCGTTTTCTGCATTCCAGCTTGCATTTGCTGGGCTTGTTTCATGAGTTTTTGAATGTCCATTGGATTAATTATAGTTTGTGTTTGAAGTTTTAGTGAGTGGGTTTTGCACTGTGTTGACCTTATTTTAAGGTTCCCTCGAAGATTTCTAGAGCACTGATGATAAGCGGGTCTTTGTAAAAATCATCGTCCTTAGGGTCTGCTTTCTGTTCCTCGACTTCAGGAGTCGGGTTAAGCTGGGGTGCTGGTTCCTGTTTTTGGGGGATATTCGTAGAGGGGATATCTTCGGCGTCATCGATGAGATCATCGAGGCCTTTGAATGCGATGACATTGGGCTCCTCTTCTTGCTGCACGGTTTCCTCAGCTGGATCAGCTGCTTTTGCGGGTTCCTCTGAAACCGTGTTGGCTGAATTATCCCATGGGGGTGTATCTTCTGCTACTTTCGCAGGAGCGAGAGTCGTTTTTTGCTCTACAGGTTTTGCAGTAGCTTCTGTTGCGGATTCTTTTGTTACAGGTTCATGAATTTCAGCTGGTGCGCTCTTGCTTGGAACGATGTTCTCTAAGCTGGCTGCTCCTGCAAGGGCTTTGATCACATCGCTAATTCGCGCTTCATTGAGCGTTTGGATCGCTTTAATCATGCCGATTTCCATGTGTAGACGTTTATTGGCAGCCCACTTCATGCGACCTTCGGTATCGGCGAGGGTATCGATGATAGAGAGGATGCGGTCAGTTTGTATCGATTTGGCAGCAGCAACGAGAGGGTCCCAAATTTCTGCAGGGAAGCCTTCGGTGGCAGCTCCGGGGTCGAGCCTGTTAACTAACAATGCACGGAAGCAACCTATTAGCTCACCGAGAAGTTGCGAGAGCTCTTTGCCGCTTTCTGCCTGTTGGTGGATAAGGCTGAGTGCTTCAGGGCTATCTTTACTGATAAGGTGAGTAGTAAGCTTGGCGACAGTATCGCGAGAGGTGAAGCCGAAGATTTCGAGGACGTTTGCCTCGGTAATCTCTTCCCCACAGAAAGCGACGAGCTGGTCGAGCATCGACTGGGCATCGCGCATGCCGCCGTCAGCTCCTTTGGCGATGGACCAAGCGGCGGCGTCATCGAGTTTTACACCTTCTTCAGAAGCGATAAACTGAAGGTGTTTTGCGATAGTTTCCGTTGGGATAGGGCGCAGATCAAAGCGCTGACAACGTGAAATGATGGTGGGAAGTATCTTATTAGGCTCTGTAGTTGCGAAGATGAATTTAACGTGCTCGGGTGGTTCCTCGAGTGTTTTGAGCAGAGCATTAAATGCAGCCGTGGTGAGCATGTGGACTTCATCAATATAGTAAATTTTGAATTTACCTTGTGAAGGGGCAAACTGGACGCTCTCGCGCAGCTCGCGTACTTGCTCGACACCATTGTTAGAGGCACCATCGATTTCTAATACATCGAGAGATCTGCCTTCTGCAATTTCTTGGCAGACATTAGAGTCAGGGTCGAAATCGATCGTTGGGCCTTCAGGACAGTTGAGTGCTTTGGCTAGAATACGTGCTGTAGAAGTCTTACCCGTTCCACGTGGGCCTACAAATAACCATGCGTGCGCGAGGCGATCTCGCTCGATGGCATTTCTAAGTGTAGATACGACATGATCCTGCCCAAGAACGTCTTGAAACGTCTTTGGGCGATATTTTCTGGCAAAAACCTGATAGCTCACGCGAGTGAATTTAGTGAAGATCTTCGTTTTGGAAATGGTGAAATGTATAAATCATCGAAAAAAATAAAAATGCTCACTCTTAGGGCTGCTAGGATGGGACTCTTAAAAGAATTTGAGGTTGAAGTTTTAGAAATGAAGGGTTAAGTGGCTGAGTCAAATTTTTGACATTTAAACTTATGAGTGATTTTACCCCTTTCAGGAATAAGATGGAGTCAGCTGGCGTCAGCGAACCTGCGATCCGCGTCTTTCAACAGAATTACGAAGCCTTGGTGCGTCAGGAAAGTGGGATGATTTCAGAGGATAGCATCAGTCCCTGTACTGACGTTCCTAACTTGTCTGAGATTTCATCTGAAGGGGAAGAGTTTGATCCTGCACTGTTGGCTAAAACAGTTGTCATTAAATTAAATGGAGGACTTGGTACGAGCATGGGTCTTCAAAATGCCAAGAGCCTATTACCAGTGAAAGGCAATTCTACGTTTCTCGACATCATTGCTGAACAGATTATTTATTTGCACGAGACAACAGGCGCGAAGGTGCGTTTCCTCCTCATGAATAGTTTTAGTACCTCAGAGGATACTCTCGAATACATGGAAGCTTATGAGAGGCAGGGGCTATCTGGTGCAGAAAATATTGAGTTAATGCAGAATCAGATCCCCAAGATTGATGCGCAGACGATGGAACCTGTGGAGTGGGCGAAAAATCCTGCTCAGGAATGGTGCCCTCCAGGTCATGGTGATCTTTATGCCGCTCTCGCTGGTAGTGGTTGGCTCGATGCCTTGATATCGGGTGGAGTCAAATACGCCTTTGTTTCCAATGCGGATAATCTAGGTGCTGTTCTCGATGCAGGCCTGCTGTCGTACTTTGCAGAAAGCAATACGCCTTTCCTTATGGAGGCAACGCAGCGCACAGCCGCTGACAAAAAGGGTGGGCATTTGGCGGTAAGAAAATCCGACAACCAATTACTCTTGCGTGAGGTGGCGCAGTGTCCAAAAGGCGACCTTGATTTTTTCCAAAATGTTGAGCGTCACCAGTATTTTAATACTAATAGCTTATGGATCCGTCTAGATGTGCTCAAGGAACTTCTTGAAAAAGATAACGGCGTTCTGCCCTTACCGATGATCAAAAACACGAAGACGGTGGATCCACGTGATAAGACATCAACAGCCGTCTACCA
This sequence comes from Akkermansiaceae bacterium, assembly GCA_051252195.1. GTDB lineage: Bacteria > Verrucomicrobiota > Verrucomicrobiia > Verrucomicrobiales > Akkermansiaceae > Oceaniferula. The sequence continues at coordinate 211,172 of JBPOGD010000004.1, read as the reverse complement.
GCTGGAAGTAGCTATGGGAGCGGCAATTGGTGCTTTCCCTGGATCGCGCGCGGTATCCGTTCCTCGTTCGCGCTTTGCTCCTGTGAAAACTACTTCAGATCTTTTAGCGATCCGTTCCGATGCTTACGAAAAAAGACCTGACGGAAGAATGGCTCTTGTCGCGGCCCGTAAAGGTAAACCGCCCGTGATCGATCTCAGTGACGATTATAAATTAGTTGATCGCCTTGAAGGTCTAGGCGTTCCTTCCTTGCTGAAAGCGAAGAAGCTTACAGTGCGTGGTTGTGTAAGATTCACCGATGGAGTCACCATTATAGGAAACGTAAGTTTTATCAATAATTCAGCAGAAACCAAGTGGGTAGCTGGAGGTACCTATGAAGATGAAGAGGTAACACTTTGATCTGCTTAGTCGCTACTAAGTGACTAATCGTATTCCATCGGCTCAATACAGCCTAGGCTGACAACGAATGCGTCCATGGAGTTGAGCGTTAGCTCGAAGTGCTTGGCGCTGACATTAAAGTTGAAAAAGCTATGATTCACTGCCTCAAATTCGATGAACTCGCAGGAATTTTTCTTTCTCTTCATCGCCTTGGTGAATCGGAGCACATGATCATGGGGAACGATCGTATCTGATTTTCCGTGGATATAGAGACTTGCGGGAAGCCCTTTGCGTACGAGGTTTGAGGGGCTTTTTTTCACAGCTCCTTTACGGTCAGTAAAACGGTCAAACTCATTACCTTTGGGGGTCGTGTTAATAATTGAGCTTAAGCCAATAACTGCGAGGGGTCTCGCCGAGAATGTGTCACTTTCTAATACCTCAGGAAGCATGGCCAACGATGATGCCATATGTGCTCCAGAAGCGGCTCCTGCTACAATGATGCGGTTAGGGTCAATACCCAACACCTCATGGTTTTGTTTCAGCCATAACATCGCGATTTGAGCGTCTTCAAGTGCATCCTCAGGGCTGGAATGATGCTTGGATGAAACTCGATATTCCATGGAAACAGCCACCATACCGCGGCTGGCAAAGTGCATGCTATGAGGAGCAAACTGAGTGATGATACTGACATCCCATAATCCACCATGAAAAAATACAATGGCTGGCTTGAGTAAGCTGTTGTCATGATTTTCAGGAAAAAAACAATGTGCATTCAGCTCGAAATTATCGTCTGATCGATACGTATAAGAAGTTGCGTCTTTAAGTAGTTCGCGCTCACGTTCCTCACTGAGAGGTTTTGCTCGGGTCAATGCGTTCATAGATGGGGGGAAGGAAGCTCCTTACAGAACTCTGTCTCAGAAAATGTTTGCCCTTAGCTGGATTTATTGTCCAATGCAAAGCGTGAAACATATGCAAATAATTTTTTTGATGCTCATTGCTTTGGCTCCTCTCGGGTTCAGCCAGCAGGCGAAGACAGCAGATAACGCGACTCTCTCAAAATTACTGGTTGATAATTATGAATACTGGAGAAAATCCATGATGCTTAAGAATTATAATGGCTGGAAGGCAATCACAGCGGAGCATCGGATATTGGGAATACGCAACAGGATTTACTCCGAAAAAAGAAGTTTTCCAGCTGAAGTTTTCAATGTGCCCGTTGCCCCTCCTAGCTTATCTGGACTAAAAGTCTTAAGAGCGAGGAGCAAAGGAGAAACGGCAAAACTCGTATGTTTTGGCAAAGTAGACTTCGGTATTGATGGCGATCCTACGGAAAATTTACTGGTGCTAAGCTTCGTGTATGAAGGAGGGCTCTGGAAATACGATGTGGCGGAGTTTGTCAATCTAGGTGGTTTGCAGGACGTAAGGAAGCAGCTGCAAGTGGGTAAACTCGATTACGTCGATGGCGAGGCTTTTATCCCGAGTGGCAAAAAACCGAAGTTACCTATTACTGTGGGCGTGGCGAAATATATCGCTAAAGTGTATACCTATTGCCCAGGGCGTGAGGTGAATGTTTCAGTTAATCGAATCAGCAGGCATCGATTTCAGGATATTACAGCATCAGAAGTCGTCATTGGCGGTGCACGTGATGGGATGAATGAAATTTGGTATTCTGTAAAAGATCTGCCTGGTTACGAGGGGAGCGACCCCATGACCATCAGAGTATATCTCTTTTCACAAATCGACGGTGTGAAGCCAGTAAAAGTATTTCAGTACCAAATTGCCGAAGGTGAGAAACCGAAGGCGAACGCATCAGGGTTTTTCAATGTCACTGAAGAAGATGTGGCGCAAATTATGAAACGGTGATTTTTGTTATCATTCATGAGTGCAAAAAAATGGAGCTGTGATTTTTCATCACAACTCCATGAGCTACGGTACTGATCAAATCAGACCTTAGTATGAATGTTTATTCTGCGGACTTTTTCTTGCCGCCACCTTTAGAACCTTTTTCCTTCTTGTTTGCGAGGGGGAAGGGGATTTCTTCAGGGTACTCACTAGCGATCCATTCTTTAACTCCAACTCTTTCTTCTTTACTGAGTTTTCCATCGGAGTCGGCGTCAAACTTAGCGAGGATGGCAGCTCTGATAGCTTCATGCTTTGCTTTGGTGGCAGTTTTTGCCGCCTCTTTCTCGGCGTCGCTAAGTTCGCCGTCATTATCAGCATCAAAGTTCGCGAGAATTCTAGCTTTACGAGCTTCCATAGCTTGCTTCATTGATTCTTTTTCGGTGTCACTTAATGTGCCATCACCGTCGGCGTCAAACCACATCATAGCAGCTTTTTTGTGATCACCTCCATCACGAGGTTCCTTTTGCGCATGGAGTACGGAGGATAAGGCGGTGATAGATACGATAGTAGTTATTAATAGTTTATGTTTCATTTTGGTAAGTGGAGATAGTTTTTGTTTTCTCTCTAGCCGAATAAACTCTGTAGAGAAGAAATAGTTTCAAAAATAAATTATTTTTCTTTCTCTGAATCTCATTGCCAGAGATTGGACAAAACGCTTGGATGTGCTCGCCAATGATTCAATCGAAGGAAATAAAGAAATCGAAGACCCAGGTGTTTGGTGCAAGATTGTTTAGTACTGTGCTACTCTGGGCGATAGTAACGGGTGTTTTTATTAGTGGGAACGTATGGCTGTATCTTGGGCTCATCACATTGCTTGGATTTTGCGGCGTTTTGGAGTTTTTTCAAATGACAAGTAAGGGGGGGATGCCATCTCTACCTAAGTGGGGGTGTGTGTGGAGTGCTATTTATCTAGTCTCGCTCATTGGAGTTCTGGGGACGCAAGGTGCTGCAGGTTTGGATACTTTGTTTGCACTCGACGTACTGTCTCTTATTCTACTTGTGATGGGCGGTTTTGCCTTTCAACTCCGTCGCGAAGTAGATGGTCAAAAGACTGTATTTGAAGTAGCGGTCACCGCACTAGGTTTTATCTATGTTGTGGTGCTTTTTAGTTTTTTAGCACGTCTGTTATTCTTGCCTGAAATAGAGAGTCCTGTGCCGGGGAAATGGCTCATTATTTGGTTAGTCGTCGTCACGAAGTTTGCTGATATGGGTGCCTACATTACGGGTTCTCTAATAGGGAAACATAAGATGATTCCACATATCAGCCCGGGTAAGACTTGGCAGGGCTTTGGCGGGGCACTTGTTTTCTCCTTAATAGCAGGTTGCGGTATGTTTGCGCTGCTGCCGGAGTCCTTAGCGATACTTTCTAGCTGGGGCTGGGTGATAGGCTTGAGTCTGTTACTGTCGTTGTTAGCGATTGTGGGTGATCTAGCAGAGTCTGTTTTAAAACGCAGTATCGGTGTAAAGGACTCTGGAAAAACGCTACCAGGAATTGGTGGTGCTCTTGACTTGATCGATAGCATTTGTTTCACCGCGCCTGTACTGTTCTTCATTCTCAGGTATTTGCCTTTGGGTAGTTAGAAAGATTGAGAATATGAAAAAACGCAAGATAGTCTTACTTGGCTCTACTGGATCGATAGGGACGAGTGCTCTCAAGGTGGCGGCGGATATTTCCGACCATATGGAAATCGTCGCTCTCGCAGCGAACTCAAGTGTCGAGTTACTCGCTGCACAAGCTCGTGAGACAGGAGCGAAACACGTTGCTCTCTACGACGAATCTAAAGCGGAGTCGCTGCGCGCGGTTTTGCCTGATGATGTCGAAATACACCTTGGTGCCCAAGGTTTGATCGAGGTGGCATGTTTGTCTGAAGCCGATATGGTGCTAGTGGCGATCGTAGGCATCGCTGGACTACATCCAGCTTTAGCAGCGATTGAAGCAGGTAAAGATCTCGCAGTAGCAAGCAAAGAAATTCTCGTAATGGCAGGTGAGTTGGTAATGTGCGCCGCGGCGCGTAAAGGCGTCCAAGTGCTTCCAGTAGATAGCGAGCATAATGCTATTTTTCAGTGCCTTGAAGGCCATCGTGGTGGGGGGCGCGAAATTTCACGTCTTATTCTCACTGCCTCGGGAGGGCCATTTCGGCAAACAAGTGCAGAAGATCTTGAGCATGTCACCGTTGAACAAGCTCTCAAACACCCAACCTGGGAAATGGGTCGTAAGATCACCATTGATTCCTCGACCTTGTTTAACAAAGGCTTGGAAATGATTGAGGCTCGCTGGTTATTTGGTATTGAGATGGAGCGGATTGATGTGATCGTGCACCCGCAGAGTATTGTCCATTCGATGGTCGAGTACATAGATGGCAGCGTTTTAGCGCAGCTCAGTAACACTGATATGTGTTTCCCTATTCAATATGCGGTTACCTATCCTGAGCGCGTTTCAGGGGGGCTCAAACCTATCGACTTTGCGGCTTTAGCTAAGCTAGAGTTTGAGGCGCCTCGCTATGATGTGTTTCCAGCCATTAATCTCGCGAAGAGAGCAGGGAGTACGGGTGGCACATTACCAGCTGTTTATAATGCCGCGAACGAGATTGCCGTGGATGCATTTTGTGAGGGTGAAATTAAGTATACTGATATCTGGAAACTAGTAGAAGAGGTGATGGATCAACACGTATGTTTGCCAGCCAGCGATCTGCAAACCTTGATAGATGCCGATGCTGATGCCCGCTTAGTTGCACGTGCCTTGGTTACTGCTTTAATGGAAAATGACAGATAAATTTTGTCACTGAGTTGACAGATTACGGAAAAAGTAGTGTACTTATAGATGATGAAATTAAATGTTATTTTAAACCGTTTTGTTTTGCCAGCAGTGGCTGCAGCTTTTGTTATATCTCAACCTCTGATGGCTGATGATCATGGTGACTCTAAAATGACCCCATTGAAGAAATCAATGAAGGAGGCTAACACAGCTCTCAAGGTCCTGCGCTCAATGGATAAGGATGACTGGGCAACTGGCGCTGAGTCAGCTCGAACTGCTGCCGCTGCCATGCTCGAGGGTATGGCTTACTTACCAGCACTGGTAAACGAGATGCCAGGAGGGAAAGAAAAAGATGTTGCCATTGCCGATTATCGTCGTTTGATGGGCGTTTCCTACGCCAGTATATGTCAGTTAGAAGTCGCTTACCTCGAAGAGGACCAGGCTCTTGTTGACGAAGCGATGACTGCAATCAAAAATGTTAAGAAAGAAGGGCATAAGAAGTACGAGGATTAATTCCTTGTTTAAGCTTTAGCGAATGACAAACAATGTTCGCAAGATTTTACAAACGGCTGCATGCACATTGCAGCCGTTTTTTCATGAAGCCTGTTTCGCTTTGTCAAAGGGATGGCGACAAATTATCTCGAAACCAAATAGGCGATTTAGGGGAGAGGATAGCCTGTTCATATCTAAGGTCTCAGGCCTGTAAGGTACTGTACCGGAATTATCGAGGACCTAGAGGTGGTGAGATAGATGTCGTAGTCCGACACCAGAATACACTTATATTCGTAGAGGTGAAAACGAGGACTTATCGTGGCTACGGGAGGCCTCTTGATGCAGTTGATAAAGATAAACAGGAGCTTATCGAGCGGGGTGCGAATTCATGGCTCAACTTGTTAACGAGCCGAGACATACTGTGGCGCTTTGATGTGATAGAAATCATTTTATCTGATGGTGAAACTCCAGAGATCACTTGGGTCAAGGATGCTTTTTGAACGGATTTTGTAGTTTATTGGTCGGGTTATTTAAAATAGATGATTAAATTTGAATCCGAGTATTGCCAAATGCCTCGTCTTCGGAGAGTGTTTAACTTTCTTTTATTATGTATAAGTCATCTGATATTCCGCTTTATGTGATCGGGCACCAAAATCCTGATACTGACGCAATTTGTGCAGCCATAGGTTACGCTGATTTATTACAGAAAAAAGGAGTTCCGCATGTTGTTCCAGCTCGTTGCGGTTCCATTCCTAAGAGAACAGAGTGGGTGTTGAATCAGGCTAAGGTAAACGCTCCAGTTCTACTAAATCACGTTTGTGCTACTGCAGAGATGATGTGTCAGAATGATGCGGTGAAAATATCTGATGATGCCACGTTTAATGCAGCTTATCATTTTATGTTATCCAGCGGTGTCCGCAACATACCTGTGGTTAATGCTCAAAATGAGTTCTGCGGACTGCTTAACTATCTCGACCTACTGCAGCTCATCATGCCTGTAAGCACCAATGCTGAAGAGGTAAGGCGTAGCAAGGCATCGCCTCTTAAAGTGGCAGAAACTCTCGGAGCCAAGGTGCTGGGATCTCCTATCGAGAAAGAAGAAAGGGAAATTGTTCAGCTTGTAGGAGCGTCGAGTGCAGAAGTAGTTCAGAGAAGGCTAGATTTTGCGAAATCAGCTGGAGATGTTAATTTTTATGCCGTTATCTGTGGAGATCGACCAGAGATTCATCAACTCGCCATCGAGTTCGGCGTCGGGATGTTAGTCGTAACAGCTGGATTTCAAGTATCAGACGAATTGATCACTCAAGCAACCAAGCGCGGTGTGACTATTTTACAATGCGAGCAAGACACTGGCACAGTTTCGAAATTAATTCGTTGCGCACGCAAGGTTAAAGATGTCTTGGAGTCTGACGTCGTTACGGTGAGTTCTACGGACACCGTTGATGATTTGATAGAACGTCTAGCTAAACACAAACAAAGTATATTCCCAGTTATCAATGCCAAAGGTGGTAAATTCATGGGGATTATCACGAAGTCATGTTTACTAGACCCACCGCATACTCGTTTAGTGTTAGTAGACCATAATGAATTCTCTCAGGCTGTTAAAGGGATAGAGAGTGCGGAAATTGTAGAGGTTTTAGATCATCACCGTCTAGCAGGAGATATTGTAACAAGTCAGCCTATTCGTTATATTAATGAACCTGTTGGCTCTTCATCCACTCTAGTAGCACGTGAGTACCGCTATGCAGGTATCGACATTCCTAAGGGGGTTGCTATGTGTTTGATCGCTGGAATGCTAACAGACACACTTAACTTAACATCACCGACGACAGCAGATCTAGATCGTGAAATTCTTCCCTGGCTGTGTGAAATTGCTGGAGTCGATGCTGCTACCTTTACACGTCAAATCTTTGAATCAGGTTCTCTTTTGGCCAATAATACGGCTTACGAAGCGATTGATACAGATCGAAAAGTTTTCGAAGAAGGTGGCGCCCTTGTTAGTATTTCTCATATTGAAGAGTGTGGTCTGGAGCTGTTTGAAGGGCGGCGTGAAGATTTAGAGAAGGAAATGGCGAGTCTTGTTATAAGAGAAAATTTCGACTTGGCATTGCTGATTGTTACCGATGTGACGCAGCATCACAGTGTGATAATTGCTAAAGGAAATGATAACATTATCGAGATGTTACCTTACGCTCGAGATGAAGATGGTCTGTTTCAAGGGCCTGGTGTAGTAAGCCGCAAGAAGCAAGTCTTCCCCGATGTGTGTGAAGCGGTACGTCTATCTGCCCAAGTTGTTAATTAGCAGATTATAGATTTAAATCTCACTTAAAATGACCAAGGAAATTGTTGTTATTAAAATTGGCACGGGAGTGCTTACTCGTGAAAAAGACGGCACACTGGACGAGGCTTCTCTTGTGCGTTTAGTGACTTCAGTTTCTGAATTAGTCACATCTGGCGTTCCTTGCGTGATGGTTTCTAGTGGTGCAGTAGGTGCTGGTGTTTCTGCATTGAAACTTGATGGCTATCCCGCAGACACCGCATCACGCCAAGCATGTGCCGCTGTCGGACAAAGTCGTCTCATGCATGCCTATGAAAGTATTTTCCAAAAATTTCAGCTCAATGTAGCGCAGGTGCTTCTCTCTGCTGCAGATATTGACAGTGAAACGCGTAGTCCTCACGTGATGAACACCTTGCACCGCTTGTTGCAGGAGAAAACAATTGTTCCTATTATCAATGAGAACGACACGGTGAACATCGAAGAACTCAGGGTAGGGGACAATGATATGTTATCGGCGAAGGTGGCAGGATTACTAGGTGCTAGGCTTTTAATTATAGGTAGTACTGTCGATGGGCTTTTACGTGCGGACTCTACTGTGATTCCTCAGGTGGATGATATTGAATCGATTCATGAGTATGTTCGAGATGAGCATGGTAAGTTTTCTATCGGTGGGATGGCTTCGAAAATAAAGGCAATCAAAGTGGCTCTGGATGCTGGAGTGGAAACGGTCATCACAAGTGGTCGCAAACCAGAAATTCTAGCAAATATAATTAGAGGAGAAGAGGGTGGTACTCGCTTTCTTGTTAATGAGTCGTAACAGCTTGCTTCGACGTCTTACTGATCTCGTTTTCGCCTCTCGATATGTCGATTTGCTTTGAAAAAGCTTTATTTTCACTTGCATAAACAAGGAGATACTTGCACATTACCCCTGAACATAAGTAAGTTTAGCAATAAACTAATGATTTGAATCATGATTGAAATACCTACATTTGCCCCCCTTGATGCGGCTCAGAAAAGCCACCTTAGCACACTGCTTAGTTCGGTGACGTCTGAGCAGATTACTTGGATTAGTGGTTTTCTCGCTGGCGTGCAGAGTTCGTCTGGATCTTCTGCACTTGCTGGATCGGCTACAGCCGCTGCGGCTCCTAAAAAGATCACAGTCCTTTATGGTACTGAGTCCGGAAATGCTGAAAGCCTTTCGAACCAGCTTGCCAAAGACGCTAAGAAAAAAGGCATGAAGGCTAATGTCGTCAATATGTCGGAGGCTAAAATCGCGGACTTGAAATCGGCCGAAGTATTACTTGTCGTAGTCAGTACATGGGGCGACGGCGAGCCACCTGAGACGGCAGAAGCATTTCATAATGAACTCATGGCAACTAGTGAGTCATTGGCAGGCGTTGAGTTTTCTGTCTGTGCTTTGGGTGATACCAGTTATGAGCTGTTTTGCGAAACAGGTAAACAAGTTGATGCTCAGCTCGAGAAGCTTGGTGCGACGCGAATCGTTGACCGTGTCGACTGCGATGTAGATTACGATGAAAGTTTTAACACTTGGAGCACTGCAGTATTTGCTAAGATTGGCGAGTCAACTTCCGTTGCTGCACCTGCAGCTTTCTCTCCGTCAGTTGTTAGTACTGTAATTTTCGATAAAAAGAACCCTTTCCCAGCAGAGGTGCTCGACAACCAGCTTCTGAGTGGTGAACACTCGCAGAAGGAGACAATTCATCTCGAGTTTGATCTCGAAGGCTCTGGTCTTACTTACGAGCCGGGCGACGTGCTTTGCGTCGTGCCCCGTAATGCAGCAGATGTAGTCGATGCATTAATTAAAGCATCTGGGCTCTCTGCTTCAGATAAAGTGGAAATCAAGGATGCAGGCGAGAAATCGCTTATGGATGCACTTACTTCCGATCTCGATGTCACAGGACTCTCACGCAAGATCATGACGGCATGGCAGGCTATCTCTGGTTCTGATGAGCTAGCAAAACTTCTCGCAGCAGATGCGAAAGAAGCATTTAAGGCCTGGGTAGATGGTCGTCAAATTGTCGACATGCTTGAGTCTTTTCCGGCAAAAGACCTCTCGGCACAGCAGCTGGTTAATATTCTCCGTAAGCTGCCACCAAGACTTTATTCCATCGCATCCAGCCCGAAGGCGCATCCGGGTGAAGTTCACCTTACAGTGGCAGCAGTTCGTTATGACACCAATGGTAAGCAGCGTAAGGGGGTAGCCTCTACCTTCCTTGCTGACGACGCCCCCAAGGGATCAAAGGTTTCCGTGTATATCCACCAGAACAAAAACTTCCGTCTTCCTGAGAATGGTGAGACGCCAGTTATTATGGTGGGTCCTGGCACAGGCATCGCGCCATTCCGCGCCTTTGTTGAAGAGCGTGCTGAGACAGGTGCAAAAGGAGACTCCTGGTTATTCTTTGGTGACCAGTGTTACAACGAAGACTTCCTCTACCAGCTCGAGTGGCAGGAGCATTTGAAGGATGGTAATTTGTCTCGTCTTGATGTGGCATTCTCGCGCGATCAGCCTGAGAAGTATTACGTGCAGCACAAGCTTCTTGAGAACTCAGCTGACATCTGGCAATGGCTGGAAAAAGGAGCTCACTTCTATGTTTGTGGCGACGCCTCACGTATGGCGAAGGATGTTAACGATGCCCTCATCCAAATTGTATCCAACGAAGGCGGTAAATCCGTCGAGGAAGCGGAGGTCTACCTCGCTGCCCTGAAAAAAGACAAGCGTTACCAGCGCGACGTATATTAATATAAATTTTAAAAATTGAAGAGAATGAGTGATACCAAAAAATTGTCTCCGAACGAGCCTCTCAAAATCAACAGCAACTTCCTGCGTGGAAATCTCGCAGAGGAAATTGCTGACACAAGCAATGGTGCAATCAGTGCTGACAATCAGCAACTGAGCAAGTTTCACGGCATGTACTTGCAGGACGACCGTGACGTGCGTGCTGGCAGGGGTAAGAAAAAGCTCGATAAAGCTTACAGCTTCCTGATCCGTGTACGTCTCCCTGGTGGTGTGTCTACCTCCAAGCAGTGGCTTGCAATGGACCGCATTGCAGACGAATACGCCAACGGCACTTTAAAGATAACCACGCGCCAAACCTGGCAGCTGCATGGCGTTATTAAAAATAATCTGAAGGCATCGATTCAAGAGATGAACAAAGTCTGTATGGATACCATAGCAGCCTGCGGTGACGTGAACCGTAACATCAACTGTAATGTCAATCCTGACCTTAGCAGTGCCCATGCTGAAGCGTACGATCTATCCAAACGTATCAGTGAACACCTTCTTCCTAGCACACGTGCTTACCATGAAATTTTTCTTGATGAGGAAAAAGTGGAGTCTACCGAAGAGTTTGTAGAGCCTCTCTACGGGAAGACCTATCTGCCTCGTAAATTTAAAATCGCCGTGGCGATCCCGCCGTCAAACGATGTTGATATTTATACCAACTGTCTTTCATTCATCGCCATCCTCGAGGGCGAGACCATTGTAGGTTACAATGTCTCCGTAGGTGGCGGCATGGGAATGACTCATGGAAATGAGACAACGTTTCCACGTCTTGCTGACGTAATCGGTTTCTGCTCACCTGAAAAGGCGGTGGATGTGGCTGAGAAAGTGATGCTAGTGCAGCGCGACTTCGGTGAGCGCGGTGACCGTAAATGGGCGCGGTTGAAATACACTGTCGAGCGTATGACGCCAGATGGCTTCCTCGCAAAGCTGAATGAATACCTCGGCTATGAGCTTGAGCCAGTACGTGACTTTAAGTTCACTTCTAATGGTGACCGTTTTGGTTGGTCGAAAGACGACAAAGGAAATAATCACCTTAATCTCTTTATTCCAGGTGGCCGTGTGCTCGATACGGCGTCGGCTCCTACTAAGACAGGCTTGCGTGAAATAGCGAAGGTTCATGACGGTGAGTTCCGTATGACGGCGAACCAGAACCTCGTAATCGCAAATGTTTCTGATGCTAAGCTTTCTGAAATTAAAGCACTTCTGAAAACTTACAAGCTGGACGATAGCCACGTTAAAAGTGGGTTAAGGCTCAACTCCATCGCCTGTGTAGCTCTTCCGACCTGTGGACTCGCCCTTGCGGAAGCAGAACGTTACCTTCCTAATTTAATTACCGAGCTTGAAGAAAGTATTGAACATGCCGGTTTGCGTCACGATGCAATAACTATTCGTATGACAGGTTGTCCGAACGGTTGTGGCAGACCTTTCGTCGCTGAAATCGGCTTTGTAGGTCGTGCACCTGGAAAGTATAATGTTTACCTCGGCGGTGGTTTCCATGGCGAGCGGCTGAATAAACTCTATAAAGAAGCGGTACCCGGTGGTGAGATTAAAGCACTACTCGCGCCAATCATTGCTGAGTACGCAAAGAGCCGTAACGAAGGCGAGCACTTCGGCGACTTTGTAATCCGTGCAGGTTACGTGAATGCCACTACGGCGGGGAATAACTTCCACGCCAATATTGGCTAAATTGGACAAAGTGATTACTATGCTTCCAGATATTAAGCCAAATAACCCGTCTCCCAGTGAGATCAGCGACGTTCAGAAGGTAAATGACAGCTTTCCGAAGATGTCAGCTCCTGAGCGCATCAGTTGGTTACACGAGGAGTTCGGGTCGCGTCTCGTGCTGAGCAGTAGCTTTGGCCTGCAGGCGGCAGTGATGCTTGATCTCGTAAGTAAACATGCACCTGAAATGCCTGTAGTTTGGCTGGATACAGGGTATTTGTTTCCCGAGACCTATCAGTACGCCCAGCAGCTCGTGGAGCAGCTGAAACTGGACGTGAAAGTTTATCATGCTCTCATGACACCAGCACGTCAGGAGGCGCTCTACGGCAAGCTCTGGACACAAGGAGAGGTGGGGAATAACCGCTACTCGCTAATGAACAAAGTAGAGCCAATGAATCGAGCTCTTAACGAGCTGGGTGCTGATATCTGGGTAAGTGGCCTGCGCCGTTCTCATTCGTCCACACGCGTTAATCGTGATTTTGCAGAACAGCAGAAAAACACACTGAAGGTGTACCCGATCCTTGATTGGGCAGATGCTCAGGTTTCTGCTTATTTTTACGATCAGAATTTACCGAAACACCCACTGGAGTCGCAGGGCTACCAAACAATGGGTGACTGGCATTCAACGAGCCCAGTTATCGAAGGGGACTCTGCGGAGTCATCACGCTTTGGTGGTGAGAAATATGAGTGTGGTCTCCACCTCGATTCTGGCGCTGGTGATTTTCAGATATAAAGCTAGCATACTGCCATGGCTTTGACACTCGACGAACTTAGGAATAAAACACTCCTGCTCCTTGGGCATGGCTCATCCATTCATCCTGACTCCTCTAAATCAGTTAGGATGCATGCCGATGCAATCCGTGAGCTCAATGTATTTGCTGACGTCTACTGCGCCTTCTTGAAAGAGGATCTTCTCATCGAAAACGCTCTTGATGAAATAGGCCACGATAACGTCATTATCGTTTACGATTTTCTAGCAGAAGGGTATTTCACCAAACAGGCTATTCCGAAGCTGTTGGAGTTAGCCACACGCTCTGAAAATATCCGTGTCAGTCAGCCTGTTGGCCTCGATAACACCATGCAAAGCTTGCTTGCTGAGTCGGCACACAATTTACTAAGAAACTGGAAAGCGAAGGAAACTAGCCTGCTGCTTGTCGGTCACGGTTCCACAAAGAATGCGAAGTCAAAGCAAACAATGCTCGATCATATGGTAGTGCTGCGCGAGCATACTGAGTTTGCAGACATTGGTGATCTTTGGCTTGAAGAAGCTCCTTTCGTTAACGATTGGGCGGGTGTAGCTCAGCAAAAGCAAGTGATCGCTGTACCGTTTCTTCTCTCTGGTGGGCAGCACGGCGGCTGGGATATCCCTGAGGAGTTCGGCATCGAAAAAGGCAAGCAAGTTCTTGGTGTCACTCACCTATTAGACGGAAGACTTGTCCGTATGGCTCCTGCACTAGGATCTACATTTAGTTTTGCCAAAGTGATCATTCCCGCAGCACTAGAAGCTAGAAAATTAGCACCTATCGCAGAACGCATTACTTGCCTGTATGAAGAAGAATGTATCAGTGAATGTTTTATTCAAGACTGTCCTGGGAAAAGGGGGTAATCGAACTGGGTGAAAAATAAATTCACTAGAGAAACTCTTTCTCACTTTGTTTCAAAAAACGTGCCACATCAGCTGTTCCTTCCTCTGGCGACCACGGAGCAAACTCTTTATCAAGTTTAGCGTCGTAGGGACCGTTTTTAAATTCCGCGATAACGGTGTTGGGAGCTAAGCAAACCATGGAGTGCCAGATATGAGGCTCTAGATCGATGATGCTTCCTTTTTTGAGTCGGTGAGTAGATTTCACCACACCCGAGGTATCGTAGATTATAACTCCTAGTTCACCTTGAAGTAAGACGATAGTTTCACTAGCATCTAACTGAGGGTGCTTGTGGGGGCGAATATAGGTCCCCATTTGAAAGGCATTGAGTAAGCGCTGCACCGCCGCGCTTTGAGTTCTCTGAATAGGCATGATCATACGTCGCCGAGAACTTTGACGCGATGCTATGAGAAGCTCATCGTAGTTTCCTGATTCGATGCACAGAATATCAGCTTCAGGGTTATTTAAAGAAAGTGACATGAATAGATTTAAGAATGTGAGAGGCGATGATAGGACGGTCTATTCATCTGCCTGATGAATATGGCCAGGCTCACCGTGTGCAGGATTTTCTGCTTTGGGTGCTGCTTGAGCTTCCTGTTTCATTTGAGCAAGTTGAACTTTAAAGCTCACAGCATACTCCGAGATTTCGCTGCTTGGCTCGATGGCGATGATTTCGTCGATTAACTTTTCGGCATTGTCGAATTCTTCTGCATTGATATACGACCCGACTTTCATACTTAGTATTTCCTGTTTGTCAGTACCTTCAAGTTTTTGGTCAATGATGTAGTCGTCGACAAGTTTGAGTGTCTTGTTCATGTCACCCGCCGTGTCAGCTAGGTTCATTTCAATCTGAAGCTTCATAAAAAGAAGACGTACTTTTTTGTCACCGCTTACGGAGTTATCTGTAATGAACTGGTCGATGAGTGGTGGTGCTGCCAATGGGTTTTCACTCATCAAGATTTTGCCGATAGATTCTTCAAGTACTGTGTATTTTTCCTGCAGTTTCTTATTAGCAGTATAGCCCGTAGTATCCTCTGGGTCTAGAAGGAGGATTTGATCAGTAATATTTTTGTAAAAATGAAGATAGTTGGGAGGGAGTAGAGAGAGGCTGTCGACTAATGCTTGAGCCTTTTCTGTCCCTTGCCGTTTGTCTGCCATGGTAAGTTGAGCAGTGAAGGCGTCTTTATTTTTTAAGAGTACTTTTAAGTGTGCGAGGAAGTTTTCAGCACCTCCAGGTTGGTATCCAGTCTGAGCAAAAGGGCGACCGAGAGAGTCTAGCAAAAGTATGTTGGGGTAGGTGTCGATTGCATAAAATCTTGCTAGGCTAGCATTCTGTTCCAACGTTTTTGCACTAAGTTTGGAGGTATCTTGGGGGTAATCAAGTTCTACGAGGATGAAGTCGTCAGCCACTCCTTTTTCAAATGCTCCTTGTTCGAACACTTCCTCTTTTAATAGCCTGCAAAATTCACACCAGTCGGAGCCTGTGAAGTTGACAAGTAAGTGTTTTTTTTCAGCGGCTGCTTTACTTTTGGCGGCTGCAAAATCAGTCGTCCAGGCGTTTGAACCTGCGGAGTAAAGGGCCATAGATAGTGTTAAGAAAAGTCCTGCTAGGAGTGTTTTTTTCATAGGGAATTGGAGTTAAACTTATTAGAAATTATAATAAATACAATTGGTGCTGAAATCATGTTTTGTCGAATAATATCTGTTTTCAGATTGCCCTTCGTCAAATGATTGGCAGGATATCGCCGCAATGGCATTTACCGTAGAAAAAGCATATGACTTGATGGCGTCTGCCCATGAGAGAGGGCGTTTAGCGCATGCTTTTTTAATCTCTGGTGAGGCTGGCAGCGGTAAAACGAATTTGGTGGCTAAGGTGGTTTCCTTGATTAATGCTGAAGCCAAAGTAACTCCAGAGACTGGCACGAACCTTTTTGGTGAAATAGAAGAGGTGGTGGAAACCCTTGCAGAAGAAGGAAAGTCATTAGATGAGCTTGAAGGAGACCTCGTCCGCATTGTTCGTCCACAGTCGAAATCGCGTCGTATCACCGTAGATGATATCCGAGTTTTGGAAAAATCTTTTTACGTTTCCTCTGCCGATGGCAAGTGGAAGGTTGGGGTTATTTTACACGCCGATCGCATGGGCGTAGGTGCTGAAAATGCTTTTCTAAAAACACTCGAAGAACCGCCTAACAATTGCTTATTGCTTCTTGTTACCGATGCACCTGAGTTGCTACTGCCTACTATTTTATCACGCTGTGTACGCTTACCACTAATGGCATCATCTGGTGAACGAGTCACTAACGAGGCGCAAGACTCGCTGCTACTCGCTTTAGGTACTCTGGCAAAATTAGGCCTAGGTAAAGTGAGTGCTGCTCTAACACTCCTAGCCGCCTTTAGCTCTATTCTAGCTCAGAGTAGAGCTGCGATTGTCAAAATCAATGATATCGCTCTAAAAGAGGAGACCAAAAAATACAAGAATACTACCGAGGGAGATTGGTTGGATAAAAGAGAGAAATTCTACCTCGCTCATACGGAGGCAGAATATTTGAATGAAAGAGCCAAGCTCCTTGAAGTGCTCATCTCTTGGATGGGCGATGTCATTAGACTGAAGTGCTCTGTGGAAAGAATTGATTTTAATTCTCAAAGAAAGCTGATGCAATCAGTAGCAGACGCCAATGAACTCAGCGATCTTCTTCAGCGAATGAGTGCCCTAGAGGATCTACGTGCTAATATGGAAACGAACGTTTCCGAGCAGCTCGCTCTAGAGGTGGCATTTTTAACAGCTTTCGGCTAAAGTTTTTGTAACTCTGTTAACTGAAAGGCAATGCTCTCTTCGCGAATCTGAGAGTGGAATCACTTACTCCACAATCACAGGAGTGCCAATTTTTGCATTTTCAAAGAAGACTTTTGCCATTTCATTGGGGAGGCGGACGCAACCATGGGATGCAGCGTAGCCTGGAAGGAAACCTGTGTGCATGCCAATACCGTAATTAAACCTCAGGAAGTAAGGCATGGGTGCGTTTTCGAAAACCTCATCAGGACCCGCTTTATGGATTCTGGTGTCAGCATTGTTATTAGTGATCTCACCTGTGAACTTATTTTTGATCACACCGTAAAGCGAAGACTTATGGTCTTTGCTTTTCTGCGTAATTTTGAATTTACCTGGAGGTGTGATATTTTCTTCATTACCCGAGGAGAGCGGAGTCATGCCTACGAGTGTGCTGCCTTTGTAGAAATAGGCTTTCTGTTCAGCACGATTGATGAAAATTTTAGCTGGTCCAGAAACGCCAGCGCCATCCCAAAATCCCTGCGGCTGTCTACTAGACTGCACAGCTCGATCATTCGCTGCACCTGTAGCCGGACCGTAACCTGCTAGGTATTGGGTGCCACCAGTGGATAGTGAGGTAGTTGAGTCATAGGGTGAACACTGAGATAGTAGCATGCACGAAATGCTCAGCGGAGCTAGGAGGATACGTATAAAAAAATTCATGGTCAGATAGCTTATGTAAGTTACATCTTCTTAGACAATTTACTAGTGGGATTTTGTCTTTATTATTTAGAATTGTGAACTAAATAGTTTTTGAAGACCTTATGCATATGACTTGGGTACTTTTCACAAAAAATGCTGTAAGCCTGACTGATGTTTTTAGTAAAATGAAGATAGCCATTAGACATGATTGCTAACGGGAGTAGGTTGCCGATGATGAAAAAAATAAACAGAATTGTAGGTCTTACAGCTATCGCCTTAGTTAGCTCATCTGCAATGGCAGATGCCGAAACACTGGCTGAGCAAATCGAGTCAAAGACTGCCGAGGGATCAGGAAAATTGTCACCAGAAGTTAAGAAAGCCTTTGCTGAAGGAATAGAATCTGTCAAAGCAGAAAAAATTGTAGAGGGAGCTAAAAAAGTTGGCGATATGGCTCCAGATTTCACTCTGATGAACGCCATTGGAAATGAGGTCAACCTGAGAGAAGAATTGAAAAAGGGACCTGTTGTTGTCACTTGGTATCGTGGTGGTTGGTGTCCATATTGTAACCTTGCTCTTGCGGCAATGCAGAAGGAACTTCCAGCTATCAAAGCGGCTGGTGCTAACTTGATAGCTATCTCACCTGAACTTCCAGACAAGGTTCTTAGCACGACAGAGAAAAATGAGTTAGAATTTCAAGTGCTAACAGATACCAACAATCAAGTAGCTGACACTTATGGCCTTCTCTTTAAGCTTACTCCAGAAGTGGAAGAAATTTATGGCAAGTTTTTCGACCTTAAGGAATACAATGGCAAAGAAGCGGGTACGGATACACTTCCTCTAGCAGCCACTTATATCATTGGGGAAAGCGGGCTTATCGAGTGGGCGTTCACCCACCATGACTATCACATGCGTGCCGAGCCAGCTGATATCGTGAAGTTCTTGGAAGTTAGAAAAGCTCGATAGACAAGTAACTAAATTGAGCATGGAACGAGAATACCATCTTTCATGCCGTGAATCTTCTTTTTATCTGCAGGGACGATGGTGGCGAGACAACCTCCCAAAGCCGTTTTCCCTGCGGAGTTTATAAAGTAGTAAGGGCAGAGGCGGGCGCGGCCTTCCATGATTTTTTCTTCGCCCGTTTCGGGATCGAGGTAGGGGTGTTCAATGAGCTTCCCCTGATGAAAATCTTGCATCATTCTTGGTTGCGTACTGTAGGCCGCTGCGGCTTTTTCTATTTCTTGAGACCATTCAGCACTGGGCATATCATGTCCGATGTAGACACCGCGCGAACCCCAAGCCAGCTCTGAAAAGCCACTTATCTTAAGAACGAGCTGACGTTCCTTTTGACTGAAATTGGCGACATCTTGCCACGAGTGGGCATCGAGTCTAGGCAAACTAGCGTTAGGAGGCAGAGGTGTAGGATCGACCACCCAGCTGTGGGGGACGATGGACTTGAGCGTGTCGAGGTGACTACCACGTAGTTCTTGTTTCCAAACATCACGTAATGAAGGTGACCAAAGCAAGGCAAGCCAAAGCTTCTCTTCGAGATGGGGTTTACAAGGTGCAGTGAGTTTGGTGGATTGGGCGAGTTTTCTAGCAGCGGGGATGTTTTCCCAGTCAAACCACTCGAAGAAGCGGTAGGCAGGGGATTCCGAGCCGTCATCTTGTTCTGCACTATTGACTTGAACTTGCTGACACTGAGCCGCAAGCCATTCCATTTCAGGAAGGTAATCGGCTGATTCCTCACTGATCAGGATTCTACCACCGCCATTTTCAGCCGGGAGAAGTGATTGAAAGCCATCGCGAATGCCCTCTTTACCGCCTAGTATTTTGAAACCCTGCTCGGCATAGAATCGAGAGAGCCACAGTGTAATGCCCATTCCACCAGGCACGGAGTCGAGCTCAGTGAGAGCAAAGGTACTGGAATTCTGATCACCCGTGAGAATAAGATCAGGTCGGATGATGCGTGGCAGAATATCCTTGGTTTCCGCCGCGCACTGAGCCGCTACGAGCCAGCCCGGTTTTCCTGCATCGAGAACTTCATGAATCCAGTCAGGTGTTTTTCCTTTAACACTACGTTGATAGATTGAGTTAGAAGCTTTTTGAAACTGTGCGAGAACATGGCCGAGCTGGGTGAGTGACTTGGCGGTTCTTTTGTCGAGAGCGAGCGGCTGGGAGGAAAAAAGCCAGTTACCATCGTTCCTGAGCTTTGAGTCGGGAAGCGCTGAGGTAATAGTGTCGAAAGTGATCATTTTTTTGAAAACAGAATTAACAAAATTCACAGAACCTTTTGCTAATCCTTTGGGTTCATTGAAGTGTTTTTCTACCCACTAATTGGTACTTATCAGAGGCAACTACATCTTGAGGAAATTACCAAGCATCTGCATGCCTCCTTCCGTCAGAATGGACTCAGGGTGAAACTGAACACCGTGGATAGGGAATTCCTTGTGCATGAGACCCATGATGACGCCGTCTTCCGTTTCTGCTGTGATCTCTAAGCAGTCAGGGAGCGTGTCACGCTTAACGATGAGTGAGTGGTAGCGCGTGGCGGTAAACGGGCTAGGTAGCCCTTCGAAGACGCTTTTTCCCTGATGGATGATAGCGGATGTTTTACCATGCATGAGTTTATCAGCACGTATGACATCGCCACCGAAGACTTGGCCAATGGACTGGTGCCCTAGGCAAACACCTAGAATAGGGGTAGTATTGCCAAATTTGCGGATTACATCGCAGCTAATACCAGCCTCTGTCGGTGAACATGGGCCAGGAGAAATACATATTTGATCAGGTGCTAGTGCAGCGATTTCATCAAGGCTCATGGCGTCATTACGCACGACCTTAATTTCAGCGCCCAATTCACCGAAGTACTGGACGATGTTATAGGTGAAGGAGTCGTAGTTATCGATTACAAGGAGCATATTTTTAAAATGTGGAGTGTTCCGTGTGAAGTGATTCGTAGCTTAGCTGGATGCTCCAGTAGTAGTTTCAGTCGTGTTCCCAATAGTTTTGGCGAGGCCGATGGCTCGGATGATTGCCATGGATTTGTTGACCGTTTCCTCGTACTCGGAGGTAGGGTCACTATCGGCGACGACACCGGCTCCAGCCTGAACATAAGCTTTGCCGTCCTTGATGAGGCAGGTGCGGAGAGTGATACAAGAGTCGTGAGCGCCATTCCAGCCGAAGTAGCCTACGGCACCTGAGTAAGAGCAGCGTTTGCTATTTTCAAGTTCGTTGATGATTTGCATTGCTCGAATCTTGGGCGCTCCGCTAACGGTACCCGCGGGGAAGGTGGCCCGAAGAACGTCGTAGGCTGTGTGAGCTTCATCAAGCTCTCCGTGAACATTAGAAACGATGTGCATGACGTGGCTATAGCGCTCGACAATCATAAAATCGTCGACGGTGACAGTACCGTGCTTGGAAATTCGACCGACATCATTGCGAGCAAGATCTACGAGCATGAGGTGCTCAGCACATTCTTTTTGATCGGCTAAAAGGTCGAGTGCGAGTTCATCATCCTCAGCTTGTGTTTTTCCTCTTTTGCGCGTTCCGGCAATGGGGCGGATGTCGATGCGACCATTGATGGCACGGACGTGAACCTCAGGTGAACTTCCCACCAGCGCGAAATTATCGAGCTGGAGAATAAACATGTAGGGTGAGGGATTGATGTGGCGAAGCGCGCGATAAAGATTGATCGGGCTACCGCTATAATCTGTTTCAAACCTCTGACTAGGTACGATTTGAAATGCGTCACCAGCAGTGATGTACTCTTTTGCTTTAAGTACCATGGCCTCGTACTCTTCCTGAGTGGTGTTGCTCGTTGCTACGGGAGTTTCGTAATCCGCTAAACCATTAAGTGGCGGAATGTGAAGAGGGGTGTCTAGCTTCTGGATGAGAGCAGAGATTTTAGCGCAACAGTCAGCGTGAGCTTGCTCAGGGGTATCGTGTTCATCAATAAAAGCATTGGCGATGACGATTAAGCGACGCAGGTGGTGATCAAAAACGAGGAGTGTATCAGCAATGATGAATAGTGCATCGGGTAGCCCTAGCTCGTCCTTTGCAGCGGGACCGATACTCGGTTCAAACTGACGCACGGAATCGTATGAGAGGTAGCCGACGGCTCCACCATAAAAAGGAGGTGGGTTTTCTGTTGTGGCTGGGCGGTACTGCGCCATCAGGCTTTCCAGTTCAGCGAGGATGTCTTTTTCTGCCGTCCACTGGGTTGTTTCACCTTGATCTGTGTAGGTGATATCGTGGCCATAAGCTGTGATTACAGCACGTGGATTACTACCAAGAATGGAGTACCGACTGTTTTCACCACTGCTTTCTGCGCTTTCGAAAAGAAAGGCTTCACTATCGCCACTAATCTTCGTGTAGGCGGATAGAGGCGTTTCAAAATCAGCAGCAAGCTGCGCGTATACGGGTACGACGTTTCCTTTTTCCGCTAGACTGCGGAAGACTTCGATGGACGGACTGACAGGTAAAGTGCTCAACGCCGCAAAGCATGGCTGCATTTTTCATCTAGGCAATCGGAAATCTTAGAAAAGAGAGGAGCTTCGATATCGCTCGAGTGTTTTACTAGAGATTGCACGAAATGAAAAAAGGGGATGCAATTTTTCAAAGGTTCAAAAGCTTTATGCCTTATCGTCTTCAAGAGGCGCTTTCGGGATCTTTTCAACCTCATCGAGGATATTAACCATATCGACGCCTTTTGCTGCCGAGGTGTCTAAGCGAAAATCGAGAACGGGGGTACAGCGTAAAACTACACGTTTAGCGACACGCTTCTGGATAAGACCGCGTTTCTGCCCAAGCTGCTCGATGACTTTAGCTCCATACCCGCAGATGACACCAATGAAGACCTTCGCCTCACGCAGATCTTGAGTGATCTCTACTGCGTGCACGGTGACAAGGGCACCTCCGAATTCAAAATCCTGCTGAATAATCGTGCTGATTTCACGGCGGAGTAGCTCGTTGATTCTATCTAGGCGTTGGCTCACTGATTTTGGGATGTTAGGTTAAAGTGTTTGGTCAACCTTATCAAGGATGTAGCACTGAATGATATCACCTTCTTCATACTCATTGAATTCACCAAGGCGGATACCACATTCGATACCAGATTTAACTTCGTCAACTTCGTCCATATGACGACGTAATGTAGACATTTTACCATCAAATACAGGGACTTTTCCACGTAGTACACGAGCGTGAGCGATACGAGTGACTTTACCATCTTTGGTAACACAGCCCGCCGCACGACCACCACGAACCTTGAAGACCTGCTTCACCTCAGCGTGACCGATAATAGTCTCACGGGTGAGGGGATCAAGTAGTCCGAGCATGGACTCTTTGACGGTGTCTAGTAGTTCGTAAACTACTGAATAAAGTTTGATCTGAACGCCTTCTCTCTTTGCGGCTTTTACAGCTCCACCTTCTACTTTCGTGTTGAATCCCAACACAACGGCATCCGATGAACTGGCTAACAAGATATCGTTTTCAGTAATGGCACCTGCAGCAGCTTTGATAAAGACAGTCTCTACCTTATCACTCTTGATTTCGGCGATAGCGCTTTCAATGGCTTGCACAGAACCTTGAACGTCACCCTTGAGGATGATTTTCAGCTGGATCTTATTGTTGCCTTCAACCAATGACATAAGGTCTTCCATACGGCTCTTTTTAGGGCGTTGAAGGCGGCTATTGCGCTGCACTTCTAGGCGTTCCTCAGAAAGCTTTTTAGCAGCCTTTTCGTTCTTCATTTGAACGAGCTCGTCGCCTACATTAGGGAGTTCAGCAAAACCAATGACTTCTACAGGCATTGATGGTCCAGCTTCTTTAACCTGTTGACCACGGTCATCGATCATGGTTTTGACTTTACCTGCATAAGGGCCACAGATGAATGGTACGCCTGGCTTGAGAGTGCCTGCGCGCACCATGACGGTAGCAGTAGGGCCTTTGCCTGGCTGAATGCTTGCCTCAATTACTGATGCGCGAGCATTAGCACGAGGGTTTGCCATGAGTTCAAGAACTTCAGCTTGGAGAGCCATAAGTTCAATCAGTTCATCCATGCCTTGACCTGTGACAGCGGAAACTTCTACACATTCGATGTCGCCACCGAAGTCGACTGGCTGAACGCCGTGCTCGAGAAGTTGAGTTTTTACACGCGTTGGGTCAGCGCCTGGCATGTCGCATTTGTTGATTGCGACGATGATAGTCTTCTTCGCTTTCTTCGCATGTTCGATCGCTTCCTTTGTCTGTGGCATGATGCCGTCATCGGCAGCTACGACGAGTACGACGATGTCAGTAACATCGGCTCCACGTGCACGCATTTTGGAGAAAATGGAGTGTCCTGGCGTATCAAGAAAACTAATGTGGCGGCCTTGGTGCTCTACGCGGTAAGCACCAATGTGCTGCGTAATGCCACCGGCTTCACCTTTGGTGACTCGGCTTTGGCGAATGAAATCAAGTAGGGAGGTCTTACCGTGGTCGACGTGACCCATAAAAGTAATAATGGGAGCGCGGTACTCGAGTTTATCAACTGGCTCATCTTTGACGTCCTTTGCCTTAGGCTCTTTGATTTTTTTCTTTTCCTTATGAACACCACCACCTTTTTCACGCTTCTCACGCTCAAAGACGAAGTTGTGAAGTTCACAAAGTTTCTCAGCAATATCGGGCTCGATTGCTTGATGTGGTGCAACGAAGACTTCAAGCTTGATCAAATCAGCCATTAGCTGGAACGACTTTAAGCCCATTAAATCAGCAAGATCACTAACAATAATAGGGGGCTTGATGGTAATAACATTACCTTCTTTAACAGCTTCGGTTTCACCAGCTTCAGAGAGATCTTGGTCAGCGGGTGTGACGTCCTCAACAGGTGGCATCAGCCTTGTCTCGTTGTCCTCTTTTTGCTTATCGAGAACTTTAGAAATGGTAGGTAAATCTTTCTTAATACCTCCTTTTTTCTTAACCACGGAGGTTTTTTTCTTAGTACCCTCATCCTCAAAAATATCTAATGCCTCTTTCTTCTGGTCATCAACAGTTTTGACCTTCGGAGCCGCTTCGCGCTGGCGCTCACGACGCGACAGCTTTTTACCGGAGTCGTCGATGAGATCGAGAACTACTTTAGATTTTTTAGGTGTATCGCTGGATTCTGCCATGCTGGGTATTATGTAAAATTAGGAAAAATGTTTGGTTTAAAAATATTAGCGGATTATGAAAAAAATAAATAAATTATGCGTCAGCAAGACCAGCCACATCAGTGTGAGCTTTTTCTAAAATAGCAGCAGCGTCTTCTTCTGATATTTCAAGTGCAGATGCAATATATTCAGCAGGCATCTGGATAACGAGCTCAGCAGTTGCACCACCAGCGCGGAAGAGTTTTTCTCCCATCTCGTCATTAATACCTAAGCGGTCTGCCAATGTGTGTGCGGCATCTCCCAAGCGAGCTTCAAACTGCTCATGCTGGCTTTCATCTTTGCTCACTTGTACATCCCAGCCCATAAGCTTGGCGGTAAGGCGTGCATTTTGGCCACGACGTCCAATCGCTTTACTGAGCTCTTCTTCGTCAACGGTGACGGACACTACTTTGTTTTCGTGATCGAGCTTAATTGAGCGCAAGTTGGCTGGTTTTAAGGCATCGACTACAAATTCTGCAGGGTCATCGCTCCAGCGGATGATATCCACTTTTTCGTTGTTGAGTTCACGAACGATGTTCTTAACTCGAGCACCGCGTAAACCGACACAAGCACCCACGGGGTCTACTTTTTCGTCAGTTGTCGAAACAGCTACCTTAGTGCGGTATCCTGCTTCACGAGCAACTCCACGGAGTTCAACGGTGCCATCAGCGATTTCAGAAACCTCTGATTCAAACAGACGGCGTACGAAGTTCGGGTGACTGCGTGAAAGGATAATTTCAGGTCCGCGAGCTTCGTTTTCCACAGCGACAACGTAGAGACGAATGCGATCACCAATATTGTAATCTTCTGTCACCACGCGTTCACGTGAGGGGATGCGACCTTCAAACTTACCGAGATCGATCATTACATCGCTTTTTTCAAAACGACGAACGGCACCACTGACGATGTCACCAGCACGATCCTTATATTCATCATAGATCATTTCCTTTTCAGCCATGCGTAGACGCTGCATCATCGTCTGCTTAGCAGTTTGTGTCGCGATACGGCCAAAGTTTTTCGGAGTAACGTTAAAGTCAACGCTGTCTTCTAACTCGGCTTCAGGCTTGCTTTTGCGGGCAAGAGTAAGTGGAACCTCATTGAATTTATCGACATAATCATCATCAGCGACAACGGTAAGAGATGCGTAAATAACGGCGTCACCTTTACGAGTGTTGATGTCCGCGCGGATTGATTCAATGGCATCAGCACCTGGCACCATTTTACGATAGGCTGAGATGAAAGCAAACTCGAGCGCGGCAATAACCTTGTCGCGGTCAATGCTTTTTTCCCTCTCGTAGTAATCAATCAGTGCGACAATATCGTTGGTCATGGCAATTCTGGCAGTTATTAAATGGTTTAAAAAGTCTAAGTAAAAATCTCTAAATAAGATGATACAATCCTGAGACACAAAAGAGTGGGTCAAATGACCCACCCCCGAGCATTCGCAGAGCTGATGGAGGAGTGAATATAAGACGATCTTCTAAATTACAAGGATAAATCATTCTTTCTCATAACGACTATATGAAGACATATGCAGCTCACGATGGCGTCAAAAGCCGAGCTGTTTTAGAAATGAGCAGGTCTTTCCTCTGACGATGGGGATGTTAGACAATAAGTAGTACTCATTCCAAAATAGAGGCGTGCTGGAAACTCGTTGAAACTAAGGGTGTTGTAGCGACACCTAAAAAAAAACATCGGATTGCTATCATTTTATCTTGCGAGAAATCAAAAACTACGTATGTTGCGCCCGCCCAGCCGCTGAAACAGTCGGCAGGGCAATCCAACAAAGAAAATGCGCAGGTAGCTCAGTTGGTAGAGCAGTTGGCTTTTAACCAATTGGTCCTGGGTTCGAGTCCCAGTCTGCGTACCATTTTAACCCGCTATAGCTCAAAGGCTTAGCGGGTTCTTTGTTTTCCACATGGAGGTGTTCACTCAATTCCAGTGCCCAATAGATGCCCAATTAGTGCCCAATAAATCTGGAATTGGTGCCCAATTGAGCTAATATGACTTCATGTCAGTTTCAGGAAAATTTGAGATCACTAAGCCGAAAGGAAGTCGCAAATGGCTGCTCAATGTATCTGCTAAAAATTCCACAACAGGTAAAAGGCAGCGTCTCAAGTTCAATACTAAAGCTGCTGCTGAAGATCACCGGAGCAACCTATTGGCAACAATCGCTTCTCCTCGTTTGAAGCACTATGATGAAAAGCTTTTAGAAGCAGCGAACTATTACGACGAAACGTTTCAGCTGCTCGGATTTTCTGGATTAGCAGAAGCCTGCTCAGCATTTGCCAAGCAGCTTGATAAGACTTCGACTAAAATGAGTCTTTTACAATTAGTGAAATCTTACAAGGCAGCTCGTGGGGGAGATTGGTCGAAGGGATATGTCCAGACTTTCGAATGGGCTAAAAAACAACTCAAAGATCTCTATGACAAACAGGTGAGTGAGCTAGATGCTATTTTCTGGCAAGAGTGGCTCCCTCTTTGGCGTAAGAATGGTGGTTACGCTCCCAAATCCTTCAACCATCTCCGAACCTTTTTAATCAGTATCTATTCTCTTCCATCAGCAGTTGCTTTGTTTCCCTCTAATCCTGTGAAAGTAATACCCGCAGCTAAGATAAAGAAAAAAGAAATAGTTGTCGCCTCGGCAGCTGAAGTTTCAGCAATATTGGAACGAGCCCAAAAAACAGACTCTGAAATGGTTCCATGGTTTGCCATTGCGTTTTTTGCTGGATTGCGACCCGAATCCGAGTTGAGCAATTTAAAATGGTCAGATATCAATTTCAAAGAGAAGTGGATTCGGGTCAGCTTTGGCAACAAAACCGATACTAAGCGTTTTGTTGACCTTTCAGATAACCTTGCGAATTGGCTCAAACCTTACAAAGGTCAAAATGGGAAAATCCTTCAGACAAACCACCGGAAAAGAAAGGATGCTTTAGTTCAAGGCAAAGAAGAAACTGATGAATGTATCCTTACTTGGGTAAGAGATATTACGCGTCACACCTATGGTTCAAATCTTGAAGCTCAAGCACGTGCCGAAGACAGAGACGCGAAAGCTGTAGTAGTCGCAAATATGGGACATACATCGGCTCAGACTTTTGAGCAGCACTATAGAAATGCTCGGACTGCGAAACAAGCTGCGGAGTTCTGGGCTATCATGCCTTCTTAATTTTTTGTTTATCCTGACTCTTCTAAGTTTTGTAGAACCTCCAAAAAAACAACTTTTCGGATCACATGTTTCTTCCCAATCTTAAATGTTTTCCCTCCCGCCAATTTTAATTTCTTACGCATGAGTTGGGCTGAGACTCCGAACTGCGTGCTTAATAATTCTAGATCCAAAACTTCCAATAAGTCATCCACTGATCGACCTTCATCTAACTGAGATATCAATTCTCTTATGCGATCAAGCTCTCGGGCTAGAACAATAAATCGCTCTATGGGAGACACCTTGTCAATTTTTTCTGAAATAGATTCCACAAAACTAATTTCGCATAATTTATGTTTTTCACTGTTCCAGCTCCGGAACCGTTAAGATCTAAATGTAACTTTTATTATGTTCAGTCAGTTCTTGAGCCGTTGTCTATCGATAAGCGAAAGCTTGAGACTTTTGGTTGCCTCAGAAGCCGTCACATTAGTCTCGCAAAGACTAGCCACTAATCAGTCTTGCATGCGCGGAAGCGCAAGCTCTAAGCTGTCATAACTTTCGAGAATTCTCCTACAAATATTACTCTCATCATAGAGGCGGAATTGAGTGCTATGAGATTCGTTGCGCACAATGACATAATGGCAGCTACATTGACGCGTATCAGTGATCACTCGCAACTGTTCCAAGCTGTCCGCTTCATGGTTTATTGCGAAGCTTTGGGTTCAATACCCCGTGGCTTGCCACGTTCAGAAAGTCTGAGAGCGATGGTGCGTTCCGCAGGAAAAATTCCGTAAATACCCCGCTGCTTGCGGCGGGGATAGGAATTTTAGCGCATCGCAATTTTTATTGGCGAGACGACGGTGGTGAGTTCCGTATTGAGTGCTTTCATCGATCTCTCCAAAGTAGTCTAGGAACACATTTGTGGAGTCTGCACGGCAGTCCACTATCACAAGATCGTGCTGTTCGAGTATCAGGAATATTCGATCCATTTCCTGCACATCTTGAAGATCAATGAAATCGACTTCGGAGTGAAAACGCTTGAGTATCGAGTTCTCATTATCCTTATCAATAGAACAGTTCGTTATGTTGTGGTCCTCGCCGCTTCTTTTCAAGCTCCTGCGTGTCTACTTTCTCTGCAATTTCTGATGATTTTTTAGAGACTTTTTTAGGCGTTTCCGTTGTGTGTTTTGAGGCGTTTTTAACAGTCTTCTTGGGGCGTTTCCGCTTCACTTTACGACGTATAAAATGATGCAATCCAATCTAACAAAATCGAGCTAACTTAGTGACACAGACATCCATAAGCATACTGTCCACTAGCTTGTAAAAACCTCCCTGCACACGCAGGATTTGGATGTTCTCTACAAATGATTCGAGCGGATGCTCTTTGACGTTCTCCCATGCAAAAAAGCGTGCCTTTCACCTGCAACGACTGTTGTCCATTGATGAGTCTCAAGTCCTGCAATTTCGATGTTTTTTCATATTTTTGCCGTTCTAAGCCCCGCTTAGAGGTGGGGTGTGCCTCCTGTAATAAATGAACCAAGGCATCCTTGCCTAGGGTTTCACGTTCAAAGCCTGTTCCACTGCTGGAACAAGCTTTGAACGTGAGTGTGGGTAGCGTGGAGTCCTATGATTTCACCATTTACCCAACGCAATCTTATGAACGCAAAAGTCTACTTCCGTGAACAGCTGAAAATCGGTCAATACTATACCAATGGAAACGAGACCGTCGGACAATGGTATGGAGCGGGTGCTGACATGCTCAACCTGAATGGAGCCGTAAACGAAAAAGATTTCATCGCCCTATGCGACAATCTGAATCCTCAAACTAACAAGCGACTGACTCAACAAAGAACCAACATCAATCGCCGTATCTTCTACGACATGACGATTGCACCTCCCAAGTCGGTTTCAGTAGCCGCACTGATAGGAAACGATAGAGCCATCGTCGAAGCCCACGACCAAGCTGTCCTAGTCGCTATGCAGGAATTTGAGAACTACGCTGCCACTCGCGTCCGCGTTGCCAATAGCACCAATGACCGCTTCACTGGCAACATTGTCGCAACCACTTTCAGACACGATACCTCACGCGCATTAGACCCACAACTTCACACCCACTGTCTCCTCTTCAACGCCACTTTTGATCCCGTAGAGAAAAAGTGGAAAGCCCTTCATAACTACGAAATCTTCAAAGCCCAAAAGTTCATCGACAATGCTTACCAACACATCCTCACACGTGAACTAAAACAACTAGGCTACGGAATCGAAAACAACAACCGAGGCTCCTTCGAAATCACAGGCATCAACCAGCCTCTCATCGACAAGTTTTCCAAGCGTCATCAAGCCATCAACAAGTCATTGGATAAACTCATCAAAGAACGTCCCGAACTCGCGGGTGGAAACGTCAAAGACATGCGTGAAATCATCGCCCATGCGGAACGTCCCGACAAAGTCAAAATGACCAACGCCGACTTAATGGAACATTGGCAAAAACAACTCACTCATACGGAACTCCATACCCTAAGTCGAAACTATCTCATTCAGCAAAAGCAACCTAATGAAGAAACCGTCAATCTCGACAAGGCACTCGCATGGTCAGAAAACCATCTCTTCGCCAGACGATCCGTAGTTGATGAACACGAACTCCTACGCTTCGCATTGGAGAAAGCCCGTGGTGAAAACTTCACACTTGGTGAACTCAAAGAATGTCTTAAATCGAAAGACCACTACCTCAGAAACAATGAAGAACATCCCCGCCAACTCACCACCGAAGACGCCCTCGCCATCGAATGGAAAATGGTCTCACTGGCTCGCAATGGCAAATGGGAATACCACCCATTCCATACAGACTATCCACTAGAAAAAACCAAACTCGCAGACGATCAAAAAGAAGCCGTCCGCAATCTCCTCATTTCCAGCAATTTCATCACTCTCTTCAGAGGTGGCGCGGGAGTCGGAAAAAGCTTCGCCTTAGCTGAAGTCCAGAAAGCCCTACACGATGCAGAATACCACACCATTACTCTCGCACCCCAGCGTCAGCAGGTCATCGATTTAGAGAAAGACGGGCTAACTAATACCAATACCGTCAGCGGCTTCCTAGCCAAACAAGAGATGCCACCCGATAGCGTCATCCTACTCGACGAAGGAGGACAAATCAGTGCCAAGCAAATGCTAGAACTTTTCCAACTAGTCAAGGAATTCGACGGACGCATCATCTGCTCTGGAGACACTAGACAACATGGAGCGGTGGAAGCTTCTGATGCCATGCGAGCCATCGAGAAACACGCAGGAATCTTCCCAGTCTCACTCAACACCATCCGAAGACAAGACCCCGACAAAGCAGACTCCGCCGCAGAAAGAGCCTTCATCCTCGAATACAGAAAAGCAGTGAAAAGCGCATCAGAGGGAGTGACCCATCATTCCTTTGATCGACTCGACCAACTCGGAGCCATCAAAGAAGTCATCGACGACGATCCAGCCAACCTCCTCGCCATCGAATACGCCGACAAAATCCAAAAAGGACAATCCGCCGTCACCATCTCCCAGACCTGGGATGAAATCCAACGCGTCAACGAAGCCATCCGCAAAGAACTCAAATCCCGCAAACTCATCGATGCCAAAGACCACAAAGTCACGACTCTGAAACCCGTCGATCTCACCAACGCCCAAAAACAAGATAAGAGATACCACCCAGAAGACACCGTGGTTGTCTTCAATCGAGACTATAGAAGTTTCAAAAAAGGCGAGCAAGCCACCTTCCTCCTCTCCATCGATGACCGTCTCGTCGTGCAGGGCGATAACAAGATTGGAGAAATCCTCCTCAAGAAACTCGACTATGTATCCGTCTTCAAAAAACAAGAAATGGCGCTATCAGTGGGAGACAAGATCCAACTCAAGGTCAACGGCAAGTCCGAAGACGGAAAGCGTCTCGCCAATGGTGAACTGGTCACCGTCAAATCCATCGATGCAGACAACACCGTCACCCTAACAGACGGTCGTCGCCTCGATGAATCCAATCGTCAATTCGTCCGAGGCTACGCCATCACCTCATACGGTTCACAAGGAAAAACCGCTGATCACGTCTTCCTCTGCGACTCAGCAATCCGAGCCGCCACCAACAAACAACAATGGTATGTCAGCATCTCCCGCGCCCGAAAAGGCATCTCCATCTACACACGCGACAAACTACAGCTCCGCCAAAACGTCTACCGCCTCAGCGACGAGAAGCTAGCCCTAGACTTCGTCGATCAACAAACCACCCAAAAAATCGACTACACCGACCCCGTTTGGATAACAACAATCAAACAGGTCATGGATCGCCAGAAAGCATTCCGCCTCGCCAATCAAACCCAATCTAACAAAATAGACTCATGAGCCTCCGCAACAAACAACAAGACCACCCTCGCTGCT
Organism: Akkermansiaceae bacterium; assembly: GCA_051252195.1. Classification (GTDB taxonomy): domain Bacteria; phylum Verrucomicrobiota; class Verrucomicrobiia; order Verrucomicrobiales; family Akkermansiaceae; genus Oceaniferula. Next base: position 179,017 of record JBPOGD010000004.1, on the reverse strand, counting down.
GGGATCGCGTCGAAGGCACACTCGCACTAAGAGTCGAACTAGCTACAGGAGAAATCCACACCTTCCCATACTCTAGGCACTCCCACTCCCACCTCATAAGAAAAGCTGAAGAACAAACCCTCCTCATCAAATTCGATCCCTACACCATAAAAGTCACAGGCAAAAACCTAAAAGACCTCTCCCTAGCCATCCAAAAACAATCCCTAGACTGGATAAAAACCAGTGAACTATCCGAACAAAAATCCTCAAAAGAAGTAATCATCCTAACAATAGAAATCAAAAAAGACTGAACAAATACCATAACATAACGCTATCAGCTCAGCTTACCATATAAATCAACGTTTCAGCACACTCAATCCGACCGACTCAGAGCACTTTCACTACCTCTACTACGTTCCCTCCTCCAATCAATCTCCGACTTGCCAGCGCTGTCGGATTTGTGGAGCTTCGTTTTGTTAGGCACCGGTTCTGGTCTCTTGGATCGACTCTAGGGATTTCTGGTCAACTTTTACAAGGGATAGGTCAACGTCGTAGAGTGGAAACGGAAGATTGTTGACGATCATGCCAATCGAAGCGTCGTCGCTATCATCCAGAAGATCCAACTTCTCCAACTCTTCTAAACTCTTGTAGTTAACTGCTCGTAACTCCTTATAGGATGAGCTAGCATCTATCGAACTCTGCTGCCATATTCTACGAGTAGCATGCAATGCGGATGGTTCCATGCAGCCAGTGCTCTGCAGTGCAGTAGCTATCGATAAAACCCTTGGCCTGTAATGACCAAACATCTTCTCCAATTTAAAAGGGTTTGACCAATAGTAGTCACCATCAGATTCGACATAGTCGACATACATATGACCTTCTCGGCGAGAAAGAATTTGGTTTGGAAAAATCCAATCAACATCATTGGGGCCATCCAAGTAGAATTGTTCTCGTGCGCTGCTTAAATATTTGCACAGTTCATTTTTGGAACAAACTTCTAATTCGCAAACCTCGGCGTAGATGCCTTTGGCTAGATGCTCATTGAATCGTCGCAACTGACGCCCGAACTCCTCGGACTGTCGAGGACAACGAACTGCGTCAAAGAGAATTAAAGCTTTGGCTGCTTCCTCACGCGCGACTGACATTAATATGTCGTAAGAATTACTCTTGGCGTCATATAATTGTTTTGCATCATGCTCGATCGTCAGAGCATTTTCCGTAACAAGAGCCATCGCAGTGGATATCTCCTTGATAAAGTTCAAGTCATTAAGTTGAGATAAGTCCCGGATTGCCTTCTGTTTCATCTTCAGGATAATTCTGCCTAACAGTATTTATTAACTCTCACACAAGTAATATTCACTTTGGCATGGGCGGGGCTAAATTGGGTAGGCATCTTAAGTTTAATCCACTATTGAATAAAGAATAGAAGCCACCTTGTCGATGATGAAAATCACCTAACAAACTGAATCCAGCACAGCTGGTTTCAGTTCCATCCCTATGGAGTATGACCAACCATCGCAGACATGAGGCAGCCCAAACAGCTTACTGAAAGCGAAGTATGAGCGAAAGTAAGGCTGTGCAGCGACTGATTGATGTATGCGGCATATCACATTAAACCCGTTTCAGCTTTAGAACAGAGCTTGGCTCAAACCGAAGTTGGAATTTATTAACTGCAAAATTAGGACAGCTGAGTCATAAAAAATCCTTCTTCTACGAGAGTTTTAAATAACAACAAGTCTATAGGAATACATCACTGAGAGCCTTCGTCGTATCCCGACCATCAGCACTCAAGCGACGAGGACAGCGGTTTACTTGGGTATCCCCCCATTAGCCTCACTGCCAGCGGCACGGCAAAAGGAATTTCCTTTTGCCAACAAAGGCGGGGGTTTGGGGGAGATGGGCCCCAAGTCAACCGATCCCGCAAGAGCGAGAGAATATCATATCAGAACTGAAGTAATAGTAATCCAACGCAGGTCTTCATGTTAAACACCTCTAAAACACCATTATCTGATCATGGAAATCAATTGGAATCATTCATAATGATCCATATACTAAGATCATTCACTATGGCTAATATTAGCAAAGGGAGTGACCAAACCGGCGGTCTGCGTGAAGGGGTTTTGATACCAATCATCAGAGTTAAAGAATCATCTCGATTTTCTTTACAGCATTACCCAAACACTCTTCATCAGGTTCACAAATGATGAATCCCATTTTTTCATACCACAGCAAAAGACGTGGATTCTGATTAATATCCTTTTGAACAATACATCCATATATTCTCGAGATCCCTTCTGCCTTGGCTCTCAATAGCATTGAGTGTGTCAACGCCGACCCGATGCCTTTACGTTGAAAATCAGGAAATTGCGTTTTCATCCCAATCAATCGTTTCCACCATGGCGGTTGTAGCATTCCCTGCGTGCCATCACTAACCTTCACATCGGAAAACAACAAATTGCTACTATCTTGCGGAACACAGACCAGCTGACCTGCATACTCTCCTCTATAGTATGCTTTCCAGATCCATAATCCATCAACAATTGATTCTGCAATTCTTGTCTCATTCATACGATAGTTTGTTCTTTGAATATGAAATTCTCGAACTATAAACAAGATCATCTTGATTTCTAACGCTTTGAACAACAACGAATTTCCTGACATCGAACCATTGGAGGCTCGCTGCACAAAAGATGGGAGTCTATATTTTAGGCAACCTAAGGTCACGGATCGACTTGTCAGTCTGAAAAAGTCTTCTTACGAAGAAAGCTGCCACGCTTTGTTCCAAATTGATGAAAAAAGTATCGATTATATACCAACCGAATGCATCTTAGCCACTGTCAGATCTCTTAGAAAACGGACAGATTGTGAACTTTTCCATAATTATATAAAGGAATTACTTCGAAGGGTAACAAGTAGGCTTTTGAGTGAAGATGAGCCTGTGCAAGAGGCAGTCCTTGGTAGCTTTACAAATCTTTTAGCGAATGATCTCAAACAGAGGAAAACAACTCTCGATTTTTACGAGGGAAGGTTCGCGAAAGGTCTCAAAATGCTAATAATTAAGGAACGAGCACGTTACCATAAGCAATTAGGAAAACGGAAGCTTTTAGAAATAAGCGAGGCTTCAAGTGAAATTTCAGCAGAGATAGAGAAGGCTAGTGGAAGCTTCAACATTTTTGACCCTGGAGAAATAAATAAAGAAGATTACCTGTTTAGGCTCTCAGAGGGAATTGAACGGTTACCCACCTTACACAAGAAGATCATTATTATGTGGTCAAAAAAAATCCTAATTGAATCCCAAGACGAAAACGTGAAAACGATTTCATCCTTACTCGATATGACACCAAAAACTATTCGGAAATATAAGAACGAAGCTTTGGGAACACTTAAAAAATTCATTACTGAAGGAGAAACTCAATGACCAATACGCCATCAGAGAAAAACTTAGACACAATCCTAGAAGAACTGGCCTTAGAAGAGTGCATCGAGGGGGAACTTCTTGCCACATATCTGGAACGTTACCCTCAATACATTGAGGAAATCACGGATTTTGTCCACGAACTGGGGCGACCTTCTCCTAGCGAGCACCTTTCTCTCTCAGAACCTGAACGATTTCAGCTAGAAAGCAGGGTTACGAAATTTCTCCAAGATTTGAGTATGCCTTCGAATTCTATTCTTGGTGATTTATCCATTCAGGAGGTTAAGAATTTAACTGAAAAGTTAGGAGTGAAAAGGCAGGTGGTCTCAGCTTTACGTAGAGGGCTAGTTAAGGTAGATACCATACCAGAAAAGTTTTGTGCCTCTATCTGTGACATTTTAGGTTGCCAACTTGAGGAACTGAAACTGCAACTAGGAAAGCCTCAAATAGTTGCGGGAGGACTTAGTTTCAAGTCTGATGACAAGCCTAAAGATGTTGATGCGATTTCTTTTGAGAAGACACTGAAGAATGCTGGATATTCTCAGGAAGAACTTGCTCAATTCATGGAATGAAAACTGGGAAAGATGGATTCAATCGAACTCACGCGGAGGAAAGCAGAACAACTTCATAGGGCTGCTCTTGAAAGAGGAAGCGATCCTTGGGCGTCACTTACTTTTGCTAAAGACGAGGCATTAAGAAGAGGGCTGGATATTGAGTCTACCTCCAAAGGGTCACCCTTACTGAATGGCTCACGAGCGATCTATGATCCTGTAGAAAAGCTAATTCTATATGAGAACGAGGGGACGGATTTTGAGCAAGCAAGTTTAGTCGCTCACGAAATCGGTCATGTTGAATTCGGTGACAGTCGAAGTCTCGACAGCATCAAGAAAACTGAACTGGAGCGACCTTCTGAAGCCTCACCGATAGGGATGGCAAGAGTCGTTGACTACGGTAAACAACAAAGACGAGAGATCCAAATGGATCTCTTTGCGCGGGAGTTTTTACTCCCACGTTTCTTTGTTAGCAGTCTTCACATCCAGGATGGTTTATCGGCGAAAGAGATAGCTAAGAAACTGGGTGCTCCTTACTCTGTAGTAGCTCAGCAACTTTTAGACGCCCTTTTACTTCCAGAAGTAGATCCTCAAGACAATGAGGCTCCTGACGCTACTTACCCTCTGAATAATCTTCAAGAGAATGCAGCAAGTCATCGCGGGGAAGCCTATCTTCTCGAGGCTGGCCCTGGAACGGGGAAAACGCAAACTCTGATTGGTCGGGTTGAAGGTTTATTGGCGGAAGGGGTTGATCCAAGAAAAATTCTTCTACTGACTTTTTCTAATAAGGCCGCAGGTGAAATGGCCGAACGCATTGCTCAAAAAAACAAGGAGGCTGCATCGGCTATGTGGATTGGCACGTTTCATGCCTTCGGACTGGACATCATCCGTCGATTCCACGACCGGCTTGGCTTAAACAATGAGCCTCACCTACTAGAAAAGTCCGAGGCCATTGATCTTTTGGAAGAAGAATTCCCCCGATTGGGACTCAAACATTACAAAGACATTTATGATCCCTCTCAAAAAATTGCCGACATTTTGGCCGCAGTTTCTAGAGCAAAAGACGAGGTTGTTGATCAGGACAGATTCTTGAACTTAGCCCATGGCATGTTAGAAAAATCGGTTACTGACAACGAACGCGAGGAAGCCGAGCGGTGTGTGGAAATTGCCCAAGTTTACGCCGCTTACGAGAAGCTGAAAAGCAAGCGTGGTGATCTTGATTATGGAGACCTCGTTATGCTCCCAGTCAAGCTGATCGAGGCCGACTTTGAAGTTCAAGAATTCCTTCAGCATCGCTATGAACACGTATTGGTAGATGAATATCAAGACGTCAATCACAGCAGTGTTCGTTTACTGACTGGGCTCTGTGGGAATGGGGATAATCTTTGGGTAGTTGGTGACGCTAAGCAGTCGATTTATCGATTTAGAGGAGCATCTTCCGTGAATATGGTTCGCTTTGGGAAAGAAGATTTCCCTGATGGAAAGAGAGGACGACTGAAGAAAAACTATCGCTCCGTTCCAGAGATTGTGGATACTTTTTCAATTTTCAGCAGAAGCATGAAAGTCGGTGACCAGGACAGTGGTTTGGAAGCCGAGCGATCAAGTTGCAATCACTCCCCAGAACTCCGCAAAGCAGATACTCCAGATGATCAAGTAGTAGTTTTAGCTGACAGCATTAAGGAGATGCGATCTGAGGGTCACAGCTATCGAGATCAGGTTGTCCTTTGTACAGGTAACGATAGACTGAGCAAGACAGGAGGTGGCTTAGAACGCTTAGGCATTCCTGTCCTCTACCTGGGAAGCATCTTCGAACGGCCGGAAGTAAGAAATCTCCTTTCATTGCTGTCCTTGTTCACTGACAGCCGAGCAATGGGTCTTGTCAGAGTTGGAGCTATGAAGGAATTTCCGATACCGTTGCAGGATGTCGCTATTGTTCAAAAGTTTCTTCGAGTAAATGAAGGAGATCCAATCAGCTGGCTTTCGCAAATCGACTCGATAGCCGATCTCTCTGAAAAAGGTAAAGCTGGGTTACAAAGTTTGAAAGCTGCTTTGGACGGATTCAAGCGGACATCTGCACCATGGACGTCTTTGTGTTCTCTCCTGTTGGATCGAACCTCAATCGCTTTAGAAATATCACAATCAAATACTCTGACTGCGCGGACTCAGGGAATAGCTCTTTGGCAACTATTAAACTTTGTCAGCTCACAGCCCTTTAGAGAAGGGCTACCGATCACAGCTCTCTTAGCCAAGATCAGACGTATGGTGAAACTGGGTGAAGACAAAGAGTTGAGACAATTACCAAGTGCCACGCAGAGCATCGACGCTGTTCGGATCATGACAATTCATGGAGCAAAAGGGCTGGAGTTTCCGGTGGTTCACCTTCCAGGAATGAATAGAGGCGCTATGCCTGGAAGTCATAGGCCTCCTAGCTGTCCACTGCCTGATGGATTAATTTCCGGAAGTCAGGGAAATTTACAAGATTTTTTGAAAGCAGGTCACGCAGAAGAACAAGAGTGCCTTTTTTACGTCGCGCTCTCCCGAGCGAGAGATAGGCTTTTCACTTATGTTTCAAAAAAACAGAGTGGAGGCAATAATCAGAACCCCTCTGCGTTTATGGAAAAAGTAGGAACAGGAATTATACATAGCGACAGAGTTCCCTCTCGATCTCTTCCGTCCGCGCTCGATAAAAGCCCCATTCCAGTTAGTTTCGACGGGGACTTGAAGCTTCAAGCACATCAACTCGGTATCTACGAAAGATGTCCACGCAGATTTTTCTACTCTTACATTTTAAAGTCAGGGGGGAGGCGCACCGCTACTACATTCATGAAGATGCATGAGGCGGTAAGGTCGGTAGTTACCGAATTCGTCAAGCGTCCCGAACTTCGCGAGAAACCGGAAGATTTAGCCGAGTTGATGGAGATTGCATTTAAGGAACATGATTTGAGCGAGCACGGATATGTGGCTGACTATAGGCAGATTGTCGAAGACATGGTTTCTTGCCTGCTCAAGTTCTCAGCACAAACATTGACCGAAAAGCCCGAAGAGTTGGCTTGGAAAGAGGACGGGGTGATTCTGAAGCTTCAGCCTGACCAAGTAACTAACATTCTCGGTAGTAAGATCTTCCGTCAGATTAAGACTGGCAGTAGCAGAAAAAATGAAGACTTAGGTGCAGCAGCAGCAGTCATGATCACTCGGCAGAGTAATTCGTCGAATAAAGTGGAGTGTCTTTTTCTGGGTGATGAGGTTTTGCAGCCTATCGATTTTACAGATAGAAAGCTTCAAAACCGTAAGGACAAGATCATGGACGCCCTGACTTCGATCAAAGCAGGTGAATATCCAGTTCGTCCTTCAGACCGAGTTTGCCCAGGGTGCCCTGCTTTTTTTATCTGCGGGACATTGGCTGAGGGGCCATTCAAAAAAAATTGCGATTAAATTACCGATTCGGCGACTGGGTCGGAATTGTAGGAGTAGTGAGAGGATAAGTTGTCTTCTCCGAAACTACAATTGATCTAGTAATGACTGATAATAAAACGCCCGAATATGAAGACGTCTCAGAAGCCTTGGCCGCAGGACGCGAGCTGAGAAAATCCAAAAGTTACCGCATTAAATTAGCTCGTGGGAGCCTCGATTTTGCTCACGCCTATGTCGCCGATCCCATTCCATTGGGTCGCCAGATTCTCGATGGTGCAGGTCTGGATTCCAGAGACGAATACAGTCTATTTGCAATTCTTCCATCAGGAGACTTTGAAGATATCCGATTGGACGAGCCCTTCGATCTTCGTGCCAAAGGAGCAGAACGTTTCGTGGCGTTTATCTCTGATCGCGACTTTAAGCTCACCCTTGATGATCGGCAACTTGAATGGGGTAAACCCGTCATCAGTGGCTCCGTCTTATATAAGCTCGCCAAGTTGAATGACGATGAAGCTATTTTCTTGGAGGTCAGAGGCGGAACAGATCGTTTGTTAGCACCTGATGAATTGATCAACCTCAATGACCTAGGAATTGAGCGTTTTGTCACTGCTCCGAAGCCTCCTCAAACCTATACGTTCAAAATCGGTTCAAGGCCTCATACTGTTGAAGATCCAAAGGTGACTTATAAGCAGTTAGTCCAGTTGTCTTGTCCTGGGGATCACGCCGCGAACATCATGTTTACCGTAACATACCGTCACGCCGCTTCTACTCCTACGAATGGAGAGCTTGGTCAGGGTGGCTGTGTTGAAGTAAAACAGAAAGGAACTATTTTTAATGTCACAAGAGCCATTCAATCATAGTCCCGACCTTCAACGTCTCCGGGAAGAGGGCTTTTATGTGCAGATTCTCGGTGGATTCCTTCTCTTGAAGGACATACCTTATGTGGATTCGAATTCCAACGTGAAGCGCGGAACGCTGATCTCACAACTCGCTCTTAGCGGAGACGTAGCACAGCCACCTAATCCGCATACGATTTACTTCGTAGGCGCATATCCTTGTGGAGCAGATGGAGTCCCTATCAGACAACTCAAGCACTCTTCCAAACACTTTGACCTTGGAGGAGGGCTGACTGCCCAACATCAGTTCTCTTGCAAACCAGCCGACACAGGGCGCTACATTGATTATTTTGAGAAGATGACGACATACATGTCGATTATCTCGGCTCCGGCAGAACAGCTCCAACCAGGTATCACTGCAAGGACTTTCAAAGTTCCAGATTGGGACGAGGAGAACACTTTTAATTATATCGAAACGGCCTCTGGTCGGGCGGGAATTGGAGCGCTCACAGATCTTCTTAGGCACGAGAAGGTTGCTATCATCGGTTTAGGTGGAACAGGATCATACATCCTGGATTTGATTGCCAAGACACCAGTCTCAGAACTGCGTTTATTCGATGGAGATGAATTTCTTACGCATAATGCCTTCAGAGCACCTGGAGCTCCGACTATTGAGGAACTTCGCGAAGCACCAAAGAAGGTTGATTATTTCAAAGCTATCTATTCCAAAATGCACCGAAATATCTTGGCCTACCCGGAGCAACTAGATGAAGCCAATCTTCACCGCTTGGATGGAGTGACATTCGCGTTCATCTCAATTGATGCGGTGGATGCAAAGCTGGTAATCATCCAAAAACTAGAAGAGTTAGGCATCTCGTTCATCGACGTTGGGATGGGGCTCGATTTGTGTGATGGATCTCTCGGAGGAATTTTAAGAGTAACGACAAGCACCGCTTCCAAAAGAAAGCACGTTCATGCCGGGAAAATCCCCTTAGATTCAGCTCCCGGTGGCGATGTCTACGAATCGAACATCCAGGTCGTTGACCTCAATGCTCTAAACGCAACCTTGGCAGTGATTAAGTGGAAGAAGCTGCTCAAGTTTTATCGAGATGAGGAGCAAGAGCACCATTGCCTCTACACTACCGACGGGAATATCCTAAACAACAACGAGCTGAATAATGAAACTTCGTAGTTTGACACATAAATGGGTAGGTGAAATCCCTCCTGCAGCTGACCTCGCACCAGGAATACTCTACGTATCCTTGGATGATTCGGTAGCTATTCACAGCTGCTGTTGTGGCTGTGGGGTTGAGGTGGTGACTCCTCTTCACCCCACTGATTGGATGCTTACCTTTGACGGTGAAACCGTTTCTTTGAGGCCGTCTATTGGGAATTGGAACCTCCAGTGCCAGTCTCACTACTTCATTACGAACGGAGAAATCGAATGGGCCTCTACTTGGTGTAGATCGAGAATCTTGCAAGAACAAGAGCGTGATCAAGGCGTTAAACAAAAATTCTTTGCTCCAAATGAACTCCATGAACAAGAGAACAAAAAGACGAAAACATCTTGTAATGCGGTGGTTAAATGGTTCGGAAATCTATGGGGAAATTTACGTTGATCTTGAGATCTCAAGAAGAGGTCTTTTTAAAAGCGAGATAAGCTTGCTGACTGTTTAAGCAGGGATCAGTTTTAAAATCCCTCACTCTAATAAAATAAAGAAAATGAAAGAGCCTATAGGCACAACAGCAACGACAGGACAAACCTGCCCCGAGAGTGGAGTATGGGAAGTCGTGGGAACTCCTACGACAACCGCTCCAATAGCAAAAGGAAACACCATGCCTCCCTATGGAAACAAAGCGGTAACTTGGAAACTAATCCAATACGCTTAATTGTAGAGAGACCTGGAGTTCAATAAGAAAACCGTCTGATACCACTGGTGTCAGGCGGTTTTTTCTCAACTGATATCAGACACTATCATTCCTTGGACAGCTTAATAGCTTCTTTCCTATGAACTTTATCTCATCTCTGGTTATGGGAAGGACCCGAAGCACCCATCAAGTAAACTAAAGGGCTAACTTCTATCAACTATGGTGTCTCCGCATTTTCTTTCTTTATGATTTCAAAATAACTGAAGTCATCAAATGAATGATAATGGATAAAAAATTGCTCCAGGTTATTTAAAGATCGAAGACACACAACATCAGTAGAAGATTTATACAAAAATTCAGCTTCTTTCATCTCACTTGATGAAGTTTTGAGCGAGTAGATGACTTTTGTTGAATTGGTTAATTTCTCTTTTGCATCTGCTGTTCCTTTATCTCCATATTGCTCCCACACAAACTGCATTCCTGATAGTAGCACGATACAAAATACGATAGGTAAGAACATAAGAGCCCAATGATCATTTAACTTTTTAGAAATTACACTTTCAACGTTAGTGTATTTTCTTAAGCCTCGGATTAGAAGCAAAGCTATTAAAACCCGGATTATGAGAGCCGTAGAAAGGATTCCTCCTCTAAGAGTGGTGGTTTCCCAATGCCAATCAACCATGTCAGAAATCTCTAACTCCCTGAAATATGCCTCATAATAAAATATACCACTGATGAGAAAGAAAATAGGACACACGGTGAAAAATATCATCTCATTCACAAAAGTGCTTTTCTTCTCAGACTTAACAACATCTTCGCAATCACTCTCTTTTGAAATTTCTTCAGGGGAATCCATATGCAAAGAAATTATCTTCTCAAACAAACAACCGCTATTACAAAATGCCCCCAACAATAGAACGATAAGAGGTAGTAATCATAGTGCTTATCGTTTTTAGCGGTTCCGTATTTCACTCCTTCATTCTAGTGTTAACAAGACTCCAAAACTCCACCGATGAACAAAGCCAGCCACGATACAGACAGAAGTAAGATTTCTGACTTTGAACAAATCATCAACATCGGACCAAAGATAGCCGACCAATTTCGAGAAATCGGACTAATCTCCCCCCAAGATCTAAAAGGGAATGATCCCTTTCTACTCTACAAAAAGATCAACAAAAGCAGGAAGCAGTTCGTAGATCCATGCGTCCAAGACCGCTACATGTCCGCAATCGATTTCATGAACGGAAACCCACCAAAACTCTGGTGGGAATACACCAAAGAACGCAAAAAATCACACACTGAAATCGTGGACTCTTTAAGATAGCCGTAGAAAAATTAAACAGTTCTAAACTTCAGGTTTCCCATTAAAAAAACATAACGCGCAAGAGTGACAAACAAAGATGCCGATAGTACTTAGGAAATAAAAACATCAGCTCTTAAACCGAAATGCTTCCCCAAGCACACGGCATGATCTGCGGTAATTTTACGCTCTCCGCGCAAAATCATACGCCCAAGTGGTGCCGACTTCCCAAGAATACTCGAAATCTTAGCCCCTGTCAGCGCGTGCTCATTGGCGAGATGACGCAAGAGATCGACCGCCTTGAGCTTAGGAGTCGAAACATTCTCCTGCTCATATTTTTCGATGAGGTCACAGAGAAGGTCGAAATAATCATTCTGACCATCAGTCATTTGATCCTCAAACCCGGCAAACATATCAGCAATTTCGACAGTATTAGCATATCCAACATGATCATGAATAGGACGTGGTAAAAGCATGTCACAAAGCTGGCCGTAGCTCTTCGGCAGAGACTTAAAAGGTTTAGGCTGTTTTGTTTTCATAAGTTCTTCTTCCAGTTGTTCTTATCATACTCGGCATGGGTGAGAAATTCGAGTGTATAGATTCGTTGTTTATCGTAGTGAATTGCAGTGATGAGACGGTAATCATTGCCGCATACATTGAAGATGGTGACAGTTCTTCCGCTTTTCACATTTACAGGATCAGCCGAAGGATATGTTTTGCGAACATCCTCAATACTCTTCCATTCAGAAGCCTTGACCATGATACGCCAGGCACCGAGCCATTTACCTGCTTTTGACCGAGCAGAAGCAGCATCCTTCAGAAAAGTTTCTTTGATTATTCGCAACCGATACAATTTGTATCGAAAATCAGCAAGTGTCAAATAGGAAACTGTGATTTTCTTGAATAAATACTGAGCAGTTAAGAGACTTGGTAACTCAAACTATTTCATCATTACAGGCTAGCTTTGCTAAATTGTCTAAGGCAACTAAAGGTTAGTCGCCCTAGCTTAATCACTCCTTGAGAAGAAGTTTCTTAAAATTATCTTGCATTTTACTAGAACGATTGGATTTTAAGTTCTCTTTATTAGATCTAATAAATATTAACAATGCTTCGCAAGGTAACAGCTTCGGTTCTGCTTTTGTTGATGACGATGGTAGTCGCCACGTCTCAGCCGGGTCTGCACTATTGCCTCTGTCTTAAGACTATATTTTTCAATAGCTGCGAATGTGTGGATCTCATAGAAACTGGTGATTGTTCCCAAATAAAAGGAACAGATGAACTCTCGTTCCCATGCCATACAAGTAATGATCGCGAAGAAGCCTTTAAGATTTCTTTGGACAACTGCTCTTTGGATCTGGTTTTGAATCTAGACGATTTCATCGAATCCAATTTCGATGGTGTTGTTAAGGGTAAAGTCGGTGTTGATTCGCCAATCCCGCTTCTTTTTGTTGAAGAGGCGAATTTCATCCCATCACTTCGTTCCCGTATTCATGGGATACGCGGTAGCCCACCGCACTTGGTGGAATCTTCCTCTGTGCCTCTTCGTGTGAGGTATTCAGTGTTTCTTGTTTGATACATTGGTTTGACGGCGTGCGCTCTTCATTGCGCTCGCTTTTTTGTGCGCTGATCTCGCCGCTTTCGTAGGCGATGCGCTACCCACAAAGCCCGATTCTCGGTGCCTTTGTCTCCTACCTCAAACCAATTGAAACACTACATCCATGTCTTTAAACAACTTCAGAAACTTCGTTTTTAAGGGTCTTTTTTATCGAAGATCTCAAATCAAAAAAATCCAACCCTCCGACAGGCGTTGCTCCTTAAAGCACTGCGTTTCTCTTCTTTCTACGAGTTCCGCTATTTTGCTCTCGTCCTGTGGAACCCCTCAAACAGTTTCTGTTCCAGAGCCAAATCCTAAACTATTTACGACACCGGCTCACACCAAGACAATCTCCACACCCCGAGTGAGCGGCCAAGTATCTCGCTCTCAAGCGACCCGTTATGCACTCACTTATAATCCTACCTTGCAAGCACAGCGCGCTGAGCTGCGAGCCATGGAGGCAGAAGTTGTTCAAGCAGGACTTTCGCCCAATCCAGAACTGGAGGTTGAAGCGGAGAATTTCGGCGGTAGTGGAGGAAGAAGGGGCTTTAACAGTGCTGAAATCACGGCAGCCATTTCTCAGAAACTAGAACTCGGTGGAAAACGCAAAAAACGCACCCTCGTCGCTGCTCTAGCAGCTAAGGCTCTCCATGCCGAAATTCAGAGCGAAGAGAGAGAAATCGAGACAAAGGTAGACGATGTCTTCACTAGCATCCTCGAAGCGAAACAGCTTCGTGTGATCAGCGAGCAAAACGTAGCTCGTGCAAATGAACAACTACAAGCGGTCACGACTTTAATGGAAGTCGGGACCAGCACCCGCATCGACGTTAACAAAGCGAAACTGGCCGTCTCTGAAGCCAAAGAACTCTTGGCAAATGCTCGAAATGTAGAAGCGTCGGAGATAGCCAAACTGAGTCAGGCTTGGGGAGCAACCGCAAGCTCACTGACCCTCAGTGGCGACCTTTCTTCGGCAGGACTAAGTTCCCTGCCTACGGATTCTGGCGGTGTCATCGCAAATCATCCGGCAATGCGAGCTGCACGGCTGAAGTTTGCCCAACGTCAGGCCTCTCATGAGCTGGAGAAAGCACACCGGATGCCTGATGTGAAACTCGGAACAGGTGTTCGTGATGACCGGGATACCAATGACACCTTGGGCGTGCTCAGTTTTAGCATTCCTCTTCCGATCACGAACCAGAATCAAGGCAATATAAAAGCTGCCAAAGAGCGTATTGATAAGGCTAGCGCCGAAGGCCATGCCAAAGCGAGTGAACTCCGCACGCGATTCATTCAACTCAAGGCTGACTTGCGAAGTGCTCAAAGCAGGCTAACCGAAATGGACTCCCAGACCATTAGTGCCGCTCGTCAGGCACTAGACGATACGCAGACAGCCTACTCCGGAGGCAAGAGGTCACTCCTTGAGTATCTGGATGCCAGACAAACTCTCTTTGAGATAGAGCAACGAAAAATCCGCGCCCAGGCAGACCGACTACGTGCGGAGAATGCACTCAGAATCCTTTCACGCAAATAATCCCAAGACCACACCGACAACTAACCAAATTAAAACAATGAAATTAAAACATAAACTATATCAGGCTCTTTTTTTGAGCATCCTTGCCACCTTCTTCGTTTCCTGTAATGCGGAGAAAGATAAATCAACAGGCGGTGGCAAAGACTTTTCCCAGGCCGCAGAAGTTGAGTCTTCTGAAGGTTCGGAAGTCGAAGTCCATGCAAAAGCAGATTGCCCAGCAGGTGACGGGTGCTTCATTTGTGACAAATCCAAACGTGAGGCTGGCCGACTATGGTGTAAAGAGCATGATCGCTACGAAAATCGCTGCTTTCTTTGCCACCCTGAATTGAAAGAAGAAGGCCGTCTCTTCTGCACTGAACATGGAATCTATGAAGATGAATGCTACATTTGTCATCCCGAGATTAAAAAAACTGGAGCAAGCACGGCTCCTGAATCTTCGCCCACTTCTGTGCTAATGTGTAAGGAGCACAATGTGTTTGAGCACGAATGTGCAATTTGCCAGCCAGATCTAGCATCTGGCCTCAAGCCAGGCGAAAGCTTGAAAATTAGGGTGGCGTCAGCTGAAGCAATGCCACAAGTTGGAATTGAGGTTTCAAAACCCGGTTCCTCTACAGGCAGTGTCAACATTGATGCCTACTGCACTGTAAACTATAATCAAAATAAGGTCGCTAAAATCACTCCTCTGGCCGCTGGTATCGTCCAAGAAATTGAGGTGGTTCCTGGTCAAGTTGCAAATGCTGGAAGCGTGCTAGGAATCATTCATTCTCCAGATCTTGCAGAAATGAAAAGTAAGTTTCTCGCTGCTATCGCGGGTGAGAAACTTGCCAAACTCAAAGCTATCCGCGAACAAAAACTAGCCAAGGATCAGATCTCGGCAAGAGCTGATTTAGAAGCAGCTGAAGCGGCTTGGGATGTCGCCATCGTTGAAGTCTCAGCGGCACGCCAGCGTCTGATTAATCTTGGACTGAATCAGTCTGACATCGATTCCGTGATAAATGGGGGACGCCCAGATTCCTTGCTCACTCTCAAAGCTCCCTTCACGGGCACAATAGTTAAAAGAGATGTTTCTGTAGGGGAAATGGTAACACCGGGAGACTCCATCTTCGTAATTGCAGACTTATCTACAATGTGGCTGGAGCTTTCCATTCCAGTTCGTGAAGCAGCAGGACTAAAAATAGGCATGCCGGTTAGTGCTTTCTTCGATGACATTCCAGATACTTTAATCACTGGTGAACTCATTTGGATTGCTAGTGCGATTGATCCTAAGACACGCCGTATTCAAGCACGCGCCATAGTGTTAGACCCTCCTACCGTTCTTCGCAAGGGACTCTACGGCACAGCGAAAATTGAAACCAAGAAACCTAAAATCTCTCTTACCGTCCCAACGGGATCAATTCAGATGATTGATGATCGCCCGTTTGTATTCGTTCGACAAGAGCCCGATCTCTTCGCGGCTACACGCGTCGAACTTTCCTCTGCTCATACAGACGCTGATCTAACAGCCATCACAAGTGGACTGAACGAAAATGACATGATCGTGAGTCGCGGCAGCTACATCATGCGTTCGGAATTTTTAAAATCATTACTCGGAGCAGGGTGCGTTGATGACTAAGTGCAGCAACCTTCTGTATCATTTCCAACTAATCTCTTTCAATTCATAGCTTCTCTTAGTGGTCACCCGTTGCCACTTCAAAAATCTCGTCACCTATTCACTCCTTATGTTCAATAAACTTATTAGCTTTTGTCTGACCAATCGGTTGCTGGTTATCTTGCTCACTGCGATGCTTATCGTCGTCGGCCTTTGGGCAGGTTCCCGCGTGCCTGTGGACGCTTTCCCAGATACCACTCCAGTTCAAGTCCAGATCAACACCGTAGCCCCCACCCTCAACGCGGAGGAGATCGAACAACAAATTACCCTACCTGTAGAACTTGAAATTTCTGGCCTGCCAGGGCTCGCTAGCGTTCGTTCGGTATCAAAGTTTGGTCTTTCGCAAGTCGTTGCTACCTTTGAAGACGATACGCCAATCTCTGCTGCTCGGCAATATGTCTCAGAAAAGCTTCTTACAGTGGGAATTCCAGATGGTGTCGAGTCACCACAAATGGGGCCGATCTCAACCGGCTTGGGCGAAATCTTTCACTACGTCATCCATAGTAGTGATGGCAGTCGGGATCTTGAGCAACTCAGAACAATTCATGATTGGATCATCAAGCCCGAACTCCGTAAGGTTTCTGGCGTTGCAGAAGTCAACTCTTGGGGAGGACTTGAGAAGCAATATCACGTCGTCGTGAATCCTGAGCTTCTACTAAAATTTAGTCTTGATCTCGATGATATCGTTAACGCACTTAAGAAAAACAACCGAAATGTCGGCGGCGGTAGAGTCACTGTCAGCGGTCAGGATTTGCTAGTCCACGGCATCGGACGTGTCAGTTCCATTCCGGCTATCGAAGCCATCGAAGTGGCATCCAGTGGAGGCACACCAATTCGCATCAAGGACATTGCCGAAGTTCGTATTGGCAGTGAGATACGCCGAGGTGCTGTCACAGCCAATGGACAAGGCGAAGTCGTCTTGGGGTTAGCCTTCATGCTCATGGGGGAAAATGCTCAGGAAGTGACTCAGGCTCTCAAAGAACGTCTTGAGGAAATCCGTCCATCTCTGCCGGAAGGCGTGGAAGTTCAGATCGTTTACGACCGCACCGAACTCACCAACGAAGTGTTGGATACAGTCAGCCACAATCTCATCGGTGGAGCGGTATTGGTTACTATTACCCTCCTCATCCTTCTGGGGAATATTCGCGCTGGTCTGCTGGTTGCCATTTGTATTCCGCTGGCGATGCTCTTTGCCGTCCTAGGGATGAACTACTTCGCTATCACTGCAAGTTTGCTTAGTCTTGGAGCAATCGACTTTGGCCTCATCGTCGATGGTTCCGTAGTGATGACAGAAGCGAACCTCCGTGGTCTGACTGAACGCACGCGCGAACTCGGGCGAAAACTCACCCCCGTTGAACGATTCAAATGCATTTTGGAATCAAGTCGCTCTGTCGCTCGTCCGATTCTTTTCGGCATGGGAATCATCGCTGTCGTATTCCTGCCTATCCTCACACTTGAAGGCACTGAGGGAAAGATGTTCCGTCCAATGGCGATTACATTCATTCTTGCATTACTTGGGGCGCTGGTCATCGCCCTCTTCGTCTCTCCTGTTCTGAGCCAAGCCTTTCTACCAAGGAAGTTTGGAGCTAAGGAGGGATGGCTCTCCCGCAAGATGGCATCAAGCTACTCCACTATTCTAGGCTTGATTCTTCGGCTTCGTTGGGTGGTCCTCTCCGTTGTGCTTGTTATGATGATCGGCACTGGATTCATCGCCACACGACTTGGCGGTGAGTTTGTTCCGCGTCTCAGCGAAGGTGCTATCGTAGCAAATACCATCCGCCTCGCTGGAGCATCTCTGGAGACATCCACAGACTACAACTCTCGTATCGAGCAGATTCTCAAAGACAAGTTTCCCGATGAAATTCGACACGTATGGAGCCGCATCGGCACTGCCGAAATTGCCACTGACCCCATGGGAACAGAACTTACAGATATTTTCATTTCTTTGACACCTCGAGAGAAGTGGACCCGTGCAGAGACTCAGTCCGAGCTGGTAGCAGAAATGCAAGAAACCGTATCCACCCTGCCAGGTGTGAACATTCTCTTCACCCAACCGATTGAAATGCGACTTAACGAGATGGAATCCGGCGTGCGTTCTGACGTAGGCATTCTGATTTACGGCGATAGTTTCGAGACACTAACAGAACTGAGTGATGATATTCAACGCGTCCTTGTGGATATTGGCGGGCAGGCTGATATTTCTTCGGATCAAATTAGTGGTCAACCTGGACTACGAATCGAACTTTTACCGGAAAAAATGGCTCGGCTCGGCGTGTCTGCGGCTGAGATACTCCCATATATCGAAGCAATCGGTGTGCTTCGTGTTGGTGAAATCTATGAAGGACAACGTCAGTTTCCGCTGGCCATTACACTGCCTGAAAAATACCGGACAGATATTAATGCAGTTCGAAATTTGGTGATTTCTACTGAAAGCGGCATTCAAATCCCACTGAGTGATGTGGCAACCGTGGTCGAGGCTCCCGGTTCAGCCACCATCAATCGCGAATGGGGTCGTCGCCTCATCCGCGTTCAGTGCAATGTGGCTGGTCGTGACGTGGTATCCTTTGTTGAGGAGGCCAAACGCAAGATTGCGGAAAAGGTCGATCTACCGGAGGGCTACGTCATCGAGTGGGGTGGGCAGTTCGAAAACCTTGAACGGGCTCACTCTCGACTCACTCTTGTCGTTCCATTTACTATGCTACTAGTATTCATCCTTCTCTACCTCAGTCTGAGGAACTTCAAGGATGTCGCCCTGATCTATCTCGGCATTCCGTTCGCATTGGTCGGTGGTGTGCTCTCACTTTGGCTGCGAGACATTCCATTCAGCATTAGTGCTGCTATCGGATTCATCGCGCTGTTTGGTATCGCAGTGCTGAATGGCCAGATTTTGATCGAGGCTATACGCACAAACCTCAAAGGGGCGCATGACTCTGTAGCAGCCGTTAAACAAGCTGCGACTCAACGCCTCAAACCAGTTCTCGCCACGGCAATTACTGATGCCATCGGCTTTCTCCCCATGGCGATCTCGACAGGGGTTGGCTCCGAAGTCCAGAAACCACTTGCTACAGTCGTCATCGGAGGAGTGATCACATCCACCGCACTCACTCTAATCGTCCTTCCGATTCTCTACCTCATGGTAACGAGGAAGAAAGAAATCGAATCTCTCGAAGACGATGCTATTTAACATCATTTTATAAAAAATATGTCCTCCTGCGATTGCCACATTGAAATTAGGGATGCGTCCCAGAAAAAGGTTTTGCTTATCCTTCTATCGATAAACGCCTTTATGTTTGTTGCTGAACTCGTCGTCGGACTCATCGCTCAATCGACCGGAGTGCTTGCCGATTCACTCGACATGCTGGCAGATGCTCTGGTCTACGGTGTTTCGCTGTATGCCGTAGGTCGCGGTTCAAGTATCAAGACGCGAGTGGCATTTCTTAGCGGTGGTTTTCAGGTTTTCATCGCCTTCGGAATTCTCACTGACATTGTCAGGCGAGCCATCACAGGAAGCGATCCTTCCTCCTTGCTGATGTTCATCGTCTCCTGCGTCGCACTCGTCGCCAACAGCTATTGCTTGAGACTCATCTCCAAAGAAAAGGAAGGCGAAGTGCATATGCGAGCAAGCTACATTTTTTCCAAGAATGATGTCCTTGCCAATCTCGGTGTTATCTTAGCCAGTATCCTGATCTATTTCACAGATTCACGATGGCCAGATTTGATCATCGGAATGGTCATCACGATTCTTGTCCTGCGAGGTGGCATTCAAATTATCAAAGACGCCAAAAAACAAAATCAATTTGAGGCGGATTCTTCCTTAAAAAATAAAAGTTTACAGGAAGATACTCCACACAAGCGAACTTGAAGAATATTAGGCTGACTCTTTCCTTAAGAGCTGGATCAAATATATGAACTAAGAAACAAAAAGTGATGGACTCAAGAACAAGTCGCCACGAAATGCACCATCGCAGGTTTCAGAATGAGCCGAAGAGTTTACGCCAACATTGAGTGCCAAGAACGCAAAGTCTCAGACTACGAGTTCGTCTATCTAGCCAGAGTATTCCGAGTGAGCACATATAAACTTGACTATTCTGAAAACGGATATTAATTACAACTATCTAATGCGTGCATTCAGAGCTACTTTTTTACTTTTGTTATTCATTACTTCATTTGCGAGGTGCTGGGCGGACGTTAGTGGCTTGTTAGATCAATCTTCGCTTGCCTGCTGTGCTCCAGTTGAACATCTAGACCACGATCACGAGAGTGAAGATAGTCATGATGAAAATAGTGAAGATCCTGTAAGAAATTGTGCAACTTGCGACCTTGTTAAATCTGGATTCACCGTAAGCTCTCTTGATCTCGAAGTTCCTACATCGTTCTTTGTTATCTACCTTAATCAAATTTGGAGTAATATTTTCCTCCACACTAACTGTCTTCTCTCTGCCAAAGAGTCTCTCGTTCTTCTTCCTCCTGTGCCTCCTGAGATGGGCACTAATTTATCATCGTCACGTATTGTGACTACCTCTGCGATATCCGTAAGAGGTCCCAATCTGGTTTAATCCTTTCAGCTCACCTTTTAGAGCTGATCCTACTTTTCTTCCTTAAGAGAATTGTACTCTTATCGCTGATTTTTCAGCTTCTTCTAACTCTGTCTTTATTGAGCTAGTTCCAACCAGATTACCTATATGATTATTACTAAACTACGATTTTACGTCGTGTGCTGCATAGCAGCTTCGTCCCTTCACTGTGCAGCAGAAGCTGCTCTTTTTATCAGCTACCAATCACTTCCTGACAGAATCAGGCACCAAAACCCTGATCTCAAGGCCGCTCGTTACCGCATCAACGAAGCGGCGGGAAAAATGAAACAAGCTGGAAGGCTTTCTAACCCTGACCTGAGAATAGAATCGTCCCACGATATTCAATTTCAAGAACGTTCTCTAGCGGTCGGATTCTCACAAAAATTCCCAATCACCGATCGGCTTCGTTTAGAAAAATCGATTGGTAAGATACAACTCCAGACCGCAACCGCAGAAGTCAATGATATGGAGCGGAAGCTGATTGCAGACGCTAGACAAGCCCTCATAGAGTTTCTTGCAATATATGAGCGTCGTAAGCTACTCAAAAAACAAATCAAGTTATCAGAGGAGTTTACTGATTCTCTTAAAACTCTCGTTGCTAAGGGTGAAATCTCAATCATCGATTCTGGACAAACCCGTCTTCAGAATCTTCAAATCACGACTGAGCTTCGTGAACTAGACGCCGAAGAAAAAGCCCTTAACGGGATCATTAAACCGTTACTAGGAATGGACCTCAATGAGTCAATTCTCATTGGTGGTAACCTTGAAAAAATGAAAGCTGCAAACCTCCCGATTGATCTTGATCGTCGTGGCGACGTAAGAGCCGCCAAACATTCTATAGATGGTGCAATCCAAGAAGTCGCGCTAGAAAAATCACGCCGCTATGACGATATAGAGGTTGATAGTTTCGCCTCTGTTGAAAGAGCTGAAGATGCTCCCAATGGATATGATAATAATAAATTTATCGGCATAGGTATCACTATCCCTCTTCCCTTCTGGAACAAAAATGAAGGAAATATCGAAACTGCCAAGGCACGTGTAGATCGAAAAAAACTGGAGCTTTCCGCTCTAGAAAAAACGATCCTTCACAAAAGCAAAGCTAGCAATGAAGAAATGAGAGAATGGGGCAAGCTCATTCAAGAAATCGACGGAATCCTTATTCCAGAAGCGGTTAAACAATTTCAACTCGCTGAAAAATCCTATCGCGAAGGCTTGACTGATATTCAAACCGTTCTGCGAAGCCGTGAGCAAATGCTTAAACTTCAATCTTCACGAATCACAGCGTTGAAGAATTTTCACAAAACCCGAGCTTCCTACGAATCTCAGCTCGGTCACTAAAAACCTCAACCTTCTATACTTATGAAATTTTACACCATCCAAGCCGTTCTGGCCTATCTAACACTACCTCTTCTCGCCATCGATACCGAGCGCGCAGCTAACACCATTATTCTCTCGGAACAGGGAGTTAAGAATCTCAGAATTGAGACTGATGAAGCGACCGAGCGGAACTTCGAGCAAATCTTCTTTGCCATCGGACGAATCGAGGCTCTTCCTAATTCTCGATCTGTCATCAGTTCCCGCATCGCTGGGCGAGTCACTGAAATTAATGCCTTCTTAGGTGACCGGGTTCAAAAGGGCGATGTCCTCGTCAAGGTCGAGAGTCGCCAGCCTGGCACTCCTCCGCCGGTGATACCCTTAGAAGCGAGGAGCAGCGGAATGATTCTCAAAAGTCATGTCACTCTCGGTGAGCCAGTCGAACCAGATAAGGAATTACTTGATGTTGTCGATCTTGGCAAGGTCTGGGCCGTAGCAAAAATTCCCGAGGCTGAGGCTGGACAATTGAAGCCTGGAGCCAAGGCCCGTGTCCGCGTGATGGCAGTAGGTGGTAAAACTATGGAGGGAACACTGTTACGCTTCGGAGCTGAGGCCGACCGCAACTCCAGCACCATCGATGCCATCTTTGAATTGGAAAACCCTGACTACGTCATCCGTCCGGGCATGCGAGCTGAGTTTTCTGTCATCACCAACTCCCGTGAAGATGTCCTTTCCATCCCCCGCAGCGCGGTTCAGGGAGATCCGACTAACCGAGTCGTTTTTGTGAAAGACTTCGATTTGGACAATGCATATATCAAGGCACCACTTCAACTCGGTGCTAAAAACGATCTCTACATTGAGGTCATTAGCGGACTTATCCCGGGCGATGAAGTCGTCACAAATGGCTCCTACGCTCTTAGCTTCGCTGGAGGAGGAGGCGGACCATCGCTGAAAGAAGCACTCGATGCCGCCCACGGCCACGAGCATGCCGAAGACGGCTCTGAGCTGACAGACAAGGACAAAGCGAAAGCTCAATCTGGAGGCGATGAGCACAGCGACGAACATTCTGGAGAAGGGGGGGTCAGCATGCCCATTCTAATCTGGGCAGTTACCGCCACGATCCTCCTTCTCATTTCGTTTCAGGCTAATATCCGCCGGAAGAAAACCTCTAAAGTTGCTAACGCCTAAAACGTCATGCTGAACACACTCATTCGCTTTTCGCTGGCTCAGCGAGCACTCGTTCTCTCAGTTGCCTTGGTGCTTCTCCTTCTAGGAATCAAGAAAACCTTGGAGCTTCCTGTCGAGGTTCTACCCGATCTGACCAAGCCTACTGTCACCATCCTGATTGAAGCTCCTGGTTATGCCCCAGAGGAAGTCGAAACTCTCATCACCGTGCCCATGGAAGCCTCCCTCATGGGAGTGACTGGCGTCGACCGCCTCCGCACCATCAATGACATCTCCCTTTCCCTAATCATCGTGGAATTCGAATGGGGAACTGATATCTATAAGGCTCGCCAGTTTGTCCAAGAGCGCCTAACAGGTGCTGGGGAAATTTTGCCGGAAGGGATAACTCCTTACATGACACCCGTCAGCTCGCTCATGGGGGATATCATGCTCATCGGACTGCGAGATCCCACTGGAAAAACCGATGTTCGAGATCTGCGCGTCACTGCCGACTGGGTCATCGCCCGCCGAATCCAGTCGATCCCCGGTATCGCAGAAGTCCTCTCAATGGGCGGCGGAGTAAAGCAGGTTCAGGTTCAACCGAACCCGAACCAAATGCTCTCCCTCGGCGTGAGTTTTGAGGAAATCCATGCCGCTGCCGAACGCTCAGTGAAAAATACCACTGGTGGATTTCTCACCGAGCAGGATCAGGAAATCATGGTGCGAAATCTCGCCATGACTACTGACCTTGATGAGATCGCCAAGACAATCGTGAGATACAAAGATGATCGTGCCATCCGTCTCAAGGATGTTGCAAAAGTTGTTTGGGACATCGAACCGATGCGCGGTGATGCCGGAGTAGGAACCGCTGTCGATACCCCGAACGAAAACGGAATGCTAGGAAACTCTGGAGTAGTCCTCAGTGTCCGAAAGTCCCCTGGCTTCGATGCCATCAAGCTCACCGAGCAAGTCGAAGAAGCCATGGCCGAGCTAGAAAAGTCTCTGCCGGAAGGAGCGGAAATGCTCACCATCTACCGCCAGCGTGACTTCATAGACCTTTCGATTGGAAATCTTAAGGAGGCTTTGCGCGATGGAGCCATCATGGTATCCATTGTTCTCTTTCTCTTCCTCTTTAATTTCCGCGTCACGATTATCACCCTGACCGCGATTCCACTATCCTTGGGAATCACCATTCTGGTTTTTGATCTGGCAGGCATGAGTGTGAACTCGATGACCCTTGGCGGACTCGCTGTGGCCATCGGCATGGTCGTTGATGATGCTATCGTCGATGTTGAAAATGTCTTCCGCCGCCTTCGTGAAAATGCCGTTCTCTCAGAACCAAAGCCCAAGCTAGAAGTGATAGCATTGGCATCTGCCGAGGTTCGTTCGTCAATCCTTTACGCTACCATTCTCATCATCCTTGTCTTCCTTCCGCTCATTGCTCTTAGTGGCGTGGAAGGTCGGCTCTTCACTCCCATCGCGGTCGCGACCATGATCAGCATGGCCGCTTCCTTCGTCGTGTCGCTCACCGTCATTCCGGTTCTCAGTTCTTATCTACTGAATCCCAAGCCAGGAAAAGGTCACGATGACGGCTTCTTTGTCAGGATCTTGAAGAAGGTTTTCAGTGGCACCTTGTTGCGTTTTTCGCTCGCTCAGCCACTTCTCCTCCTCGCACTCACCATCGGCTTGATCGTGTTCTCGGGATTTATTTTCACTAAAATGGGAGGCAATTTCCTACCCGCCTTCCGTGAACCCACAGCCGTCATCGCGACCACAATGGCTCCCGGAACCTCCTTAAAAACGACGCGGAATGTCTCGCTGACCGCCCAAGATTTACTCTTGAGAATCGAAGGTGTCAAAACCGTTGGCTATCGTCTCGGACGTGCGGAACGGGGTGATCATGTAGTCCCTGTCTCCACCGTAGAATTTGAGCTCGATTTCGATGAATACGGTCAGGAAAATCGCGATAAAGTCATGCAAGAGGTGCGCGATACAATGCGCGCCATTCCGGGAACCTTCAGTGCTCTGAGTACTCCTCTCGCTGACCGTATTGGTCATATGCTTAGCGGTGTTTCTGCCAAGGTTGCGGTAAAGATTTACGGTCCAGACTTAGTAGAGTTGCGCACTATCGGTGATCGGATTGTCGACATAGCCAGAAGCATCCCTGGAATGGAAGAGGCTCGCACAGAGCAACAGGGCTCGGTTCCCCAACTGCGAATTGAAATTGATCGCGACCGCGCCGCCGCATATGGTGTAACGCCCGGCGAACTCAATGAGGAACTTTCAGACCTCATCGGAGGCGGATACGCAGCCGAAATTTATGAGAATCAGCGCGTCTATGACCTCGTGGTGCGACTCCCTACCGAGTGGCGCGAAGATCCGGAGAAGCTGCGCAATCTCTACATCGACACTCACGGTGGTGACCGCATTCCCCTCAAATATGTCGCGGATATTCGCCAGGCCAATGGCCCCAACACCATCCTGAGAGAAAACACCCAGCGCCGTTTTGTCGTTTCGATCAATCCGACCACACCAGACCTCAACAAAGTCGTAGAGGAACTGCAAATGAAAGTATCCGAAGAGATTACGCTACCAGAAGGCTACACCATTTCTTTCGAGGGCGAGTATCAGGCTCAGCAGGAAGCAAGGCGGACGATTATTATCATGTCCACCGTGATCCTACTTGTCATCGCCTTCCTGCTCTACAGCTTTTTCAAGAGTTTCAGCTTCGTGATGCTGGTTCTCACGAACATTCCGATCTCACTTGTCGGCGGGATTTTGCTCACTCGCTTTACTTTGGACAATGTCAGCATCGCCACTCTAGTAGGCTTCATCGCCATCTCGGGGATCGCGGCGCGGAACTCCATCATGATGATTTCCCACTACCTCCACCTTATGGCTCATGAGGGTGAGGAATTCACCTTGAAGATGGTCATCCGTGGTACAGAGGAACGGCTCGTTCCAGTGCTCATGACGGCCATTTCCGCTGGGGTGGCGCTCATCCCGCTTGTCCTTGCCGCAGATGAACCAGGAAAGGAAATCCTGAATCCCGTGGCTATCGTCATCGTTGGCGGACTGATCAGTGCTACCTTGCTGGGGCTCGTTGTAACTCCAGCCATCTTCTACCAGTTTTGTCGCAAATCAGCTCAACGCTCACTTGATCGCGGTGCCAGTGCTGCGGCTTAACTAAACTGTAGTCTTTCAAGACTACTCTAACTAAGAAAACAAAACCGAGAAATAAAATGAAACTAAAAACAAAGACAATCCTCGCCACAATCCTCTATGCAGCCATGGTTCCTACAGCGGCATTTGCCGAAGAGAAGGATCACGATCATGCAGAACATGCTAACGGCGAGCACGCCGTAAAAGGCCCTAACAAAGGGAGAATGATCATGGAGGTCGAACCTCATGCGGAATTCTTCGTTACAAAGGATCGCAAAGTTCAGATTACCTTCGTGGACGACGATGGCAAAATAGTCCCAGTCAAGGATCAAAAAGTCACCATCATTTGCGGAGATCGCTCTAAGCCTACGACCATGAAAATGGAAAAGAAGGACGGAAAGCTGGTTTCTTCAAACGTGCTGCCCGAAGGTAATGACTACCCAACCGTCGTTTCAATCAAAGTAACTCCTGATGCGAAAACGGTGCGTGAGAAGTTCAACCTTAACATGAGCGACTGTCCTACCTGCGACTTTGCAGAATATAATTGCACCTGCGATCACGGCGCAGAAGGTGACGACGATCACAAAGATCACGGTCACTAAAACTCAGAAAAAACATCATATCAGGCGGGGAGATGCAAAAAAGCACTCCCTGCCACTATTTTTCTATGAAACATAATCACTCACACGACACCCATGATGGCGAACATGGTTCAACTGAGAAGTCTTCGGCATCGAAAGTTCTCAATATGGAAGTCCAAACTTCTGCTAGAACTACTCTGTTAGTGGGGGGTGTAGATTGTTCCGAAGAAGTAGCCGCCATCGAATCAGCTCTCAAAGACACAGGCCACGTCCGTGAAGTCAAGGTAAGTATCCTCAGTGGAAAAGCAATCATCCAGCATGA
The DNA here is from genome assembly GCA_051252195.1 of Akkermansiaceae bacterium. GTDB lineage: Bacteria > Verrucomicrobiota > Verrucomicrobiia > Verrucomicrobiales > Akkermansiaceae > Oceaniferula. The sequence goes on along the minus strand of JBPOGD010000004.1, from coordinate 151,769 downwards.
TGGGGAACTCTCCGACTCAGCTCTCATAGATGCTCTGAAGTCAGCAGGCCTTGCAGCCCGACCTGAAGGTGAAACCGCCGATCCAATAACGAGACTTAAAAACTTCAAGCTCATCAGTGTGATAGCCTCTGGTGTGCTAACTTCTATCGGCCTACTGATTGGCTGGCTTACTGATCCCACTCCTTCCTACCTAACTGAAATCACCTTTAGCTTTGCTATCATAATCGGTGCCTGGTTCATCGTTCCTAAAGCAATTCGCACTCTGAAGCAAAAGCGCTTTGATATGAATGTTCTGATGACTGTCGCTGTCATTGGAGCCATCATCATCGGAGAATGGGCAGAAGCGGCTGCCGTGACCTTTCTTTTTGCATTCTCCGAACTATTAGAAAGCTATAGCGTCTCTCGCGCTCGTCGCGCTATTCAATCCTTAATGGAACTTTCGCCTCTCACTGCTTTAGTGAAGCGTAACGGTGAGGCCATTGAGGTCGAACTTTCCGAAGTCACCACCAATGAAACCATTATCATCAGATCTGGAGCCAAAGTTCCTCTCGATGGAATGGTGACCGCTGGTGCATCGTCTATTAATCAGGCTCCTATCACTGGAGAGTCTCTCCCTGTCGATAAAAAAAGCGGTGACCCAATTTTCGCTGGAACGATCAATGGAGAAGGCTCATTGGAAGCTACTGTAACTGGCAAGGCGAATGAGACCACCCTCTCCAGCATGATCCGTCTCATTGAAGACGCTCAATCACAAAAAGCTCCCTCCGAGCGCTTTGTAGATACTTTTGCTAAATACTACACTCCTATTATCATGATTCTAGCCGTCTTCGTGTGCCTTATACCTGGTGCTGTCACGGGTGACTGGTCGACATGGTTTTACCGAGCCCTTGTGCTCCTCGTCATTGCCTGCCCATGTGCGCTTGTTATTTCTACTCCTGTCTCCGTCGTCTCTGGACTAACAGCCATGGCACGAAAAGGTGTTTTAATCAAAGGCGGAGCCTACCTTGAAATCGTGGGTAAACTGCGCGCCCTCGCGGTCGATAAAACCGGCACGATCACGCGGGGCCTCCCAGAAGTAACTGAAGTCATCCCCCTGGCAGACCAGAGTATCGAAGAGATCGTCAAAATTGCTGCTGCCATCGACACCCATTCCAATCACCCCATCGCGATTGCCATTACTGACTATGCGAAGGCACAAAATATCACCTTCACTTCCGCTACCAATTACCAATCTCAAACCGGACGCGGAGCCGATGGCACGCTCGACGGACACCATTACTTTGTCGGCAATCATCGCTACACTCATGAACTCGGAATTTGCAGTGATGAACTCGAATCCTGGCTGCACGCGATCGAGAGCAACGGTCTTTCCGTTGTTGTCGTGGGACACAAGCCACACGATGGATGTGCAGGTGACGTCCTCGGTATCATCGCTGTGGGTGACACCATTCGTGACGACGCCAAAGCCGCCATCGCATCTCTCCATGCGGTCGGCATCGAGCGAGTTGTCATGCTCAGTGGTGACAATCAGACCACCGTCGACGCCATCGCCAAAGAAGCCGGAATCGATCAGGCGAAAGGTGACCTCCTTCCCGATCAAAAAATCGAAAACGTCCGTGAACTCCTAAAGAAATACAAATACGTCGGCATGGTCGGTGATGGAGTAAATGATGCCCCCGCAATGGCATCCTCAAGCCTAGGCATCGCTATGGGAGCAGCAGGAACAGATACTGCCATCGAAACCGCCGATATGGCACTCATGACCGATAACCTCGGAAAAATCAGCGAAGCTATACACCTAGGTCGCCGCGTCCTCGGTATCATCAAATTCAATATTGTCTTTGCACTCTTAATAAAAGCCATCTTTCTGGTTCTCGCTTTCACAGGTCACACTAGCCTCTGGCTTGCTATCCTTGCCGATACCGGAGCCACTCTCCTTGTCATAGCAAATGCCCTCCGACTCCTAGCTCCTCAAAAAAATACCTCAAAACAGAAACCATCACTCAAATAATGCAATCTAAAACCACTTCACAACTATCTAAATCCCTCGGTTGGACTCTCACTAAATCATCACTTATAGCAGTTGTCGCAGGTATGATAATCTACACTCTTTTTGAAATCATAACCTCTGGAGAAATCGATAATAAGGAAATACTCACCCACCATATACTCCCTACCTTCTTTATCGGAGTCATTATTTGGGCAGTCCTAACCCTTCTTCTCCGCTCGAAGTTTGTTACACCCATACGGGTCATCCTTGACCACCTTAACCACATTGGAAACGGTCGCCTTGCCCCACTTGAAAATCCAACTCAAATCAACGAGATCGGGGCAATTATAACTGGAGTCAATGATCTTACCTCCAAACTAAAAAATGCCCCTAGCAACAAAGGATTTAGCAATGCATTTGATGATCTTGTTCAGCTTAGAAGAAAACTCAAAGAGGTCATCGATAGGGATGCGATCACACCAGATCACCTAGTTCCAGTCATGAAAGGCCTTAAGCAGCTCGAAGGCAACATGCTCTCGGCTCTTCAGACTGAAGGTGCCGTTCCCACCCAAATCATCTAAATACTGTGCATGAGTTACTACAAGAAACCAAAGAAGGACTTGTAGCACTTCGCCTTAGCAAAAAGTTGGACGATGAGGATTACAACCACATCTAGATCAATTTCATTTTCTTCAATCGCAAAGCATTCAAAATCACCGAAAGCGAACTGAAGCTCATAGCCGCTCCCGCAATCATCGGGCTAAGAAGGATGCCGAAAAACGGATAGAGCAATCCAGCTGCGATCGGAATGCCAAGCGCATTATAAGCAAAGGCGAAGAAAAGATTCTGACGAATGTTTTTCATGACACCACGACTGAGACCAATAGCTTTAACGATGCCTTGAAGGTCACCTTTCACGAGCGTGATAGCGGCACTCTCAATGGCAACATCAGTGCCAGTTCCCATCGCGACTCCAACTTGGGCTTCAGCAAGTGCAGGTGCATCATTGATGCCATCTCCAGCCATAGCGACGACGGCACCTTTGGCTTTCAAATCTTTAACCATCTGAATTTTATCCGCAGGACTGAGACCAGCATGGATCTCATCAATACCAAGTGCTTTGCCGACAGCTTCAGCGGTGTGAATATTATCCCCAGTGCCCATGATGACTCGGATACCAAGTTCATGCAGGGTCTTAATAGCCTCTGCACTAGATTGTTTAATCGGGTCAGAAATACCTATAATTCCTACAGCCTGATTGTCGCTTGAGACCCATACAACGGTTTGAGCTTCGTTCTGAAGACGTGTAGCTTCTAACTCAAGCTCCTCAGTAAAAGTCACGCCTTCCGTTTCCAGAAAACCTTTCTTCCCTACGCGGATAGTATGCCCATCAATGATACCACTAACGCCTCCACCAGTGATCGATTGAAAATCCTTTGCCTCCGGAATCTCCAGTCCTTCATCCTTTGCTGTATCGAAGATGGCGCGAGCCAGAGGGTGCTCAGAGCTTTCCTCTAAAGCAGCAGCTTGCGCGATCATACTATTGGTATCGTAACCCTCGACTGCGAGTTTACTCGTAAGATTAGGCTTACCCTCTGTTAGGGTTCCTGTTTTATCAGTAAGCAGAGTATCCACTTTCTCAGCAGTCTCGATAGCTTCGGCATTCTTGATCAAAATACCAGCTTCGGCAGCACGTCCCACCCCTACCATAATCGACATAGGAGTCGCCAAACCTAATGCACATGGACAAGCAATGATCAACACCGCTACTGCATTCACTAAGGCAAAGGCCATCGCTGGATCCGGTCCCCAAATAGCCCATAAGATAAAGGTCATCACCGCTATCAAAAGAACCGCAGGAACGAAATACCCTGCTATCTTGTCAGCCATTTTCTGAATCGGAGCACGACTGCGCTGAGCCTCAGACACCATGTGAACGATCTGTGACAGCAACGTATTACCACCGACTTTTTCCGCCTTCATGATGAAAGCTCCAGTTTGATTAACAGTCGCGCCGATCACTCCATCACCCTCTCCCTTACTTACTGGGATGGGTTCACCAGTGATCATCGATTCGTCGACATTACTTTTGCCCTCTGTGATCGTGCCATCAATCGGGATTTTTTCCCCAGGACGAACACGTAATAAATCACCTGCTTTAAGTTGATCAATAGGCACCTCTTCCTCCTCTCCGTCGCGCAAGCGATGGGCAGTCTTAGCTGCCAGATTCATCAAAGCCTTAATCGCCTGTCCCGTCTGACTGCGCGCACGCGCTTCAAGTAACTGTCCGAGTAAGACAAGAACAGTGATGACAGCGGCAGCTTCAAAGTAGAGCCCAACCTCGCCGTGCATCTTAAAAGAGGCTGGGAAAATACCCGGAAAGAAAACAGCAATCGCACTGAAGATATAAGCAGCCCCTACACCAATCATGATCAAGGTAAACATATTCAGACTACGGTTCACAATAGACCTCCAGCCCTTCACAAAGAAGATTCCACCCGCCCAAAATACGACAGGCGTAGTGAGCACTAGCTCGATCCATTTTGAAACCGATTTAGGAACGATATCCTCCAACCCGAGTGCCGGAATCATCCCACCCATTGCCAGCAAAAAAACAGGAACTGTTAAAACCAATCCAATCCAGAATTTCCGCGAAAGACTGCGAATCTCCTCCTGCGCATGAGTATCATCTACTGATACATCCATCGGCTCTAGTGGCATACCACACTTTGGACAATCGCCTGGCGAATCCTCGATGATCTCGGGGTGCATCGGACAAGTATACTGCGTCACACCATGAATTCGAGGCACCTGCTCCAGAGCCATACCGCACTTTGGACAGTCACCAGGTTTATCAGAGACTACCTCTGGATCCATCGGGCAAGTCCACTGTCCTGGCTTTGCTTCAGTCTGCTTTGGATCAACCTCATGATTTGCACTATCACAACAGGAATGATCTTTGTTAGAATGCTTCATGGATTTTTTGTTGTTCTTTTAGTAATTTTCATCCGTTTCAGTTCAAAGATCTGGACGCCTTCCGCTCACGATTCATGCAGTAGAGGACAGGCACTACAAACATTGTAAGAAGCTCGATAAACATTCCTCCAAAGATCGGGATTGCCATGGGAACCATGAGATCAGAGCCACGCCCCGTGCTAGTGAGGACAGGAAGCAGGGCGAGAAGTGTCGTAGCCGTTGTCATCAAACAAGGACGCACGCGACGTTTCCCAGCTTCTAAAGCTGCCTGTCTCATCTCTGCGATTGAGGCAGGTTCCAACTCATCGAATTTCTGTTTCAGATAGGTCGAAATCACGACGCCATCATCAGTCGCTATTCCAAATAGAGCTAAGAAACCTACCCAAACGGCTACCGATATATTGATGGGGCCAACATTAAAGAGATGCCCAACATTGTGCCCGAAGAGTTCGAAATCAAGAAACCCTGGCTGTCCATAAAGCCACAACATCAGGAAGCCTCCCGACCACGCCACGAGAACACCTGAGAAAACAATCAGAGTAGCAGCCACTGATTTATTACCTAAATAGAGGATCATAAAAATCACTCCCAGACTAAGCGGCACTGCGAACATGAGAGTTTTGTTAGACTCTAATGCAGATTGATAATTACCTGCGAATTCGTAACGGACACCAGCAGGTCGTGATAGCGCACCCTCCGATTCCATTTTCTTCAGATAAGCTTGCGCTGCCTCTACCACATCGACTTCCGCGAAACCTGCATCGGCTCCAAAAGTGACATAACCAGTGAGAAAAGTGTCCTCTGCTTTAATGTTCTGAGGACCTCGCACATACTTGATGGATGCCAACTGTGAAAGCGGCACTTGCGCTCCATTCAGTGCCGTCACGAGAATTTTATCTAAGTCTTCAATCGAGTCACGCTTCTCCCGCATGTAGCGAACCTGCACCATATAGCGTTCGCGCCCCTCGACAGATGTCGCGACCATCTTCCCGCCAATAGCTGTCTGGATTGCGTCATGAACATCGGCAATGTTTAGTCCATATCGTGATGCCGCATCTCGGTCTGGGATGATTTCTAGATAAGGCTTACCCACAATACGATCCGCATTCACCGTCGCTGTATTGAGCCCCTCGATCATTCCACTGCGCAGATGCTGCTCGATTTCTAGACCGAAGTCTTCAATCGTCCTGAGATCAGGTCCTTTGATTTTAATACCCATCGGTGCTCGCATACCTGTGCGTAACATCACGAGACGTGTCTCTATCGGCTGAAGTTTCGGCGCACCTGTCACACCTGGTAGCTGCGTCACTCGACTAATTTCTGACCAGATATCATCAGGCGACTGAATCTCTGGACGCCACTGTCTGAATGGCATTCCATCCTCATCCAAAACCAAAGCTTCGTTTTCATAAATGTAATCTCCGTCTTCATCAGTTTTGAATCGGAGGACTTTACCTTTTTCATCCGTTTTATATTCAGAAACATAATTGATCACTGTCTCGATCATAGAGAGAGGAGCAGGATCGAGAGGTGTCTCAGCCCTTCCTATTTTACCCACAACACGCTCCACCTCTGGAATCGAGGCAATGGCTGCATCAAGCTGCTTAAGCGTTTCCTGAGCTTCCTCGATAGAAGCATGCGGCGCGACCGTAGGCATGAAGAGAAACGATCCTTCATCAAGAGCTGGACGAAACTCTTCACCAAGGCCAGGAAATTTCTCAGCTGCATCTTGATAGAGAGCTGTTTTCTGAACAGATTCAGGCAAGAAGGAAAACACCTTGGGGAAACCTAACCAAATGCTAAACGCCATCACTACTAAGAGCAGGGGGGCTGAGAAAAAGAGTGCTTTATGATTAAGGCACCATTGCAAAATACCTCCGTAAAGACGCTCGAATATTTTAAACAGGATCAACAATCCTCCGATCACTAAACACACGAAGACAAGGTTAATCAGAGTTGATCGATCCAAGCCTAGTGGCATCCAATCTTTGGCTAACAACCATGTTACAAATAGCGCGACGATTATATTGAAAGCTACAAAGAAGATTTTCAGAGCCTTCTTTCTTCTCCACGAAGCAAACTTCCTGAGCAGAGGAAAACGAAATCCAAAGAGAATATGCGCTACAGGTGGGATAATCGTAAGTGCCACAATGATCGATGCAATCAAGGCAAACGACTTGGTGAAAGCCAGTGGCTTAAAGAGTCGTCCCGCCTCACCTACCATCGTGAATACTGGGAGAAAACTAACCACGGTAGTCGCTACTGAAGTCGTCACCGCTCCTGCCACCTCAGTGACACCGCGATAGATGACCGCTGACTTCGATTCTTCAGGATCAGCTTCATCAAGGTGTTTAAGAATATTTTCAGTGAGCACAATTCCAACATCCACCACCGTTCCGATAGCAATCGCGATACCTGACAAGGCGACGATATTCGCATCCACTCCCCATATCTTCATCGCAATAAATGTGATAAGAACAGCCAGCGGCAACATCATCGAAATCAGGATACTACTTCGAAAATGCAGCAACATGATCACCACTACGATGATCGTAACAAGCACCTGCTGATAAAGCGCATCATCGAGAGTGTTAAGCGTTTCTCCGATAAGCTTAGATCGATCATAAAAAGGAACTACCGTGACCTTGGACGTGGTAAACCACTCGGGCCAAGACCGCCAATCAGCCTCACGTGAGAAAGAAAGCCACGCTTCTTCATTCAGTTCAGATCCATTGGAGAACGGCTCTTTAATTCCTTTTCCCTCAGCAAAGCTGGTTGCTTCATCGAGCGTGACCATCGTCCAGTCAATCACAGGACGGATAGGAAGAGCTTCCGTAAGTTCTGCTACTTTTTGCTTCGTTGATTTAATAGCCGACAACGGATTCGTCCCATAGCGAGCAACGACAACTCCGCCAGCAGCATCGGCACCATTAACATCCAGAACCCCACGCCGCGCTGCGGGTCCTAGATTTACTGAGGCTACATCGGCAACTGTAATAGGAGTATTATCACGGACTGTAACTACCGCCTTCTCGATGTCCTCGACGTTTTCTATATAGCCAGTGCCACGCAAGAAATATTCCACGCCGTTTACCGCGAGATTTCGCGCACCTATTTCTTGATTGGATTTACGAACCGCATTCGCAACTTGAGCCAAAGTGATATTGTGAGCACGAAGTGCATCTGGATCTACATCGACCTGATACTGCCGCTGATAACCACCGACAGAAGCCACCTCAGCCACGCCGTCTGCAGCGAGCAAAGCGTAGCGCACTTGCCAGTCCTGTATCGACCGCAGCTCATCAAGATCCCATCCACCCGTCGGATTCCCCTGTGGATCACGCCCTTCCAGCACATACCAAAACACCTGACCTAGTGCCGTAGCATCTGGGCCCAAAGTCGGTGTGACATCACTTGGAAGAAGATTAGAAGGAAGCGAATTCAGCTTTTCCAACACTCGACTTCTACTCCAGTAAAACTCTACATCCTCATCGAAAATCAGATAGACGTAGGAATAACCAAACATGGAAAAGGAGCGAACTTCATGAACTCCAGGAACACCTAACAAAGCAACAGTTAGAGGGTAAGTAATCTGATCTTCCACGTCCTGAGGAGAGCGACCATTCCATTCTGTGAAAATAATTTGCTGATTATCGCCAAGGTCAGGAATCGCATCCACCGCGACGGGATCACGCGGGTAACCACCCGTATCCCAGTCGAAAGGAGCCACTTTGATCCCCCAACCAATAAAAAACGTAAGTAGAAGAAATACCACCAGCTTCTGGTGCAGGCAGAAATGTATAAGAGATTTCATAGTCGTTTAAAAATTAGATAATTATTGGCTATGATCATGACCTTTCATGTCCTGCATCTTCTCTTTGCTAGGTGGAGGTGGCTGTTTCTCACCAAGTGAGAGCGTGGCAGTCACCGAACCACAGTTCAGCATCATGTCACCAAAGTAAGGGTTCACCACTTCAGCAACTCTTGATATCCAGTCTCCTCCTTTGCCATCGGACACCATCGGGCAATGGACGACATAAGCACTCCCGACTGCATCAAGCCCATGGGAACGAATCAGCGCGATGAGACGGTTACTGATATTTTGGAAAACCAGACGTTGCTTCGCGATATCATCAATCGCTGCCAAATCCTTTGCATTCTGCTGGAGGTAGTCTGCATCCTCTTTGAGAGAAAACATGTTACTGTGTCTTCCAAATTCCTTGGCAGCAGCCTTCGCTTTTTCTGGATCATCATCTGCCAAAGCTTTGGATAACGGTAAATAGGCATCGATGAGATGCTTAAGCGATTCAGCAATTGCAGGGTCAGATTGATTGGGGATTTCAGTCCGACTAGACAGCCCAAGATATCGTCCTGCCTCCTCGGTAGAGCGAGTGGCAATGCGTGAAGCCTGCTCAATTTCCTGCGGAAGCCTCCGTTGTGCGATGATAAGACCATTGAGAAGTCGATTTGAAAACTCCCCCCATAGCTGAAGCGTATCGGGCTGAAGAGCTGATTGATCGACAGCTTTGATCGCCGATACCATGCCCTCCAGAGCTTCTTCAGCTGAGTCAGGATCTTTAGCACTCTGGAGTCGAGCCAGTGAGCGAAGCACTGGATCCCATTGTCCAGATAGCTCTTCCGGCGCGGAGTCCGCTGGCAGCTCTTCCAGTCCAGCATTCGGATTCATCATGGATGGCTTCGCCTTGATTTGCAGCTCTGAGTCCAGCTTGAACGCACCTTGAGAAACAACCAGCTCTCCTTCTGAAAGACCGTTTTCAACAATGAACTGTTTTCCCACTTTCGACCCGAGAACAATTTCACGCCCCTCGAATGTAGGTTCATTTTTTTCAGGCAAACGAACATAGACTACTGACCTTTCACCTGTCTGAAGCACAGCAGAAGCGGGAATTAACAAAGGAAGTGACTCAGACTCACCCGCCTGTGAAATGAATCCCAACTCAGCAGCGGGAACTAAATCCATGCCACAGATATCGCACTTACCTGGACGGTCTTTAATAATCTCTGGGTGCATCGGGCTAATCCATTTACCCTCCAGGCTCGGATCTAACACATTACCACTTCCTGTGATCCGCGATTCCACATGAGCACTAGCAAACATACCTGGCTTCAGTGTTTGATTAGGGTTTTCTACATTCACTCTAACTTTGGCAACTCGCGTCACTGGATCTAGATCAGGATCAATAAATGCGATCCGACCATGAAATTCCTCGCCCGGCATCGCCTCCACGGTGAAGGAAATATCTTGGGCATAACGCAGCCATGGCAAATCACTCTCGTAAGCCTCCATAATGAGCCAAACAGCCGAAAGGTCAGCGACCTTAAAAAGTGAATCTCCCGTTTTCACATAAGTTCCCTGATTCACTGACTTGCCTACCACGATTCCGTCTTGAGGAGAGCGAATGGTAATCCGGTCACTGGGTTCTGTTTTCTGAGAAATGGCATCGATCTGGTCTTCAGAGAGTTCGAGAAGACGGAGCTTTTCACGAGCTGCATTGAGTAAACTCATTCGTGTCTTGCGAACAATATCAGACGAACTTGTCTGATTCTTAACTGACTTTGTAGCCTGAATTAGCTCTCGCTGAGCGACATAGATTTCTGGCGAATAAATTTCTGCTAAATGGTCACCTTTCCTCACTCTCGCTCCTGTGAAGTCAACGAAGAGTCGATCAATACGCCCACCAATTCTTGACGTAATTGTTGATACACGTCGCTCATCATAAGCAATCCGACCAAAGAGAGAAACCTGCGCAGCAGCAGTAGAACGAATCACTGGAGAGACTTGTAAGTTGAGAAGTGCAGAAGCCTCTGGACTCACTGAGATCTCGCGGATGCCACCCTCGCCAGAATCCTGCAACTCAATAAGATCCATCTCGCAAATAGGGCAAATTCCAAAATTAGGCTGACGAATCTGCGGGTGCATCGAGCAGGTCCAGACTTCATTACTCTCTTCAGCGACCACATCTGTTGCGGGCTCTGCATCTGGAAGTCCAAACCACCAACCAGCCCCAAAAAGAGCTAACGGCAGTAAAATGGTGAGTAATTTTCGAGGTTTCTGAATGATCGATTGAAGAATCTTTTTAGTTTTCGCCTTCATAGAATTAGTGATTGTTAGATTTGGGATGTATGTCGGATGACTTTAAATTATTTGATACCAGCAGCGGCATTCAGCGTGGCGACTGCCTTACCTAGCTGAGCTTGGTTTTGAGCAAACTGAAGCTGATAGGTCAGCCATTGCCTCCATGTATCGATGACATTGGTGAAGCTGTCGTTGCCTACTGCGTAAGATGAGAGCGTCAGTTCATAGGCTTGCTTTGAATCTGGAATGAGACGGGAGCGGAACAACTCAGACACTTCACGAGCCGTCTTCGCTCTGAAATAGGCATCCTCGATGCGGTAACGTAAGTCCGCCCGCGTAGAACCGAGAAGCGCTTTAGTTTCAGCGATACCAGCACTTGCCTCTTTAATCATCGCTCGACGCGGCTCCTGCCAAAGTGGGATATTAAATCCAAGCGTGCCGAAGATTTGATCCCGTCCATTTGCCGATGGTGCAATACCGCTTGATCCCACGGCGGCTCCTTGCACGCCAAATGTAAAATCAGGATATTTCTCCAGCTTCGCACGCTGAAGACGATGTTTGAACGCCGCAACTTTGTTAGAAGCGGAAACAACCTCTGGATGATTCGCCTCAGCATTACGTAGCAAAGATTCTAAGTTCCCTAGCTTCGGCGCACTCTTCCTCGATGGATATGGGAGCTTGGCTCCAGCTGGTCGGTTGAGAAGTGAGTTGAGACGCGCCTTAGCAATTTTTTCGATACCATGCGATTGAGCAAGATCACGGTCAACCTTGGCAATCTCATTCGCAACACGCAGTTGATCAGCTTGGCTGCTTTGGTTTGCTGCTACCTGTGCCTCGACAGTTTCTTCCACAATACCGAGAAGGTCTTTACTCTCGCCACTGATTCGGATGCTCGTGCGTGCTAAATAATAATCCCACCACGCACTACGAACTAGCTCACTCAGCTTAAGCTCGTAGGCATCAGCATCAGATCGCAGAGCTAGCGCCTCACGCATAGCAGCCGCACTCGCAGCTTTCCGTTTCCCAGGAAAAGGAACTTTCTGACTTACCCCGACTACGGCATCCACCTGACCTGCCGCAGTTTCTGGAAGATTACCCAAAGCAAGATTAGCCATAGGATCTGGGAGAGACTGTGCTTGAGGCACTTTCTGTTCTAGGCGCTCTGCACGATAGCGCAGTGCTTGAAGCTTCGGACTGTGGCGAATAGCTAACGCCGTCAAAGTCGCAGGCCCAGCTTGTGCCGGAATCGAGTAGGCCGTTGGTTTACCAATCGTCGAAGATCTATTACTGTCCTTAACCTCGACAATAGGAATATCATTCGTTGATGAATTAGGAGAACAGCCTGCCAAAACAGCCACTGCAACAAACGCTGTGAGAGTTACCTTCATAATGTGTATACCCACCGCTCCCTCTGGAGAGAGCGATAGGTCAGTTTAAGGTTACAAGGCTAGTTAGCCTCAGCAGCACTCTTCATCTTTGCTAGATACTTAGATGGATCTTTTTTGAAAGTCGGCTCGCAGCCGTCACAGCAAAACTTGATCTCCTGCCCCTCATGCACAATGACGTAAGGGTCACCCATCGAGCCTAACTTTTTACCCGAAACAAGACAGGTAGTCAGAGAATAAGGTGTTGCGGACTCTGTCGCTGAAGACTCAGTAGACGAGTTAACTTCAGTGGATTTTTCTTTGTTACAGGAAACAAAGGCAAGAGGCGCGAGGATAACAAATGTGGTTTTATAAAATAATTTCATGATTCTTAAATGGTTGGATTGCGTTAATTTTTGAGACAAGAACTCCTAGAAATAGGGTTCAAGAATAGAAAACGGCGATGAACATCATCGCACGTTTAGTAAGTGCTCTAGAGGCACTAACATCCGTATATCAAAGCAAATAAGAACAATGAGAGGCGAGACGCTCGCCCATAGAAGGAATCGGCAACCTACCTGGAGGCCACTTAGCAATATGGCCAGCCGCAGTAGAAATACGTGGCAAAGAAAGATCAGCCTCTGTGGCCAAAAGCCAAACATGATGAGGATCTAAATTTTTCGCGGGTGCAGCATCAACTTTCTCATGTGTCTCACTTAGAGCCTTACCATCTTTGTCACAAGGACACTGACAAGGCTTCTTTTCTTCCTCTGACTCATTAGAAGGGTCAGCCTGTTGAGCACAGCATGAATGAACTGGCGTATCTGCATCACTAATCTGCAACGCCAAGGCACAACAACACAATGGATTGCCAATCAGCAATGCCAGTATGAGTGCTAACGCCTTGTTTATCACAATATCAACTTAAGATAATCACTCTAATTGTCAATTTCTTAGAAACGAGGCAATCATCAATAGATAGACTCAAGAACAATTCGCCGCAAAATGCACCATAGCAGGCTTCAGAATGAGCCGAGGCATATACGCCAATATCGAGTGCCAAGAACGCAAAGTCTCAGACTACGAACTCGTCTACCTAGCCACACCTTTAAATAGGTGCCCAATAAAAGCCCAATAAAATGCCCAAAAAACCATCTATTTTTGACAAATTTAACGATTTTATAGGCTTTTCAGCGTCTCACACCCCTTGAAAACACGAAAAACACTTGGCTTTTAACCAATTGGTCCTGGGTTCGAGTCCCAGTCTGCGTACCATTTTAACCCGCTACAGCTTAACCGCTTAGCGGGTTCTCTTTTGTCTGCGGTTAGGGGGTGGTCTGTAAGTTGAGTTCTTGCTAAAGATATTCTACGATGACCGAAATCGTTATGAGTTATATGTTACTAATTATCATGTTTCTTCCAGCTTGAACTAACCCCTCCTGGACTGCCGTGATTGATCATGATGCCGTCTTTGATAACACCAATGGCTTTAACAATAATATCAGGACTACTGTGTGATCAATCGTATGACCACGTGGCTCTAACGAATGAAAACTAGATGTCCTCAGGCCTTCGATAGATTTCAGTCGACAAATATAGGGGATTAGGTTTTTTCTGGAGTGAATATCTAGAGCAGGTGATTATCATCTTTCATTGGTGGTGAATAAATTGATGTTGAAAATAGAAAGTAATGATTCAGCATCTGCGTATAGAGAGACTCTAAGTGGAAATATAATATGAAAGTTTTAAAACGTATTTTGTGTGTCGGGCTGTGCTTTACAGGTTTTGTTGGGAATTCAGCTGCCGAATCGAGTTCTGATTTGATTTCGGAACAGCCGGGTAAGGCACTTCGCCTATGGTACGATGAGCCTGCACCTGACAGCAATGCTGGCTGGGTGAACCGCTCCATCCCGATGGGTAATGGCTATATGGGCGTCAACGTATTTGGTGGCACGGAGACAGATAGGATCCAAATTACGGAGAACAGCCTCTACGACTGGGGGAAAGATGGGGGACTTAAGCGCAGAGGCTTGAATAATTTTTCTGAGGTTTACATTGATTTTGACCACAAGAAAACAAGCAACTATCGGCAAGAATTAAACCTGAATGAAGGTGTCTCTTACGTGACATATGAGCAGGAAGGCGTGAAATATTCGAGAGAGTATTTTACCAGCTATCCTGACAAGGTGATGGCGATCCGCCTGAGTGCATCTGAGGCGGGCAAGCTGTCGTTTACACTCCGTCCTACTATTCCGTTCTTGGGTGAAGGCAAATCTGGATCTGTTGCTGCAAAAGGAGACACGATCACGCTTTCTGGTGTCATGAGCTACTTTAACATCAAGTTTGAAGGTCAGTTCAAGGTCATTCCACAGGGGGGGACAATGAAGGTAGCTAATCGCAAGTCTGAGGGCACCATTACTGTTTCTGATGCCGATAGTGCGCTTATTCTCATTGCAGTGGGAACGAACTATCAGTTCGACCCCAAGGTGTTTTTGACCAAAGATCCTACCAAAAAGCTTGCAGGATTTCCTGATCCTCACGAAAAGGTAAGCCGCTACGCAACTGATGCTGCTGCGAAATCCTATGATCAGTTACTTGCAAATCACCAAGCCGACTACTCTGAACTTTATGACCGGGTAAGTCTTGATCTAGGAGCTGCTGAGCCAGACATCACTACCGACAAGCTGGTTGATGCCTACCCTGACGGTGAGTCCAGCCGCTATCTTGAGGAACTTGCGTTTCAGTATGGGCGCTACATGTTGATCTGTTCTTCCAGAGCAGGCACTCTTCCACCACATCTGCAGGGGATCTGGAATGTTTACGAAAGACCACCGTGGTCCTCTCAGTACCTCCACGATACGAACGTGCAGCTTGCCTTCGCTCCTGTCCACAGTGCTAACCTATCCGAGTTATTTGAATCTTACGTAGGATTTTTCAATGCCTTTCAGCCTCGGCAGGAACTGTATGCTAATCAATACATCAAGCAGTACAATCCTTCAGAGCTAGATCCCAATGGAGATAACGGCTGGTCAGGTCCGTTCTGGGCAAATCCTTACGATGTTCCTGGGAAGACACCTATTGCAGGCTTTGGTACAGGTGCTTGGATTGGGCAGATGTTCTGGGACTACTATGACTACACTCGTGATGAGGCTCTACTGGCAGATACGGTGTATCCCGTGATTGCTGGCCAGGCGAATTTTGTTTCTCGTTTCGTTAAAGACATGGATGGTGTTCTGTTAGCAAACCCATCATCATCACCTGAGCAGAAGTTCAGAAATACGTTCGGTACCACATTTGACCAGCAGATGTTTTATGAAAATCACCACAATACTTTAACTGCGGCGAAGATTTTAGGTCGTACCGATAGCAGACTGGCTTTATACAAAAAGCAGCTTCCTCTTCTTGATCCTATCCATATTGGTAAATCAGGACACGTCAAAGAGTTCCGCCAAGAGGAATTCTACGGCGAAATCGGCGATCCTCATCACCGACATACCTCTATGATGCTCGGTTTATACCCAGGACAGTTGATCAACGATAAAACGCCAGCTTGGCGTGATGCTGCGAAGGTCAGTCTAACGATGCGGACACGCAATACTAACATCGGCTGGGCGCGAGCAGAGCGGATTGCCATGTTGGCACGAGTACACGACGGTGAAGAGGCGTATAACTACTATAAGGAACTGTTGGGCGGAAACTTCCTGCACAATTTATTTAATGACCACCGAGGTGGCCCACTGTTTCAGGCAGACGGAAACTACGGTGCTACTGCTGGAGTTGTGGAAATGCTGATGCAGAGTCAGGATCATGTGGTGACTCCCTTGGCCGCGATGCCAAAGGAATGGTCAGATGGTAACTATCGCGGCTTGTTGGCACGAGGTAACTTCGAGATCTCTGCACAGTGGTCTGATCGCCAGGCCAGCCAGATAGAGGTTTTATCCAAAGCGGGTGGAACGCTCGACTTGAGATATCCTAACCTTGCAAAGGCAGTTATTAAGACAGTAAAGGGGGAGAAGGTGGACTTCGCTACTACAGGTGCGGATCAGATCCGTATCGAGACAAGCAAGGGCCAAACTTACGTGGTCACTGAAATTCCGGTCTATACTCCCGTAACTGCGCCTTCGAACTTGGAGAGCAAAAAGGGTACTTCGGGAAATCAGATCAAGCTTTCTTGGACTGGCAGTGCTGATGCAGCATCATACAATCTTTACCGCGCAGTGGGCAATGCATCAGGGTACGAATTGATCTACTCAAATATCGCGGACACCGATTTCCTTTACAAAGCAATTGATCTCAAAGAGGCCAAGCAAATGACTTTGAAAGTCACTGCAGTGCGGGCTGATGGACGCGAAAGCCATGGAGGCGCCACGGTGACCTTATCTCTCTAACTAAAAAGGGAGATTTTAATAACGGTATTAAAAGATTCTGAGTTGGTTCTGAGAATTTTCTAATACCGTTTCATGTGTTCATGATAGAAAGCGGCTTATTTTTTGCAGTGAAATCAATTCGCCTATTTCCAATAGGTAGGAAGAGCAAAATCTCAAACATGCAGAAAATGAGATAGAACTAAATTTTTCGGCGGTATTATGTATACATGAGGAGTTTCAAGTTTGTTCTAGCAGGGGTGTTTGTATTTCTGGGTGTCGGTGTGAGTACGGCAGAAATTTTGCACTCTCCTAAGGGAGATATCGAAGTCACATTTCTGATGGAAAGCGGGAAGCTTACCTATTCTCTAAAGTTCAACAAAGAGGAAATAATCAGCCCTTCTGCTTTGGGACTCACATCGAAGCCTAGTGACACGTTAGAACTGATAGCGACTTCTCAATCTTCATTTGATGAAACCTGGAAGCCTGTCTGGGGCTCCCAGAGTCAAATCCGAAATTATTTTAACGAAATCCAGCTCGAGCTGGGTAAGGCACCTTTACAGACGGTGGTTTTCCGCGCGTATGATGATGGTGTAGCTTTCCGCTATGAGATTCCAGAAGGACAAAAATTTAGTGCAGCGTATGCTCATGAGGCAACTGAGATAAACTTTGTCTCTGAAGAGCCGAGAGCATGGTTTCCGCTGACGCCAGTTCTTGTTTCTGATGAGATTGATATCAACACTTGGGAACCGGCAAAAGAGGGTAAAGAATCGACAAACCGGAACGCACGTTACGATTATAAGCCTTCTACCATCAAGACCCCGTTTACCGTAAAACTTTCTGATGAAACTTACATCTCTGTACACGAAGCAGCGGTTATTCAATCAAATGTAGCGGATGTTCGGCTTAACAACAGGACTCTGACTTATAACAGTAAGGTGGCAACTTCTGGGGGGCGGGTGACTCCTTGGAGGACCGTTTCGATTACACAGAATCCGGGGCAACTGATTGAGTCTTCATTGCTTTTGAATTTAAACGAACCTTCAAAGATTGAAGATACTTCTTGGATCAAGCCCGGTGTGACCATGTGGGATTGGCGTAACCACGGTGCGTATGCTGACGACGGCTTTGAGTATCACATCAATACCGAGAGTTACATCCGCTATATTGATTTTGCAGCAGAGGTGGGTGTTGAATTTGTTCTAATTGATGCGGAGTGGTATGGCCCAGAGCGCAGCAAAGCATCTGATCCAAAAACGCCAATCCCCGATGTCGATATCGAGAAAGTCTGCGCCTACGCGAAAAGTAAAGGTGTTGGCATGTGGCTTTATATCAATACCAAAGCTCTCCAGGCATTTGACGTGGATGCTACCTTGAGCCTATATCAAAAGTGGGGGGTCGTAGGGATCAAACAGGGTTTCTCCGATTCATCAAGTCGTAGCGCAATTGAGCACGATATCGGGATTGTAAAAAAATGCGCTGAGTATGAGCTAATGTATATCAGGCATGAAGCGTCGAAACCTACGGGGGTGAATCGCACTTACCCTAACGTTATGTCCTATGAATTCGTAAACAGCATGCTTGATTCCGGGACGCGCCCCGCTGCAACTCCTAGTCGCGTAATTAACGGGCTGTTCGCTTTTGGCATCGCTGGACCCGTGGATCGCAGTTGCGGGATGTTTGATCTTGATTCCTTTATTGTGCGCGAAAAGTGTCACCGTCAGCTACCATCGACCGTTGTTTCTCAGGTAGCACAGTGCATGGTGTACCCCAGTGGTCTCGTGACCTTGCCAGATATTCCAGATGCGTATCGACGGAAGTCCGACCTTTTCGAGTTTATTGCGAAACTGCAGATGACTTGGGATCAAACCATCGCGCTCGAAGCGGAAATAGGGCAATACATCACACTAGCTCGCCAAGCTGGTGACGAGTGGTTCGTCGGCGCACTTGCAAATGAAGCAGGCCGGAAAACCAATCTGACTTTCGACTTCCTTGAGGAAGGCGTTACCTATGATCTAACGCTTTACGAAGACGCGCCGGGTGCGGATTACAAATACATTGGGCCTATGAATAAGCGCGAAGCTAAGGCGAAAAAGATCGAGCTGGTGGCTCAAAAGACGAATCGTGAACTTTATCAGGTGAAAAAGATCACCGCGAAAAAAGGAGATGTTATTCCCGTCGTTATTGCTCCTGGCGGGGGGCATTGCATGTGGATTCGTCCACAAATAACTAAATGATAGACCTCCAGAATTCAGCGAACTGACTTTACCAGAGCGTTGAATTTAAAAAGCTTATTTACATTTATCATCTACCCAATTGTAATGGCGGCTTGTACTTGCGAAGGTTGTAGATGGAAGTTTCCAACAGAGTCAGGACTGTAATTTAATGAAGCTAAAATTCTAATATTATAAATGAAGATAAAAAACATGACTGTGCACAGTAGAAACCTTGCGCTCGCTATGATCATTTCGTTGATGGGTGCCACTGCACATGTTTATGCAGAGCCTGAAGACGTACCTTCGGGAAAAGCCTTTGCTTTAAATCAAGAACAAGTGATCGCAATGGTGGCCTCCCGTGGTTCGATTAAGGGTAGTGCGAAGTACCACTTTCGGAGTGGGAATGTGGTGCATGAATTTGAGTCGCCTCAAGATACAGTGACTTGGAAAGTAGTGGTTCCCGAGGATGGTGACTATGTGGTGAGTGTTCTTTTTAGCGGCAAAAAAAAGACACAACTGGAAGTGAGTTCAGGTGAGTCGGTATTGAGAGCTGCTTCGATTGTTCCGACTTGGACGGGTCGACCCTATTTTTGGCGGCAGGAGTTGCCTGGCGTATTATCTCTGAAGGCAGGGGAGCAGGAAGTAGTCTTTCGTCTTCCGAATGCAACAAAATTGATTGGAGAGAAAGCGAAGGGTACTGATGGTGAGTCCTTACGCTTTGGACAAGGGATGACCGAGGAATTTCATCTGTTTTCCATCGAACTTGGAACCGCTGCCGCTCGCGACGGACAGGTCGAAAGAGCGAAGGAGATCCGCGGTGATGCGTCTTGGATGGTTGATGGGAAATACGGTATTTTTGTCCATTGGTCTGCCTTGAGTCAAGGCTTCAAGGGCGATAAACCGCGAGCTGACTGGTTTCAGGAATCCGTGAAAATCTTCGATGTTGATGTTTTTGCCGACGCGATTGAGCGCACAGGTGCCGCTTGGGTTACTTTTACCGCGACGCATCAGGGGTTTTATTGGCCAGGGCCGAATGCTGCCCTTGATAAGATTGCACCAGGTCGCACTGCTGAGCGCGACCTGTTAGGCGAAATTATTTACAGCCTCGATAAGCGGGGCATTCGCACGCTGCTCTACTTACACACAGGCTACAATGGCTATGATCCCAAAGTATGGCGAGAGGCGGTGGGTGCTAATGAGCTGGGTACAACACGGTTTAGCGATAACATTGAGGCTATCCTACGTGATTGTAGTCTGCGCTATGGTGATAAGCTGATGGGCTTTGGATACGTGGATGGCGCGTTAGCTTGGGACTATCCATTGAATCCTGACTGGGAGGCTTGGGCTCGTGCAATTAAAGCAGGTAACCCCAAGGCTGTGGTCGGATTGAGCACTAATCGGGGACCGATGGTCAGTCCTATAAGCGAGTTAGGCGTGACGGATAGCGCGGAAAAGTTAGCTCGGCATGATTCTCAGCTATACGGCCCCGGACAGCAGTTTGGCGATGTCATTCCAGCTTGGTGGTGTTTGATGGATAAGGAAGGTTGGTATGCAAAAGAGCCGATGAATGGCGAAATCAGCGATGGCCCTGCTCATTCGACAGAGGAGTATGTCGACTTCTTCAAAAGCATGGCGGAAGAAGGCATCCCTGTGACGATTAATCTGATTATGACTGCTGATGTCACCGACGAGCATCCGATTTTCAATCCCGACTGCATGGCAGTGATGGAGGAGGTCAGGAGAGCCATTCGTGGCAAGTAATCATTCACAAAGAAAGGGATATAAAATGAATACAAATTTTAAGATGCTATTAAGTCTACTGATTGGCGGGATGCTAATTGGAAAAGTGGTTGTTGCTGAGGCTGTAGCAGATGACTTTACGGCAGATTTCTATGTGTCACCTGATGGCTCCGACACGTGGTCTGGAACCTTGGTAGAGCCCGATAAGGGAGGTGCTGATGGACCTTTTGCCACGCTAACGCGTGTGCGTGATGCGGTTCGGGATTTAAAAAAGAGTAAATCGGCGGACATCGTTGTACTGGTGCGCGGTGGTACTTATCTGTTGGATAAGACCGTGGTATTTGGTCTGGAGGATTCGGGGGCTGGCGATGTGACGATCACTTATGCTGCCTATCCCGGCGAAACGCCCGTGTTTAGTTCCGGGCTTGAAATCAAGGGTTTTGAAAAGGTAAGCGGTGATTTAGTAGGGCTGCCGAAAGAGGCTCTGGGCAAGGTCTTTGTGGCGAACGTTTCCGGTCGCTTTCACACGCTCTATGATGACGAAGGGCTGCTGCCACGAGCTCGTTCAGCCGGGTTCCGAACAAGCGCGGGCCGAGGTCTGGACGAGTTCCGGTTTCCCCATGGAAAGTTAAAGAATTGGCCGAATATCGAGGATGTGGAAATTATGATTCGTGCGAGCCATCAGTGGATGGTGAATATTCTTCCTCTGGAGTCGGTCGATGAGGAAAAAGGAATTGCACGTACCTCGATTGAGGCAAGCTATGCCATGAAAAGCATTGGTGACTCGTGTTGGGTTGAAAATGTTGTGGACGAGCTCAACGAGCCAGGTGAATGGGCACTCAACACAAAGGAAGGAAAGCTCTATCTCTGGCCGCGAGGCAAGTCACCCGTCGTGGCGCCGCAATTGTATGAATTGATCCGCGTTGAAGGCAAGATTGATGAAATGGGGGCGAAGGATATTCCAGTGCAGAACCTGTGCTTCCGCGGACTTACCTTCAAACATGGTGAGCGCTATCTTTTCGATAAGGACGATGCGGGGGTGCAGCACGATTGGGATGTAGTCGATAAGGACAACGCCTTGGTTCGCCTCCGTGGTGCTGAGAACTGCGTCGTTGAGCAGTGTCACTTTCTTCATAGTGGTAGCGGTGCGATTCGCGTCGATCTGCATGGACAAGAAAATAAGATCTCCGGTAATCATATCGAGCACATGGGAGGGACGGGGATTATGCTCGGTGGATACGGTCCTGGTACTAAAGACGTCAGCAGAAAGAATCTCGTCTATAACAATCACATCCATCATGTCGGAGAGATCTATTGGCATTCGCCTGGTATTCTACTTTGGCAGAGTGGAGAAAATCGTGTGGCAAATAATCTCATTCATCACACGAACTACTCCGGAATGATCATTTGCGGCATGGTGACTAAATTTATTAATCGCAATGGACGAGAAGTCAGCCGTTCAATTCGAAGGCATGAAGTGGGTAAGATGCCTAAAAATCCGACGATCGACGACGTCCGTCCCTACCTGCACTCGCATGACAATTTGATCGAATACAATGAAATCCACCATGCCATGGAAAAGCTGGGTGATGGCAACGGAATCTACATTCGCGGAGCGGGTGCAGGGAACATTATTCGTCGAAATTATATCCACCACCTCGTCGCTCATACCGGCGCCCAGTCTGGGATCCGGACGGATGGTGGCCAGATGGATACTCTCATTGCTGAGAACCTGATCTACAAATGCACTTCACAAGGGCTCATTCTGAAACTAAACAACCGTGCGGAGAACAATATTATCGCCTATGTCCTCGATAGCTCGCGTCAGGAGAAGGGGAGTCCTGTATCCTACCTGCGCCTGACAGAGGGTCCTTCCTCCAGCGGTACAATCAAGCGGAACATCATCTATCACCCTGGAAAAAAAGCTTCCTTCTTCACTGAAAGCAGAGAGGCGAAGGCCAAGGATGGAGATAAAGACTTGAACATCTATTACTGCGCCGGAAACCCAGCGCTGAGCCAAACAGCGCTGGATAAGATGCAGAAGGAAGGAGTCGATGCCAATAGTCTGGCGGTAGATCCGCTGTTCGTCGATCCAGAGAATGGCGACTTTCGCCTTAAGCCGGATTCGCCAGCCTTAAAGTTAGGTATTGTCCCCTTTGATATGTCTAAAGTTGGCCTGCGCACGGACATGCAGTAGAGAACCTTTTTGCGTCAAAAAACAGAAATATAATATCATGAAGATTCAGCTCAAATTCGGTCAGATATTTCTCCTTTTGATCAGCTATGTGTGGGTTATCTCTGATGTGGCAGGCTCGCAGCAAGATGAGATGCATCCCTATTGGTCACCTAGAACTTGGGAACTAAGACCGGACGACATTACAACCATCATGGGATTTCGGGCGGAGCTATCAGGGAATCTAAATGTTACTGATCGTCCAACGCCGACGGTTGTCAATGATGCGTTTATACGGGGGTTCTTCACTGAGGGCGATGTAATGACTTGGGAAGTCGACGCGCCTTACGAGGCACTTTATAGCGTGGCTCTACTCTACACAGGGCGAGAGGAGATTCTTGCTCAATCCACTTTGGAGGTCAGCGCAGGACAAGCGACAATTACTGAGAAGGCCAATGTGCCGAACTGGAATACCCGACCACTTGTGCAAAGGCACACGCTAAAACAGAATTTGCTTTTGAAGAAAGGAATTAACCACATTCGTTTACGGCTGGTAGATTTTCAGAGAACTTATGCCGAGCGGGATGCTTTGAATAGCATCAAGAACGCTAAAGGGAAAACCAATCCCTTTGCCCTCTGGTCGATTGAACTAACACGACCTGAAGCCCTCGTTGCCATTAAAGCACGTGCGAAGGCGATGAAAGCTGATGTGCAATGGATGGTGGATGGGAAGTATGGATTTTTTGTTCATTTTTCATCTCAAACAGTTCCTTTCAATGGCGGACCAAAGTTGGGAGATCAGTATCAGAAGCTGGTCGATAGCTTCGACGTTGACGCTTTTGTTGAAAAGGTTGTGGAAACAGGTGCATCATGGGTGTGTTTCACCTGTGCGCATGGCACGCAGCATTGGCCAGGACCGAGTAAAACTATCGACCAAATCAAACGAGGTTTCACTTGTGAGCGAGATTTGATCCGGGAGCTTATTGATGCTTTGGGCGAACATGGCATTCGTCTGATGCTTTATTACAATCCTAATACGGGTATAGAGGATTTGTATGGAGATACGTATGGCAGTGGCGATACGCCGGACCCGTCAGGCTATTTCGACTTTTTGGAATCCCACTTTCGTGAGGTGAGTCTGCGGTATGGTGAAGACTTAGCGACGACTGCCGGTTATATCGATGACAGTGGATGGAAAATCTATCAGCTCGATCCGCCGTGGGAGAGACTCGCCAATGCGATTAAGGAGGGTAACCCCAATGCTCCGGTAGGTTTTAGTCAGAATTTGTTTCCGAATTTAACTCCTTTCAGCGATCTGGTTGTTTCGGACGGGAGCGGTCGGGTGCCGGAGATTCAACCAGCCTTTCTGTTTGAAGAAGACGGTCAACTCGAGGGGCAAACCTCAGCGGCTTGGTTTTATATGGACGCGTGGTCAAGTCGCGCGCGCAATGGAAAGTTTGTGAGCAAACCTCAGTTTTCTACTGAGAAATACATCGAGATTTTCAAAAAGGCGGACGAGGCGAATATGCCCATCACTATTAATCTATCAACGACCCCAGATGTAACGGCAGATGCCCCGTTTGTGAATCCGGAGTGCATAAATATTATGAAGCAGGTTCGTAAAGCAGTGAAGGGATACTGAATGGAATCATCGGCACTAATAACAGAGTAATTTGAAAATTAAAGACGTGTATGAAGAGAGTTAAAATAGATAAGGTATGGATCGTTTTTTTACATATAGCGGTGACTGTAACGTCATTTGCTGGCGTTATCGAAGGCGAGCGAAATATAGACGGGAGTTTGAAAAAGTGGCACCGTCTCGAAGTGGTTCTTGATGGCCCCCAAGTTGAGGAATCTTCCGAGACATTTAGGAACTACCGACTGGATGTAACCTTTACCTCGCCAAGCGGGAAAAAATACCAGGTTCCCGGATTTTTTGATGCCGATGGAGATCCGGCTAATAGCTCTGCAACTAGCGGAAACCAATGGAAAGCACGTTTTACGGCTGGGGAAGAAGGAGACTGGTCTTACAGTGTAAGTTTCGCAACTGGCCAGAATGTAGCGGCCGATCTCTCAGGTGGAAATAAGGGGACTGCACCTGACGGTGAAACCGGGGGGTTTAGGATAGGTTCCCAAGATAAATCGGGGAAAGATTTTCGCAGTAAGGGGAAGCTGGAGTACGTCAACGACCATTACCTGCGTTTTGCCGACGGAGACTACTTTGTTAAGTTTGGTGCGAATAGCCCCGAGGTACTCTTAGAGTATGGTGAGTTTGACGGAACTCCCGGGCATGAAAAGGATCTCTACGAGCCAAATATCATCGACTGGAAGTTGGGTGATCCAACTTGGGGAGATGGCAAAGGCAAGGGGATTATCGGATTAATCAACTACCTTTCTTCTCTCGGTGTGAACGCTCATTACTTCTTGTGCATGAATGCCTATGGTGATGGGCAGGAAGCATGGCCATGGATCGGTGCCGATGACATCGATATCTACGATGTATCCAAGTTGGCTCAGTGGGAGGTGCTTTTTACCCACTTTGATAAAATGGGTCTGATGGTTCATTTCCAACTCTCAGAATCTGAAAACACGAACTACTTGGAATCCAGAGATGGAGAAGGGACGTTTTCCAAGGCTCGTAAGATCTTGTATCGCGAACTCATTGCGCGTTTCGGCCATCATATGGCAATCACTTGGAATATCGGTGAGGAAAATCAAGCTCCGGGAAAAGAGTTCCAAGAGGCGAATACGCATTCGCAAAGAATGGAGTTCGCCAAGCGTCTGAGAGCATTAACCTATTATAACGATCATATTTCGGTTCATAACGGACCCGCTGGAATTTTCGACGATATCTTTCCTCAGTTGATCGGCTTTCAAGACATCACAGGGCCAAGCTTGCAAACCTATTTAAACAAACCAAGAAAGAAGAAAAAACTCGAAGTGCTCAGTAATCATGATGAAGTCAGGAAATGGTATGACTTGAGCGCCAAGAGTGAACATCCTTGGGTGATTGCGATCGATGAGCCTTGGTTTGGTAAGAGACTCGATGGTCTGGTGGATACATTGCGGAAAGAAGTGATTTGGGGTGGCGCCTTAGCCGGAGGGCACATGGAGTTTTATGCGGGGAAGGATGATGTAAAGCACATCGACTATCGATCGTACGAAGATTGCTGGATAGCTATGGGTCACGCTGCCAAGTTCATGAATGAGAATCTCGCAAAGGAAATAGCTGCGATGAAACCAAACGATGATTTGTTGGTCGGAACAGATAATTGGGCGATGGCGGACGAAGGGAAAACCTATTTACTTTATTTGAAAAACGGAGGAGAAGCCCAAGTTGATTTATCCGCAGCTAAAGATCAGAAGTTCTCAGTGCAATGGTATGACCCGCGTGCTGGAGGGAAATTAATTAACGGGATACCTGCTACTGTTATTGAAAGTTCGAAAAGCGTGTCGCTTGGAAATCCGCCAAATTCCATTGAAAAGGATTGGGTGGTTCTTCTTAAAGCAAAGTAGTGATACGACGCAAGGAGACATCTCCCATCAGATCTGCCATCGCCATTCGCGATCATACTAGAACATAGAACTCGTAGTATGTCGCGTAATGGATGGTGCGATTTTAGTGGCTTTATTCTGGAAGTAGCTCAATTGAGAAGAACTTCCTTGTAGCATCAATCGGGATTTCTTGAATGGTTTCATAAAGCGAACCGTCTGCCTCAACGCCGGGAATCAATATTGTCCAATCGCTTGTGGGAGTAGAGAGGTCATCGCTAGTGAGAATATTGAAAAAGAGTCCGGGTGAGGACGGCCAACTAAGACTGATATTGCTTAAATCGAGGCTGGAAACATGTGTAGCAAAATAGAGATTGGGATCCAGCGGATTGAGGTTCAGGCGTAGCTCCGCATAATCGTTGGTATTATCTTTATCAGTGTCGGAATCGTCTGCACTCGTTTCGCCCGAGCTGACCAATCCATCTCCATCCAAATCTTCAAGCATGTCAACCAACCCGTCTCCGTCACTATCAACTGTGTCTCGACCATCCTCGTTATAGGAAAGAAGGAAGGTGTCGTTAGTTCCAGGTCGTGGCGGGTATGTGCCGAGGATAACAGGCCATAATTCGCCCAAATCTCCCCATTTCGAATCAAGCTCATTAGCCATTGCCCTCGCCATCTGGACGACACGCTCAGGTTCTGAGGAAGCCAAGTTATTTGACTCGGTCGGGTCGTCAGCGAGATTAAACAGCAGAAAAAGATCTTCCTCATACCCATACATAAGCTTCCAGTCTCCCTCCCGATACCAGTTCAGTTGCCCATTGGGAAACGAGCCATTCGGATAGTGCAGTAAATATTTTTGAGGCCGATGTGATCCTGCCTCACCTACAAGGTAAGGACTGAGGTCATACCCGTCCATAAACGGTTGCTCCACATCTACAACCGACAAAATAGTCGGGGCGATGTCTTCGATGCCGACGATATCATGCTCGACGCTTCCACCGGTGATGGGGAGGCTCTGCTGCATAGGATGGTTTGAGGCAGGCTTTGCCCATGAAATCATAAGAGGCACACGGGACCCTCCTTGATAACCATCATTTTTTTGCCCGCGCATAGGGAAATCACTGAAGATGCCTAATGGAATGGAAGCCTGATCTCCGTGAACTGGCGACTCGCTTCCGTTATCTCCCAAGTGGATGATGAGGGTTTCTTCAGCAATACCTAAGTCCTCCAGTTGGCTGGTGATGTCTCCGAGAGAAACATCGATTGCTTCTACCATGGTAGCGAAGATCTCGTGGTTCGTGCTATCAGCATTACTATAGTCACCAATCGCGTCAGGGTTTCTTGTGTAAGGGCGATGGACGCCGTAATACGACATGTTGCCAAAAAAAGGAATTTCAGCTTCTACTGCATCTGTTATCGCTCCATTCATCTCAATAGTCAAAGCCTTGGTTAGATACATATCTGTTCCGATATAATGATCCATATTTGGCATGGGTCGGTCATTACGTGAGAAACCGTCGGTATCATCTGCGATATAACGGGCAGGTTGGCCAGAATTTGAGCCTGCGATATTGACATCGAAACCGACGGCTGTCGGATACTGAGCATACCCATTTCTCCCACCCAAATGCCATTTTCCGCAATGAATTGAGCGATAACCTGCCGGCGCCAGCATGTGTGCTAGAGTGACATCTGTGGCGTCAAAACCTCTGTAGCGCCAATTATTCGGGCCGTTACCAATAGCTAATACATGAGCCAGATGAAAGGTGATTCCATGTCGCGCAGGGTGGTAACCAGTCATTAAGGTCGCTCGGCTGGGGCTGCACTTCGGGGTCGCGTAGGCCTGAGTGAATTTCATCCCCGTCGATGCCAGCGCCTCTAGGTTCGGCGTTTTATGGAGAATGTTTAGGTTGGTAATTAGCGGCGTGCCGTTGTCGTCGTAGGAGGTATAAGCGAAGGGGACCGATAAATCGGTGACTCCCCAGTCATCCACCAGAATTAGTAAAATATTGGGGCTGTCTGGTCCGATCTTTACCTCTACCTCAGCCTGGGTTGAACCAATCTCATTAGTCGCCACTAGAGTGTATGTTGTAGCGACAGAAGGCGATACCGTCGCTGAGTCCGCTGCACCTACGCTTCCTACTCCACTTACGGTGATGGTATCCGCATCTGAAACGTCCCACGACAAAAGGACTGGCGTGCCAGATGGAACATTTTTATCATCTACTTCAAACGACTGGATAGTAGGAGAGCCATCATCGATTACCATTGCAGTACCAATAATTTCAATGTCATCTAGTCCTAGGGCAGCGATAGCAAAGGTATTAGATCGAGTACTGTCTAATACCCATGTGAAAGTCACAGTCGTGTTGGTGAGCCCAGTCAGGCCCGTCAAAGTAATATCACCAGAGGCCGAGCTTTGGTAATCGTCACCACCATCGTGGGTGAAGTCACCTGATGTTTCGTTACCGGAGGTGCCTCCTACACTGGTGGAAAAACTCCAATCGACGGTCGAGTTGCCTGTTTTGGTGAATCGGAAGGCATTATCAAAGGAAACTTGAGTGAGGTCCACAGTGACTGTGTCATCGATAGTTATCGTGAAAGAAATCGTGCTCGGATCTGCTCGAGCTGTTAAGGCTGCTTCAGTCGACCCCCCTCCAATATCTTCAATTCGTCCGAAATGATCACTTGGTGTGTCTGCATCGGACAACACGAGGTTACCCACACTGATTCCTGCGCCAAACGTGTTCGTATCGGGTGCGGTGTAGACGATATTGCTCGTTGTGCCTGAAATATTACCGGGAGTCTCAAAAGTATATCCGATTTCTGCGGTCTGAGCGGCTACTGCTGTTAAGATGAAGGTAGACCCAGTCAAAAACGTTCTGATTTTTTGGAATATCAGAACCGCGTTTAAAGAAGCTGAACGAATAGGATATAATGCGAAAATAGAGTTTTTCATTTGAAGTGGTGTGCTGAAGAAGAAAAAAGCCCGACTCACTAGAAACAGCGCGTCGGGCTTAATGAAATTAGGCCTTTATCTCAGCTAAATTATGCCCTGCGGCGGCGAGCAAGAAGGCCGGTCAATCCGAGACCAAGGAGAGCAAATGAGGTCGGCTCAGGAACAGGTGTTACAATACCTGTTAGGGTAATATCGTCCAAGCTTTGAGAAATATTGGCGAAAGTGTTGTTCTTGTTGGTGCCTAATTCCCAAGTAAATGTGACAGACGTATTCGTGAGGTTTGTCAGCGAACTTAAATCAACAGAGTTGGAATTGTTCGGGTCTTCTTGATAGTCGGGAACACCACTATTACTCCAGTCGAAGGTAGATGTACTACCCTGTACGGCGCCAACAGTCGTGTGAAAGTCTACAAACATAGTAGCAGCACCATTCCGTGCCCAAACGCCAGATGAATCGAAGACGATACTAGTTAAATCCAATGAGACGGTGCTATCGATTGAAATAGTGAAAGACATTAAAAGATCAGTAGCGCCGCTACCAACTGAAGCTGCAACACTACCACCCCCAGTATCAGTGAATCTTGAATATTCGGCATCACGGTTGTCCATGTAAAAAGCACTCACAGAGACTCCAGCACCAAAGTTATTAGAATCGGGTGCAGAATAAGTTTCGGTTATTTGCGTGAAATCATCAGCAGTATTTAGTATTAAATCAGCCCCAGGATCGATAGCCGAAGAAGAGTCAATATTTCCGGAGGTTTCAAAAGTGTAAGTAAGAGTGGCAGCTGACGCGGAGATAGTCGCCAGTGAGCCCACAAGTAATGTGCAGATATGTTTTTTCATATAATATTTTTGTATTTTAATGAAGATAACCCTTTTAAAAGGAATCGTCATACAACTATAGAGTTCACTGGGAGTAAGTGTGACAAAGAAAGTGAAACTATTATATTTTTAGAATCTGGGGATGATACGGACGGCCGAAATATTGGAGCGATTGAGTAGATCTCGTCTGATACCAGCTGGGACATGGAGTATTAGCGTGTCGGAGCTGAAGGTGCTTTCGAACGCCGTGATGGATCTACCACCAGGGTGGTTATCAGCGGGTTCGGGGTAGTTGGGAGAGAGAATATCGGCTGGAGTTGTCGTTTGTGTTTCCAATGCAGAAACGTCTCCTGGGAGATGTGCGCTAATGGGAAGGAATTGAACATTTGGCACACCCGAATTACGTAATGCTTCGATGCGATAGCCGGTGGCACCAATTTGATCGAGCCATATTCTGAGATTTTCTATACGGATGACGATGCCTCCGTCCATTTCACCTATGAAACCAAGAGACTTAGCCATATTTTGGTCGGCACTTTTCCATCGACCACCATAGAGGTGGGTTCGAAAGAGTGCGGCTGTGACGGAATCTGCAAGACTCTCGCTGATCAATGCGCCAGAGACCCAATTGATGGAGACGGGGGAGTGATTGAGTGAAGCCTTGCCTCTTGAGCTGCCTGCTACAGTCCAGCGGGTGGACATGGGACGTTCGGAGATAATTCTGTTAGTGTCGGTGGTGTTGTCGCTGAATGCGATTCCAATAGCCTTGTGGAGGTTGGAAGAGTAAAGCGAAGCATCGGCGTAGGTCTCAACTGGTGGCCACTGGCCGGACTCGGAAATGAGAGCGTTTCCTTTTGCCACGGTGGTGGACTTCTTAGATGGCGACGTGAGCTGGATTTTACCGTCGAGAACGTCGATGCGGGTGATTTTTTGTGATGATTGGTCGATGCCGAAGATGGTTCCAAGATCTTGGACGAGGCCTTGTGGAGTATGAATCTCCAGTGGTGGGCCATCAAGTTCGGCCCAGATTCGCCCTTCGGTAAGGGTGATTTTCTGTTGAGAATCGATGGCGAATTTGGCAGGAGCCTGAATGGTGAGATGGTTGCCGTCCGGTGAGTTGAGCTGGATGGACCCTTCCGTCAAATGGTAAGACTGTTGAGTCGTTACCCAATCTCCGCGCTCGAATTCACTGGTGTTGTAGATGGCGACAATCTGGTAGGCATTCTTAGAGAGTATCTTGCGGTAGATACCAGGGGCGATGAGAGAAAAGAGAATGAGTGCGGCAGAGGCGATGGCAACTTTTTTGATCCATGAACGAGATTGGGCTCGGCTGTCGGATAGTGAGGCTAAAGCTTGGCCTTGAGCGTCGGCGCAGGAGTCTGTATCAGCAGCATCGTGGAAGGAGACTAACTGGGATGAGTCACCGCCCATCAAATCCAAGAGATGAGAGTGGATCATGCGCATCTTGACGAAATAGCGGAGAGCCTCCGGAGATTGCGGAAGGGTGCGATTGAGTATGGCCACGTCCTCAAGACTGGATTCTTTATCGAGCACGCGCTGCACGAGTTCTTTGAACTCTGGAGAGGGTTGGTCTGTTTGCTGCGGGGTCATCTGACTAATTAGAACGATTTTGGATGAATTGTGACATAATATAAGCAATACATGTTATATTCGTTGAGTAAGATTACGCTGTTATCTGAGAGTGTATTACTGCTGTAGACTTTCGATACAATCCTTTAGGCTTTGACGGATGCGGGAAATGGTTTTGCGGATTGCACTGTGAGATTTATTTTGGATGCTGGCATAGTCTTTGAGGGTTTGTCCTTCATTGTAGATGGCATGGATGAGGTCGGAGTGCTTGGAGGGAAGCTGTGATAGGCAGTTTTTAAGTTTGGCTAACTGATCTGCAGTCTCGTCGTATTGGTGGCAGGCTTCTTCAGCGATAAGATCTATCGCCTGTTCGGAGAGGTTTACCATCGGGCGGATTTTCTGTGAGCGAAAATAGCCAAGGCAACGGTAACGGGCAACCTTGGCAGACCAAGCTCGGAAATTCGTTCCAGGAATGAATTTGTCTGCGTTCTTAATGAGATAGATATTCGATGACTGAAGAACATCAGCGGCGTCAGAAACTGGGACACCAATAGTGCGGATAAGTGCATGCAGAAAATCCTGCTCGTTGGTTAGAAGTTGATCGAAAAGAACATGGGGGGGCACTCCCATATTGTCCTTTTGCGGTAGTCTTTCTTCACTCATTAAACTAACAAAATGAGTACAGGTTGACTATTTACAAGCGAAAAAAAATAAATAAAAAAGCACATTATACGTCGAAAAAAGTTAAGTATCCTTAGGTAAAAACTTGATCTAGACAGATGTTTCTCTAAAGGGTTTTCAAGTCAAAGCCTTAGCGGCAACAATGCTCGTCTTAAATGCCTCGCCAATCTTGTTTCAAGTAGTATTCGGTCACGAAGTGTCAATCTCGCAAACTTCAGCGATTTTTAAAAGCTGGAAGGTGTATTCTGAAGCTATTTCTCACCTGATCATAAGAAAAGTTCCCAAATCTAAAAAAAGGCTCAAGTCTGACAATGATTGGTTTGAAACTTAGAAAGCTATAGATGGTGGCTTATAAGGTAGTTGTTAACTTAACATTACCTTCTTGCTACAATGGTCAGAGGGTTGGTTATTTCTATGGTGTGCTTTAGTATAATGGCTTTGGCGGTCATATCTACCTGTCCAAGATATGTTTATTTCCAAGTGATTTTGGCTTCTCGGCTTTCGATGTTTACCCAAACGCTCGCATGCTGATACTCACGGGTAAATTCCCAGCCATCAGGAGAGGTTCTTAGAGCTTCACCCTTGGGTGGACCAAGTGGTTTGTGAAACTCTGGATAGTCAACAAGTGTACCTGATGATAGCTTCCATCCCCAACTATACATGAAATATGAGTAGGGTTGAGCCCCAATGAGGTAACATGCTAGAGAGAACTCTACGTGTTTCTTTGCAAGAGCCGGCATATTGGGCTTGATATTCTTTCTTCCTGTACCCTCTACCCCAAGTCGGAAAACAGAGACTTTACCATCCTTGGCATGTTTCTTCATATCTTGCCACTCGGCTAGCAAGCTTTCTTTGCTAGATTTTGAACTCGCATAGTTTTCAAACATAATGGCATCGCTCACGGGATAGACAAATTTTGCATTATCATTATAGGCATTGTTTGCGAGTAAGATTTTATCTTTGCCCATCTTAAGCTTAAGGGCTGCCATCATGTCTCCCATGGCTTTCTCAATCTTTGCTCCTTTCGTCACACGCAAAGCCACAGAACCGTGCATTTGGTCAATAAAAGCGCCATCGCAGCCTGATTCTCTGACACCTTTTGCCACTGTCTCGACCCACCAATCTCGGAAGTCAGCGTTTAATACATCAAAGCAAAAGGCTCCATAACGTTCTTCTAATCTGCCTGTTTTAGGGTTGTTGATAAGAAACTGTTTAAATTTTGGGTTTTTATCGATAAGCTTTTTTGTGAAGACCTCATTATAAGATGTATAGGGCCAAGCATAGGCAGCGTTAAAATAGAAGAGTACTTTGATATCTGGATTGATCTTTTTAAGGGCAGAAGCCTCATGCTTTGCACCTAACTCAGCTGCTCCTACTTTAGTTAAACCATGTGACTTTTCGATACAAAGAAAGTCTGTTCGCTCAGCGATGAAACGGACTTGCTCAGGAGTCAATAGCTTGTTTTTATCACCAAACATATAGTAAAGGGGTACG
This sequence comes from Akkermansiaceae bacterium, assembly GCA_051252195.1. GTDB lineage: Bacteria > Verrucomicrobiota > Verrucomicrobiia > Verrucomicrobiales > Akkermansiaceae > Oceaniferula. The sequence goes on along the minus strand of JBPOGD010000004.1, from coordinate 117,809 downwards.
GTATCCCAACTGAATTTAGGATAGTGACTTTGTGGTACAAACTGGGTTCCATCACTAAGACTTAAAGCCTCCTCGTTCGAAGAATTGACCGAGTTTTCAGCGAATACCAATGGCGACATAGCAGTTGATAACAATACATTGAGAATTGAAGCACAAAAGATGATCTTGGTTTTTAAAGTGCAGACCTTTAGGTCATGTGTATTTGGGGCTATGGCCATATTTTTTATATGAAAGTTAGAGGTGATCTGAAAATAGATAACTGAGAACGTTATTGGATCAAACATTATTTTTTACTTCACTATGTCTTCCTCACAGACGGCTAGTTAGAGCATTTTTGTCATGCTTCACTTCGTTACTGTCATTGTTTGGCGATACTTCAACTCTAATACCTAATAGTGTGGAGGTTACGTCTATCGAAAGAATTTCTTCTTAATAGCAAACGTATCGTTGCTAGGATACTCATGGTAAATCAGCAGGGTAAAATAAGAGAAGGGAACTAAATGTCAGCGACCCAAAGGTTACATCTAGTTTGCAGGTAAGCATGTGTTTCGAGAAATTTAGAGGGAGTTCATAATTTTCGTGTTTTGCAAATTGTTTAGTATATGGATGTTAGAATGATTAAGAATTCGATCTCACGCCGTCCATTTTTGAAGACTGTTATTGGTGCGGGTTTTGCCGCCGCTGTTGCAAGAGGCCAAGAGAAAGGCGAAGATATTGAGGAGGTGAAAAATGAGGACGGTAAAAAATTGGGGTGGGCACTGGTGGGCTTAAGTAACCTGAGTGAAGGTAAGATTGGGCCAGCTCTTCAAAAATCAAAGTATTCTCGTCTCGCGGGGATAGTAACAGGGACACCAGCAAAGGCGGAAGCGTGGCAAAAGAAATACGGGTTGAAAGATAGCGGAATCTACAATTATGACGATTTTGATAAGATTATCGACAATCCTGATATTGATGTCGTTTACATCGTTCTGCCAAATTCGATGCACCGGGAATTCACTCTCAGGGCGGCAAAGGCAGGGAAACATGTCTATGTAGAGAAACCGATGGCTGTTTCACCTGAAGATTGTAAAGACATGATTGCAGCTTGTGATGAGGCTGGTGTGAAATTAGGCGTTGCATATCGCCTGCAATTTGAGCCGCATCACAAAGAGCTAATTCGCTTCGCCAAGGAGAAAGTCTTTGGCGAAGTAAAGCATATCGACGCCGGTTTTGGCTTTAAGATGCGTGGTACAGATGGCTGGAGGCTGAAGAAGGAGATGGGGGGAGGTGCGTTACTTGATGTAGGGGTTTATGTGATTCAGGCTGCGCGTTATATTTTTGATGAAGAGCCTGAGTCGGTGAGTGCAGTAGAGACTAAGACGGACAGAGAGAAGTTCGCAGAAGTTGATGAAACAGTGACCTGGACCATGAAATTCCCTTCTGGAAAAACCGCGAATCTTTTTGCGAGCTTCAATTTAAAAGGGTACAATCGTTTAACAGCATTCGCTGAAAAAGGACAGTTTGGTTTGGCTCCCTGTTTCGGTACTGGTGGCCAAGCAGGCTGGACGTCCGATCCTAATATTTCGTTAGATTTCCCGAAGACTGATCACTTTCAGGTGCAAATGGATTATTTTTCTGAGGCAATTATCGAAGGCAAAGAGTGGAAAGTAGACGGGGTGGAGGGGCTACGTGATCATCTAGTGATTGAGGCAATTTTCAAATCCATTGCTAGCGGTAGAACTGAGTTTGTGAAAAAAGTCTAATCATTTTGCCAGGATAGCTGGGCTCTTTTTGTCCGTCTCAGTTTACGTGCTTATCGGCGTCTGCTTGCGTACTGTTACTACAGGAGAGACGAGTGCAGCACTTGCTGCGAGTAGTGATTTAACACCAAAATTCTTGTCGCTGGCAGGTAGAAGTTAGATTCGTACAGAGCGTTGCTCTATAGAAAGCCATCGATAATTAATGCCAAACTTCGAAAGTATAGTATCGGCTGAATGAAATTCCTCAGTGGTTCAATAAGAACGGGTATGTCTTGCCATGAGCGGGGGGTATCGCTTCGTCTGTGGCTCGATGGTGTGTTCCATAAAACCTGTTCTTAATGGTACTTTGAACGATCTAACATTTATAACATTGACCAATCTAACAAAAAAAGGTTACTGTGAACGATAGCATGAGACATAATATATTTTTAAACTTTTTAATTCTTTTATATCCAGCTTCATCTTTTGGAGCTCAAATCTTTCTAGATTTTGGCTCTATATCTAGCAGTACGTTTGGAGATACCACATTTGAAATTCAATACGGATCAGTCGCTACAGGTATTAATGCTACACTAACTTCTAACAATAACGGAACATTTGTATCTGGAACACCCGCAAATCATGGCTCTATAACAGGAACTGGCGCTGATGGAGATGTAAGGGTGAACATGACATCTACCACAGGAAATACAGATATATCGGCTATAGAGAATGTAGGAAGATTTACTTTAACACTATGGGACTCCACCATCGGAGATGGCTACTCAACAGCTTATACAAGTGCCACAGATTATGAGTGGGACATGGTTTTTTACGATATTGATGCAGGAGATCCCAACCCCAATGGATTTTTTACTTATGATTACGTACGCTTATTAACAGCAGGTACTTATACTATTACTCAAAACTCAAACCTCGTGGTAGATGATACTTCGAACCTTGGTTCTGTTAGTTTTATAGGTGTTAATGCGGGATCTGTTAATGGCCAAGATGGCCTAGCAGCGATAACTACCGCGCCTCAGAGAAATGCAAGTCTTGTGTACTCATTAGAAAACACGAATAGCATTGAGTTTGAATATGCGGCGTTACGTAATGGGGGTAATAACGTAGGAACAGGAAGGAATCTCCTCATTGATGGAGGTTCGCTTAGTGAAGATATTGATGGTGAAGGTACTGCTAGTGGTATTCCTACCATCACTGGTGTTGTCACTGGTGTACCAGAGCCTTCTTCTGCAGTATTAATAATTGTCTTTGGTGCCTCTTCACTTCTGCGGAGGAAAAGATAATTAATGGATCAGCTGATCGGGAGAATAGAGCGAGCTTCGCAGTCACTGCTTCTATCTGAGCGTGTCTCGACTTAAGACAATTTTTACAATTTCAAAAACAGGTCTAATATAAGTCGTTTCATCATCAAAGCTAAGAGACCTAGCTAACTGTGGTTTACTTGAGAAAGTTGAAAAATATATTTCTGCCAACAAAAAGCCCCAAATCCCTTTAGAGCAAGGTTTTGGGGCTATTTTGTCCACCTCTGACCGTGATAGTCAAAAGGTTAAAATGGCGGACCCGGAGAGATTCGAACTCTCGATACCATCACTGGTATACTCCCTTAGCAGGGGAGCGCTTTCGACCACTCAGCCACAGGTCCTTGTGTTTATGAGTTGATGTTGGTCAACGCGCGGAGTTGAACCATATCGAGAGGGTATAGTCAAGATATGAACGGTAGTTTTCTGAAAATAATCTTATTTATTAGAGAATTGGGTGTCGGTTTTAAGTGATTGGTGGTTCTGCAGACCTCGATTCTCGCTGATAGATGAAATGAGGTGATTATTATGTCTCTTTGAACATTTGAAAATTGTCAAGACGCTGTCTTTGGCTAGTTTGTCGCCATGCACTCAAATATGACTCGCAAGACTTGCATTATTTCTACTTTAGGACCTGCCACGGACTCGAATGAGATGCTCGAAAAGCTTATACTGGCTGGAAATGATGTTTTCCGTCTCAATATGAGCCACGGCACTCACGAATGGGTTCGTGACGTATGTCCTCGTATCAGAGAGATTGCCAAACGTTTAAAAAAACATACAGGGATTCTGCTCGACCTCCAGGGGCCATCTATTCGTACCGGTGATGTGGAAAGTACATTGAACCTGACTAAAGGTGATCGTGTCGAGTTTAGGAAAGAAGGCACTGAGCCTAGTATAGATCTATCGACTACGGTTAATTATGGCGGCTTGATGGCTGATGTTTCTGTGGGGAACAAATTGATCGTTGATAATGGTAACTTGCTTATGAAGATTGCTGAAAAGCATGAAAATTATATTATCTGTGATGTGCTTACGGACGGGCCGATGGGTAGCCGTAGACATATTAACTTACCGGGTACACGGTTGAATTTGCCAGCTTTGACGGATAAAGATCATGGTGACTTGAAAGTCGCTTGCGAATGCGAAGTAGATTTTGTTGCAGGTTCTTTCGTGCGCGATGCGGATCACGTGCGTGAGCTACGCAGCACGATGCTTGAGTATGGTGGCAATGCACATATCATCTCTAAAATTGAAGACCAAGAGGCCGTTAAAAATATCGACGATATTATTATTGAGAGTGATATCATTATGGTGGCTCGCGGTGATTTGGGGATTGAGGTGAATGTAGAGGAGTTACCGATTATTCAGCGGATGATTGTGAAGCGCTGTTTATTGAAGTCGACCCGTGTTATTGTGGCAACTCACATGCTGGAATCTATGATTCAAAATCCGCTGCCTACACGTGCAGAGGTTACTGATGTAGCGAATGCCGTTTTTGAGGAAGCTGACTCTGTGATGCTCAGTGGAGAAACTAGTGTGGGTAAATATCCTACAGAATGTGTGGAAATTCTCGATCGTATCTCGCGCCGTATTGAGCGTAGTGGTGGTGAGGGCCTCGGCGTCAAGGTTGAGCTTCCCACAGATAGACATAAGGCGATGAAGTCTGCTGTTAAGCTTGCGAATTCGATCCCAGATGCGCGTATCGTAGTATTCACTCGCCGTGGTGTGATGCCTATTCAGACAGCGATGATGCGGCCACATGCAATGATTCACGCTTTCGCCCCTGATGATGCTACTTGTCGTAAGGTGAACTTTGCTCGTGGTGTGATTGCTCGTCAGATTAGTTTTGCTGGCGGTCAGGATAACACGATTCCTCTCGCTATTTCTATTCTCAAGGATGAGCACGCTGTAGAGGATGGGACACCTTTGGTTGTTATCACTGATATGAACCTTAATGATGAGGTGGTAGATTCTGTATTACTTTTACAGGCGTAGTACCTTAAACATTAGTGAGTGGTAAACATGAGAACCGTCTTGCGGGCAAATTATTTCTTTGTCTGATAGGTCTCATGTTACTGCTCATCGGTGGTGTTTTCGAGTGGCTTATGGTTCGTAGCTACCAACAAGCTAGCGCGAGCCGTAACTGGCCAGAGGTGGAGGCCGTGATACTTCGCTCAGTGGTAGCCGAGAGGCAAATGCAAGGTTCGCCAAAAGAATACAGTCTGTCAGTACGCTACCAATATAGCTTTCATGGGAAAGAAATGATCTCGGAGAGAATCACACCCCGTGGTGCTAAATGGACAAAAGATACTCGCAGGCTGAAAGAAAGTTTAGAAAAATACACCACCAGTTCCACTCACACAGCTTGGGTCAATCCGGATGTGGTGGGTTTTGCTATTCTAGAGCACGACACTAAGGCTGCAGGGTATACATTATGGTTTCCAGCTCTTATTATGATTGGTGGGCTCGGTATGATAGCAGGGGCATTTAAGAAAGAGGGGTTTTGCTTAAAATCTGCCGCATAAGGCGTTTCGAAGTTTTTTAGAGAAAAATAGTTTACCAAAATCTGGTGATTTTCACTCAATTACTACTGCCTTGGGTGGTACTCGGAAAATGGGGTCGTTTTTGCCACGTTTGGGATTGGTAAACATCGTGGTATGCCATTCAGGGGCAGAAAATGTGCCTGTACCTTGAAACTGGAACATGCCCATAAATGGTTTGAGAGGTAATAAAATAATACTGAAGAGTCCTCGAGCATTCATTCTGACCAGCATATTGATGTTTTTGTTAGCAAGGTCGATGTTTCCTTCACCAGTAAAATTAAGGGAGCGGGTGGTGGCAAGGAAATCATTGGAGTAAATGATACCGTTTTTAATGACGTAAGAGCATGAAGCGTCTTCCGCAGTTTCATCATAGGGATTTCTGTCACCTAAGACGACTCCGATGAGTGGTGTGATGGGGCCGAGGAGGGGGACTGAGAAGAGGTTGCCTTTTTCTAGAGAAAGAGAACCTGTAGCATTGAATGCTCTGACGTCATCGTTGGCTCCCGAGAAGTCGATTCGCCCAGTGAGCAGACCTTGTTCTGCATTTTTAAAACCATAAACAGACCCGAGGTCCTTGAGATGGACCTGTCTCCATTGGATGTCACCAGAGTAAGGTATATTTTGTTTATTGGCTGTTTTCACGACGATGTTGCCAGCGCAGTCTCCTTGAAGAGTATCAAATGAGAGATCTGTCACAGCTACTCGGCTGTTGCTGATATTAACCTTGGCTTTGAGTCGATTCAATTTAAGGAATTCTCCGAGGAAGCGATAGTCCATGGGTTTGGAGTTTTGCACATCGATGGTGAAATTGGTGTTTTGGGCGTTTTTGTTATAGTCGAAAACGCCACTTGCCTGAATAACAGGCGGGGTGTGAAAGCGATATTTCTCGATGTGATTAGCAACCTTGCTGGCAAAGAGTCTCACAACGGGCGCAGGCCACGCGGTGCCTTTAATCGCTTTAATTTCGATGAGTTTTTTCTCTCGGTCTATTGTGACGCTATCGACGGCTATTTTGGCTGAATCTGGGCCTCCGTAGGCTTTGCGTAGTGAGTAGTCTGAGTAATCAAAATCTGCTTTTACATTTGTGTAGCCTGCTGAGAGATTATTAAGTGAATAGTCTCCGCTTAAGCTATTGAGGGGAATATTTATATAACTGATATTTTCAAACGCAGCATGGCCTGTCGATGCCCACTCGGTGAGATCATGACGATTCATGGTACCCTTAGTCGTAATATGAATTTTGGATTTGGGACTAAGGGTGAGCTTATTCAGCGTATTTTCTAGCTGAGAGTTTTTGATGAAGGGTATGTATGATACGGGGGGGAGTGTCGAGACAGCTTCGTAACGGATGGTTTCGTCTCCCAGTAACATACGTCCTGATATTTCTCCATGTTCTTGTTTTGCTCGTAGACCCGAGAGAAAAAGGTTTTCCCCCTGAAGGGAAAATTTTGTTTCGAGGGATGTGAACTGAGATCCTAGAAAGAGAAAGTTTTCCACAGCGGCTTCTCCAGTGAGCGCGATTTTTGGGTGAAGTGAATCGCCCAAAGTGATGCTGCCACTGCATTCCACTGCGGGGGGGGTGGAAAAGAGTAACTGCTGCATGAAATCAATGTCAAAGAGCTCTTTCACTAGCATCTGGAGATGAACGGTCGAGGTGGCTTTAAATTTACCAGTACCTCGTTCTGGGTGATAGTTAGCTTGTGCGTTCAGCTTACCGTGATTGTCTTGGAAGCTGATTTCATCGAGGGTGATCTTTTGGTTATGGTAGTCACCTTTGATTTGGAGATGGCGGATATTCACGCCGTTACGCTCTATTTGCTGTGCAGTGAGGGAGAAATTTACGTGTGCCGACTCGGTTTTCTTGAGGTTGCCCTCCATGTAAATTTTCAGTAACGGAGGGTGCTTTGGATTCCAGTGCCATTTTTCTATCTCACGGAGTATACTGCTGATGAGCTTCGTTCTGGCGAGTCGTTCCTCCTCGGTGGTTTGATTATGGTGGGTGGACTCTTCGTTCTTGGCTCCCCATAGATTAGCATCGATATCCAACCTAATACCTGCAAGCTCACCGGTAATGTTTTTGGCATTGATGGTGTTTTTATTGGGAAGATAGATTTCGCCACTGATTTTGTTCATTGTGACGCGCTGACTATCCGGATTATTTCTATCGAGAGGCAAGGCGATATCAGCTTGCTTGAGTAAGACATTCATCACCTGTATTTTTCCTCGCATGAGCTTAGTTTTATCCACATCGATGATGAGGTGCTCTAGATTTGCGATGACATTGGTGCGCTCTGTATCTGAAAATATACGTAAGCCTTCTGCCACGAGTCCCTTAGTGGCATCAATGCGCAGGCTGTCAAAGTCGGCAATAATCCCGATGTTTTCTAACTCAAGCGCGATGCGTTTTCGCCATTCCTGGTTAAGCCCAGTTTGATTAAAATAGTAAACAGTTCCAACGAGTCCTCCGAGAATAATGCCTATACTGACAAGCAGAGTGAGGCGGAGGGTAATGAAGATTTTGCGAGCTAACATAAGAACAGGTCAATTAAGATATTGTTGAACTCGTCTTTGTCCATTTAAGAATCGGCATCTTCGATGACGTCGCGCGCTTCGAGGTCTGCCATTCGTTGACGTTCCTCTTCGTGGGAGTGAATGAGTAGGCTTACTTGAATGTCGTGTTTCGCTGCAGCGGCTTTTATAACATTACGAATGGCACTGACAGTAAATCCATTGCGGCCAATGAGCATAGCGACATCAGTCTGGGCAACAATGAGTCGAAAGCTAATGCGGTTATCATCGACTTCTGCAACTCTGAGTTGCGCTTGATCAGGGTGTTCGATGAACTGCAGCGCGATGAACTGGAGGAAATCTTTAATTTGATCAGTGGCTTCTCTCATAGAATTAGATTGGAATCGTAAGCTGTCGATGTCGAGTTTAAGTGTTGAGTACTTTCTACTTAAAGTTGAAAAATTACATGAGATCTACGCCAAAGCGTTTCATGATCCAGGCAGTGAGAATAAAGAGGACAGCTGTCATCAGACTAGCGGTCAGCATCGTCCAACCGTAGTGCCAGCCTTTACGCAAAAGCCATGGAATGAGCAAAAACATAGGCATGGTGGGGATCACATACCAGAATGTATAGTAAGCGTGGTTGGCTATTTTTTCTGTCTGCTGTTCACCTTTGAGTTCAAAAAACATCCACGTCATTGCCAAGACGGTGACAAGTGGTAGTGCTGCAATGAGCGCTCCTAATTTGTCCGCTCGTTTGGCTACTTCTGAGATGATAACGATTAATGCTGAGGTAATCAAATATTTGAGAATGATGGGCATAAGATTTTTTCTTGGAGTGAAGCTAATAGAGCGTACCTTAGCTGCATCATGCAAGTTTATCCTAAGGCATTTCATTGGATCATTTTTTCGGGGCTCTGTTCACTCACTGCCTGTCAGCCAGTTTCCAGCACACCTCCTAGCAAAGTAAATGCGAACATTAGTGGTTCGAGCACACTGCAACTTTCGGCAGCGGCGAAGGAGAAGGTTGGGCGTAAAATTTGGCAAAATGAATCGGGTGGTACTCTGGAGGGATTAACGCAATGGAATGATGGTGAGGAGTTTCCTTCCCTGGGAATAGGTCACTTCATCTGGTATCCAGCAGGTTTTAATGGCCCTTACAAGGAGTCGTTTCCCATGTTTGTGCAGTATGCAATGCAACGTGGAGGGCAGGAGATGCCTGCATGGGTGAAATCGACGCGGCACGCACCATGGAAAAATAAAGCGGCGTTTCTGCGTGACTTTAATAATCCTCAGCTTGTCGAACTTAGAAGCTATCTGGCTAGAAATGTGGGTTTACAAACTGACTTTATCGTGGACCGGAGCCGCGCAGCACTAGCAAAAGTTTTAGCTGCAGCACCAGCGAGTCAGCGCGCGCGTATCAAGGCGAATTATGATAAAGTCGCGAGTACCTCGAATGGCACATATGCCCTGATAGATTACGTGAATTTTAAAGGTGATGGAACGAGTCCCAGCGAGCGCTATAATTCGCAGGGGTGGGGCCTATTGTGGGTGCTGATGGAAATGCGCACCGTTCCTGGAGGTCAAGCCGCTGCGAATGAGTTTGCGCAAGCAGCGAAACGTTGTCTCGATAGACGTATCAAGAATGCTCCCGCAGCTCGCTCTGAAGAGAGGTGGCGCGCAGGCTGGCATAATCGCTGTGACACTTACAAGAAGCCTTTGTGAGTGATCTGTTATTTTCTAAGTGATAAGGTTTTAGTTTTCAGCTTTTAGTGTCAAGTTTAGCTGGTCAAACTTAGTCAGAGTGTTTATCAAAGATACTTATCTCAACAACAGGTATATCAATTTATGAAAGACGAAGAAAGAGTATTAGAGTTAGAGTTTTTAAGGGCAACAGAGAACGCTGCTTTAAACAGTTCGCACTGGATGGGTCGTGGTGATAAAGAGGCTGCTGACTTCGATGCCTGTGATGCTATTCGTGGTATGTTTGATCTCATGGATATACGTGGTGAGATAGTCATTGGTGAAGGCATTAAGGACGAAGCTCCAGGTCTATTTATTGGTGAAAAAGTAGGTACTTGGGCAGAGGGAAGTCCTCGCTTTGATGTCGCACTTGACCCAGTGGATGGAACAACCAACGTTTCCAAAGGTATGCCAAACTCTATCAGCTGCATTGCAGCGGCAATTCCAGAAGAAGGCGAAGCATGTGCACTTCAGGAGATTCCTGCATTTTACATGAATAAGCTCTCATACCCAGAGGCTGTCAGAAAGGCGTGGATCGCTGATCCAAGTCTACCTATCAGTGTTGATGCTCCAATTTCAGAAGTGATCAAGGCTACTGCAAAGATTCTCGGCAAAAATGTCAGAGACGTGACTATCATGGTTCTCGATCGTCCTCGTAACCAATACATTGTTGACGAGATTCGCTCCTTAGGCAGCAAGCTCCGTATGATTGCCGATGGCGATATTACTGCGGCTATGGCTCCTTCATTACCGAACTCTGAGATTGATCTCTACGCTGGCATCGGTGGTTCACCTGAAGGCGTTCTCTCTGCAGCAGGTCTCCGCTGCCTAGGTGGTGGACAGCAAGCAAAAATCTGGCCACAAGATGAAGCTGAAAGACAGTCATTGATTGAGGCAGGTTGGGGTGACCGCTTTGACACTATTTTCCGTTCTAAGGACCTAGCGAAGGGCGATAATATTATTTTCTGTGCTACAGGTATTAGTGACAGCCCACTGCTTAAGGGCGTTAATATTTCGGGTACAAAAGCGATTACTCATTCTGTACTCATGAGAATCAAGAGTAAGACAGTGCGCTTCGTAGAAGCTCACCATGATCTTGCTACTAAGACAATTCGTCTCCGTTCTCAAGATGGTGAGAGAAAGGTATAATTTACCAGCTTCAATTACTTTAAAGCCCCAGCTTCTCTACGAAGTGGGGCTTTTTTTTAGGCTGCGTTTGGGTGACTACGCCTTAATATGAAGGTGTATGCTATGACATGCACCTGGAGCTAACGTGATACTCTGTTCTCTAGCATTACCCGATTCAACACAGACGAACTTTGAGATTTCTGAGCTATCAAGATCGGCCATCGCACTACCTTTACTGATGCCAGGGTTCCAGACAATTGTGCTGTCACTCCCTGTTTTTGAAATGGTAATTTGTCTAGCCGATAATTTGTCTTCAATGATCGTGCGCACATCACTCAGATAGATACGGTCGACTTCATCGGGAAAATCTACAGCACCATCTTGCGTGCGAATGGTCTCTGTGCCAACGGTATCAATGTAGCTGGAACCCTCAAGTCCGTGAACAAGAGTTTGGCGGCTGTCATCAACGCAGAAGTAAGAGTGGAGAGCTTCACTGTACGTTTCTGGGGCAACTCCGTCATTGGTGGTTGTCAGCGTTAAGCTTAGCGACTTTCCAATGTGAATTTCTAAGCTGGCAGATAAACCACTTTCACCTTTCGGTGGTAAGCTAAGGATCAAACTTGTACCCGCCTTATGCTCGCTAACACTTTCTAGTACCCAGAAGCTGGTACGCGCGTAGCCATGAGCTGGGAGATCATGGTTCGTGGGGTGAGCATTAAACCAAGGCCAGCAGATGGGAATGCCACCACGAATAGCTTTACCTGCACGGTATATCGCTTTGCTACTAGTGAAAATAACGGATTCAGAGCTTTTTGGCGTGTAGTCAGTCACATGGGCGCCGTGAAGCGCGATAGTGGCCGAAGCAAAATCATTTACCACTCTGATAGCTGGGTAGTCTGCTGCGAGCTCAAAAAAGCTTATACTACCGTAAGTGGGGAATTTGTTCTCGAGAAGGGAAAGCGTTTGCATGAATCTATTGATAACGTTTTCCCTTGAGGGATCAAGTTCTACTCCTTAGAAATGACAATGGCATAGTCGGCGACGGAAGATTTCTTTTTTCTATTGTCTTGAGAAGGAATCTCAGGGTAGCTGACGAGAAAATTATTTTCGTCGATGAGGTTAACGAAGCAATAGATGCTGCCTTTTGGAAGGGTCACAGTGGCTTTCCCTTTTGTCGTGTTTATCTCCATTGGCATACGGAACCACTCTTGGTAACCTGATTTTTTACCCATGGTGGTATAAATTAAATTGGCCTTAGAGACCTCTGCACCATTTGTTATATAAGAAACAATCAGTTTGTTGCTTGATAGGTTATGTTTTGAAATAGTGGGGATTTGATCTTGATTAGGCAAGTTCGCTTTAGAGATAGCATTAAAATAAGGGTAGCTAGCTTCCATCTCGGTGAGCATTTCTGTCAGCTTGGTATTCATTGCCTGTGTCTTTTCAGGCATAGCTTCAGCGATATTGTTAGATTCCTCAATATCAGCACGGACTAACGTATCTCCTTTAGACTCATAGAGTTTATAAAGTTCGAAGGGCTGTTTACTAGGATTATTGACGGTGTCATAATTTTTAATGAGCTTGTAGTCGCCTACGATGATAGCACTTTCTAGTGCTGTATGTGGGAAGTGCCACATCATGGTGTCACGAGTCTTTAATCCATTGGTTTTAACCAATTCAGCGCTGGTGGGATTTTCCGTGAGTAAAGGGAATAGATCTGCGCCATCGAGAGTTTTTTGGCTTGGTTGTTTCGCACCTGCCATTGATAAAACGGTTGGATAAATGTCCAAGCCATTTGCCAACACGTTAGTTTCAACACCTCTAGGAATGTCGGGACCAGTGATGATAAGTGGTACACGTGTGCCGCCTTCCTTTATTGATGTTTTGCCCATATCGAGCGGTGAATTGTCAGTATAGCGTTCATACTTTTTCCCTTCAGTTCCGCCATTGTCCGATGTGAAGATAACATAGGTGTTTTCTACTAACTTGTGCCCAGGCCAGCGAGGGTCATCGGTGTTTTCCAAATAATCCAGAACTCTGCCCACATGGTAATCGAGTTCTTCGACCATTGCGGCGTAGAAAGGGTTGATTTGTCCTTCGACACTTCCTGAGTATGAAGTTTTATCTTTAGGGTCGATACCCATTTGATCAGCGTACTTATTGAGCAGTACTTCAGATCTGGTTTGGATAGGCGCGTGTACTAGCCAAGTTGCATAATAGAGAAAGAATGGGTTGGCTTTGTTTTCCTCAAGGAAACCAAGGGCGTTATCAGTAGTTTGGTTTTTGGGGAAACCGTTAGCGTCTAGCTTGTAAGGATCGTTTGCCTCCTTAGTAGCAAAATCTGTTAAGCGGTCTTTCATTAGGGCTTTAGAGATTCGGCTACCAAGACTAACATCGAAACCCAAATCTTGAGCTTTGGGCTCAGAATAGGAGATGTGCCATTTGCCCACATGCCCGGTCACGTAACCATGATCTTTCATCGCGGAAGCAATGGTGTAATCACCAACGGGTGTACGAGCACTAAACCAAGGAGATATCATACGAGAATTCTTGGAAATAGCACTTGGAGGTGTGCCTCCTTTAATGTGAGTTTTCTGTGCACGAGCGGGGTGCACGCCACTAACAATGGCGCAGCGAGAAGGTGCACAGGTTGGTGCTGGTGAATAGGCTCTCCAGAACTGAACTCCTTTTTTTGATAAGGCATCGATATTAGGGCTTACGTAAGCATTTTTATCATCAATGTCATAGCAATCGACATCCTGCCAACCGAGGTCGTCTGTGAGTATGACTAACACATTGGGTTTACTAGGTCGCTCGGCAGCAATGGATCCAGAAAATGGGAGCAAAATACTTGCTGAGAGGTAAAAGAGTTTTTTCATAGATAAGTTATTTTGGAGAATGTTTTTCTTCTTCAAAGATTATATGAGTATCTACGCGGGTGAAAACCTATTTCTTTCTTTATATACCGTAGGACTTATTTTTTTTGTGAAAATATATGCTGCATCAAGTAAGAGCGTGCTTGGCAATGAGTCAGCTCCTTGCTTCCATGCGGGCGATGTCCGACAACTCTGTAAAACTCCCTCAGATTAAATACCCTGACCTTCCTGTGGCGCAGCGCCGCGAGGAAATTATGGAAGCGATGCGCAAGCATCAGGTGGTGATCGTCGTAGGTGAGACCGGTAGTGGTAAAACGACACAGCTGCCAAAGATGGCGTATGAGTTAGCTTGTGAACTAGGGCAGACGGGACGCGTGGGATGTACGCAGCCGCGCAGGCTAGCTGCAGTAACGGTGGCAAAACGTGTGGCGGGGGAGATGGGAACCGCTCTCGGCGATAGAGTGGGCTATCAAGTGCGATTTGTGGAACACGTGCAACAGGATACGTCGATCAAGTTTATGACAGACGGTATTCTACTCGCTGAAACACAGCGGGATAGGGATCTGCGTCAGTATGATACGCTGATTATAGATGAAGCGCATGAGCGGAGTTTGAACATTGATTTTGTACTCGGTTATCTTAAAAACCTGCTTAAGCGGCGCAAGGACTTGCGAGTGGTGGTGAGCTCCGCGACGATGGACTCAGGTCTCTTTTCCGAATACTTCAGTGATGCTCCCGTAGTAACGGTGGAAGGTAGAACCTTTCCTGTAGAGGATCATTTTTTACCAGCCCAAAGTCAGGGGGAGGATCTTAATCAACATATTGCTCGTGGCGTCGACTGGGTGACGGACCTTGATCCCGAAGGCGATGTCCTTATTTTTCTTCCCGGTGAGCGTGAGATCCGCGAGTGTGCCGATGTGCTCGAAGGGCGTTGCTATCAGCGCACGGAAATTCTGCCGCTTTTCGCCCGCTTAGGACTCGATGAGCAGCAGCGAGTTTTTGATACCAATAGCCCTCATCGCCGTGTGGTTCTGGCAACTAATGTGGCAGAGACGAGTGTTACGATTCCAGGGATCGTCTACGTCATCGATACAGGACAGGCGCGTGTTTCCCGCTGGAACCCTACGCGGCAGATTCAGCGACTACAGATCGAGCAGATTAGCCAAGCGAGCGCGCGGCAGCGGCGGGGGCGATGTGGTCGTGTTCGGGATGGGGTGTGCATTAAACTTTACGATCAAGAAACACTGGAAACAGCGGACGAGTATACTGATCCAGAAATACGCCGAAGTTCACTAGCAGGTGTTATCCTAAGGATGAAATCGTTGAAACTTCCCGATGTGAGAGAGTTTCCCTTTCTCAGCCCACCATCGGCGAAGGCCATCAGTGAGGGACACCGCACACTGGAAGAGGTGGGTGCGATGGAGAAAAAAGGCGATCTAACGCAGGTGGGGTTCATGCTAGCTCGGTTACCACTCGATCCTCGGCTAGGGCGTATGCTTATTGAGGCTGGTGAGCGCAAGGTACTTGACGCCGTGATGGTCATCGTAGGAGGTATGAGCGTGATGGACGTGCGTGAGCGACCGCAGGAGAAGCAAGCGGAGGCGGACAAGGCGCATGTGAAGTTCAACGATGAGAACTCGGACTTCATGACATTGCTGCATATTTGGTCGGCAGTGAACCAGTTCCGCGAGAAACGAAATTTTAAACGCAACCAGCTACGGAAGTACTGCAAGGTGAATTTCCTCAGCTTCCGCCGCGTGATGGAGTGGGATCAGATTATCAATGAACTATCGCGTCTCGTTCGAGACACGCTGAAGGTAAAGATTCAGCCATTAGCCTCGGAGCGGAGTCAGTGGGGCGATGAGGATGAGATTCACAAATCTATCATGTCGGGCATTCCGATGCAGTTTGGCTTCTGGGATAAGGAAAAGAAATCGTACAAAAGCACAGGCGGGCGCGAGTTCGCTATTTTCCCGGGATCAGGCTTATTTGGCAAAAAGAAACACGAATGGGTGCTGGGCTATGAGCTGGTGGAAACATCACGCGTTTGGGCGCGGAAGGTGTCGAAGATTGATGTCCGCTGGATCGAGGAACTGCTGCCGCATATGTGCCGCCACCGCTATCATTCACCACGCTGGGATGATCACCAAGGAGCCGTTTATGGCAAGGAAACCGTGCTTTGTGGTGGTGTTAAAATTGTTGATAATCGTAATGTTTTCTACGGCAATGTGAATGCCGAAGAGGCGCACCAGGTGTTTATTCGCGAGGCGATTCTCGGTGAGGGACTCAGGACTCGTGGCAAGTTTCTCGATCGGCTCGCGGAGGTGCGCGATGAGGTGGAGAGCTACGAGCACAAGCTTAGGCGGGCAGGGGGACTCTGGTCGGATGAAGCCGTGTATGATTTCTTCTACGACAAGATTCCTAAGAACATCTGCACTGCAAAGGCATTTCAGAAATGGCGCACTACGGCTCAGAATGAAGACCAGCTGATGCTCACGGTGCAGGACTGCATCTGGGGCGAGGTGGAGGACATGCAGGCATTCCCAGATGAGGTGTGTCATGGGGAGAAAAGTTACCAGATCACTTATAATGAAACTCCAGGTGAACGCGACGATGGCGTGGTTTTTGAAATTGCCGTCGATGAAATTGTCGCTTTCCCTGATTTCTTACTCGGCTGGGGCGTGCCTGGCATACTGGAGGAAAGAGTGTATTTGCTGATCCGTTCTTTACCTAAAAGCCAGCGTCAAGCCTGCTCTCCGGGACGTGAGGCAGCGGTGGCATTCATCGCAGAATGGGACGGCTGGGAACCTGCACGTAGCTTACTGCTAGAACTGGCTGAGTTTTTAGCGCAGCGCACAGGGCACGCGATCGAGCAGACGATGTTTGATCTTAGTCGAATTCCCGCAAACCTCTGTCCCAAACTGCGGGTCTGGAATGATGCAGGTGAGGAACTTGCCTTTGGCGACGATGTTAGCTTGATGCGTGAGGAGCTGAGTGGACTGATGCGGCAGCGGCGAGAAATTCAGGTTAACGAAGAGTGGGAGATGACCGGGGGCGAGGGCTGGGATTTTGGCGAAATACCCGAGATCGCAGAGGACGGAGTTTTTCCTGCTTTAGTAGATGAGGGCGAGGCAGATGGCACCGTCGGTATGCGCGCTTATTTGAGTCGATCGGAGGCAGATGAGAGCCACCGGGCTGGCTGTGTGCGACTGTTCATGATCGATCAAGCTAGCCAGGTCGACTACGTGCGGCGCAAGTTTCCCATGGGCATGATGGCAAAAATGATGCTGCCTCTCATGGATGGAGGATCAGATTCAGAAGCGGGCGGGGTGATGAAAGACATGCTTAGACTAGCATGCGAAGGCTCTCTCTCAGCACCTTTACCGAGAAATGCCGAAGATTTTCAGCATCGGTCCGCTCGTGGTAAAGGCGAGTTATACGACTGCGCTGCTAAGGTGTCTGAAGGCTTTGAGGCGATGCTAGACAGCCATCGGCGTGTGTCTGACTGGATAGAAAAGAACCGTGATCACCACCATCTCGGCATTGTGGCAGATGATTTATCGGAGGAAATTGGCTGGCTGCTTGGCGCGGGCTTCGTCTGGCGTGCTGGTTATCAGCGCATGATTGACTATTCCCGTTATTTCACCGCGATGGAAGAACGCCTCAAGCGACTCGACAGTCTTCCACAGATCAAAGACGATGAAAAACGTGAACGCGTTCAACGCTACTGGGATCCGTGGTTTACCATCTGGAAAAAAGACCCCAGCATGCCTGCACTCTGGGAATGTGGATGGCTTCTCATGGAGTGGCGCGTCGCCGAATTTGCACCAAGTTTCTCAAGAAAGGTCAAAGTCTCAGAGAAAAAAGTACAGCAGCTCTTTGATGAACTAGGCGTTTTGTATTAGCTCACCAGACTAGGGTAGGGCACTTTCGTCGTTACCGCCCTTGGCACAGCAATGAGTTTTCCCCTAAATTAAAGCCTCTCCCTGAGGATCCATCACTCTACCGAAAAGTCCAAGACACTATCAACAGTAGACCAAGAAAAATTCTCAGCTTTGCCATCTCATAATAGCACATTTAATAAAAAAAGCTGGAAAAATTTAAATTATTAATTTAATTAATGAGGATCATGAAAAAATTGATGATTAATATATTCACTGCCTCACTGATTGTCTCCCAATGTAATTTTTCTCTCGCTCAAGAAATACTACATGAATCATCACCATATATAGTGACTTCTATGAGAGCAGGAGCGACGTGGACGAGCCAGGCAGAGAACTTCGTATACGATAGTAATGGCACACATTTTAGAAATAGAGCATTACTCTATTCCGAGGAGTCTATTCAATCTGAAGATGGCTTTGTAATAACTGTGGAATACACGACAGGATCAATTGGTAACTTAGCCGCGCATAATCTTTCTTTTGGGCTAATCAGTGATGAAACCAACTTATATAACTATACAGGCTATAATCCCTTCAGTGCGAATCCGTCAGTATACAGCATCGGAGTAAATATAACAGCTGATAATGGCGTTGCTAATCGCGGAATGAATTTCGCTGACGGAAACGAAGTAATCTCTCTAGATCAATCGGGAACGAATGCCCAGTTCGTTGCTGGAGAATCTACAAAGGTCACCATTGAAATAGGTATAGGAGGGTCATGGACTTACCGTATAAATGATGTTTACGAAGATTCTGGAGTTATTACAGACTTTGATTTAGATAAATTTTATCATCTAGCAGTTTATGCCCAAGATGATCACGGAGGTGGAAAATCTATACAATCCATTTCTATGAGAAAGAACTATGCTGCGGGTGAACGTGCAGATAAGTTACGCGGAACTTGGTCATCTGGTATCGACGTATCTTTAATGGATGCTGTTAGTCATTTAAAAACATTAGATTCTTTTGGAGTTAGTTTTACTTCAGGAGCAGTTCAATCAGCGATGCACAATGCCCCGCACAAACTAATGGAGAGACTAGCTCTAGAAGGAGCTGATGGTAACGATAGCCCGATTGATTTACTCAACCCTACGTGGGGGAACCTAAATCATGCAGAACCAGATGTAGATAAGGTGATGGATGATATGTTGAAGGTGATCGATGCTGGTTTTAATGTTAAGGCTTATACTAATTGTGAGAACTTCGTTGGCTCTAATACAGATGACCAATTAGCATGGGTGGAACGCTGGTTCGAGTGGTGTGATACAAACTCAGAGGCGCAGGCATTTATTAATAGCCAGCCATATCACACTGGGGTGTGGAACAGAACGACTCAGCAGTATGAAGATGCGACTAATACATATCCTTTTAGAAAGTATATGTTCTGCTATGCAGAGTTCATTCTGAAGGATCATGCATTAAGATACGGTCAGCATATCAGTAGTTGGATATTTGATGACGGTGGAACCATGGGACAAAATGGGGACAATGCAACAAGTGGCCTCATCGAAGAACAGCGAATTTACCAAGCATACGCTGACGCTGTGCATGCAGGCAATCCAGCTATCCCTGTAGCTTTTAATAATTCTAGAAGTACTTTGAATTACGCTAGTTATCCTTTTGCCCACGCAGTTAGATTTGAGGATTTCACCTTTGGCCACGCATTCGGCGGAAATAACAATCACGCTAATAAAATAGGTAATCAGTTTAATCTTAACTACAGACACATAACCCGCATGACAGAAACTGACGGGTATGTTCACGATGGCGGAAACTGGGATTGGGATGATAAAATCGTAGGTAACTTCCATTCTAAATTATCAACAACTGCTTGGAAATACGGACCAGCTCAAGCTTGGGAGCAAGATGATTTTAACCAATGGACACTTGAAGCATTAGAATCAGGAGGAGCTATGCTATGGGACGGTTCTTATAACAGATCTGTTACAACACTTTATGGATGGGTCGTTCCAATGTTAGAGAGTTTAGATAACCATTTATACCAAAATGGAGTTTCTATTAATACTTTCGTTCCAGATCCAGATAAAGAATACCACATTGATAATGTTAGCCGCAACGTAAGAGTATCTGCGACAGGTAATTCTGAAGATGCTTACACACAGTCTACATCATTCCAAGGAGTTAACACACGCTGGAAATTTGTAGCTAAAGGTAACGGCCATTGGCATATACAACGTTCAAATGGAGGTTCAGTTCCAAGACTACGCGCAGACACAACTGTCAATGCTGATATGGACGCAACATCAAGCAATGGAGGCTGGACGTATTATGAGTTCACGCCAAGTACAACAGCTGATGGTGCTTATTACATCACCTTGCCTGATGGCCCAGCAGGCGCAAACCGACTCAATGTAAATAGCAGTGGAGCTGTTAGGTTTGTAGATGATTCCTTTGATGGAACAGCTGTGTCCTTTAAGATTACGGAAGCAAACTAAACCATCTGCTGCATATCAGATTCATGAATAAGACGGTCTTGGTTTATCCCAAGGCCGTTTTTTAATGTCATTTATACTATTTCCTTTAATGAATAGGGCTTTCTACATTTTCTCTGTATGCCCCCCATACAAAATACTCTTAACTCTAGACCAAGGAAAGACCTTGGCTTTGCCACCCCAAAATCATTCTATAAAAAACTATTAACCAAAATCCTAGACTAACTCGGTGCACTTTGGGATTCAATCCACATATCAGTTACTTAGTATTTTCGGAAAGTTTAGACTTACAAACAACAAAAATCCGATTCCATACTTGCTTGAAGCTGGCTCTAGCCCTTAATATTCAAAGAATTTCATGAAATTACTCATCTTAATACCTGTCAGCAATGAACTACGTGATATCACGCAGGGGTGTGTGATCTAATACTGTTAGCTAAAGAATGACCGAATTTTACGAACTCTCACATCAAGACGGCGTTCTCGCAGGTGAGGAACTGATGGCTCTCATCTCTAAGATTGAGCCAAGTCTTAAGGAGCAGTGCGATAGTCGCCTATCCAAGGAGGAACTCAGCAATTTTCTGGATCAGTTTGCCGCAAGATCGAAGAGGCAGACGCGATTTCCATGTGTCGAAGGTTTCCTCTCAGTCATCATTAAGCCCACCGAACTGGCATCAAACCTTATCACGATTTGGGGTTTGGATGAGTTTTGGAGCAACCAGAGTAATTATGCTCCGATATGCGAGGTTTCGCCTGATCTTGGTTTCATTCAGTTCGGCTCATGGACTGGAGAATCTGATGGCGACGGCTGGATCATTGACACCGAATTTGAGAAGATCGCTTGTTTGTCTCTCAACTTACTAGACTACGATGCCGATACGGTGAGGAAGTATTGTTATTCTACCTTTTCCTCACTTTGGCAGTTGATTTCGTTTCTTGCCTGCGATGCGTGGGAACGTGAATGGATCAAGAAGCCACAATTCCTAGTCGATTGAATCCGGCCACAACCAAGAAATAAGAAAAGCTAACAAGATAAGATGAGAAGGCAGATTGAGTAGCGCAGCTCCTCAATGGTAAACTACTACTGCCATGAAAACATCTATCATCCCATCAATTGCTGTTGCCGGTGCAACTATTGGTATCGAATGAGGAGACCTTAAGCACGCCATCTGTGTTCTTGACCCTAATGGCCAGATCTTCGTGACGCTCAAATGATAACTTGAAAACCTAGATCAAATTTGCACTACCTCCCAGATCAGCGAGTGCAAATGGAAGCCCGACTCCTTGTTTTAATTTACCACAAAACAACCCCCAACCCCTAATAACTCAAACCTTGCAAAATGAATTTTTGCCAATAAGTATTGATTACCTTTCTCACGGAAGCGGGTGCTGACCAACCTACAGCCGCTGAGGACTTTAAATCTGAATGAACGCTACCACCTTTTACCCAGTTTCGAGATCGCGCCGTCCGCAGTAGGTGGCAGGTCTTTGAAAGTTATGTGAGACCAGATGATGAAATATCTCAGAACGACACTTGCCACAGATTGGGAAAAAGAAAAAAATCTGCCCCAAAGATTTCTTGAGGCAGCGTTATTTTTCATTCCAAAATCAAACCCTGGATATGAAAGCAAAATGCACTTGGTAAAAGAGTGGATGCTTGAATTTGATGAAGATAATAATCCTTCTCGTGAAATTGCTTTCGATTCTAGAGGCCTCTCATTATTTGCGGGCCCTAGCGAAGAGAATTATGGATTTTGGCTAGATACAAATATGAAGTATTCTGATTTTGTTGGCGATGTAATTGAATCATCGGAATTTGAGAAACAATGGGAAAGGTCTGGTGTTTAGGCCATCATATAACAAGCAGCTGCATCGGAACAATCTTCGCTGCGCTCAAATTGCCCACTGAGCTGGGCGTTCGCTAGAGAAATGAATATCTTGACTCGAGAGGTGATAGGCGACGCCGAGAGAATCAAGGTTCACCTTCATCGGAGGATGCACGTCATGTCCGCCATCCGCAATCAAAGCCCGAAAGAACATAAGGAGTGGGAAGAGGCAGCAGATGCTTGGCACACTCATGAGCATCCGGTTGATAGATTATGGTGTGAAGAATTCATGGCCGACCTTCGTGAATCGGTTCCATACGCGGTCGAAGAAGCTATCGTATATTTAGAGGCCGATCCTTGGTATCATCGATCTGGCTACCTAAAGGAGCGTTTAATACGTGGTCTCAAAACAGCAGTCCTTAAGAATAGTGACCGAGTCCGTCTCTGGAATGTCTGTTGGAACGTAGCTGCCGGGAAGAACCGTCGAGAGTTTCGCAACTACTGCTCTTTGGCGGCTGTAGTAGGGGACGCCGATCTCATAGAGCTGTTGAAGGGTGTTTCCGAAGAGCGCAATATCGCCGCCAAGGGTAAGTTCGGCTTCATGCTCAACTACCTCCAGCACCATAAAAAAAGCGAACAAGATAAGATGAGAAGGCAGATTGAGTAGCACAGCATCGTCGCCAATGTACGTAAACTACTCGCTATTCACCAAAGTGACCGCAAGCCAGCGAGTGCGAATGGAAGCTCGAATCCCTGTTTCAATTTACCACAAAACAACCACCAACCCCTAATAACTCAAACCTTGCAAAAATGAATTTCTGCCACTAAGTATTAATTGCCTTCTTATGGAAGTGGGTGCTATCAACAGGCTACCCGCTCCGAGTCGAAAGTCTTATGCCAATTACAACCTCAACTTTGAAATCGAAGGGGCGCTGGCGGTAGCCTGCGGCAGACCTTTGACGTTCTCTTTAAAATGAAAATTTTGCTGCTCGCTCTAGTTTCGCTCGTCTTTGTAAGTTGCGAGTCAAATTATATAATGTATTCTATTCCAGAGGATGATCCTCAGTTAATTTATCCTGAAAAATACGCTTACCATAAAGATGAGGCATACAAATCATCAAGCACAGTATACGATGAGCCTCACATTTACTTAAGTCATTTGGGCATTTTCCACCCTAACGATTTTTCAGCATTGGACTCTAAAATTTCTCTACTATACCTCAATGAAAAAGATGGAATCGAAATCACAAAAATTAGCAATGAGTTATTTACCAAGGATGGCGAGAAAATTGATTGTCGCCATGAAGATGAAATAGATTTCCCTGTAAATTCGGCAAATAAGCAATCTCTCATTTACACTATTACATATAATAGAAAAGATGTTCCTGAAAATGTAATTCAAATTATTAAAATAGAAATGACAGTGAGAGGGAAGCCTGTATTCCTTAATTACAAGTTTAATTTGACTAGAGAAAATGTTAGCAGTTGGGATGTCCTAATGGGGGTTTAGAGAACAAGCAGGTGGACTCAAAAATTACCGCATCAAAGTTTTTGGAGAAATCGGAGTTCACTCTTGTGGTGTTTTTGAGTCATCATTACCGTTCGACTAAAAATATAAGCCTATGAAACCACAAGCAATTAAAGCAGGTGCTACTTCAATCAAAGAACCGGAGCAACGTGAAGGAGAGCTGATAATTTTAGCCTCCGTTTCGACCCAGAAGGAAACATATTCATGATCACTCAATATGTTGGAGGAGAAGAATAGAAAGAAGATTCTAAATCCAATAACTTAACCAATAAAAATGCCTAACAAGATTAGATGAGAAGGCAGATTGAGTAGCACAGCATTGTCGCCAATGTAAGTAAAGTACTCGCTTTTCATCAAAGTGATCGCAAGTCAGCGAGTGCGAATGGAAGCCCGAATCCCTTTTTCAATTTACCACAAAACAACACCCAAGCTCTATTAACTCAAACCTTGAAAAAATGAATTTCTGCCACTAAGTATTAACTGCCTTCTTATGGAAGATGCAGCACCACAGATCCGACCCCGTTGGTGTGTTGAACGTTGACTTTTGACGGGTTTACTTTACTTTCTCATGAGTATATTGATTCGGTCGGATTGAGTATGCTGGAACTGTATACCCAATAATTTCTTACCCTTTTCATATGGAAATTTCTAATAACCCCTCGATTGTCCCAGTTAAGAACGGCCCGCTGCGCGTAGAGGGCCTCAAAAAATTTGAAGGAGAGGACGGCGAAATTGAAACCGAGGAGCAGATGGCTCTTTGCCGCTGTGGCCAGTCGAAGAACAAACCGTTTTGTGATGGGGCACATGTCGCCTGCGGGTTTACCGATGAGCGTCCGGAGAATAAAGACGACGAACGGCTGACTTTTCCAGGAGACCCGATCACATTTTACGAGAATGTGGCGATTTGCTCTCATGCTGGATTTTGCCCTAGAGGAATGCCTGATAAATGGAGGGAGGAAGGGGAGTTTACCGACGAGGAATTAGTGGAGAAGGTGCGAAAGTGCCCCTCAGGTGCGCTGAGCTATGCCCGTGGTGACAAGGAGTTCCGTGATCAGGATCGGCCACAAGTGATGAAGCTCAAGAAGGACGGGCCTTTGGAGATTGAGGGTGGGATCGAACTGCACAATACGGAGTGGGGCGAAGGTGCGTCGCGTGAGCACTACGCTCTGTGTCGCTGTGGAGCTTCCAAGATGAAGCCGTTCTGCGATGGCACACACGACGAAGTTTGGAAACACGGGGAGGACGATTACAAACCGAAAACCGAGAGCAAGGAAGCGAAGTCCACCAAGCTGGAACCGCATGTCGCAATGATTCACAAACTGGCCCGCGAGGGGTTGGAAAACATCGGATCTGATGGAGTGGTGGACGCAATGGGCGTGCCGCGGACTGAGCTACCATCTTGGGATAAGATTCAAATTATGACCGCCCAGCTGGATCCGAGACCACTGGCGGAGGATGCCGAGGTGGGCACGGGACTGGTGATCGGCCCAGAGACCAAGAAGCCGTTGCGTCTGGGCATCCCGCTGTTTGTTTCCGATATGAGCTTTGGGGCGCTCTCGCCAGAGACAAAGACCGCTCTTTCCAAAGGTGCCGAGCTTGCTGGCACTGGCATCTGCTCGGGGGAAGGTGGGATACTGCCCGAGGAACAGGAAGCGAATGCCCGCTACCTTTATGAACTGGGAACCGGAAAACACGGATTTGAGGAAGATCAGCTGCGCAAGGTTCAGGCTTTCCACTTCAAGTGTGGTCAAGCGGCGAAGACTGGAACTGGAGGGCATCTCCCAGGGAGCAAGGTCACCGATAAAATTGCGGAAGTGCGTGGAATTGAAGCGGGAGAGGACTCGGTGTCGCCATCGAGGTTTGAGGATCTGGAAACGGTCGAAGATTTCCGCCGCTTTGCGGATCGTGCCAGGGAGATCAGTGGTGGTATCCCGATCGGCTTCAAGATATCGGCGAACCGACTGGAACAAACAATCGATTTCGCGTTGGAAGCATCAGCCGACTATCTTATTCTCGACGGCAGAGGCGGTGGAACTGGTGCTGCTCCGCTAATTTTCCGCGATAATATTTCCGTTCCGACGATACCAGCATTGGCACGAGCTCGCCGTCACCTGGATCGCCGTGGAGCGAGTGGCAGGGTAACCTTGATCATCACCGGCGGTCTTCGGACACCGGCGGACTTTGTGAAAGCCTTGGCACTGGGTGCCGATGGGATAGCGCTAGCCAACGCTTCTATCCAGGCTGTGGGTTGTATTGGTGCCCGCATTTGCCACACGAATCAATGCCCAGCGGGAATTGCCACGCAAGACCCCGAGTTGCGGAAGCTGGTGAATGTTGATCAAGCGGCGGAGCGGGTCGCGCGGTTTTTCGATTCCGCAACTAAGCTCATGCAAGTGTTGGCGCGTGCGTGCGGACATGATCATTTATCCAAGTTCGAGCAGTCAGATATTTGTAGCTGGCATGAGGATATCGCAAAGTTGGCTGACATCAATTACTCTGGTGCCTCGCAGCAACAGGACACTTAAATCAAAAAAATTTAAAAAGTCGTCGGCGATCAACGTCCTGTCTGCCGAAAGTTCGAATCAATCTGGATATTCAGGAATGCATCCTTGACCCAACGCACGTTCTCGGCAGGGCGTGATTGAACTCAAACGTTGCTATGGCTGCCAGTTAGTCAATGGTCAATATGATACTTTCATCATCTTTTTGTAGATGAATTTCCAGCCTCTTGTAGAATTTTTTTACTTAACGCTCCCATCCTTAAACCCCATGGACTCAAGCCTTGTAAAATAATTAGATCGCCAATAAGTATTAACTGCCTTCTCATGGAAGATGCAGCACTTAAACCTAACACGCCGTTTTAGTTCGATTCATGATAATTATAACCAGTAACCCAGTATTCACGCACGCTATCCTTGTTAGTGTAGGTGAGCTATACGTTATGTGTCAAAAGCATATGATTGTAGCAGCATAAAGAATAAAATCATATCATTATGGCAAAACTAATTTTACATGTTGGTCCAGGTAAATGTGGGTCTTCAACTGTCCAGCAGTTTTTTGCAACCCAGAAAAAACCTTGTGTTCAGAGCACACGATATAACTTAATGGATCTATCGGAAATTAAAGCATTGAATTGTGAAGAACCAAATAAGTTAGTGCTTACCTCCTTTACTAAACAATTATCAAAAAATTTAAGTGGATGTGATACTCTTATCTTAAGTCAGGAGTCTTTATTCCAATGTCCACGTGCAATTAAAAACATTTGTTTCTTAGCCAAGAACAAAGCATCAGAAATATCTATTATTGGGTATTCTCGTAGACAGTCGGATTTTTTGATTTCAGCTTATTCGCAATGGTTCTTTCGCTCACTAGAAAGAGTTAATGAGGTCGTAAATATTTTGGATGAATTAGAACTAGATGTTGCCGTATTCACTGGCCTTGAAAGGCAGCTTATAGCATCAATAGCAAATGATTTTTATAGTGCTAGACAACTTTCCGGATACAGCATCCTTAATTGGCACAATTCATATAATAATATTTTACAACTTACGCACGAGTCTGGCGCTTTGATTAAATGTGGAGTTCTTCCAAATAAAGAGTCTGATATAACACTTATACAAGATTTCTGTGAAAAGTCAGAATTAACCCTTCGCCATACAACTGATAATTCAACTCGGAAAATCTCCAACGTAAGTTTCAATCAAGATGTTATAGAAGCAATTAACAATGCAGTCACCCTTGGCCTTGAGGTAGGCCCTCATGAGAGTAATGATGTAATTGAACTACTTTCTTCTAAAATGAGTCCAGTGACGAAGTGCTCATCCGAGTTTTTATCTAAGCTGAAGTCGTACATAGACACTTACTACCTAGACTCCAACATACAATTATGCAAACAGTTTGGTCTGAATGAAACATATTTTGCCCCCTCTGATAGCCCCAAAAAATCAGAGATATTAGACATCATAGTTCATGAAGGCCATCAACGATCCTTGAATAAATCAACCATTATTAGAAATCATAAAATATTGTCTGCCAGAATGATTGAACTGTGTATTAATCAAGCAAAAGATATCTGATGTGGCATGCTCTAAAATCTGCATGCCTATGTGTTATATGAAATTGAGATGTTAGTCACATTACAATCACATGCACTAGGACAGCAATAAGCGCCACTCGGTCTTCACTCAGCTTATTGCTGCTGGTGATGTAAAAAATCTGTAAGAAAAAAGAGTGATGTTTGCAACATACAAAATGATAATACCACCGCTAGCTTACTTAGTAGCAAGCTGTAATAAAAAGATAGAAACATCAAAAATGACTACACAAGAAGTATACACGTTCCCAAGTACGAAATGTAACACAATTGCAAAAGCCACCTTTTCTGGTATTGAAGCGGATATTCTGATAGGTGGTGAAAACTCACCTATGACTGTTATGAATTTAACAATTCAACCCTCCACTGGTGCACCAGCTCACATATCTCATAGCGAAGATAAGTTTTTTCAAATCACTGGAGGAAGATTGGTTTTTCTTGTGGGTGATAGCAGAATAGAGGTGAAATCTGGTGAATCAATCTCCGTAGGTAAGGGAGTGATTCATAGTTTCACACCCTTGGATAAATCTGTAGCAAAGATGACATTAGTCTCAACTCCTGGTCGGCATGATCGCTTTTTCCTAGCAATGGATAGCCTTCCTAATCCTCATACTATGGAAGATGTTCAAGCTGTATGTGAACAATTCGAACAAACTATTGTTGGGTCTGTGATTGAGCCTTGAATATATAAATTGGAAACAAGCAGATGCACACCAATTCACTGTCCGCCTAGAATCTAATTTTTGTGATAATGGTAACATTTAACCCCGAATCAATGCTCGCCGCCAGGATGGGTGATCTTTGACGTTCGGCTAAAAATGACAAATATGAAAACTACATTAATCTCAATCTTCGTATTTATAGTAGCGATGATATCTAGCACTGCTGATGGAGCGAAGTTGTTAGATCTAAGCAAAGCATTTTCTGAGGAGAAACTCATCAGCCAAACTAAAATGGCGAAAATGGAGAATTACTCCTATGCTGCAGATATTTCTATAGGATACACCCAAATGAAGATGGTTGTTGAGGGTAAGAAGTATCTATCACAAATTGTAGTTATCCGAAAATAACTGCCGAACAAGATAAGATGACAAAGCCGCTGCCGCTGTGGACTCAAAATCGCGAAGCTAGTTCGAATAATGACCCAGAAGTCAAAATGACGTTCTCAGCAACGGCTTGTATCGCTTCAACATCCTACTAAGAAATTATATATCCTACCAATGAGCGACTCTTCAATTTTACGCCTCAGCAGGCTCCGTCAGGTAACTACGATTCTGCTTGATTCCCGGTTATCCGCTTCCTCGCTACGGCCTGAAGTTCTTGAGTTGGTACAGATTCTTAACGATTCAAATGAAGACAAGTTTATACACGATGAAGAGATTGCTTCTGGGGAGACCCTAACATCGGGTGGCCTCGCATTGTCCCCGACGATGGCCGCCATGTGTGCGGTAGACTCAGTACGCACGGTTACATTTCTTCGCGGTATACAACATGCAGTCATGGCTGTCAGAAAGAAGTGCCAAGATAGACCAGCAAGAATTCTCTATGTCGGGTCGGGACCATTTGGAACGCTTGCAGTGCCGCTCATGACCGTCTTTGACGAGTCTGAAGCGCTATTTACACTGCTCGATATCCATCCCGATTCGATTCGATCTGTAAACGCTATCGTAAACAACTTACATCTCGATCAAAGTGTTTCTGGTATTACAGCAACGGATGCTTTGAGATACTCGATTGAGCCTGGGAAACCTCCTGACATTATTATTATAGAAACAATGCAGGCATGCTTGGTCTCGGAGCCACAGGTGGCCATTACGCGCCATCTTTTACAGCAAGCTCCCAACGCCATTCTTGTTCCCCAAGAGGTGTGTATTGACCTGCAACTGGTAGACCCAAGCCGCGAGTTTAATCTCGCCAGCCCACAAGGTGATGTAGCTCCTCTCAATCGTGATCGCGTTCCCTTAGGACCAGTGTTTGTGGTGAACAGGCAAACGATAAGCTCCTGGTCCAGTACCGTAAGCGATGTGATTCCTGGGTGCACCACACACATTTCAGAGGCTTGGGATGAGAGATACCAACCCATGCTTTGCACAACGATATGTGTCTATCAGGATCAGGTTTTAAAAGATTATGACTCTGGATTGACATGTCCACGATCCCTCACGATAGAAGGCAAAGTACACCCTGGTGACACACTCCATTGTTCATACCTTCTGGGCAGTAATCCTCGCCTGGATTTTCAGAGGCTTAACGAGTCGGAATCATCAATACCGTCCGATTCACCCTGAAGAGTCTCGGGAATAAGATGCTGAGGTTAACGTTCAGAAATAGTGACTTGAAGAGAAATAATAAAGGAATGAAATTTTCACTAAGAACCGAGTTTCTAGCATGCGGTAGGCAGGTCAGGCCTTTAGCCCTCCAATAGATACAATGCACTGAGACCTGTTATGATTTTTAGGATGTTAGAGAGGCGAGCTCTTAGCACTCAAGTTTGTTACTTTATTTGGAAATTATCATTTGTGTAACATCATAGTGAGTTTAACCTAATACCTAGGTGTTTGATTACTCACAGCAGCGCAATCGTATCAAGCTATGGAGAAAGTGGTTACCACTCTGCTGACTGGCTAGACCCGCATCATGATAAACAGTATTCTTTCCATTGATGACTCAATGAATAAACCAACAAATTTTATCAATCTATGAAGATTCTCACCTCTCTAATATCTCTATGCCTTGCTGGTCTAGCTTCATGTCAGCAGGGTGCTGCAGTACCAGAACAGGCTGACTGGAATGATGTTAAGAGCACCTGGTCTGGTGCAGCTGAAATAAATCGATACGATCTTAAACAAGAGCGTTATGGAGATATTATCGATGGGGTTGCCATGCTCATTTATGTGAGGGAGCCTTTCTTAAAAAATCGACAAGTGAAGGATGAATCTGGGAAAGGTGATTTCCAAGTATTGAAGCTCAACGCAACAAGGGAGTTTCGTACAGGGGTTTACCCTTATCACACGCTTGTCTCTGTGTTTCATCCACTTGAGAATACGACTGATAACATGGCACTCAAGGTAACAACATCTGTTCAAGAATGGTGTGGACATGTGTTTGTTCAGACGAATCGCAAGGATGGACACACCATCACGGAGGTGAAATCCTACTTCGAAGCAGAAGATGGTGCACGACATAAGGAAAAGGCATCTGTCCTGCTGGAGGATGAGGTTTGGACCGCATTAAGAATCAATCCCAATCAACTTCCCGTCGGAAATATAAAAATGATAGCAGGAAGCTTAGCCTCTCGATTTTCCCATACCAAACAAGTAGCTGAAGAGGTGACGACTCGCTGGATCAAAGGGAATAGTGACAAATCTATCATCTACGAAATTTTTTATATCAAGTCGGGAAGAAAACTAGCTATCGAAATCTCTCAATCATTACCGTACAGCATTCTGGGATGGCATGAATCTGGGGAAAAAGGACTGCTTAGCTCAGCTAAGCTTAAAAAACAGCTTCATAATGTAGACTACTGGAATTACAAAGATGATCCCAAAGGGAAAAAATTACGTAAGAAGTTAGGTCTAAACTAAAAACACGAATCCATTGAAGACCCATTAAAAAAACAATTTACCATGAAACACCTAACATACATATTAACGATAGCCGCTTCAGGATCACTTGGTTTTTTAGCAAGCTGCTCCAAAGACACAGCCTCTGAAACTGAAAACCCCAGTCCTGGGCGTGAACTCGTGATGGAATCTATTGATGCTCATGGAGGAAAACAACAATGGTATGATAACGGATTATTGCAATTTCGCTGGACCTATCATATGTCAGACAAAGGGCCTCAAGCCATCGTGGATACGATCCAGACTGTGGACACTAAATCGCTCTCAGTTGTGCACGAGGTCCCAGGAAAAGAGATCAAGTTTGGAATGAGTGGCGGCGAGGCTTGGATAAGCCCCAAAGGAGCCTCTTTTACGCCTCCTGTCAGGTTCTGGTCACTGACCCCTTATTACTTCATTGGAATACCTTTTATCTTTAATGACGATAGCGCAAATTTCGAACTTCTTTCAGACACGATGAACTTCGAAGGTAAAGATTACACTCAGGTAAAAGTTACCTATGATAGTGATGCTGGAGACTCACCAGATGATTATTATGTGCTTCTGATAGATCCCGAGACCAAATTAACTAGAGGAACGTATTACACTGTAACGAATAAGCTTGTTGCAGGTGACACCCCTGGTCCTGCAAAGTTTATCACTCTTGATAATCTTAAAGATGTTGACGGAGTAATGCTTGCCTCCGGGCATCGTACTATGAAAATGGAGGACGGAGCTATTGGATCACAGATGAGATTTACCGACGTTAGCGGAGTTAAGTTTGTCCCCAGTGGTAGCGTAGACCTTTCCATCCCAGACCCTAGTCTTATCATTGCGCCATAATTTTCAGAATCTAGAATGATTACGCTGCAGTGCCAGCACAAGATACAAACTCTGAATACCAATCCATTTTCACTTGGGTTTTCTATGCTGGTTTGATCCTTACTGTTTAGGGTAAACACTTCTTCAAAGACCCAATTAGAGTAAAAATAACAAGAAAGGTAGACTCCACTGATTGACCTCAATAAAGCCGATAGGTAGCTTGTATATTTCAGGGCTAAACCAAGCTGAAAAAGTACTTTGATTTAAAAAAATGATATGATCACTACGAGACGGGCAGAAAAGAATGATGGCTTATTATTCAGGGACATTCGTTTGCGAGCCGTCAAGGATAGCCCGGAGGCGTTTGGCTCTACTTTAGAGAGTATGGTAAATCGTGACTTCAACTCTTGGAAGGAGCAGATTGAATCCACAGTATCGAGTACCAATCGAAATACTCAGTTCGCCTTTGATGGCAAACGTTGCATCGGCGTTGCCGCCCTGTATCGTGAAGAGGGAACTGAGACAGGGGGGCTTATCATGATGTGGGTGTCGCCCGAGTATAGGGGGACGGGTGTAGCAGGCATCGTCGTTTGTAATCTTCTAGCATGGGCGAAAGAGGTTGGGATGAGTGATGTGTACCTAGATGTTACTGCCAGTAATACGCGTGCTAGACGCTTTTATGAGAATTGTGGCTTTGTGAGTACTGGGGAAGATGTGGACTGTGATCCTGCTCGTAATTTGAAGGCGATTCGAATGTCAAAAAAACTAAGGTGAAATCTAGCGGCTTCAACAGACGTGATAAATCGAGATTACCGACGATAAGCGAGCGACCACCTCGCACAAAAATAGAGCCTGTCCAAGCGCTATTATAACTTAAACAAATAAGTATATTGAATCATTCATACCTTCGTGGACTGATGAACTCGACAATGTTCAAAGCCTACAGCATAATGCTGCTATGCGATCAGCCTGTTTAGTGATGTTTGTGGTGTTTGCGCAGTTTGCGTATTTCCAGAGAAATGATCTGGATGAGTTCAATACTCAGCTGTGGTATGTGTGGGTGGTGATTTATGCAGCGTGTAGTATTGTATCATTAACGAGTTACTTTATCGCTTTGCCTCGGAGATTTTATATTTCGTTCTGCCTGTCATCTCTCGCGGCCTCCTTAATTCGTCTGGGTGATTTGACGTCGGGGCAGGAGGTTTTTATGAATAAAGATAATCCAGCGGGCAATGAGGCGGGTGGGCTGATGATCATGGCGATTTGGTTTGGATTGTTAGCGTGGAAACAGAAATCTTTGGCAATGAAGAGGTCATGATTCAGTCGGGACAGATCGCGAAAACGAATTTGCAAATGATTGCCAAGAGACTTGGTTTTGACGATTGCCGTGTATCGCGTGCTAAGGAGGCGACCCATGCCGAAGTTTATAAAAAGTGGCTGGCCGAGGGATGCGCGGGGGATATGAAGTGGATGGAGCGAAATGTGGAGAGGCGCTGCGATCCATCACTCGTGGTAGAGGGTGCTTTTTCTGTTGTGAGCCTTGCGATGAATTATTACCCGGGAGCGGAAGATCCTGAAGTGGATTACCGCATTGCACGATATGCGTGGAATGAAGACTACCACCATATCATTGAAGAAAAACTCAAGGATATGAATCTTGCCATGGAGGAGATGGGGGGGAAACAGAGGTTTTACACTGATACGGGGCCAGTGCTGGAGCGAGACTTTGCCACGGATTCAGGCTTGGGCTGGAATGGGAAGTCCTGTGTGCAAATTCACAAGGAGATGGGGACGTGGTTTTTTCTAGCAGAGCTAATCACAACACTGGATCTACCGCCAGATAGTGCTTTACCTGATCACTGTGGTAAGTGCACGCGCTGTATGGTGGCGTGTCCTACAAATGCAATCACGGCTCCACACCGTATGGATGCTCAGAAATGCATCTCATATCTAACGATTGAAAACCAAGGGGCTATTCCGCTGGAGTTCCGAAAGCAGATAGGTGATAGGATTTATGGCTGTGACACCTGTCTTGACGTCTGTCCGTGGAATCGGTTCGCCAAGATTAGTCGAGAAACGCGATTTCATGCGAGGCAGTCTGTTTTTCAACATCAGCTACGCGATTTCCTCGATTTAGATGATGTGGGCTTTCAGAGTCTTTTTGCGAAATCACCGATCAAGCGGATCAAGCGAAATCGTTTCCTAAGAAATGTCTGTGTGGCGCTGGGCAATGTTGGAAAAGAGGAGGATTTACCAGCACTTCAGAAAGCCTCGTTTGATGAGGATGCTTTAATATCAGAGCATGCAATTTGGGCGATAAAGGAGGTTGAGCAACGTATTAGTGGCCTTGAATAAAGGTACTGAAATTTTCTCAAATGATTCCATTGCTAGGAGGTCATATAGGGCGTATGGTCATGCGCGAAAGCTTCATAGATGAGAGCCTTTTCTTTTCTCTCATTTGTCAATAAACTCATCATTCACAGTGTCTCCTAAGCCTACAGAAGCCAACAAAGTCATGCTCTTGCTCGCCTCAGCGACATTGGTGCTTTTTGGTTGTTATTTCGCCCGTGATTTTTTTATTCCTGTCTCGTTGGCATTTTTTCTAGCAGCAGTTAGTTTCCCAATCACGAACTGGTTACGTGAGCATAGAATCCCTCGGTTTTTTGCCGT
Organism: Akkermansiaceae bacterium; assembly: GCA_051252195.1. Lineage (GTDB taxonomy): Bacteria > Verrucomicrobiota > Verrucomicrobiia > Verrucomicrobiales > Akkermansiaceae > Oceaniferula. Next base: position 83,033 of record JBPOGD010000004.1, on the reverse strand, counting down.
GCTGACCACGGTGCTAGTAGTATTTGCTTTTTTATCAGGTATCATGGTGGTTGCTTTTTTACTTATCAATGACTTAGCGGCCGACGAACGGATGGAACTCTACGGTAAGAGGATGTATGATATTGCGCTCGAGTTCGGTGTGCAGTTGGAAGAGTGGAAAATTGAGGGTGCTGAGGAGGAGATCAAAAAAATCCTGACGGTGGAATTGATTCGAGATTTCTTCGAAAGCAACATCGCCTCACTTCTTAGCAGTGTCTTAGAGGTCGTGAAAAATTCATTTATCGTCCTTATCTTACTTGTCTTCATGCTTGGCGAAGCACGTGTTTTTGGTCGTAGATTTGAAGCTATCGTTGCGGCGCGAGGACCTAATCTTCAGAGAATGCTTAGTGCTACTCATGATATTCAGAAATACCTCGCTATCAAAACACTTGTCAGTATCGGTACGGGTGTATTAGCAGGCTTACTTTGCTGGTTAGCCAATGTGGATTTCCCACTTCTTTGGGGAATCCTTGCCTTTGCTCTGAATTATATTCCCGCGGTGGGTTCTATCATTGCCGGCATTCCGCCTGTGATTCTTGCTTTGCTTATCCATGATATTCAGCACGCTGCCGTTGTGGGCGTTGGTTACCTTGTAATTAACGGATTCTTAGGGAACTTTCTAGAGCCAGCATTGTTAGGGCGCCGTTTCGGCTTGTCGACAGTAGTTGTGGTCATTTCAGTCTTATTCTGGGGCTTTATCTGGGGACCAGTGGGCATGCTGCTCGCCGTTCCGTTGACGATGCTGATGAAAGTGGCTTTAGATAATAGCTACGAACTTCGTTGGTTAGGTGTGGCCATCAGTCAGGAAAAGAAAGGTGCTCACGAGCGTGACAAAGAGCGTCAGCTCATTAAAGAGTCTGCAGTGATCAAATCTCAGGAAGGTGTCGAGCAAACGAAAACGGTTTAGTTAAAACGGTTTAGTTATTTCTCACCTACTTTTTCAAATACTCAACTGGCTCCAAGCTTGGAAAGTACTGATTGAAGGTGAGTAGAGCAATTTTCTGCAAAAGCCTGAACGCTGAGTTTCTTACCTAGCTCGCTTTCTAGACTTGTCATTGAAACTCCATCAAGTCCACAAGGGGTGATGGAGGAAAATCCTGAAAGGCTTTCCTCGGTAATGTTGATAGCAAAGCCGTGTAGGGCGATCCATTTCCTCACACCGACACCGATAGATGCTAGTTTACGGTTTTCCACCCAGACGCCCGTCATACCATCGCGCCTCGCAGCCTTTACTCCGTAATCGGAACAAGTGATGATCAAGACTTCTTCAAGTGCTCTGATATAGGCATGTAGATCCTTACCGAGCGGTTTTAGGTCAATGATCGGGTAACCGGTGAGCTGACCACGTCCATGATAGGTGGCTTGGCCGCCGCGGCTAATCTCGATAACGGGATGGGGAAGCGTAATGGTGTCTACCCCGAGTGAACTGCGATCTCTAGTACGGCCGATAGTGTAAACGGAGGCATGCTCAAGAGCTAAGAAAACATTCTCCCGCGTTCCCTCAAGCACCTCCTCGACGTAAGCCTGCTGTATTTTTAGTCCACGTTCATAGTCGACGTCCTGTCCAAGCCACTGGTACTCAAGTGAGGGCACTTCTTGCATGCCAAACTCCTAGTAGATCACTAGGTGAGTGACAAGGGCGGATAAGTCGGTGAGTCTTAAAAGTCAGTTTTTTTTGGCAATGAGATCAAAAACGAGATTACTCCACTGGAGCCTCTGGTATGATTTCAAAGCGGAAGGCGTTGTCTTTTCGGAGGTAGGTTTGAGCAAGTGTATTGACCTCATCGAGTTGGATCGAGGCATAATCGGTGTCGCGATTACGTGCCCAATCTAGGCGGTAAGGCTGCTCTTGAGATCTAGAAATGACAGTATGTAGCCAGTAGTCGTTTTGGCGTAGTGTTTGTTGAAGCGAGCTGAGGGTAGGAGCTAGAGCGCGGTCGAGTTCATCTTGAGTGGCTCCTTGTTTGGCAAGCTCTTCCGCGATGTCGAGAATGAGTTTGCCAATAGGTTCTGCCTGTTCGGGCTTCCCTGGGCTGACTGCGATGATAAACCCTAAATTGCTAAATGTGTCACTTGGTTGAGCGGCTGCGTAAGGGCTATATGCTTCACCTAGTTCTTCACGAATTTTTTCTCGTAGTCTATTTCTGAAGATGTTGGAGAGGATATTCATTCGGCGTGTTTGGCCGATGCTGTCCTTTTCTAAACTGGGCGCTTTCCACGCTACCATGGCTGAGCCGGTAGGGATTTTACTCTCGAACGTGTACCGTTTGGAAATTCCTGGTGTAGGAAGGTTTTCTAAATGCCGTAGTTTTTGATAGTCAGGTTTTGTAAGGGCTCGCTTGGGAAGAGCCCCAATAGTTTTAGCCAGTAGCTCGATGGTAGTAGCCTCGTCAATGTCACCGACAATAGATAGCTCGAGGTAATCATTTTTAAGAGCTGGTGTAAGCCATGATTGGGCGTCTTGGGTACTGAGAGAGTAGGCTTGCTCTTCCGTAGGAAAAATAAAGCGAGGGTCATCTCCCCGAAGGAAGGCACTCATTTTTGATTGAGCACCAGCGGCAGTGTATTTCATTTGAGAAAAAATAGAGGGCAGTTGTGCTTTGAATAGGCGCTCCGCTTCTGGGCGGAAGCCTGGATCAATGAGGTAAGCGCAGAGGAGTTGAAGCTGAAGTTCAAGATCATCAGGCGTAGTGGCTCCAGAGAAGGTAAAGGCGTCTTCATCGACGTTAAAACCAATACCGACATTACGTCCTGCTAGGATACGCTTAAGATCATCCGTGCTGTGTTTCCCCAGTCCTCCTGAAGTGAAAACTGAGGAGGTAAACATATCGAGTCCCTGTTTGTCCGTTGGCATAGTTAATTTACCTCCGCCAACGCGTGCGATTATACTGATAGCGTTTTTATCAAAATCAGTTTTTTTGATATTGCATGCGCAACCGTTGTGGAAATCGATTTGTGTAATGTCGAGATCCGCCACTTTACCTTGTTTGGTAATTTCGCCTGCTGGTCCGAAGTCAGTGTATGCAAAGGGAGCGAGTTCTTTTTCTTCTGGTGCTTTTAGTTCAGTTGTTTGGCTGTGCTTGTAAAGCGTGGCTAAGGCTTCTTCTTCATCACCTTGCTTATGATTGCTCGTAAGAATGAGCGTGCGGTCCTGTGTTTCCCAGAATGTTTGAAATGCATTATGACATGTTTCCCCTGTGATCTCTGCAAGGTTTTCTAAGAGTATGGCGAGGTCATCCTCTGGTGTAGAAAAGACAGCACCCTTGTGGATGTGCTTAGCCAAGCTTGAGGCAAGCTCATCGGTTTTGCGGCTAGGCGCAGCCTTGACGGCTTGCTCGTAGGCGTTGATGAGGTTGGATTTAGCCTCCTTAAATTCACTTTCAGTAAATCCGAATAGCTGCGCTTTGCGTAGTTCTTGTTCAAGGATGGGGAGAGCAGACTTCCAGTCGTGATCCTTTGCATTCACCGTGATGCCGCCCATGTCGACGAATTTAAACAGAGGATAATGAAATGTGTAGCCACTGGTGATGGGGGAGTTCTCTTCCTTAGAGAGAGTAGAGAGTCGTTGAGAAATAATCGTGTTGGCAATAGCAAGTGGAAGCTTTTCTCCTCGGTTTGCTTTGGTATCAGCTATAATTTCATGGGCTTTAAGTGAAATTAAAGTGATGTCAGTTGTGTCGACTTCCTTGTCAGTCATGACAAGAGTTTGAAAACCTTGACCGCTGGGTATCTGACCGAGTACAGGGTCATCACCTCTATTCTCAGGGTCTTGCATACTGGCGAATGTGGCAATGATACGTTTCTCAGCTTCTACGGCATCAAAATCACCCGTGTAAACAAAGGTCATACGACTCGGAATATAATATTCTGAGTAGAAGTCCGTGAATGCTGAGCGTGGTGCTGTCTTGATAACTTCTTCAGTTCCGATGGGAAATCGATCTGCCAAAAGCGCATCGGGTAGCAGAGCTTGAAACTGTTTCTCCATCAGACGGCTATTCACGGAGTCACGTGAGGTTTTTTCTGATAAAATAACGCCGCGCTCCTTTTCAATTTCTTCCTCACGAAGGAAAGCACCATCGCCAAAGTCACGCATAACATCGAAGCCTAGTTTGAGAGTGTCCGCCTCGTTATTAGGTAAATCTAGCATGTAGACAGTTTCATCGAATGAGGTGTAGGCATTGGCGTGGGCACCAAAAGCAATGCCGAGACGCTGCATCTTAGGAATTAACAAACTAGCGTCCGGAAAGTTTTTTGAGCCATTAAAAACCATGTGTTCGAGAAAATGCGCGACCCCGCGTTGATCTTCACGCTCTGAAAGAGAACCTGCATCGATGTGTAAGCGCATACTCACACGCCCTGGAGGCTGCTCATTCGGCATCAACAAATAGCGGAATCCATTAGGGAGCGTTCCGTAGATTACATTTGTGTCAGGCTGGATATCGCTGAAATCTTGAGCCCATGCTTTGGGTGTTGCCGCAGCAGGCTTCGTAGTTTCATTGGCAGAAAGTTGTGCCGAGATAAAACACAGGCAAGTGAGGGAAAAGGTGCAATACTTGGAAAACTTCATTGGTAAACAATTTGCCCACTAAGCGGCATCTGCCAAGCGCTTTGTTCAATTATTGCCACGCTATGGTGCATTTTGACGGTTCTGCTTAGCTTGATGACACAACAAAAAATCAGCCATGGACTGATGCCATGACTGATTTTTAAATTAGTTTGCGTAAAAGAACGCAAGTTTAGCTGAATACAAACTAAACTGGAACAGACTGGATAGTCTGGATGATGCGGCTTGCAATCTTGTACGGGCAACCCTCTGAGTTAGGACGACGATCTTCAAGGTAACCTTGATACTTATCATCTTTAACAAAGCCATGTGGGACACGGATGGATGCGCCGCGGTCAGCAACACCCCAAGAGAACTTGTCGATAGACTGAGTCTCGTGAAGGCCTGTGAGGCGGAGGTGGTTGTCAGGACCGTAAACAGCGATGTGCTCTTCAACGTTCGCTTCAAATGCGTCCATAAGCTTGAGGAAGTATTCCTTGCCGCCTACTTCACGGAGGTGAGTTGTTGAGAAGTTTGCGTGCATTCCTGAACCATTCCAGTCACCCTTGATGGGCTTACAGTGCCACTCGACAGAGAGTTCATACTCTTCACAAAGACGAAGAAGGAGGAAACGAGCTACCCACATTTCATCAGCAGCGCGCTTAGAGCCCTTACCGAAGATTTGGAATTCCCACTGACCCATTGCAACTTCAGCGTTGATGCCTTCGTGGTTAATTCCAGCGTAGAGGCAGAGGTCGAGGTGAGTATCGGTGATTTCGCGACCGAGGCTACCTACAGCATCGTAGCCTACGCCACAATAGTAGAGCCCCTGAGGAGCTGGATAGCCGCCTTTCGGGAAGCCGAGAGGTGCGCCGTCCTGCATGAGGAAGTACTCTTGCTCGAAACCAAACCAAGTACCTTCGTCGTCAGCGACTGTAGCACGTGCATTTGATGGGTGTGGAGTACCGTCAGGAAGCATAACTTCACACATAACGAGAACTCCATTCTCACGAGTACCGTCTGGGAAAAGAGCTACTGGCTTAAGAACACAGTCAGAGTCACCGCCATCAGCTTGTTGTGTGGAGGAACCATCAAACCCCCAATCAGGAAGTTGATCTAATGTTGGGAATTCATCAAATTCCTTGAGCATGCACTTTGTACGGAGGTTCTGAGTCGGTGTGTAACCGTCGAGCCAGATGTAGTCTAATCTGTATTTTGCCATAGTATTATTTTTTTCTTTTATTCTAATGGAAGTTTGTCGCCTAGCTCATCTAGGCGTCTAGCGAGTGACACTCGTTGTAACAACCGATGAAGGGTGAACATTAAGTAACGGGCTGAATATCAGACCCTATCACGTGGTTAGTCAAGCTAATGATGAGCAATCATCATGCCATTTTTATTTAAACGAAATGAAGGGGTGGATTTCTGGATAATCACTATTTCACTTGGAGTACGACGAGGGTGGTATCATCCTCACCGTCATTGTTAACAGCTCTGGTGAGCAAGGCCTGAGCGAGAGCTTGGGGAGTCTGCGAAAGCGCCCCAAATGCGGCCTCAATATGCTTATCCCAGAGCCCATCAACGAGTCCATCGCTGCAAATAAGGAACTGATCCCCAGATTGGTAAGGGAGTGTTTGGAGATAGGGTTTCACTGATGCATGGCCACCGCCAATAACCTCGTAAAGTGCGGCTTTTCTGGGGTGCTCACGGTATTCACGCTCAGAGATTTCGCCTCGCTTCATTTGCTTCCATGCGAAGGTATGGTCTTCGGTCAACTGTTCTAAGCAATTCGATTCTTGTCTGTATCGATAAATGCGGCTGTCGCCTACATTACAGAGGTACATATTCTCTGGAGAAAACCAAATAAGTGCCAGCGTAGCACCCATACCTTTTTTCTGGGTATCGGAGGCCGCGTAGGCGTTGATTTCCGCACTGACTTTTTGCACCGCTTGGGCGAGGAAGTTGAGGTAATCGGGATAAATACCTTCAGCAGCTAACTTAAGTGCTTGTGGAATCAATCTGGTAAGCTGCTCAAGGATGAGACGTGAGGCGACATCTCCCGAGTGATTACCGCCCATGCCGTCGGAGATAGCAAAAATGAGGTCGTTATCTAGCAGTGAGCAAGTTCCCTCGTGAGCCAATGGGCGAGTGGATTCCAAGTTTGCAGCTAGAGCAAGCCATGCGTCATCGTTGACAGGCTTTCGAGTGCCTGATACGGAAAGTGCTGACCACGTGATGGTGGAACTAGCAGTTTTTTGATGAGTTGAGAGCTTAGACACAGTAAATCACTAGGGACTTTCAGGTAAATCAATCAGGGTGGCTAGTTCAAAATCGATAATACAGAATTTTCCCTCAACGCCATCGTAGGTGATGTTGCGCGGAAATGGGTCGTCATGCCTCACGCCGTATACGTCTTCGAGTATTTTGAATAATGAGTCAGCCTTTTTCTGCGAGAGATCAGGTGCGGGGCTACCGCAGTTGGTGGTGACGAGGTGGAGGTCTTCGTCGTGTGAAGCGATATAGCGCGGGACATTAGGGCAGCCTCTTTCTTCCAGAGTTTTGAGAATATAGATTTCGTTTTCGTAACGTTCTTCCTTGTCCGTGCCACGAAAGTACTTGTGAACATTGCCGTAAAAATCAATTTTTACGAGTGAACGAATGCCGTCTTTGAGATTGCGCATGTTGGTAAGGGGCGGGGGAGAAGAGCTGGATCACTGAGCTATTTTAAACCCTAGCCATACAGCGATCATACTACCGATAATTGAGGCTACGATATTAAACGTTGCGATACTAGGCGATGACAGGAAGTGTTTATGATTATCGAGTGCAAAAGTAGAAAAGGTAGTGAATCCTCCTAGAAAACCTGTGATGGTAAAAAAGTTCATCCAAGCAGGCTGAAAATTGCGTGTGCTAAGGTAACCAGCCACGATGCCGATGAAGAAACAGCCCACCATATTACAGGCGAATATTCCTACGGGCAAACGCTCAAGGCGTGTGTTCTGCGTCATCAATTGAATGGTAGAGGCTAAGCCGTAGCGAGACACTGCGCCTAGCCCACCACCAAGGAATATATATAAAAAATTCATATAATCATTCTACAGTAATTCGTGCAGCTTTGAGTAGAGCTTTTACCTTATCGAAATCTTTTACTCCTGGAGAAATCTCAGCACCAGAAGCGACATCGAGCCCTGCAGGGTGAACCGCTTTAATCGCTTCTTCCGCGTTGCGTGGAGTAATACCGCCAGCGAGTAAGACGGGGATGTTCGGGTGTTTCTGAATAAATGCTCTAGCGATTGTCCAATCAAAGATTTCTCCTGTACCACCGTAGACTCCCGGAGCGGGAGTATCGAGGAGTAAAGCACTGGCTCCGTAATCAGTGACCAGCTCTAAAGAAGAAGCATTTTTTACACCAAGCGCTTTAATAAATGGCAAGCCGTCTTTGGCAAAGGCTTGGCAGTATTCGATCGATTCATCACCATGAAATTGCGCAAAATCGATCAAGCCTTGATCAAGAAGTCGTCGGGGCAGCTCGGGATCGGCATTAACGAAAACGCCTACACGGGTAATCTTTCCCTCGCTGGATTTGAGAAAATAAGCGGCATCATCTGGATCAATATATCGTTTTGATGAGGGCCAAAAATTTACACCCAAGGCGTGTACGCCGAGCTCAATAAGCTGCTCGGCATCACTGGCCAAGGTGATACCACAAATTTTGAGTGAGATCTCATTTTTACTAATTTTAAATAGCCGTAAGTCGCTCATCATGAATGGGTTATTTTTAATAATTACTATTTATTAATAGTTTTTAATTTTCGGTTATTCGACGTTTTGAATCTGTTCACGAATCTTTTCAAGCTCCGTTTTAGCGTTGACGATGAGTTGCGCGAGGGTGGCGTCATTTGCCTTAGATCCGATCGTGTTGAACTCGCGATTAAGCTCTTGGCAGAGGAAATCCAGAGGCCGTCCTACGGGTTCGTCTAATGTAAGGTATTCGCGGAATTTTTCAAAATGTGAGCGGAGGCGCGTTATTTCTTCCGTAATATCGCAGCGATCTGAAAAGACGCCGATTTCCTTGAGGATGCGCTCGTCATCGAGATCAACATCAATACCAGACTCCTTCAGGCGTTTGTGTAGGTTTTCACGGTATCGAATTAATACTGAGGGGGCGTGGGCGATAATCTCATGAGTGATCTTTTCAAGCGTAGATATTCTGCTGTCGGTATCGTCCTGAAGAAATTGGCCTTCGCTAGCGCGCATTGCGATCATTTGATTTAAGGCAGCCTCCAAAGCTGGCATGATAGCGAGTCTTGCTGCTTCTGTATCCACAGCCTGATTATCAAATTGAAGAATGTCAGGAGTGCGGAGAAAATCGGCTGCGGTTGGCTTCAGCTCGCGTTGAATAGTTTCTGAGAGTTCAGAAAAAGCAGATTCCAGAGCCAGTGCTCTCGCATGATTGATGTGGATAGGGCTTGCAACACCTTCCGGAGTCTCGAATTGAATCGAAATACCGACGCGGCCTCGTGATACCATTCCGAGCGCGAATTTGCGTATTTCGGCCTCGAGTTCGGAGTATGCACGCGGAATTTGTACAACGATTTCGCTTTGCTTGCGGTTTACCGAAGAAGCTTCTACACGTGCGACTGTTTTACTAGTGGCGTGCTCAGCACGACCAAATCCTGTCATTGAATGCATGGTATGAAAAATTGAAGGGGTATTTTAAGACTGGGGCTTTTCGCTGTTTTGTTGATTTTCGTCATCTTCATCGTTTGCTTCGTAGTTGGAGCCTTCAGGTAAAGCATCGGTCTTTGCTTGGCTTTCGGTGTGAAGACCATCGTCATTAGCGGGGTCGAATTCTTCTTCTAGTTCATCAGGATCAAAGTCATAGGTGCCGTCGTCAAACTCTTCACCTTCGTCATGTTCATCATCGTCAGCGTTATCATCAGGTGCTTTTAAGATTTTGGCTTGAAGTAAGGCTTGTTCTTTTTGCCATTTTTTCAGCTCCATTTGTGATTTGCGATATTCCTCACAGCCGCCGTAGTCATCGAGGTCGTCTTGATCGTCGGAATCATTAAGATCTTCATCATGAATTCTTTCAGTTTCTAAAAGTTCTTCCTCGTAAGCATCAGCATCGAATTCTTCAATCTTTGCCTCACCGTGCAGTGTTTGGAATGCATCATCGTCTTCTTCATCGGATGTATCTCGGTCATCACAGAAACTATCATTGTCATCCTCGTAGCCATCTTCATCTTCGTCGTAACTGTCTGACTCGCCACTTGGATCGTACTGTGGCTTATATTCATCATATTGATCTCGATTCTGCGTCATCGGTGCTGCCACAGGAGAAGCTAAGCGGCGGCGGAGATCAGCTTCCTCTTCATCAAGGTCTTGTTTAGCTCGCTTTTTATTATCGAAATAAGCTAGCCAGATACAGATTTCATAAAGGACGATCATAGGCCCTGCGAGTAACAACAGGGTAAACGCATCAGGCGTAGGAGTGATGATGGCGGCGATAATCACAATCGCAAGTACCGCATAGGCACGGGTGTTACGCATCATTTCATAGGTGAGTAGTCCAATTTTCACCATGGTCATGACGATCACTGGCAGCTCGAAGCTCAGACCAAAAATAAGGGTGAACTGAGTAACAAAGGAAATGTAGTAACCAATGCGCCACTCGTTCATCACACCCATTTCCTGACTATAATTATAGAAGAAATCGAGCACCTTGGGCAGGACGAGAAAATAAGAGAAAAAGACGCCGAAAAGAAAGAGCCCGAAGCCTATTGCCATAGCTGGCCAGAGAGCTCTTCTTTCTTTGTCTTTCAAACCTGGAAGAATGAACTGCAAGATAAATGTAACGAGGAAGGGGAAGGCGATGACGATGCCCGCAAAAAAGGCGAGCTTGAAGGAAAGCATAAATCCTTCTGAGGGGGTCAGAGACTGCATTCGTACGACCTTGCCCTGTGCATCTAGGGCTGCATCTGGTCGTTTTTCCTTATCCATCAGCGCGACGAGCTGAGCACGGACGTCTTCTGAGATATCTGGGAGTTTGCTTATGAACTCGACACCTGAATCTTTTTGCTCGTTTTCGAGATCGAGTGCAGCACGATAGTACTTAATATAACCAGCATGGAAACGAAGGTTCTTTTCGTTGTTAGGGTCAACAAAATCGTAGTAGTATTCGCGTTGCGCCTCAGGGAAAAAGGCGGTGTCATCAGCGGCTTTTTTAGCAAGTTCCCAGATTTCCAGATCAATGATCACGGGGCCATCAGGCATTTTACTCGTCTGCTTAATCGTCCAGACCTGCTCAATCGGACGACGAATGATCGACATCAATTGATTCTTAAAAATAAAGCACGCCAATGTAGAAATTAGCAAGGTGAGCACGATCTTGGTGATCACAACTCTTAGATCTTCTAAGTGTTCAAGAAAAGGTTTCTCGGACTGATTGTTCTGAGCTTTATCGCGTAGCTGAAATATCTTTTTAAGAATAAACATACTGGTTGGAGAGAGTGTTTCTAAACCAGCTCAATCCACTTGGAAAGCTTTAGAATAGGTATGTTGAGACAATCTTTACGTTTCTGTGGGATCGCATTCGATAAGCTTTTTCTCTTTCTGTCTTATTTTTAAAGCAACCATACCTCTTTTAATAACACCCCACGTTTTTCTCAACAGAAAGAGGGCGAGTATAACGATAGCTAAAAAGACAAAAAATGCGATTACAGGCGATAGAGCCATTAAACTTAGTCCCCCAATAACAAGTCCATCTTCACCCACACTGGCGACGATATTGGAAACGGGTTCAGGTGACATGTTGATAAGCAGTCGACTACCTGCCTTTGTAGCATGGGTAATGAGCGAAGTACCACCGCTGAGAAGAGCAGCAATGACCATCACACTTTCATCCATCTCGCCTAGAGCTGTGAGAGCAAGCATGGCACCACCCACGGGGCGAATGACTGTATGGAGAACATCCCATGTGCTATCCACCCAAGGGATTTTGTCGGCAAAAAACTCAATGAAAAACAAAGTTCCTGCTACCCCGATGATCCATGGATTTGCTAGAACCTGAAGGCTTTCATATTTATCTGCAAGGTCAACCCATTGAAAGCGCACCGCCATGCCAGCTAGAAATGTCGTCAGGTATAGATTAATTCCAGCTAGCGTAGCAAAGCCTAGCGCAACGCCTAGTAGTGAAAGAGTTTCCATAAAAGCAATTTACGGAAATAAGGTTCAGTAGGCGATGGGAAAAACGCAGTGTTTTTGTAGCCACTTGCATTTTTCACCTCATTGCATCTTAAGCGGTTTATTTCCAAATCGCAATTTCTTCGACATCGTTTGGCTGATCAGGGCCGTCAGTGCTTCTGCCGCGTCTGATGTCCTCTTCTAGCTGAGCAATTAAGGTAGCTACTATTTCAGGTTTTGAATCATAGAGGTTTTCTGTTTCACCTGGATCAGCTTCCATATCATAGAGTTGAGCTTTGTGCGTCGCTGACTTTGCATTCGCTTCAGTGGGAGCGGTCCATCCTCCTGAGCCTTTGGCGAGAAGAAGTTTCCATTTACCTTGGCGATACGCAAAGTGACCACTTATGGAATGATGAATGATGCCTTTGCGTGAAGATTCAATTTGTTCACCTTTTATAGCAGGTAAGAAGCTTACACTGTCTTCACCAGCATCTGCAGGTAGCTTAACGTCAACAATATCTGAACATGTTGCCATGAAATCTACAAGGCAGATGGTTTCGTTACAAACAGAACCAGGACTCACTTTATTGGGCCAGCGAACAATAAATGGTACACGGTGCCCACCATCCCAGAGGTCTGCTTTTGATCCACGAAATTGAGCACTGGGGAAGTGACCTTGCTTTTGTAAGTTGTCAATTTTCGCCGCTTTGGAGCAGCCGTTGTCGCTAGAAACGATGATGAGCGTGTTTTCTTTAAATTCAGATTGGTTAATGGCATCGATGATTTGACCAATCACGGCATCAGTTTGCATCTGGAAATCGCCGTATTTACCGAGACCGCTTTTGCCGATCCACTCTTTAGATGGTACGATAGGCGTGTGTGGTGAAGTGAGTGGCACGTAGACGAAGAAGGGCGTTTGTGCATTTTGCTGATTAATATATTCAACTGTTTTGCGACCAATTTCTGGTAAAACGTCTGATTTTTTAAAGCCAGTCGCAATTTGCGTTTTTGAGTCGTTAACCACTTCACCAGTGAAACGATCGTTTTCGATATAAACATAAGGAGCCATGTCGAGGGATGCAGAAATGCCGTAGAAATAATCGAAGCCATTATCGGACGGCCCTTCTTTAATGACGCCTTTCCAATCGACATTGATTTTTTTAGGCTTCCTAACTTTTGGTAATTCACCACCTGTCGAGGGCATTTTCATACCGAGATGCCATTTGCCAATCATTGCTGTTTTATAGCCATTAGTCTGAAGTAGGTCTGCCACTGTCATTCGGTCGGGTGCGATAAGGGGCTTGCTGTAGCCCGTGAGCACCATGAATTGTAGATGAGTACGCCAATTATAGCGCCCTGTTAAAAGGCTGTAGCGGCTAGGTGTACAGACGGATGACGTGGTATGAGCATCGGTGAATATCATTCCCTCTGCAGCCAGTTTATCCATGTGTGGTGTTAGGATTTTACCACGCTCTGGATTTAGAACTTGAACATCCCCATAGCCCATATCGTCAGCAAAAATGAACACGATGTTAGGTTTCGTATCAGCAGCATGTACTGTGGGCGAGGCAATAAGGCATCCCACTAATACGGAGAGCGAGAGATTAAATTTTTTGAGATTGATCATCATTAATTGGCTTAGTTAGTGAATGTTAGGACGTGAATGCATGAAAAACTAGATTTTTTTGTCTTCTTTTCAAACACATTTATATTTCTAATCTATCAGTACGGTGCTGGAATGATCAATATTTCGTGAATTGATCATGCGTTTTTGAGTTTTTTTCTCAGGACTAGTGAGATCAGATCTCCCAGAAAGATCACGCCGGCTCCCAGTAGCACGTAGAAGAACATTTCATCATAGGCTCGGTGAAAGCTTCGGGCAATTTGAATCTCAAGTCCTAAGGAGGCAAAACCTAACATGCCCAATACGGTTGCCTCACGCACGCAGGTTTCCCAGCGGTAGAAGAGATACATGAGGAACCGATTAAAGGAGGTGGGCACGAAGCTGAAAAAGTAGGCCTGCAGCCTTCCTGAACCATGATAAATAATTTGTTTGCCAGATGCGGAGGGCTGGTTCTCCATGACTTCACCCCAGAGCCTTCCCAAGATACCAAGGTTATGCAGTGCCAAAGCAAAGACGAGTGGCCACGCACTTATTCCTAATAAACCGATAAGCAGATAAGCATAAATGTATTCGGGTATAGCTCGCGTGATAATGAAAAAGAAACGCGTTCCTGCTCCACAAACACTCCATGCTAACTGAACCATCTTATTTTTTTGTCCGCTATAGGTTCCAAGTGGCTGGGCACTTGCCAGAGCACGGCTTGCCCATGGAAGTAGTAGCCAGGCGCTGAGAGCTGAGATGATGACGGCAGCCGTCGCCATCGCAATGGTATTGAGGAGTGCTTCCTGACCACTTTCTTGCCAGAGGTTCTGTGCCCAGTGATAAGTGCCTGACCATGAGTTATCATCTCTCAGTGGTTGTGGTGTTAGTTTGCTTATAAAGTTGGATAATCGTTCACCCCGATCGATGATGATGTCATCTCGTGTAAGCGCCGTGGCATCAATATTCAAAAGCTTGGGGAACCACGAAAGTGTGGTGAAAAAGATGGCTGACCAAAAAAGCAGGCGAGTCATTTTCCAGCGAGGGGCTGATTTTTTCAGTGCTTGAATGATGGACTCTGAGTTAGCGCCTTTAGCTATATTTTTCTTTCTTTCAGGAATGCTATTAAGACGTTTTCTAAGCAGCGAACCCAGCATATCAACGGTGACAATGACCGCTAGCAGGAGATACAGCTCAGTCCAAAGTTCATTATAGAAATTATTTTCAAACGATCTCCTGATAGAAAGTCCGATGGTTTCAATACCAATGAACCCAAGGATGGCCGAGGAGCGAAGGGCGCACTCGAAGCGATACAACGTGTAGGTCGCCATATCGGGAAATGATTGGGGGATTAGAGTTGTTAGGAAGGCTTGTAGCGGGCTGGCTCCAGAGGCGACAATCTGGGCGTGAGCGTAGGGAGTCTGCTCATCAATGATTTCAGAAAAAACCTTCGCGAGCGTTCCCGAGAAAGGCAGCGCAATGGCGATGCAGGCGGTAATGGGATCCTGACCTAGTGCTGCAAGAAAAAGCATTGCCCAAATAAGCTCATGCACAGAACGCATGAAGGTGATGATCAAGCGGACAAAAAGCTGCACGGACCTTAGAATAAGGAATAATAATTTTCGTCCTGAAGGCCCCGAAGAAACTGGCCACCATGCTGTGGAGGCAAAGAAACCTAACACTAGTCCTGAGGGTACTGCGATGCTCATCGCGATGAAAGCATAGCGCAGGGTGTTCGCCATTTCTTGAAGAATACGTATGCCAAAGGGTGTGGCATCGTCAGGCAGGCTTTGGCTCTGGTCTGTCAGTGTGGGCTGAAGTGCTGCGCTAAAAAATCCATCGGTGCTACCAGACGGTTTCCCTGGCATGGGTCCTAGGATCCAGGTGCATGCCAACAGAAGTACAATAAGTCCAATGACTGTTAGTTTCCGGCCATTGCCTCGGTTTCCTTTGATGAGTGCTTTAGATGGCGAATTACCCATGGTCGGCAGAATCTATCTGGTAAAGTGAATTACATTGAGCCTGTGTGAGGTCAGCAGGGGCGCTATCAAAAGCCATTTCTCCTGCCCGCAAACCGATGAGTCTAGGGAAGAACTCCTTGGCGAGTTCTAGGTTATGCAGGGAAACGATGAGTGTGATTCCTTCTTCCTTCGATAATTGAGTTAGCAGCTCGATCATACGCCGCGCCCGTGTGGGGTCGATGGCTGAGACAGGTTCATCGGCAAGGATGATAGCAGGTTGCTGATACAGCGCTCTAGCTACGGCAACACGCTGCTGCTGTCCGCCAGATAAGCTGTCGGTTCGATCGTAAATTTTTTCTGCGATACCCGTCCGTTCTAAAATTTCGTAAACATCACTCATTTCCTTTTTATGAGGAAAGGTCATTTGTCGCAATGAAGAGAGAAGGCTGAGCTTACCCAAGCCGCCGTTCAAGACATTGCGAAGAACGCGAACGTTAGCCACCAACCCGAGATGCTGGGGAATCATCGCTATCTTCGTACGAAGTCGTCTTAGTTCTCTGGTGCTGAGCTTATCAGGGGTCTCACTCAATAAGCTAACGATACCATCACTAGGGGCGAACTGGGTGCCCATGATTTTGAGAAGTGTCGTTTTTCCACAGCCTGATGGCCCGATGATAGCGACCTGTTCACCAGTTCCGATATCGAGCGAAATATTGCTGAGTGCTTGAGTGCTACCGTAGGAGTGAGAAATATGAGTGAGCTTCAGCGACATCGTGTTTGATTGATAAACAAGTCTATCGCTGAAGGCAATGAAATCAACCTAGACTTGTCTCATATAAATCAAGTCACTTGGCGATTCGCCATATCTCAACACATTGATTTTCGCTTCTTTCACCAAATCGTGTTGTCTCACCAAGATAAACAGCCTGTACGCTATGTGGGTCACTGAGCGCGTTGAGTAGTTTTACGGTGACAGCCTTGGCTCGAGCAGAAGAAATGTTTTCGTTTATTTCAGAATTACCCACTTCGGAGGCATAGCCAACGATGAGGAATTCATCATTTTCCTTGGTGTCGCTGGAGAGGGCTTCAATTTTTTTGAGGCTCTCGGCGTTGAGTATAGTGCTTCCCGTGTCGAATTTCACACGTGCCATCTGCATTGCTTTTAGCTCCTGAGTGATGGCGGAGTAGGATTGATTTAATTTACCACCAAGATTCCCTTCAAGGCCTTGTAACTTTTCAAAGAGAGAAATCGTCGTCTGACTAAGCTCATCGGCCGAGGAGGCAAAGGCGATTTTTGCGCGGAGTTCACTAACCGTTCTTTTAAACTGAGCTAAACGTTTCTCGATTTGTGATAACTCGTTCTGATGCTTGTCTTTGAGGTTTTTCTCCGACAGTAGAGTTTTCTCTTTGGCTTTCGAAAGAGATATTCTCAGAGTCGTATTTTCATCTCGCAGAGCATAAATGAGATCGTTGATGTGTTTTTTATCTGAAGTTTGAGGACGAGTTTGGATACTTGCCTTGAGTTGAGTAAGTTCGTCACTGAGCTTGTTATTTTCTTTGTCAGCCATATTGAGCTTCTCGAGGTGATCTGATCGCTCGCTCTCTAGCAGAGATATTCTAGCTTGGTGACTAATAACTTCTTCGCTAGCAGTAGTTGTTAAAATTGGGAGTTCTACAGTGACTGGTAGCTTGAGAGATTCTGTATTCTCAGAATGCAGGGGAGCTGGTGAACTCTCTGATGATGATGAGGCCTCGGTGGGCTCTGAATCATTGGCTACTGGAATGTCGAATTCTGTAGTCTTGAGCGCATGGAGTTGACTCTTAAGTATTTCCATTTTTTCTCGAGCCTCGCTAAGCTCAGCCTGAAAGATGTCTTTGCGGTCTTGGACTCTTTCCAGTTTTTTACTGAGGTGCGTTACTTTCTCTCGAAGAATAAGGTTGTTAGTTTCTAGGGTTTCCTTCTCAGAGAGAACCATAATACGATCATTAACGGCGGCAGAAGGTAGAGACGGATAGAATTTACTTACAACTAAAGGCAGCGTGATCAAACCTAGTAAAATGGTAATGATAGTGACTCCTTTGTCCAATGGTGGTGTTACTTTTTTACTCATAGATAAAGTGTGGTTTTGAACCTTTTCGTTAAATGATCCAATTTATAGGACATTGACTGAGGTTAAATCTTCACAACTTTATAACATTATTAGCTCACTTCAGCGATGACTAAGCGATGAGCGTCTTTATTAATCTCCGTATTGCGTCGCTATGGCTTGGCAAATAAGTTGATCCTGATGTGGGAAAATAGTCGCTAGATCGAGGTGGAAGAGATTGTCTTCGATAGTACCTACGATGGCGGGTACAGTGGCGGATCCAAGACGGAAATTTCTGGCGAGTTTGGTGACGGAGATGTTGTGAGGGGTGATGGTGATTTTCACTGATGGTATCTCGGACTTAGGCATGGTTCCTCCACCTGTACGAGCAGTGCTTGAATTGATCGTGCAGCACTCTTTGATGTTTCCTGGAAGAACTGCGAGGATGCTTTCGGCACGTTGCTGCAATGCGGCTGGATTGCAGGAGATGAAATTGAGAGTGGGAACGCTATCAGCGGCATCGCTGTGCGACTTGAGGTAGGTATCGATGCTTTCCTGCAGCACGGTGAGGATCAGTTTATCGCAGCGTACGGCGCGGAAGAAGGGCTCTTGTTTTAGCTGAGCGATGAGTTCGCTTTTTCCTGCAATGATACCCGACTGGGGGCCACCGAGAAGTTTATCGCCAGAGAAGCAGACGAGATCGATACCGTTAGCAAGTGCTTGCTGTGGAGTCGGTTCGTGATCGATGGGGGCGAGTTCATCGGTGTTTAAAATAGCACCTGAACCAATGTCCTCAACAAGGGGGAAACCGTGCTCATGGGCAAGAGCGGAGAGTTCTACCGCATCGACTTCATCGGTAAATCCTCCGATGTAGAAGTTTGAACGGTGCACTTTCAAAATCATGGCGGTTTGCGGCGTGATCGCTTTCTGATAATCGCGGAGGTGGGTTTTATTCGTGGCTCCCACCTCGACGAGCTTGGCACCCGAAGTTTCTAGGATCTCAGGGATGCGGAAACCGCCGCCGATTTCTACAAGTTCACCTCTAGATACAATCACTTCGTTTTTCTCCGAGGTGCAGAGGGCACGGAGAATGAGTACGAGGGCGGCGGCGCAATTGTTTACCGTAGTGGCGGCCTCAGCGTTGAGTAAAGAGGCGAGAGCGATTTCGAGATAACCGCCGCGTTTGCCACGCGTGCCTTCAGGGAGATTGAATTCAAGGTTACAGTAGCCCGTGGCTATCTCTGTGAGCTTAGCAGCGGCATCGGCTCCCAGTGGAGATCTGCCGAGATTGGTGTGGATGACGACTCCTGTGGCGTTGATCACGGGCTGAAGTCGGCTAGCAGCAAATTCGTGAAGACTTTTTTCGATAGCTGCTGAAATCTCATCGCGAGAAGGTGCCTCTCCATCGAGGATGCGTTTTCTGAAAAGGTTGTTTTCTCGCTGAACGAAGGCAGTGACGAGAGCTCGGGGTAGTGAGCACTTGCTAGAGAGGGACTTTGCTAGAGTTTCTACAGAGGGAAGTTCTCTGAGTGCCTGATGATTCATTGCCATGAAAAAGAAATAACGCAGCTTACAGATTTGACAAGGCTGAGGATGCCCCACACGTTCTGTCACGTGAGCGAAGAAATCATCCAAGAAACACCTCTAAAGGATCTCCACATTGAGTTAGGAGGTAAAATGGTTGCCTTTGCGGGATGGAATATGCCCGTACAGTACTCGAGTATCATTTCTGAGCACACTGCGGTGCGCGAGGATGTGGGAATCTTCGACATTTCTCACATGGGACAGTTTTATCTCCAGGGCGAAGGCGCGGAAAAATGGCTGAACAGTATGCTTTCCAATGACCTTTCTGTGCTCGCAGTGGGTGAGGGCCAGTACACGTACATGCTGAATGAACAGGGCGGCGTAATCGATGACTTACTGATTTACCGTGAGGCAGTAGGCTGTGTTTTCTTAGTGGTAAATGCCTCAATGATCGATGTCGATTACGCTTGGCTCGCGAAGCATTTGCCCACCGGACTGACGCTTAGCAATGAAAGTGACAACTGGGCGGGCATGGCGGTGCAAGGACCAAACTCATCGGCTGCTTTTACCAAGCTTTTCCCAAAACATACACTGCCGCCGCGCAATGGTATGGAACGCTTTGAGTGCTGCGGCGAGTCATTAATCGTGTGTCGCACCGGGTACACGGGGGAAGATGGTTTTGAGTTTTTTAGTGAGGCTGAACAAGGTAGCGCGTGGTTTCAGAAATTCATTGATACAGGTGCACAGCCTTGTGGACTGGGCGCACGTGATAGTCTCCGACTCGAGGTTTGCTACCCGCTCAATGGATCAGATCTTGCAGCTGATCGCACCCCCCTTGAGGGTGGTTTTGGCTTCTTCTGCTCACTGGGAAAAGAAGGCGGCTTTATTGGTCGCGACGTTCTAGTACAGCAGAAAGCTGAGGGTCTAAAAGAGCGTCTCGTAGCTCTGAAGTACACGGGGAAAGGAGCCCCACCACGGGCGCATTATGAAGTTTTCTCCAAGGACGGCGAACGACTTTCTGAACTCACCAGCGGTGTTCTTTCACCTACACTGCGCGAGGGGATCGCGATGGCGTACTTACCAGTTGCCTATGCGAAGCTCGGCACGCTCGTAGACGTCGAGGTGCGTGGTCGCAGATTCGAAGCAAAGGTAGTTAAGAAACCTTTCTACAAAAGGCCTTAAGGCTCAGGCGTAGACGTTAAGAAATTTTGCCTAGAAGCCGTCCGCGTTAAGCTCTCGCCTTGATGGGAGCTTCGATGATGCCCTCGGAGGTTTCTTTTTTCAGTCGCAGCTGACCGCAGGCAGCATTGATATCGTGTCCTTTTTCAAGGCGCAAGGTGGTGTTGACTCCTGCATCAGCGATAATGTCGCGGAACTCGTAACAGACTTCTTCCGAAGGGCGTTTCCAGTCGAGCCCATCCACGGTGTTGTAAGGGATGAGATTCACCTTGGCGCTGATGCCCTTGGCGCGCTTAGAGAGGATACTTGCCTGCTCCATGGAGTCGTTAACACCCTCGATGAGAATGTACTCGAGAGAAATTTTTTGTTTCTTCAAAGTTCGCCAGTAATGGAGTGATTCGAAGAGTTCTTTGATTTGCCACTTTTTATTCACTGGCATGATGAGATCGCGGACGTCATCGGTGGCTCCATGTAGGGAAATGGCGAGTCGGATCGGCACGGGGAACTCGGCGAGGGTGCGGATCTGAGGCGCAAGACCTGAGGTGGAAACGGTTATGTGGCGTGCGCCAATGTTCAGCCCCCAATGGCCAGTGATGATTTCGAGCGACTTGATGAGATTTTTAATATTCGCTAGTGGCTCGCCCATGCCCATGAATACGATGTTATTGATCGATTCCCCCGTGGCTTTTTCCACCGCCATCATCTGACCGACAATTTCCGCTGCGGTGAGATTGCGGGTAAAGCCGGCGAGACCTGAGGCGCAGAATTTACAGCCAAAAGCACAACCCACTTGCGAGGAAACACAGATGGTTTTGCGATCAGACTGCTTGCCATTCATGCCTTTCGAGGCGGGAATGAAGACGGTTTCTACATAGCGTCCATCGTGGAGACGGAAGAGAAATTTTTGAGTTGTGTCCGCTGAGCCACTCGTCTCGATATGCTGCAAGTCATTGATGTGGTACTCGCTCGATAAGCTCTCGCGCATGGCAGCAGGGAGGTTAAGCATTTCATCGATGCTATCGACTCTGTTTTTATAAATCCACTCCAGTACTTGCTTCGCTCTGTAAGACTTATGCCCAGAGGCAACGAAATACTGTTCCAGATCCTCCTTATTAAGGTTGAGTAAAGACGTGGTTTGAGTGATGTTTTCAGTAGCGGACACGTCGTGTTATTAGCACGGAATGGAGAAAAAGCACGGTTTTTTCAGACCAGTACAGATTTTGATAAAGCGCTCGTTTATCCATGAGTGGGATCTGCCGCCTGAAATAAGCTTACTTGTCTAGCTGGATGTATAGAGTGATTTTTCATCTCAGTGAAAAGTAACTGCGATGGCTTAGTTTAATATAAAACCTAGCACTTTGTTCATTCTTTTTAGGGCAAAAAAAGATGTCAGCGTCAAGTCAGCTGATTGAACGAATTGAAGATTCACCCCAGCGCGTCAATCTTTTAAGGTTGGAGATTCAAAGTATAAAAACAAGTTGTCCAGAATGTGGAAGTGAGGAGGTCGTTCGCAATATACCTATGGCCCAAGCGGTTGAAGCAGGATATGCTGGGTTGAAATACAAGGCCGTTTCGATCTTTTACTGACATGGAACCGCTTTTACCTGATCTTGGTTTTAGCTAAGCCATGAAGTATAGACAATACGCGAGTGGACTTGACGTGTTAGTGTGGGTGGGTCACCTTTGAAATATAGCTCCATTCCATGAACATAAAAACCATTACCTTGTTAATATTCTCAGTAACTGCATTGAATACATTACATGCAGAGACAGGAAAACCACTTCAGATGGAGGCGAAAGTTTATCTGGGCGATTTGGAAGGCACGACTAAGCTTATGCTGTCATTACTCTTTATAAATGAAACTGAAGAAGATCAGACTGTGCTGACTCAGCCTCAAGACATTCAGTTGCTTCGCGATGCTAAAGGGCTTGTCATACAAGTAGGCTTCACCAAGCAAAAAAAAGTCGATGGGCATACTCTCATTCCGTCGATTGCAGCGATGAGTCCCGTTACATTACGACCAGGGGAAGCGACGAGGGTGAAGGTAGTGGTAGAAAAAAACCGAACTCTCGACTCTATCAAAAAAGGTGACGCAATGAGGGTCAAGTATGTCGTCTTAGACCAGTGGGGAGAGCGCTTTCAGCTTTATCACAATGCGATAGAAACAGTGGCTGAAGTTACAGCCTATTAATAAAGCTGCTGAATTGAAAATTTATGGATTTCAAGTTGATCGCCTAGGCTGGTCGAACTCGTTTATACTTGTCCATATGTTCGCCGAGTTATAGGCTATATCTGTTATGAACGTTATCCAAAATGAAATACTGTGTCCGTCCTGCGGGGACGTATCTCCCGAGGATGCAAAGTTTTGTAGGCATTGCAGCTCACCTATCACCTCATATGCTTCCACAGGACCCTTCGAGAGTATTTTTGCTGAAGGGGCACTGTACCGCGCTGCTATCAGTAAGCCAAATAAACCAATTATTTTGATTGGTATTTGGTTGATATTTTTACCGATGGCGCTGCTAGTGCTCGACCCAATTTTTGCATTGTGCTCAAAAGGAGGGATGTCAAACCTCAGCAAGTTAGATTCAATTACTTGGATCCAAATATCAATTGCTAGTATTGTTAGTACAGTAGCTTTTTACGCTCTCTATCTAACTACGAGAAATTACATTAAGAAGCAAAAGTAAGTTGGCTAGTAAATCAAGTTACTTAGGATCGCCGTAGCCGTCTGGATTGTTCTTATGCCATTTCCAAGCGGTGGCGATGGTGGACTCGATATCCATGTGCTGAGGTTCCCAGCCAAGTTCTTTGCGGGCTTTGGTATTATCAGCGTAGAGTGATGGCGGGTCGCCAGCGCGGCGTGCGTCCTCGGTAGCGGGGACGGGGAGGCCAGTGACCTTTTCTACAGCGTTGAGAATTTCTCTCACGGATGTGGGACGACCTGTTCCAAGATTGTAATGAACGAAGGTATTTGGCTCAGCGAGTTTATCGAAGACGGCGATGTGAGCGCGGGCGAGGTCATCGACGTGGATGTAGTCGCGCAGGCAGGTGCCATCGGGTGTTGGGTAATCGGTGCCGAAAATCTTGAGAGCGGGGCGTTGTCCCGTCGCGGCGAAGATGGCGAGTGGGATGAGGTGGGTTTCGGGGAAGTGGTCTTCGCCGATAGTGCCGCATTCGGCAGCTCCAGAGGCATTAAAGTAGCGGAATACAGCGGATGATATTTCGCCAGAGCGAGCGAGATCCTGAAGGATATGCTCGACGTGAAGTTTAGTAGCTCCGTAAGGATTGATAGGGGACTGTGGTAAGTCTTCGACAAGTGGTAATGTATCAGGCTCACCGTAGGTGGCGCAGGTGGAGGAAAAGACGAACTTACTCACCTTTGCATCGGTCATGGCGAGGAGAAGCTGGATGGTGTTGCCAACGTTGTTCTCGTAGTACTTCAGTGGATCATGCACGGATTCGCCAACGTTAATATAGGCGGCGAAGTGCATAACGACATCGATTTGATGATCAGTGAGAATTTTGGCTACAGCGCTTCTGTTTCCTAAGTCTTCATTGAAGAAAGTAACTCCCTCAGGTAGGGCGGCTTGATGGCCGTAGACGAGATTGTCTAAGATGAAAGGGGTGTGGCCAGCGGTTTGTAGTTGTCTCACACAGTGACTCCCGACGTATCCAGCACCTCCAACAACAAGAATATTCATGGGCTGTAGAATGACTATAGTTCCTTCTTTGGTCAAGGTTTCCTTATTAAGACTCAGGGTCAGAATGTGGGTCAGAATTTGTAGTGTATCACGATCAAGATGATTGGTATTGACCTGAAACAATTGCATAGGCTGAATACGTCCTAGATGATAGCTCGACTCCGTGGAAATGTATTAGAGGCACTGCCTGGCCGTTTGGTAGTAGACGTGAATGGTGTGGGGTATCTGTTGTCTGTTTCCATGACAACCTACGATGCCATCAATCCCGTAGTGGGAACGCAGGTGGACCTTCGTACTCATTTGCAAGTGAGAGAAACGGCGCATACACTCTATGGCTTTGCCACTGATGCAGAGCGGGATCTATTTTTACTTCTTATCGAGCGGGTGAGTGGCATTGGTCCTTCCATCGCGATGTCCGTTTTGAGCGGGATGCCAGTAGCTCATTTTAAGAGTGCTGTCGTCGGTGGCGATGCAGCGGCACTCTCTCAAATCAAAGGACTAGGAAAGAAAACAGCGGAACGCATTATTTTAGAGCTGAAAGACAAGATTGGTGTGGCGGATTCATGGCAGGCTGCAGAAGCTGCTAGTGTGCCTAGTGCGGCTATCGATGCTGAATCGGCTCTGATCGGTCTAGGCTATAAACAGGCGGACGCGAGAAAAGCCGTGGTAGCTATTACGAAGATCAAGCCTGACGGCGCTACTGAGGATCTGCTGCGTGACGCTTTACGGATGTTAAATTCCTAATTTACTGGTCAAGTATTCACATATTCAATAAACCTTTTTTGCAGTTTGAGAAAAGACTGTCATATTTTACGTGGGACACGATTTTAGCTTGAACGCAATAAGCTCAGCAACTAAGTCCCCAATATCAATCTAGAAACTCATATGATGGATTCACCACCTTCCCAGCTCGACTTTTCCCAATCTAAGATCAATGCGACTCTGACGAATGAAGAAAAGATCAAATTTTTCCGCGACATGGTGCGCATACGCCGATTTGAGCAGGCGTCACTTAAATACTATAACAAGGGGGTGATAGGAGGTTTTCTCCATCTCTACATCGGTCAGGAATCGGTGGCTGTGGGATCCATTTCGCTTTGCGGTGAAAATGATCACGTCATCACAGCCTACCGCTGTCATGCGCATGCACTTTGTGTTGGTATGGAGATGAACCCTTGTATGGCAGAAATTTTCGGCAAAGCTACTGGCTCAGCAAAAGGTAAAGGGGGATCGATGCACTTGTTCGATCCATCAAAGAACTTCTGGGGAGGTCACGGTATTGTGGCTGGTCAGACGCCTCTTGGTTTAGGTTTAGCCTATGGTTTGAAATACAAGGAACTTGAAGGCTGCTGTCTCTGCTACCTCGGTGACGGAGCGGTGAACCAGGGAGCTTTCCACGAGTCGCTGAACCTTGCGGCACTCTTCGGTTTACCGATTGTGTACATTATTGAAAACAATGGTTACTCTATGGGGACCAGCCAAGCTCGCTCGAGCTCCTACAAAGGCTGTCTTGCACAGCGTGCTGAAGGCTACGATATGGACTGGGATTTGGTGAATGGTGAAGACCTCTACGAAGTTCGAGCCAAGACACACATCGCCATGGAGCGCGCTCGCAAAGAGTCCAAGCCGACGATTCTCGAAATTACTACATATCGCTATTACGGGCACTCAGTGGCCGACGCGAACGCGAAAAAGTACCGCTCACCAGAGGAGGTAGAAAACTACAAGACGTATCATGATCCAACTCGCCTATGGCGCCGCCGTATTATCGAGGAGGGCATCGTCACTGATGCAGAAGCGGATGCAATTGATAAAGCAGCGAAAAAAGAAGCCGATGCTTCAGCGATTTTCGCCCTCGAGTCTGAGCCTCCTACCGTAGAATCAATCTTCGATGACGTGTATTGGGAAACCGATAATAACACAGAATCAAGTAAAATTGGACGTCACTTTTTTAACGACTAATATCGGTCATAACTTAATCCTTTAAATTTTTTATACTAATCTATTATGAGAGAAATCTCCTACCGCGACGCGATTAATGAAGCTCTCGATGAAGAGTTAGCACACGATGACAATGTAGTCGTCATGGGCGAAGAAGTAGCCGAATACAACGGCGCTTACAAAGTGACCCAAGGCCTCTGGGCAAAGTGGGGCAGTAAGCGCATCGTCGATACACCTATTTCAGAAGCTGGATTCATTGGTATGGGCGTCGGTGCCTCTATGTTAGGCGTTCGCCCTGTGATGGAGCTGATGTTTTGGTCGTTCCATTCTGTAGCCTTTGACCAGCTGGTAAATAATGCCGCCAATGTCCGCTACATGTCAGGTGGTCTTATTAACTGCCCTATCGTGATGCGCGGTCCTGCTAATGGAGGAACCTCTGTGGGGGCGACTCACTCACACACACCAGAAGGGTTATTTGCCGCTTTCCCTGGACTTAAAGTTTGTTCACCAGCCACACCAGCTGACGTGAAAGGACTGATGAAAACTGCAATCCGCGATAATGACCCTGTTTACATCATGGAAAATACCATTCTTTATGGAATGATGGGACCAGTGCCAGATCCTGCTGATGGAGATCACCTTATTCCTCTAGGTAAGGCTGACCTCAAGCGTGAAGGTACTGATGTTTCATTGATTGCTCATGGCAGAAGTGTTCTCCGTGCTCTAGAAGCTGCTGAGATTCTTCAGTCTGAGCACGGTATCAGCTGTGACGTACTTGACCTACGTTCCATTCGTCCACTCGATCAAGACGCGATTGTAGAGACCGTGAAAAAGACGAACCGTGCGGTATTAGTCGATGAAAGTAAGCCTTTCTGCGGTGTTTCTGCACAAATCGCCACCTTGATTCAAGAGTATGCCTTCGATTACCTTGATGCACCGATTAAGCGTGTTTGTTCTCTCGATGCCCCTGCGATCTATGCGCCAGCTATTGAAGACGAGCAGCTGCCTAATCCGAAGCGTATTGTAGCTCAGGTATTGACTATTGTCTGATAGATTAATATGTTTCTCAGACGATGAAAAAGACCTTACAACTACTCGCTTTAACTATCTTGTCACTGATGTATGCCTCGTGCTGTGGATTACTTCCATGTATGGGATAAATCAATAACAAGCTTGAGAGAGAAAGTGATGCGAGTGCCGACGGCTCTCGCATCGCAGTAAGGCTTTCCTCAGTAATTTTCCTTCAAAGAGCTATGAACCTAAGATCATAGCTTTTTTCATGTCAGAGAAAGTAAAATAGATACTTTTCCTCTTGATCGATTTAAGACAATAATTTTTCCATAATCAGCTTGCTCAAATGCTTCGGATAACCGATGTATTCAGCAAAGCAACTCAGACTTTCCTATGCCTATAAATATTGAAATGCCCAAACTCTCCGACACAATGACGGAGGGTACTCTCGTAAAGTGGAACAAGCAAGTTGGTGATACCATCGAGATCGGTGATGTCATCGCAGAGGTAGAGACTGATAAAGCGACCATGGAAATGGAAGCCTTTGATGAAGGTGTCCTCACGGAAATTTTAATCGAAGAGGGAAGTAAAGTTCCTGTAGGTGCTACTCTCGGCATTTTGCTCGAAGATGGTGAAGAAGCTGGAGAAACACCTGCAGCGGCGGAAACTCCAACGGCAAGCCCTGATCCTGAGCCGACTACAGCTTCAGCTCCAGCAGCGACTACGGAATCATCTTCAACTCCAGTAGCCACTACAAAGGCAGACGGCACACGCATCAAAGCGTCACCTCTAGCCCGCAAGATTGCAGCAGCCAATGATGTCGATCTCAGTACGATCGAAGGCTCAGGCCCAAGTGGTCGCATCGTCAAAAAGGATGTCGAAGGTAAGTCAGCTACAGCCTCTGCAGCTCCACCAAAAGTGGCTGGTGCTTTAGCAGCAGCAGCGAACACTCTTAATGCTCCAGCGAAATCAACTCCGGCAGCTCCAGCACCGGCAGCGATTAGTCCTACTGTAGGCGGTGAAGATGAAGTTGTACCACTATCCTCCATGCGCCGCATCATTGCAGATCGCCTCCTTACTTCCAAGACCACGATCCCTCATTTCTATCTTCACGTAGAAGCCGATACAGCAGCTCTGATGACGATGCGTAAGCAGGTTAATGCACAAGCCGAGCAGACACATGGTAACAAATACAGTGTCAACGATTTCATTCTCAAAGCAGTAATTAATGCCGCCTCAGTAGTACCTGAGGTCAACGCTTCCTTCAACGGCGATAGTATCGTCAAATTTGCCCAAGTAGGCATGTCGGTCGCGATTGCAGTCGAAGACGGCTTGGTAACTCCAGTTATCAGAGATGCAGCGAACAAATCAATGCTTCAGATCTCTAAGGAAGTGAAAGACTTTGCAGTTCGTGCACGTGATAAAAAGCTTCAACCCAAAGAATTTGACGGTGGTACAATTACTGTATCTAACCTTGGAGCTTGGGGTATCGATAGCTTTGATGCGATAGTCAACCCACCACAGGCTGTGATTGTTAGTGCTGGTGCGATTGTTCAGAAGCCAGTCGTCAAAAACGGTGAAATCGTTGCCGGCCAGCGCATGAACATTGGCGTTAGTTGCGATCACCGCGTTGTCGATGGCGCCGTGGCAGCCAAGTTCCTGAGCGAAGTTAAAAAGCTTATCGAAAATCCAGCACTCATGCTCGTGTGATAAGCTACGGGTAATCACTCCCGTCTTATCTTAAAAAATTTACTCACCCTCTTTCCCTGATTATGAAACTTCCTCGTGTCGTTCTATCAGGGGGAGAGGGTGATTTGGCGAAAGCACTCTCCGTTTCACTCCATAATGCGGAGATGGAAGTGATAACTTTAGGGAAAAAGGATCTCGATGTCAGAGACTCCTCGCAGGTGAAGGCGTGTTTCAAGGAACTTGGTAATATTGATCTCCTGATCTGTAATGCTGGGCTTGTTACGGATGTAGCACTTGCTCGGATGACTGAGGCTGACTGGGATCAGGTGATGAAGGTGAATCTCAAAGGAGCATTTCTCTGTGCTCGTGAGGCTGCGCGAGGGATGGCGAAACTTAGAACGGGGCACATTGTCTTTATTTCCAGCTTCTCCGCCCTTCACCCACCTAAGGGACAGGCCAATTACGCAGCGTCAAAGGCTGCACTGCACGGGATGATGAAATCCTTGGCGTCTGAGCTTGGATCAAGAAACGTGCGGGTGAACCTGATTTTACCAGGGTTTTTGGAAACAAAGATGACGGCTGACTTAACTGCAGTTGTTAAAGCAAGTAACCTGAATAAACACGTGCTGGGGCGTTATAATACCAAAGAGTCTGTCGCTGAGTTTGTAGCATTTTTACACCACCAGATGCAGCACACCTCAGGTCAGGTTTTTAATTTGGACAGCAGGATACTTGCCTAAACTAGGATCTATCGCGATTATCACAGTTCACACACTTTATCTGAAGGTGTCGAATTCATCTTGTTTTCATCAAGGCTTCACAATCGATGTGCATGATCTGCTTGTTATGAATCGTCCACTACATCAACAAGTTACTGTTTCTCTACCTTATTCCGATTATCAACTATTGAGAACTGAAGCAAAAAAACGTCGAGTTTCTCTCGCTAAATTAATACAGCAGAAGATGACGCACAAGCTGTCGAAATCTACTGTGCTGTCATCGCTACCGTTAGAAGAAATCATCCGGAGAACTACACCTCCTTCATTAACTCACGATTCGAATGCATCCATGGATCTATTCACTGACCGCTTGTAGTTGATTGTTTGACAAGAAAAACCCCCAACTTAACAAAGTAAGAAGGGGGTAATGGAGCGTTTATGTGCGGTGCTAGCTTGGCTTAAGCGCCAATACTGAAGCGTGCGTAGCGTACGATGTTAATCGTATCGCCGAGTTCCTTGCTCTTAGCAGCGAGGAGTGCCTTGATGCTTACCTTGTCGTCTTTGACGAATGCCTGATCGATAAGGCATGACTCAGAGAAGAACTTGTTGATCTTACCAATGAGAATTTTCTCAATGATCTCAGCAGGTTTGCCCTCTGCTTCGAGCTGCTTGCGGTTAATTTCGTTTTCTTCTTCGATTTTTGATGCATCGAGGTCGTCACGAGTAAGTCCACCTGGGTTGAGCGCTGCAATGTGGAGACAGATATCACGAGATAGTTCCTTGAACACCTCAGAATCTTTTGTTTCAGCCTTCTCAGCGGAGAGTTCAAGAAGAACGCCAACTTTGCCACCCATGTGGATGTAACTAGCTACTGCGCCGTTTCCAGATGCAGTGTAGCGTGTAAGTTTGCTAATCTTGATCACTTCGCCAAGCTCGATAAACTTTGCGGCAAGTGTTTCCTGAACTGTGCCTTCACCGTAGCTAAGTTCAGAAGCGGACTCAAGGTCTGCGGCGTCTGAATTTAGAATAGCGCTGGTAACGTCTGATACGAATGACTGGAAGCCCTCGTTTTTAGCAACAAAGTCAGTCTCACAGTTAACCTCAGCGAGGATGCCTGTGCTACAGTCAGTAGATACTTGTGCATTAATGATACCTTCAGAGGTGTCACGGTCAGTGCGGCTTGCTGATTTAACAATGCCTTTTTCGCGGAGAAGCTTTACAGCGGCGTCGATGTCGCCACTGGTTTCGGTAAGTGCGCTTTTACAAGCCATCATACCAGCGTTAGTGATTTTACGGAGCTCTTGAACAGCTGATGCAGTAATTGCCATAGGAGTAGTAGTTTAGATATTTAGTGAATTTTTAAAGCGAAAAAAGCGGCAGCCTTGTTGAGTTTGCTACCGCTTCGATCGAGAAAGGAATTAGTCTTTATCGGTATCTTTGTCTTTATTAGGGACGATGGCGTCTACCAAGTTTTGAAGAAGGAGACGGATAGAGCGTGTTGCGTCATCGTTACCAGGAATTGGGTAATCGATTACACTTGGGTCGCCGTTGGTGTCAACGATAGCGATGACTGGGATATTGAGGCGGCGTGCTTCAGCTACGGCGATTGTTTCACGTGCTGAGTCAACGATAACCATTGCAGCAGGGAGTTTTTCCATGTTGCGTACACCACGGAGGTTACGAAGAAGCTTTGTGCGCTCACGTCCGAGAGCGGAGAGCTCTTTCTTGGACATTTTTTTGAAAACAGCAGACTTTTCAATATCTTCAAGGAACTTAAGACGTTCTACAGAGCGGCGGATGGTCGAAAGGTTGGTGAGTGTTCCACCAAGCCAGCGGTGATTAACGAAGTGCTGCTCAGTAGCAGTAGCGGCCTCAGCAACAGCATCCTGTGCTTGACGCTTACATCCAACGAAAAGAACTTTCTTCCCCTTGCTCGTGATTTCTTTGAGGAAATCAGCAGCTTTATCAAGTGACTTTACAGTCTCTTCAAGGTTGATGATGTAAATTCCACCTTTGTCCTTCATAAGGTAAGGCTTCATTTTGGGGTTCCATTTGCGTGTCTGGTGTCCGTAGTGAACACCTGCGTCTACCATTTCGTTAATTAGTTCGTTGACCATTGTATTTGTGTGTCCTCCCTTAATTCAGGAAGGCTCTAGTTGTTTAGGGAATTAGCCGCTTGGTTTTATGGTGACTCAATTGTCACGATAAAACATCCTTCAAATTCCCCGTTGTTGACAAGGCGGCGTGCCGAAGGCTGACGGGTGCTTATGTGAAGGTAAGCGATTTGACAAGATAATTTTAGTCTAAGATGAGTATTGCTGTGGTAACGTATACAAGCGTAGAGTGTAAATTGAATTGACATATGGCTGATAGATTTTAATTATATCAATAATAACAATTTCTGAAACACTTCATGACTAACAGCCAACAAACCCTAGATGTCGCAGAATCCTTGTTGCTTGAAATTTTAGCTAAAGCTCCTGAGGACTGGAACAACCGTAAAAAACTAGCTCATTTACTTTACAATGAGGGTAAAACGGTGCGTGCCGCTGAGATTGTTTGGAATGCTCCAGAAATCCCATCCGTTGACTTGGAGTTAGGGTTTGCAATTAAGATACTAGCGAAGGGTATTCCACGGCGAGCGATACGGTTGATCACCTCTATACAAGAAGGTAACAAGAATAAGCCTGCCCAAAATCTTGGCCTTGCCAATGCTCTTGTGCACTACGGAATGGTTATCTTAGCGGCTCGTTTTTATGGCGCCGCTGTTGCAGAGGATCCTAGCTTGGCGAATGCTGACTTAGAGCATTTTCTTCTTTGGACGGATAGTGAAGAAAAGATTTGGGGTGATTTCAACGAAAACAAGCCAGCATTAGGCGAACTGCCATGGATGAAGCGTAATTCTGCTGAAGCTGAAAACTTGAAGAAAGCCATGCAGGGACATACTACACCAATTCGTGTGCCTAATCTTAAATCAGTATCTTCTGAAGAAATCGTTCATGAAATGTATGTGCAATCTCCAAACTTAGGAGCAGCACCCACGCCACCGCCGTCCGTAAGCATTCCTACCGCTAGTGTTCTTCCTAAGGACAGGGTGTACGATAATGAGAGAGGTGCTGATCAACCGCTAACAGCTGAACAAGCAAAAAGGTTGAAAGCCAAAAAAGATGCAGCCAATCCTCAGAGCAACGCTCTCGGTGCTGGACTACCGCCTCAGGCAGCTCCAGTAAGCGAGAATATCAAGCCCCCTTTACCACCGCGTTCCATCGGTACTAACTCAGGTCTTGACGCGAAGTCTCTACTAGCTGCGGCCAGACCGCTGCTGCGTAAACAGCAGTAACGGCAGTGGCGATGGGGCATCTTTATGAAATTTCTGGGAGCGAAAGGAGCCGGATTGGCAAAATCGTCGTATTAGTCTTATAAATTACTGCTCAATTTGCAGTATCGTTTTGTTGAACTTGTGCTACATACATTGTGTATGAAGTTTTTCCTTTTCCTACTAATAGCACTCACAGCTTCTTTATCGATCGGATCATTGGCTGAAGCAGAGGAGCTTTCTGAAAAAGAGCCTCAGAAAAGAGTGTTTGGTAAATCAGATGAAGAGAGTTTCGCCGGGAAAGTTGTCATTATCAAAGTAGGGGAAAAGGATCTGATGAATGGCCATGCTTTTAAGTTTTGGCGCCGTGTTTTACAGCGAGTCAATGATGAAGAGGCTAAGGCAGTAGTATTTGATTTGAATACACCTGGTGGGCTTGCCTTTGATACAGCGGAGCTCATCATGGTGGATATGCAGAAGATCAAAGTGCCCTCGTTTTCTTTCGTGAATCAGAAGGCTCTCAGTGCGGGTGCTATTGTAGCATCGGGTACTGACGCCATTTACATGCACCCAGTATCGGCAATCGGTGCCGCGGCAGTTGTCAGCGGTGGCGGTGCTGAGATGTCCGATACAATGCGGGCAAAAATAGAGTCTGCATTTAATGCTTTCATTCGTGCTGTGGCTAAAAATAAAGGTCACAATCCTGACGTTATTCGCGCCATGATGATCGTTGATGAGTATTATGATTTCGGTGAGGTACAAGTGAGCGAGGGTGAACTATTAAGCTTAGATGCTGAGCAAGCCATTACACAATTTGAAGGCAAGCCGTTACTCGCGAAGGGTATCGTTAATAGCATCGACGAACTTTTAGCCCAGGAGGGTATGGCAAACGCAGAGGTTATAGAAGCCAAGCTGACAGGAATGGAGCGCTTTGCTTACTGGGTGGCGGCCTATTCGAGTATCTTGATCCTCGTTGGAATTGGGGGAGCTTATTTGGAAATGAAAACCCCTGGTTTTGGTCTCGGTGGGGGCATATCATTATTGGCTTTTGCGGTATTCTTTTTTGGAAATTACGCGGCTGGAAACATGGCTGGCTACGGGTTGATGTTCCTTTTCCTCCTAGGTGCTGTATTAATTATTGTAGAGCTCGCGCTCTTACCCGGCATGCTGGTTCCTGGAATCTTGGGAGTTCTTTTGGTGATAGGGACCTTGTTTTTTTCCATGGTCGATAGCTTTGCCTTTGATGATAACAGCGTCCGAGGTTGGGACTCAACCCAAGCTTGGGAATTTATCAAAAGGCCTTCGCTGAATCTTGCAATCGCAGTAATAGGATCAACGATCTTGATGTTACTTATGATGCGTTTTTTACCTCAGTTACCTCTAATGAACTCGCTGATTATTAAAAAGGAGCTTAACACAGGTGACTCCATGGCGGATACAGCGGATATTTCGAGCTCATCGGCTGCCTCCACGAAACATTTGGGCCTCAGAGGGCTTGCCGTTACCGATCTTCGTCCTGCTGGAAAGGGGGAGTTCGATGGTATGATCCTCGATATCACTGCCGCGAATGGGTTTATTTCATCGGGGAAAGAGGTGGTCGTGCTCTCCGAGGACGGGCTGAGGGTACTTGTTGAAGAGGTGAGTAGCTGACAAACCGCTCAATTAGTTTTTCTCGTTAGCGCGAGTTTTGCAAGAGCACGCGATGTTTTGGCTAAATTTTTAATGTCACCAAGTTGGGGGGCTTGTCCCTTCTTGAGTGTCATGATGTTTTCTAATTGAGCAATGAGTTCGCGCAAGCCTTTGATGTCTGAGCGTTCTGAGATGCGCGGATCGATAGCATCAAGAGAGTCTTTGTAGTATCTAGCGATGTCAGGGCGGTAGAGGTGTATGGCTCGCTCGGATGTGAATTTTGTGTCTACAGCGTGTGAGCCCACTTCAAGTGCTCTGATCCATCCTCCAAGCGATATAAGGTGAGCTAAGTCGATATCGCGAAGGTGAATCAAATCTGTTTCCACATCACGTTGTGTGGCGGTGAGTTCATCCTTTAGCGCTACAATGTCATTTTTGTTAGCGCTGTCCAGCAAGCTAGCTGCGTGACGATTGACTCTTTCACCAGCACCGAGTGCTCTACCATAACGCTGCATTGCCTCGGCAAGCACCTGTATTTTATCCATTTGACCTGACTGCACAGCGATGAAGCCATCTGCAATGTAAAAGCCTATTTCCAGAGCGAGATCGGTACGGTTCAATGGCATGCGTGATGAAATGTCATGACTGATAGCCTCTGTAGATAAAGGCGCTAATTGATCAAGGTCATCAAAAATCCGTTTGATCGATGGTGCGGTAAATTGATTTACCCCTAGCTCCTGACGAATGTAGGGATCGCCAATAAGGTCGTCAGGCACTTGAGGCATCGGTAATGATTCTTTTTCTAAATCATCAGCGTGGACGGCAATGATAAAAAATCCGAAAAATGATAGCTGGAGGAGTGCGTTATGTAGAATCATTTTCATGTCTGGATTAGTATAAATATTTCTGCCTAAAAGCAACGGGGGATTAATAGAAGTTTGAACTTTCTCTTTTTCTTGCCTACTTCACCCGTATGAGCCTTCTCCTTGGTGTAAATATCGATCACGTGGCAACGTTGCGTCAGGCGCGTTATTCAAACATGCTAGACCTTCCTAATGCGGAACCTAGTCCTCTCGTAGCCGCTGAAGACGCGCTCGCTGGTGGTGCTGACTCTATTACTATCCATGTCCGCGGAGACCGCCGTCACATGCAGGAAAAGGATGCTTTTGAAATCCGTGAACAGATCAAACTGCCGCTCAATTTTGAAATGGGAAACACAGCAGAGATGCTGGAAATGGCGATAAGACTGAAGCCAGAGTTTGTGTGTCTCGTTCCTGAAACACGCGAAGAAGTCACTACCGAGGGAGGCTTGGATGTGGACGGGCTATACGGCTCTTTGGAAAAAACAGTATCGTCTCTTCAAGCGGCTGGCATCAAAGTGAGTATGTTTATTGACCCTGACGAAAAGCAAGTACAAGCCTCCTCGCGAATAGGCGCTGAAATGATTGAGCTGCATACGGGCTGCTTTGCAAACAGCTTTGGGACTGAAAGGTTACCTGAGACAAGGCGCCTCATGGAAGCCGCAGTGATGGGACATAACCTCGGTCTCCAGGTGAATGCTGGGCATGGGATTAATTTGGAGAATCTGCCAGAGCTACTCGCGATACCTCATTTAACCGAACTAAACATTGGGCACACACTGATCGCGCGCTCGATGAGGATCGGGCTAGAGGCCGCTGTCAAAGAAATGCGAGCAGCGATGCAGAATTACCTAAACCGATAAAAAATGATGATTTATGGAATAGGTATCGACGTTGTCGAGGTGGAGCGTATTGCTTCATCTATGGCAGAGTTTGGAGACCGGTTTGCTGAAAAGATTTTCACCGAAAATGAACGGGCTTATTGCGAATCTCAGAAACGTCCTGCCATCCATTATGCGGCACGGTTTGCGGCGAAAGAAGCCGTAGCCAAGGCATTTGGCACCGGGATCGGAAAAGATTTGGGTTGGCTTGATATGGAGATTACACGTAGAGAAAGTGGTGAGCCAGAAGTCGTGTTGTCGGGAGAGGGGCGAGAGTTTGCTGATAGGAAACAATTCACGCAGATAAAAATAAGTCTCACTCATGCCGAGCATTACGCTGCCGCAAATGCGATTATTTTAGTTTCTGAATAGCAGCGGTCTGAGGTGCAAATCGAAGAATGGCTTTTAATTTAGAAAAATAGAGCCTCTGATTCGTCAAATTCACTGGTCTTGATACTTACTTGAACTATTGATCAGCAAAAATATCAGCTTGATTGATAGAGGTGAAAAAATGATACTATGCGTAATGCAAAAACGCTCTATTCAATGCCTTCTCGCAGTATTATTTCTGCTGCCAATGTTTGTGACCGCACAGTTGCTTCCTGTGGATGAAGAGGTGAAAGTAGATGTCATGGAATCAGAGCTTCTTGGTGAGTACTGGATTCCGAAAAAAATTGAGCAAGGAGGGATTGATTTATCTCATCTCTCAATTACGGATTTAGAAAGAGAAGATTATGCAAGGAATCTTGGTGCTGTTGCTATTATTAGAATCCATGAATCAAGAGGAGAACAAAAGGCATTAAACTTTGCCTCCAAAGTCATCGGTCTGGCACTGCATCTATCACCAAGGAATAAGGTTTGTTTAGTAGCTAATGCTCAACTCGCACGGGGAATCATGCCAGCAAGAGTTATTGCCGACTACGATGCTAAAGTCCTTGCTAGCTTGCTACTGACGCGCGGTCAGCTCCTAGAAACGGAAGATGGTGAAAGTAACACCTTATTAGCTCGATACTTCATTTCTCTGTCTGCGATGATTGATCCTCGTAATGAAGATGCAGTTTTTGAAGCCGAGATCAGACGCATTGATCACGGCGAGGCGAAGTGGCAGCTCGTAACAGGCCGAGGCTAAATTGGGGCGATCAAATCTTGTCTTGTTGAATCTTAAAAAGAGTGCCAACTTCTCTTTACTGGTACCCATGATGAAAATTCGATTCACTACAACATCTTCCATCACCATGATCATATCGTCATGCCTTTTGCTCTCATGTGCCTCTGAACGTACGATCACGAAATCAAAACTCGAGGTGGATGCTTTCGGAAACCCCGTCAATTACACAGTAGGCAAAGATGAAGATGGCAATCCGATGATGAAATCCGATGTCAGAAGTTTTTACGAGGGTGATGTCAGTAATATCGCGTCACAGCGTGGTAAATATAACGGCAAAGACTACGCCAGAAAGTCCTATCGTACGGAGCGCTGGGGAGGTGACTCAGATTATAAAATAAAGCAGTTTGGCGGAAGCCAAGCCGCTAGAGGGTACGACCAAGAACCGTGGTTTGTAAAAAAACAAGCAAGTGCCCAAGGGAAAACTGCTCAAGTGGGGAAAGAGAGTTTCTTCACCAAAATGTTTGGGACATCAGACGCTCGTGAGAATCGAGTGAGTGACCTGAAAAAAGAAAGCGATGCCGAGACCAATGTGCGGAGACGTGTTTTTATCCAACCTGATGTCATAAGCTACAAGGAACAAGCTGAACTGAACGTCAGCGAGACAAATCAATTACTAGGTAGATGATAGCGGGGATGAGCCCGAGGCTCTTTTTAAAAAGGTAGTTTAGGGAATTTACCACCTCCAAGACCACCTAAGCCGCCGAGACCACCTTTGCCACCGCCACCAAGCATGTCTTCCATGCCCTCCATACCGCCGAGCTGTTTCATCATGTCTTTCATTTTTCCTTTGGACTTCATCATTTTACTCATCTGCATGAATTGTTTGATGAATTTATTGACCTCGAGGATGGAGTTGCCTGAGCCCGCCGCGATGCGCTTGCGGCGAGTCCCTTTAATAAGCTGAGGAGTTCTTCGCTCTCTAGGCGTCATGGAGAGTACGATAGCCTCCATACGCTTCATACGTCCTTCATCGAATGCGTCAGTGGGAAGTTGTTTTTTGATTTTACTAAAACCAGGAAGCATACCAAGGATTCCATCCATGGGACCTAGCTTCCGCATCATATTCATTTGATCGAGAAAATCATTAAAGTCAAATTTGCCTGATTGCATGCGGTTGACCGCATTCATGGCATCAGCCTCAGAAATGTTTTCAGCAGCAGTTTCCACCATGCTGACTACATCACCCATGCCGAGAATACGGCTCGCCATACGGTCGGGGTGAAAGGTGCTGAACTGCTCCATTTTTTCACCCTCACCAATAAACTTGATCGGCTTACCTGTAATAGCGCGCATGGAGAGTGCCGCACCACCGCGAGCATCACCGTCGAGTTTCGTAAGGATAATGCCTGTGATACCAACTGCCTCATCGAAGTGTTTCGCGACGGAAACAGCCTGCTGACCTGTGGCAGAATCAGCAACGAGTAAGGTTTCGCCTGGGTCGACAAACTTATGCAGATCCTTGAGCTCTTGAACTAGCGTATCATCGATTTCTTGGCGACCTGCGGTATCAAAAATAACGACGGTGCCGTTCTGATCCTTTGCCCACGCGATTGCGGCCTTGGCAACTTTGAGGACGTTTTTTTCACCAGGCTCCGGTTTGTAACAAGGGACGTCGATTTGAGCGGCAATGGTAGCGAGCTGCTCGATCGCAGCAGGGCGATAAAGGTCACAGGCGATGAGCAGGGGACGGCGGCCTTCCTTTTGCAGACGCAGTGCGAGTTTTCCAGCAGTGGTGGTTTTACCAGCACCATTGAGACCACAGAGAAGAATGTGAGCTGGTGGATTAAGCTCGAGTGGGCTGGCGTCACCGCCGAGAAGCTCGGTGAGTTCATCGTTAAAAATTTTGACGATTTGTTCGCCAGGTTTCACGGATTTATAAACATCCACGCCCATGGCTTTTTCTTTAACCTTCGCGATGAAATCCTTTGCAACCCCAAATTCCACATCTGCCTCAAGTAGGGCGAGACGAACTTCGCGCAGGGCATCTGTGATGTTTTTTTCTGAAATTTTTCCTACACCGCGGAGGTTGCGGAAGCTTTTATCGAGACTGTCTGAAAGTGCTGAGAACATAAGTAAGAGGGATGGGGGAAGAATTAGTGAGTGTGATCAATGACTTGGTAAGCAGCCTTGCGGTCGATGCGGAAGAGCCAGGTCATGGCATCAGCGTATTGGGTATCGCCGATAGTTTTCCACTGAACACTGACGATGCAGGTACTGGCACGGAGACGGCGAGATACTTTCCACGAGATCGTTTTCTTGTCCTCGTCATAGCTTGCTGGCACCTTGCCGTAACCAGCAATACGCATGATAATACTGTTTGAGTCAAGATTTTCAATCCCTGATAAATCGGCCGATATGATAGGAAGACGATTGGATATTGTTACACCTGGTGCCGGACTAACAGGGTGAGGCGTTTTTTGGATCAACTTAGCATCGATCTCTTTGCCATCGGCGCTGACCTCAAAGCTGGTGGCATTGCGGAAAATATATTCATGTGTCCCAAGGATGATATAGCGAGGGATTTTAAAGTTTGGTGTAGAAAGGTCAACTTTTCCTGGCAGAACTGTAAAGAGGCAATCGTACTTATTCTTCTCAGCAACGGCGAGCATTTCTTCAGTTACAAAGCCACCAGGATAAGCGTAGCTGTTGATCTTGGTGTTAAATTTCGTTTCGAGAATGTTTTTTGACTCGCCTATCTCCTTTTGTAGATAAGCTGAAAATGATTCAGCTCCTTTAGCTCGCTCTGCTCTCACTTTGGCGGGATAAGGGTGAGAGATTGAGTGACTGCCTATGGTGCATCCGTGTTTCTTCATTTCTTGAATCATTTCCGTAGTCAGCGCTGCACCACCGCCATCAACGTAATTGCTGTAGAGGAAGACGGTGAATGGGTAGCCGAATTCTTTTAATACGGGATAAGCCTCGGTGTAGACGGACTTCCAACCATCATCGATCGTGATGACAATGGACTTGTCAGCGATTTCTTTTTCACCACGTTTCCATGCGATAAAATCTGCCAT
Source organism: Akkermansiaceae bacterium (assembly GCA_051252195.1). Lineage (GTDB taxonomy): Bacteria > Verrucomicrobiota > Verrucomicrobiia > Verrucomicrobiales > Akkermansiaceae > Oceaniferula. The sequence continues at coordinate 42,976 of JBPOGD010000004.1, read as the reverse complement.
GCTAATGACCTTCAGATTAAGATCTTTCAGTGTCTGCATCTGTTTTCTGAAAGTGCCTGCCTGAATAAGCATCTCTGTTGCTGGCTTTGTTGCAGAGAAATCATGGTAGCCTAAAACAGAGACTCTGGTCATATTTTCGGGATCAAGTTCAGTGACTTCTTGAGCTCCTGTTGATGCGAGCATGATGTCATCGCCCCAGTGAGCAAGCGAAGTGTAACTTAGCATGATGGTGATCAGGGAAATAAGCTTGGAAATTTTCATGAGATTCTCAATTGCGACGATTTGTTGCAAATGGGGGTGTAGCTTATGAGACATGAAGGTAAAGAAAAGAGCTAAAAAAGTGAACTTCTCGACGAAGAGGGATATACATGGTTTCGTCTCAAACGGATTCTAGCGTAAAAAGATTGCAAATTCCGCTCAAGAGTGGCTTTTTTCATCCATCTATGGCTGATGCAAATGATCGTAAGACGCTAGAACAGCGTCACCAAATGTCTGACCTTGAGCGACTAAGGCACTCCTGTGCACACGTGCTCGCTACCGCAGTGCTGCGAATTTGGCCTGATGCCCAATTAGCGGGTGGACCACCAGTGGATAATGGCTTTTATTATGATATCGAGCTGCCCCACTCTATTACGCCATCAGATTTTGAAAAAATCGAGGCAGAGATGAAGATCGTGGTAAAAGCGAATCAGACTTTTGAAAAGATGATCGTCACTCGCGAGGAAGCGCTCAAACTTGCGAAGAGTGGTCGTCTAGGCGGTCTTACCGATCGCGATGCCGTAAGCCAATTTAAGATCGATCTTCTCAATGACATTCCCGAAGGAGAGGAAATTTCAATTTTCAAAAATGGCGATTTCTGGGATCTCTGTGCAGGACCCCATGTAGGACGCACAGGTAACTGCAAGGCGTTTAAAGTTATGAGTGTTGCGAGTGCCTTTTATAAAGGTGACAACACACGTCCAATGCTTCAACGAATCTATGGCACGTGTTTTAAGAACAAAACAACACTCGATGAGCATTTGGTAAAACTCGAAGAAGCCCGTAAACGTGACCACCGTAAACTTGGTAAAGAGCTCGGTATTTTTCATATCGATGAGGCGGTGGGGCAGGGATTAATTCTCTGGAAGCCCAAAGGTGGCTTACTGCGCCGTTCCTTGCAGGATTTTATCACGGAGAATCTCGACGAGCAGGGCTACTCACAAGTATTTACGCCTCATATTGGTAAACTGGATCTATATCGCACCAGCGGCCACTTTCCATATTACGCCGATAGCCAGTATCCTGCAATTGCTGAGCGCGACGCTTTACAAAAACTTTCTGACGAAGGCGCGAGCTGCTCTACTCTGACCAATGGCCTCGAAACAGGCACCATTGAAGGGTACATGCTGAGACCCATGAACTGCCCGCATCATATCAAGATTTATGCCAGTGATCATCACAGTTACCGTGATCTTCCTGTACGTCTTGCGGAGTTCGGTACAGTTTACCGCTGGGAGCAGTCTGGTGAGTTAGGGGGGATGACACGCGTTCGTGGATTTACCCAAGATGATGCTCACCTTTTCTGCACACCCGATCAAGTAGCAGCTGAAGTACAGAGCTGCTTAGAATTAGTAAAAAAGGTGCTCAAGACATTGGGGATGAACGACTATCGGGTACGGTTATCCATGCGGGATCCTGATAGCGACAAGTATGTCGGCGATGCTGCAAACTGGGATAAAGCGGAAGACGCGCTTCGTGAGGCAGTTAAAGTTCTCGGCGTAGATTACTCAGAGGAGCAGGGTGAGGCAGCATTTTATGGACCTAAAATTGACTTTGTGGTCAAGGATGTGATTGGGCGCGACTGGCAGCTCGGTACCGTACAGGTTGATTACAATTTACCTGAACGCTTTGACCTCACTTACGTTGGTTCGGATAACAAACAACACCGCCCCGTGATGATTCACCGTGCGCCATTTGGCTCTTTAGAGCGTTTTACTGGACTTCTCATTGAACATTTTGAAGGCAAATTCCCTACATGGCTGGCACCTGAACAAGTGCGTGTTTTACCCATTTCTGAGAAATTCAATGACGTTGCTGACGAAGTGGTCAAAAAACTGGCTAACATCGGTGCGCGTGTATCATGCGATCGCAATGCTGACAAGGTTGGAGCTAAGATTCGACTTGCAAGGTTAGACCGCGTGCCGTATATGCTAGTCATCGGAGAGAGAGAAGCTGAAAGTGGAACTGTCTCAGTAAGACACTTGGATCGCGACGATCTAGGTGCAAAGCCAATCGATGAATTTGTTCAAACCATCCAACACGAAATCGCCAACAGGTTATTACAACCAGTTAGCTAGATGTTATACTTCTCATTGAAGAATCTACATGGATAAAATTTTGGCATATCTGACCCTTTCGCACGTTGAAGTGACGTGTGCTCATACTGTATGTATCGTGCAGCAGAGCGAAATCATTTCGCCTACCTAACAACCAAGGAGAACTACCATAGCTAAGCCTAAAAAATCGTATAATAATTCCCGTCGTGACATGACTCGTGTCAATGACCGTATTCGTGCCCCGAAAGTCCGTGTTGTCTATGAAGAGCAGCAGCTCGGTATAATGAACACCAGAGAAGCTGTTGATAAAGCAAAGGCTGTGGGCATGGATCTAGTAGAAGTAGCTCCTAATGCAAAACCTCCTGTGTGCCGTGTATGCAACTACGGTAAATATAAATATGAGCAGGCGAAGTTGAAGAAGAAATCACCTAAGATGGTCAACCGCGTGAAGGAAATCAAACTTCGTGTTGGTACAGACACGCATGATTATAATATTAAACTAGCACGTGCTGAACAGTTTCTGGATCAAGGAAATAAAGTGCGTATTCGCCTTCAGTTCCGTGGCCGTGAGAACGCCCACCGCGAGATTGGTTTTGTCGTACTAACGAAAGTAGCAGAAGATCTTAAGGGTATCGCAGCCGTGGACCAGAATGCGCGTCTTGCAGGACGTGCCGTGACCATGATGCTTTCACCTCTCCCAGAGGCTCAGCGTAAGCGTAAATTCCTACTCAGTCATGGTAACCTCGTTGATGAACACGATGAGGGTGACGAGCACCTTGAGTTTAACGACGATGACGAACTTGTTGAAGGTTCAGGTCAGACATCGGATGAGATTGATGCCGCGGCTGACGCTGCAGAGGTTGATCCAGTTGCCGAGGCTGCTGAGGAGAAGAAATAGTTCTATTTTCCATTAATCATATTATTTGATTATGTCCCATTTAGGCTTCCAAGAATTGCTGATTATCCTCGCTATTCTTGGAGGCTTTTTTTTGACCGTTGGATTCTGGATTTGGATGCTGATCGATTGTATCAAACACGAACCAGACGACACGAGTCACACTAAAATTATCTGGGTTGTTATTATTTGTGTCTTTGGCTTTTTAGGTGGAGCCGTTTACTTTTTTGTAAGACGCCTTGCGCGAATTCAAGAAACGGGCAAATAATCTCTTTGTTATGCTACCTGAAATCATCACTAGCATTCCTGGTGCTCGCTCGCTTTCTTTGGCAAAAGACTTAAAGAAGTATGAATGCCGGAACGTTACTTTTACCGCCGCTGATTGGCCAGTTTTCTGGCAGCGAGCGGAGGGTGTCAATGTTTGGGATGTGGATGGAAACTGCTATCTTGATCTTACTGCAGCTTTTGGTGTCGCAGGATTAGGTCACGGCTGGCCTGCTCAGGTGATGCGTGAGCAATCGGAGCAGCTTATTCATGCTATGGGCGATGTGCATCCCACGGAATTAAAAGTAGAGGTGTGTCAGCTTTTGTCAGAAATGACCTTTGAGCGATGGGGACTTGGTATCGGCAAAACGACCTTGAGTAATTCGGGCTCAGAGGCTGTAGAATCTGCCCTGAAGACTGCTTACATGGCGACAGGGAAGGCGGGGGTTATTTGTTTTAAAGAGAGTTATCACGGCTTGGGCTATGGTGCTTTGCTGGGAAGTGGTTTGGAGAAGTTTCGGGTTCCGTTTGCTGAACAGCTCGCACCTCTAAGAACGATGCTGGATTTCCCAAGACATGAAGGAGATTTAAGTTTGCTGGATCTGCAGCTGGCAGAGATCGATGTTAGGGAAATAGGTGCTCTTATTGTTGAGCCTATTCAGGGTCGCGGAGGGAAAATTGTACCTCCTGCTGGTTTTTTACAAAAGCTCAGAGACTGGTGTGATGCTCACCATGTGGTTCTGATATTCGATGAAATTTTCTCGGGTTTTAATCGAACTGGAAAGCTGTTTGCCTGTGAATGGGAAGCTGTCTTTCCTGACGTGATCTGTGTCGCAAAGTCGATGAGCGGTGGCTACCCAATCTCGGCTTGCATAGGCAAAGCTGAGGTGATGGATGCATGGCCCGAATCGACTGGTGAGGCTCTTCATACGAGTACTTTTCTTGGCAATCCTGTAGGTTGTGCGATGGCCGTAGCATCGCTGAAAGAACATGGTCGGTCAGCTACAGCAGCAATGGTGATGGAGCGGGGAGATAAACTTCGCTCTTTACTGCAGTATTTGAAAAGTCCTCTCATTCATGAAATTCGCGGTAAGGGTTTGATGCTTGGTATGGAACTACGCTATGCTGATGGATCAGCGGCTGGCGATGTAGCAGGCAGAATTCTTAGCGATATGATGAAGTGTGGCGTATTCATGTTAGCAGATGGACCCGAGGGCAATGTCTTGGCATTTACGCCACCGTTTCATTTGAGCGATGATGAGTTAGCTTTTGCTGTGGAGCAATTACAGCTCGCTCTTGATGCCTAGACTTGGTATTTAAATAAGTATGAACGACGTGCCGATGGTGTGGATAAATGGTAAGCTGATACCTGCGGGTGAAGTCCGGGTGTCGCCATTTGATCTCGGTCTAACCGTCGGTTTTGGCGTTTTTGAGACAATGGTGGCTTATGACGGTAAACCATTTTTATTTGAGCTGCATTACCACCGAATGCGTGTGTCTGCGAATGAGCTCGGCGGTAGTATTCGAGTGCCTGAGATTGAGCTTCTTCAGAGTGCCGTTACTCAAGTGCTGCAGGCCAATGATCTTGCTTCGGTTAGGTCGCGACTAAGAATTTCAATCAGTGGAGGAAGCAATGATCTCGCAGGAAGTGGAACGCAACAGTCTGGAAATGTGATAGTGACGGCAGTCGCTCTAGCTGAACCTGCGGTATCTGCGAAACTAACTAGAGTTCCTTATTCGATCGATGAAATGTCGGTTCTTTCAGGTATTAAGTGTGCTTCATATGCTGCCAACGTAATGGCTTACCGAAACGCTGTGGCACAAGGTGCTGATGAGGCCGTGATTTTTAACAAGGAGGGGAATCTCTGTGAGGGCGCGATGTCGAATATTTTTCTCGTGAGAGATGGAACGGTTTACACGCCTTCCTTGTCTAATGGATGTCTCGCAGGTGTGACTCGATCTGTGGTTATCCAGCTTTGCGAAGAGCTGCAAATTCCGCTCTTTGAATATGATCTCAGTGAAATTGACCTTCTCACTGCTGATGAAATTTTTCTTACCAGCTCAACCCGTGAGGTGCAGCTAGCTGTCATGCTGGGTGAGAGTGTAAAAGACCATCCTATAACTAGTAAACTCGCCCTAACTTACAGAGCTTTTGTAAATAACTCGACTCAATGATAAACGATCACATCGCCATCAACACCGTACTTTCTGACGGTGATTCTCCTGTTTGCTGGTTTCACTTAGACGCGACGAAGCCCGAGTCAAGGGAGTGGCTCAATAGTGAGATGGCGCATCTTGATCCCTACGTCGTAGATGCTTTATTAGCTGATGAGACACGTCCTCGAATGTCGCAGATCAATGACGGCATGATCTTGGTTTTGAGAGGAGTAAATCTTAATAAAGGTCAAGATCCCGAAGACATGGTATCGATTCGTCTTTGGGTAGAGAAGGATCGAATCATTAGTTTTTACCGACGTCCCCTCAAAGCCATCAAAGATATCGAAGAAAGCATCAGCGCGGGTAGGGGGCCTGTGGATGCAGGTGACTTCATCTGCAAACTCATCGCTCGCTTATTTAAAAGAATCGAACCCGTTCTTACCGATATGGATGAGGCGACGGATGATATTGAGGAGACGATTATAGAATCTGCTGATATTTCACAGCGAAAGCAAATCACTGAGATTCGTAAAATGGCGATTATGTTTCGCCGCTATATGGTGCCGCAGCGAGACGCTATTGACGCCGTTAGAATGAGTAATCTGCCTTGGATTACGGACAAACACAGAAGACAGCTACAGGAGAACTATAACCATATCATGCGTTATATCGAGGACCTAGACGCTATCAGAGAGCGAGCACAGGTCATCAAAGACGAGTTAGCTAGCATGCTTAGTGATAAACTGAATAAGAATATGTATGTCTTGTCCGTTATTTCCGCTATCTTCCTGCCACTCGGTTTTTTAACCGGCTTACTAGGTGTCAATGTAGGAGGTATTCCGGGCTCAGATACTTCGTTTGCCTTTACGCTTTTTTGCGTATTTCTTACAGTTCTTGTAGGAATTCAAATCTATATTTTTAAGCGTTTGCAGTGGTTCTAAGCCAATCAATAGTATCGTTGAGAATATCCTGATTCATGACGTGGACATTTTCACCTGTACCTAGTTCTCTGAGCAAAAGAAGGGTCAGTTCACCTCCCAGATGTTCTCTAAACTCCTCAAGACCATCTATGATGGCTCGGGTATTATCTGTTTTCCGAATATCGAGTGACTCGTGCCACGTGGGTAGCTTGAGTGACGTAAGTACATGAAGAACTCTCTGCATGGATGCTTCTCTCAGGAGGCCAATTTTCCACGCGTAAACGCTATCGACGGCAATCCCGATGGCGACAGCATCGGCGTGACTGAGTTCAAAATTGGTGAGCTGCTCCATCTTGTGAGCCGACCAATGACCAAAGTCGAGTGGGCGACTACTACCTGTCTCAAAAGGGTCCCCTCCGTTGGCAATATGTTCAGCGTGGAGTAAGGCAGAACGTTCGACAGCCTGCTCAAGGATCTCAGGCTGGAGCTGACAGAGTTGCATACAGCATTCCTCTATCCATTGGAAAAATGAAGCGTCTTTCACGAGAGCTACTTTGACGGCTTCGACGAGGCCAGCGCGGCGTTCATTTTCGGGCTGAGCATGGACGAAGTTGAAATCGTTAACTACCGCGTAGGGTACAGCAAAAGTACCCAGGAAGTTTTTTTTGCCATAGGCATTGATACCATTTTTAACGCCAACCCCGCTATCGTCCTGAGAAAGGGTGGTCGTGGGAAAACGAACAAAACGTATACCTCGATGTGCGGTGGCCGCTGCCATACCGATAACATCGAGATAGGCTCCTCCTCCAATACAGAGGATATATGAATGGCGATCAATTCCCGCAGCTTCGATAATATTCCACGCCTTCTGCAGTGTGGTTGCGTCACTTTTACAAACTTCACCACCAGCTTGAATAACGACACCTTTGAATACAAAGTTGGGCATGTTTACAAGGTAGTCCTCGACTTGATTTTTCAAGTTTGGGAAAGTCTCAGCGACGCCCTGATCAATAAAAGCGATTACTTTCGAGCGACCACTCGTTTCTAGTAAGTCAGCGAGTAATGGGTTCTTTTGAGAAAAAACCTCACGCGAAAAGCGAATGCGGTGCGGTATGCTGATATTAATCTGGAAGTCGGTCTCTGACATAGCTTGATGAAATAGATAAAGCCATACTCTCTTCCTGCGATACATAAAAAAATACGTGCAGATTACGTCAATTCGTGTTCTTTCTCATTCCGACATGAGTGAAATCAAAGATATCAATATTACAATGAACACCAGCAAAGGTGCTCTCAAGATTCGTATGTTCGCAGCCGATGCACAGGTAACCTGCGCAAGCTTTCTTAACCTCGCTAGTAAGGGCTTCTACGATGGACTTATATTCCACCGTGTGATTGACAACTTCATGATTCAGGGCGGTGATCCTACCGGTACTGGCATGGGTGGTCCTGGTTACAAGTTTGAGTGTGAGTGCAAGCCATTCTTGAAGCACGATAAGCCAGGGATTCTTTCCATGGCGAATGCAGGACCTAACACCAACGGTTCACAGTTTTTCGTCACGCATGGCCCTACTCCGCACCTTGATGGCAAGCACACTGTTTTCGGTGAAGTGACTGAAGGTCAAGATGTGGTCGATGCTATCAGAAAGAATGATGAAATTAAGTCCATCGAGATCCACGACAGCACAGAGGCACTTTTTGCGGCACACGCTGATCGCATTGCTGACTGGGCAAAAGGATAATTTTAAAAGTTAGTTTTTAAAGATCATGATCTATCTGCTTTCTCCCGCAAAAACGCTCGATTACGAATCTGAGGTACCGTCCGTGAAAGCGACGATGCCGCAGTTTCTAGAGTATTCGGCAAAGCTAGCAAAGATCATGAAAACAAAGACGCCAGCTGACCTGGAGGCTCTGATGGGCATTTCCAGTAAGCTGGCTGAACTTAATGCGGAACGCTTCCGCGAGTGGAAAGCAGATTATTCAGAAGACGAGGCGCGGCAGGCTATACTAGCTTTCAAAGGGGATGTTTACCAAGGTCTCAATGTTGAGAGCTGGAAAAAGACGGATTTTACTAAGGCGCAGAAAAGCATCCGTATATTATCTGGCCTTTATGGCATACTAAGACCTCTTGATCTCATGCTTCCATACCGTTTAGAAATGGGCAAAAAAGTTGCTACAGACCAAGGTGACACGCTTTACAAGTTCTGGGGGAACCTCATCACCAAGGCTCTCAATCAAGATCTTAAGAATAAGGACGATGCAGTTATTAATTTAGCATCGAATGAATATTTTAAAGCCGTGCAGCCGAAAGAACTTATCGCTCCTGTGATCACACCCGTTTTTAAGGACGAAAAAAATGGTGAGTATAAGATTATTTCGTTTTACGCTAAAAAAGCACGCGGCGCGATGGCGGCTTGGGCGATTAGTAACGATATCGCATCACCAGCTGAATTGACCAAGTTTAAGGAAAATGGCTACAGCTATGCCAAGGAACTGAGCTGTGAGAAATCACTTGTTTTCATAAGAGCTGAGCAGAAGTAGAAAGCGCACGTTCCTAAGCCAGCTCTAAAAGCTTTGTTTGAAGCCATTCAGTAAAGGCATCATGTTGATCGATATCGTACTGATAACAGATAAAGCCTAAATTTTTCCCAGCTTCTATATTCGCTGCAAGGTCATCAATGTAGATCGTTTTTTCAGGGATCAGCTTGTACTGGGAGATCGCAATTTCATAGATAGCTTGTTCTGGTTTTACGTAACCAGTTTTATAAGAAAAGATGCCGCCACTGAACTTTCGAAAAACAGCATGATTATGCAGCAAAAATCGTTTGTGATCACTTTGAATATTAGAGAATAAATAGAGTTTGTGATCTTCGTTCGATAAACCTTCAATGCAGTCCCACATGGCTTGATTGGGAGTGAAAATATCGTTCCAAGTGCTAAGAAAAGTCTCTTCACTCCCTTTAAAATCAAGAATTTTCATCGCCCAAGGAAAGTATTCTTCGGGACCAATACGTCCTGCTTCAAATTCGTCCTTACGCTCTAATACAGCATGAATACGGGCCTCACGGCTAGTATCATCATCTGGTATGAGACTGTTTAAAGCAGAGATAAAATCAAAGCTCACGATGACGTTACCGATATCAAATAAGAAGTTCATTGGGAAAAGAGGGTTTAAATTTTTGAAAGAATGAAATCTGCCACCGCTTTTGCAGAAGCTGGCCGAGCGCACTGAGCCAAATCATGTTTCATTTGTCTCCAAAGACGCGCATCATGAGCTAACATCTGATGGATATAATTACTAATATCACCAGGTTTATCTGCTAGAAAGCCTCCATTGAGCTGGAGTAATAAATCGAGGTTTCCTTGCTCTTGTCCAGGGACTAAATGATGAATAAGCATAGGGCATATCGACGCTAAAGATTCATGAACTGTAGCTCCACCTGCTTTACCGACGACTAGATGATGAGTGTTAAGCAGTTCTGGTACATGTTGAGTCCAGCCCTTAATGGTGACTTGTCCAGGGTACAGAGCACTAATTTCTTTAGCACGATTTTGGAGTTTCTTGGCATTCCTGCCGAGTACAATCGTCAGTTGAGTATTTTCACCAGCGGCTTGGAGAATTTCTTTGGACACTCTTCTAACATGAGGCTTTTTGGCAGTTGGGAAATAGAGAACACGAAATGGAGTAAGCGGATCATCAGCTTGGATGGGAGACAAATCTGCAAATCGAGGATGTACAGGGAACCCTGTATCTATGACACGATCTTTTGGTAAGCCTTGGCGAACGAGAGATTCTCGGGTCAAAGCATCGGTGACGAGCCAATAATCCGAAGGAGACTTTCTCCAAGCAGCGTTAATTTCTATAGAGTCTGTCACCACGGTAATGACAGGTGGTTTATAACTTGAGTCTTTCAAACTCCGCTCGATAAAGTACGGATAGAGAGGATAGGTACTAACAAGTGCTTTGGGTTGATGTTGATTGATGAGTTCACTGAGAAGTTTTTCAGGTTTTCGCATGAGAGGGATTCTCGATTTTGAAAAATCTTGTTGTTCAGTAGATTTATAAACGCGCGCCCACAACCATGGTGCATAAGTGGTGACACCACGGTAAAAACTTCGAATGCGCTCATTGGTAAATGGAGCGGCCAAGGCGCATGGATCTATGAGCATACTGTGTGCATGGTTTTGCAAAGCATGGTGAATACTGAAGGCAGCGCTGTTATGACCCTCGCCAAAACCAGCACTAAGTATAAAAATTTCTATTTCCTTGTTCAAGTTGGTCGCAGGTTAGGACAGTATGCTATATTGCGTCCATAGAACATTTAGTATAATTCAGCATTAGGACATGAAAAACAACGACGATACTAACAGCGAGCAACCAACTTTAAAAAGCAGCGAACCTCCAATTGTGTTGAAGGTTGATAAAAATGATCGTTTTAATAGCAGATCGATTCAACCTGAGGTCAGTCAAATCTTGAATCAAGATGCAGTCGTCATCGATACAGAGGAAGCTTGGGGTACGAGTCAGAAAAAATCCAAGCCTCTCATGGGTTGGGTAGTTATCGGTGGCTTGATCCTGTTAGCTTCCATTGTATGGATGTATACAAAGATTAGTCAGCCGTTGAAAAATAATTCCGATACAGTTGCGATGTTAGATGTCTTGGATGAAAAAAAAGAAATAAAAGACAAATTAGCAAAACTTCAAAACACGATCAGTGGCTATGAAGAGGCAACGACAGTTGAAGAAAAGTCTCAATTTGTAAGGCATCCAGAGCGCGTTTTACCTCTGATGAAAGAGTACTATAGCAGGGTAGAACTAGTTAGCGGTTCATTCAAAACAATTTTAACTATCACAGATGTCGATATTAATCGGAACGCCTTTGTTTATTTGAACTATATCACTGAAGATTACTCTAAAAGGTTGTTACTTTTGGAGAAATTAGAAGAAAAGTCTTATCTGGTGGACTGGGAAAGCACTGTTTCCTATTCGCCGCTTTTTTGGAGTGATTTTGTAAAAACCAGACCCAAACAGCCACTCGATATGCGAGTGTATCTAGCGAAAGCCCATTATTATCTCAGAGAGTTCCGTGATGAAGAAATATACGATTGCTACAAAATCACTGCACTAAATAGTCAGGATGTTTTATTTGGTTACGTCACAAAGCAAAGCGACACAGGACAAGCATTGGACAAATACATGAGATTAGCATCGAACAATGGAGGGGCTAGTAAGCAAGCTATGACAGTCACTCTCAGATTTCCTGAGGAAAGTAGTTCAAATAAGTTCGTACTCATTGATCACTTAATTACCGATGGCTGGACAATCACGGAGAAAAACTGAGTCGTAGACTTCATTAAGATTTCCAAAGATCTCGTTTTTCTCACTGGTTCTCTGGAGTAAATATTTTTAAGAGAAACGCTTGCCTATTATTACCAGCTTCGCTTCATTGACGCCTATGAAAATTCTTGTTGTTGGAAAAGGTGGACGTGAGCACGCATTAATCACGGCTTTGAAAGATTCCCCCGTGGAAACAGAGGTGTTTAGCTTCCCTGGTAGTGATGCTATTTCCAACTTGGCCACATCAGTTAACGTCGATGGATTGTCTAGCTTGATCGAGTGGATGCTAACAAATGCCATTGATCTCTGTATTGCAGGAGAAGAGAGCTATTTAGTTAAAGACGAGGGTTTAGCAAATCTTTGTGAAAAGGCAGGTATTCCATGCTGGGGGCCTCACAAGCAGTCGGCTCAGCTAGAAGCAAGCAAAGAGTTTGCGAAGGAGTTTATGCTGCGTCACGACATTCCTACGGGTGCTGCTACAGGCTGTGATAACATCGAGGAAGCACGTGCCGCAATCAATGGACAGTATCCGACTGTGTTAAAATTCGATGGTCTTGCAGCTGGTAAAGGGGTCGCCGTCTGTCCTGATGAGACGAGCGCTGAAGCATTTCTTCAAGAAGTACTCGTGGAGCGCAAATTTGGTGAAGGACGATTACTTGTCGAAGAGTGTCTCGTCGGTCCTGAGGTCTCTATCTTTGCCGCGGTATGTGATGATCAGTATCAAATTTTCACTCCAGCTCGCGATTACAAACGTGCGCTCGATAATGATGAAGGGCCAAACACGGGTGGTATGGGCGCGGTAGCGAGTCGGCAGCTCATCGATGCTGAAACACTTGCGTTGATAGAAAAAACAATCGTTCGACCCACGGTTGACGGATTGATTCAAGACGATCTACCGTATCGAGGATATCTTTACTTTGGACTGATGATGACTGCTGAAGGGCCTAAAATCATCGAATACAACTGTCGTTTTGGAGACCCAGAATGTCAGGCTGTTATGCCTCTCGTACAGGGAGATATTACCAGTTTCTGCTATGCTGCAGCGAAAGGGGAGATGAAGCCCGAATTAATCAGTTTTGACGAAGGTTGGAGCGTTTGCTTGATTCTCGCGAGCGCAGGTTATCCTGCGACCTCTCGAAGTGGGGACGTCATTTCAGGCCTTGATGATGTGGAAGACGCGCGCATCTATCACGCAGGTACACGCCTCAATGCTGATGGTCAGTGGGAAACCAATGGCGGCCGAGTGCTCGCAGTAGTAGCCGGTGGTGAAGAGCGTTTATCAGCTGTCGATGCTGCTTATGCTCAGCTTAAGAAGGTAAGCTTCGCGGGAGCACAGCAACGCAGCGACATCGGAAGAATGAACTTTTAACGACTTTTGAGCCGCCTCAACACTCTCTAATAAAACCTAATAAATTTCCTACTCCTCAATCTGGAGGCGTGGGAAAATGGGTTTAGGCTTACCAATCTCGTGTCCCGCTGGGATCAGTCCCCATGCAAGATCAGGGAGCCTTTTATCGGCGAGTTCTGGCAGCTGAAGCTGGTGTTGAATTTTAGCGCACGCTTCAGGGATCACAGGGGAAAGCAGTACGCTGATCTGTGCACAGCTTTCGACCATGTGATAGAGAACAGTAGCTAAACGATCGTGCTGAGTTTCGTCTTTAGCGAGTGACCACGGCTTTGTACGTTCAGCGTAGCCATTGACAAAGCTGACGTGTTTATTGAGTTCGTAAAGTGCTGTAGCGGTATCAAACTGGTTCATGGCGGCTTTGTAAGCAGCGATAGCATCAGCCATGGACTGGCGTAATTCAGCAGACTCCTCGTCGTCAAAATCGTTGATCTCCATGATGCCACCGAGATTTTTCTTACTCATGTTAAGCGCGCGATTACAAAGGTTTCCCAAGTTGTTCGCTAACTCCGTATTATAAGTGATGACAAGTCGATCCGCATCAAAATCTGAGTCCTTACCGGTGATGATATCGCGTACGAGATAGTAGCGTAGTGTTTCTGATCCAAACTGATCGGCCAGAGCGACGGGATCGATGACGTTCCCGATAGACTTCGACATTTTTTCTCCTTTGATGTTCCACCACCCGTGGACGAGGAGCGAAGGCATCTGCTCATCAGAGATCCCCATAGCGTGAAGCATACACGGCCAGTAGATCGCGTGTGACGGCACCAAGATGTCTTTTCCTAGTACATGAAGGTTGTTGTTAGTCCAAACCTGATTGAAATCAGGTAATTCACTATCATCATCAGCTAAATATCCCGCAAAAGAGATGTAGTTAATCAAAGCATCAAACCAGACATAGGTCACAAAATCAGTATCGAAAGGAAGCTCAATACCCCAGCGGAGGCGAGATTTGGGACGTGAAATACAGAGATCGGTGTCGGAAGCGCGTTCGATAGCATTAAGCACTTCAGGTGTGCGAAAGTTTGGGATGACAAAGTCATTGTTAGCTTCAACAAAACTACGCAACCAAGCAGCGTGATCACTGAGTTTGAAGTAGTAGTTCTCTTCATCGCGTTCCTCGACTTCACCCCACTCTGCACCGAATTCGCCGTCCTCACCGCGTTCTTTATCGGTAAGGAACTGCTCCTGGCGGATGGAGTAGTAGCCCTTGTACTGCTTTTTGTAAATCTGGCCTTCGTCGTGAAGTTTGGTCAGAATTTTCTGAACACAGGTCTTGTGACGCTCGTCCATGGTTTCCGCCCAGCCGTCATATTGAACATTGAGTTTTTCCCAAAGTTTAACAAATTTTTTGGTATTTCTCTGGGCAAATGTGGCTGGATTTACACCTTCTTTTTCAGCCGTTTGCTGGACTTTTTGTCCATGCTGATCGACTCCAGTGAGGAAATACACATCCTCTCCGGCGAGGCGTTTGTAGCGTGCTATGACATCAGCGAGTACCTTTTCGTAAGCGTGACCGATGTGCGGAGCACCATTCGTGTAATCGATGGCGGTAGTGATGTAGAACATAGCTGAAACTAGAGGGGACCTAGATTAATGAAAGGAAGGTAAGGGTAGAGTGAGGTATGAAAACGCGCAGCGAGCGTTTATTCGCTCACAACTGCGGCGCGTCCACCTACTTCAGCTTCTAGATACTGCTGATTAAGCCAGTTGAGGAAAGTAAGGAGTTTGAGTTGGCTTTGCATGCCTTCGTCAGTGGCATCAACTTGGCTTTGCAGCTGCTCGGTGTCTTCGATTTCACGTTTATCGAGGTGGATAAAGAGCGAACGCTCGTTTTCGTGAATAACTTCGGATACGTCACCTGGGTTGAGTCCACTCGCAGTTTGTAACAGTTGGCGGTGGCTAGGCTCGTCTTTTGGTGGGATACCAGCAGCTGAATAGGGTCCTACAGAAACGGATTGAAGCTCTAATTCCTTAGCAGCATCGGCGAAGCCTTTTCCTGATTCCATTGACGCTAAGATCTTAGTGCGTGCTTCGTCTGCAGCGTCTTTCACCGCTTTGTCAGCATTTTCTGAAATGAAGTCCTGGCGAGCGCGTTCCTTGGCTGTTTCGTAGTCGAGGAGTGTTGGTTCAGCAACTTCATCGACTGTGAAGATAAGCCATGCGTTTTCGCCTACCGGGAGAGGTGAGGAGATATGGCTGTACTCATCGGTTTCTAGAGAAATACTAAAGACTTCGCCGTCGAGGGTTTGACCTTGATTGACCTGTCCACGCAGTGTTTTGAAATCATTGAGTTCTGCTGGTAGCTGGCCCTGAGTGAAGAGTTCAGTGCTTTTGAGTTCCTTGCCGTAATCGTTCACAATTTTAGCAAAATCAAACGGGAGTTTGTCATTAATGGTGTCGTCAATAATCTGTGAAATTTCCTGTACCTCGAGATTGAGAGCTTTAGCAGCAGCAGCCTTTTTTTCTGCTTTTTCAGAAGCTGCCAGTTCATCGGCAGCTTTCTTAGCCGCTTTTTCCTCCTCACTTGCATCAGCGGGGAGTTCTTCACTTGGCTCATCGGCGATGGCTGGAGAGTTGAGTAGAATGTAGCTAATGCGGCGCTTTTCTTCAGTTTTGTATGCGTCTTGGTGAGATTCCCAATAAGCTTTGGTTTCTTCTTCGCTCGGCTTGATTTGAGGGAGAAAGGAAGCACGAGAGAAACTGACACGAGAAAAGCTAACAGTCTGCGATTGTCCTTCTACGAGGTCACGAACGGCTGATTTTGGAGCGACCAGTCCACCGCCGATAATATCGACAAGCTTTTGAAGGCAGATAGTTTCGCGTACAATTTCACGAAGATCCTTTTCTGTCATACCCAAATTTCCAATGCCTTGATCAATGAAGTTTGTGTATGCCTCGCTATTAAATTTTCCATCTTGAGAAAAACTAGGGGAAGTTTTGATGGTTTCAGAAACACTCTCTTCACTCGCGTAGATACCCATATCGGCAATAGCATTTTGAAGAGTGAGACGGTTGGTGATGAAGCGGTTAAGGTCTTCATTCGTCAGGTTGTTTCGTGTGATGTTGTAGTAGCTGATGCCGTAACGTGAGAGTTGCTCGAGCTGGCGAATGTCAGGAACCATGAGGAAATTAACATAGTTATTTAAACCAGCGGCGGATGCCAGCTGAAGCGTTCTATCACCCATGCGGCTGTATTCTTGTTGATCAAGACTGACTCCGTGAGCCTCAAGGATTTTTGGTCCATTCAAGCTACCAGTGGGAGTGGCGCCATCATTCATTGTGAATAGGAATCCTGCTGCTAGCAGAACGAAAACGACAGCCATGAGGCCTGTGTATTTACGTATGTTTTCAATCATTACAAAAATCAGTTGTACTTTGGGGTCTGTCCATTAAGTGGACAAGGGCGGGAACTTAGTGAGAGAATTGCCCTGTAGCAATACTAAACTAGAGTAGAGCGGTTAAGAATTCAGGGCTAACTTACCAGCTTGTTGATGCTCGCTTCAATCTCCTGATGCTTTTCAGGATCTAAGACCTTAGAACCATCTGGCCAGGTGACATAGACACTATCCATAGCAGCACCCTTTTCTGTGCAGATACGTGCGTGTACCGTGGCGAGGCCCAGTTCGGCAATTGCGGTGAACAAGTCATGTAGGAGTCCGATGTTATCAAGAGCTTGAATGTTGATGGCGGTACAAGATGGACTTTGCTCGTTGGATACTTGAACCCGAGTAGGAAAGGGAATACCGCCTTCAGTGCTATCTCCGCGTAGAATGTTTTTCTTAGTTTTCAGGTATTTCTCAGGATTATATCCTGCATGAACATCTGGGTCTTCATTGATGGAGCGAAACGTTTCCATCACACGATTGCGGTCGCGTTCAGAGGTTACTGGCTCGTGGTTAGGCGTACAGACCTGAAAAATATCACAGACGACACCGTCTTCACGTGTAAAAACATCTGCTCCAATAATATTAATATTCTGCGCCGCGAGGGCACAGCAGACTTTTTCTAGAAACATCGGGCGGTTCCATGCTGTGATCACCAGCTCGGTATGGGAGCGGTCGTCACGACCAATCCATTCCAGATGACATTCGAATTTACCTTCAGCAGCAAGAGCGTCACGACGGAGAAACTTCTTCATGGCCTTAATATGAATGGCGATATTTCTCGATATTCTAAAGCGGAAATATCGACTGGGCATCAATTCAAAGTGGCGCATCATTTCCTCATGATACTTCGGTGCGAGAATTTTTGTGCACTCCTCAAGAAGGGTGCTTTTCTGCTCTGTAAGGTCAGCTTTAAATTTCTCCTCACCCTTTTCCATCCATCGTCTGGTGGAGCGGTAAAGCTGAAGCATCAGCGACTCTTTCCATGGTGTCCAAGCTTCATCGTTGGTTCCGTTGGAATCAGCCCAAGTGAATAGAAGCAGGATATCGAGGTTGCTCTTATCCTTCATCAAACCTGCAAACTCTTCGATCACAGCGATATCATCGAGGTTCCTGCTGGTAGCGTATCTCCAGAAAGTGAGGTGGTGATCAACGAGAAACATCAGCAGTGTTCTTCGTCCACCAGTCACTTTCAAACGGCGGCAGACCTTATCTGCAAGCATCGTTGAGCCATCAATGTGCTCACGTACATTCTCTGCACGTCCAGAGTCGTGAAGTAATAAGGCTAAATAAAGAGTGTAGGGGTCTTCCACCTCTGAAAAAAGTCTTCGGTAAAGCGAGCGGTCAGGATCATCCTCGCGAGGTGAGTCTGTGAGCACATCGAGCATGTCAATGCAGCGGAGTGTATGCTCATCTGCAGTATATCGGTGAAAAAACTCATGCTGTACGAGGCAGTCCATGGCTCCAAACTCAGGGATATAATGATCGAGAACTTTGGTGCGGTGCATCTGCCGTAAGGTTTCAGCAACATTCCCTTTGCGACCTAAAATAGCTTGGAAGGTTTCACGGTTTTTAATGTCGTAACGGAACGCCTTGTCTATTTTTTTCGAAGCGTCGTGAATGTACCTTCTCGCTTGTGGGCTGAGTTTCAGCGAGCGCAACTGGCAGTGCTGAAATAGACGCAAGACAAGGCTGGGATCTTTTTCGAGAGCTTTAACATCATCGAGGAAAATTCTGCCATTTCTGGAATAAAGTCCATCGAAGCGCATTGTGACGGCTTTTTTCTTAGGGAAAACACCTAGAATAGCTTTGTTTTCTACATTGTCCTGTTTCTCAATTTCAAAATACTCCATCATCGATGTGCTATGTCTGTAGATAGCTCGTGAATGACGGTAGTAATCGCGCATAAACTCCTCGCAGCGACGCAAGATGGTTTTTTGAGGATAGTGGAAGTTGGTCGCCACGACCCCTTGAAGCCTGAGTGTAAGAATGTCAGTACCCCGTCCGTTTTCATAGTGAAGTTCATTACGCACGCGATGAATGAAATCGTAGCCCTCGTGAAGCTGCCTGCAGGTGCTTTTGGTGATGATCTTTGCTTCTACAAGTTGCTCTAGTTTCGTAAAGCCCCGTTTGGCTCGCGCCACCCAGAGAATGTTTTGAAAATCCCTCAAGCCGCCACAGCTTTCTTTAACATGGGGTTCCTGAAGAAAAACGGTGTGTGAGTACTTGGTGTGTCGACGGCGTAAGTCTTCCCGGCGCAGGTCAAAGAAATCGTCCTGAGCCCTGCTCACGCACTCTTTTTCAAAGCGAGTCTCAAATTTCTCATACAGATCCACATCACCCACAATGAGGCGAGCATCCATCAAAGCGGTTTTGTTTTGCTGATCTCTCTTAGCCTCACTGATGCATTCATCGATTGAGCGGCATGCATGACCTACTTTAAAGCCAGCATCCCAGAGAATGTAGAGCACCTCTTCTATGATCGCGCTCATAACCTTCGGAATCTTGTGAGCAGCACGCGGCAGAAGAAAGAGAAGGTCGAGATCTGATGACGGGTTGAGATGACCTCTACCGTAACCACCCTGAGCGAGGAGAGCGATGACCGGTGGTTGTTCTGAGCTGTGACGAGCTGTGGCCGCGGCGAACATCACATGAAGCACTGCATCAATAAGATTTGCTCTCGCGCAAGCTATTTCCAGTCCTCCAGCTCCTTTGCGATGACGTTTAAGGATATCAGCTTCCTCATCTTTGATGAATTTCATCACGAGAGCCGCACTCTCACTTGTAGGAAGTTTTCCTGATGAAACGCTTGCGAGTTCGCTTTCGGCTTTGGAGATAAGTTCGTTAGGTAACACTTTTTTAGGGGATATAAAATAGATAAGAGGAAGGGGAGTTCGCAGAACTCAAAGAATTCGAAGATATTTAACGGCGACCAGCTTTAGGGGTCGATAGAAAATCCTTAATGGCCGCGAGATCACGCGTGTTAAGAACATCCTCGCTTCTCAGCCAGCCTTTGCGCGCTAGACGAACACCGAAGGAGAGGAACTGGAGATGATCCATGCTGTGTGCGTCGGGATTAATAGAGGTCATCAGTCCTTTGTCGCGTGCACGGAGCCAGTGGCGCCAGTCCATATCGAGTCGACGTGGGTTACAGTTAAGTTCGATAATTGTGTTAGTCCGGATAGCACAGTCGATGATTTTATCCATGTCCAAATCATAGCCTTTACGTTTCAGTAAAATACGACCGCTAAGGTGTCCGATCATGGTAACGTGAGGGTTTTCCATCGCACGGATGATACGTGCAGTTTGTTCTTTTTCAGGAAGTTGGAAGGAGCTATGGATCGACGCTACCGTATAGTCGAGCTGCGCCAAGATGTCGTCGTCAAAATCCAGTGAGCCATCTTTGAGAATATCTACCTCAGAACCTGCAAAAATTTGAAAGTCATCCCACTGTTCATTTAGCACACGTATTTGTGCAACTTGCTTGAGTAGTCTTTCGGGATAGAGCCCGTTGGCCTGAAACTGCCCCTTGGAGTGATCTGAGATACCCAAGTACTGAAGGCCTAGGTCACGTGCAGCCTCCGCCATTTCTTCTAAGCTGTGTTTTCCGTCAGAGGCAGTGGTGTGATTGTGAAATGTGCCGCGAAGGTTTTCAACTTCAATCAAACGGGGGAGGGTTCCAGCATCTGCAGCTTCTATTTCTCCTCGATTCTCCCTCAGCTCTGGCGGGATCCTTTCAAGTTCCAGAACGCGGTAAATTTCACCTTCGTCATGAATGGCAGGAGCGTTAGGTGTAGCCTTGTCTTTGGGGGTGAAGCCGTATTCGTTCAGCGACCAGCCATAGCTCAAGGCACGTGAGCGGAGTGCGACGTTATGCTCCTTACTACCTGTGAAGTACTGAAGAGCGAAGGGGAATTGATCGTTAGAAACGGCGCGAAGATCACACTGAAGTCCATTCTCTAGCCTGATAGCAGCTTTAGTATCACCGCATGCTATTACCGAGTGTACTTCAGGCAGTGTGGTGAAATACTCTGTAAGTTTCGCGGGAGATGAGGTTGCGACGAGGAAGTCGAGATCATGCAAGATTTCCTTACTTCTTCGGTAAGAACCAGCAATGGCCGCACGGTGTACTTCAGGGTGCTGGCGAAGGTTTGCAAGGATTGTTTCAGCGAGAACGGCAACATCTCCAAGACGATAAAGGTCGGCGAACTGCTCCTTAACCTCGATGGCTGCTAGCAACTTTTCAATTGATTTCGCACCAAAGCCAGGAAGTTCCGCAGCGCGCCCATCTGTGCAGACAAGTTTCAGCGATTCTATTGAGTCCACACCAAGCTTGTCATAGAGGGCACGTACCTTTTTAGGGCCTAGACCTTGGATACCAAAGAGATCAAAAAGCCCCTCGGGAAACTCAGCACGAAGCTTTTCGTGGAAAATGAGTTTTCCTGTAGTAGCTAGCTCATGGAGTTTGTCCTGTAGTGCAGCGCCAATTCCTTTAATGTCAGCTAACTCATTTGCAGCTGCCTTTGCAACGATATCGCCTTCGAAGTTCCGTACAGTCTCAGCTCCATTACGATACGCACGAGTTTTGAAAGGGTTCTCTCCTTTGATCTCTAGGAGTAGCGCGATCTCATCGAGTATTTCAGCAATGGCGTCGGGGGTAATGATCATATTAAAGACGGGGTTTGAGTGTCAGAACCTTCGGGTTGAAGTGATCGTCTGGTTTAAACAGCCATCCTGGATTACGTGATACGAGCTCGTATCCCGTGAGTAAGAATTCAGGTAAAATTTGATTTGAGTTAATCTCATAAGCTTTTTCTCCCGTATAATAACCATAAATCCTATACTCGTAGTTATTATCAAAGCCATAACGCTGATCAGCTAGCCCTTCCTCTGGCAAGCGATCAGGTGTTGTTTTCTTGCGCTCATTCATGACAACGAGCTCCGAGTGATAAGCACTTTGACGTGGCTTACGAAGATAACCCCAGAAGCGAGTATGTTCTATGTGATAGCGTCTACCGTAGTAAAAATTACCTGTCTTTTCACTTGCAATGGCAATGGCTCTTTCCTCCGCGGTGGGACCGCCCATGTTAGCCTGTCCCTGACTGCTTGATGCTCCAAGAGTACCACATGAATGACAGAATAGAGAAATAGCGATCGCGGCGAAGAAGACAGTGAGGTGCTTAAGCATTTGAAATGGAATATTGGATGGCTCTTACAGGAAAGCCAGTATTTTATAGCTTGTTTTCATCATTCAATGAACGAGCTAAGAACGTTAGATACGACGAACTCTATTTCTATTTAGAGACTATTATAAGGTATACTAAATGTGTCTCTTTGTCTGATGTCTCCCGTTTCATAGCCCTTCATAAACCATCTTTTACGCTGAGCTGATGTTCCATGCGTAAAGAGGTCTGGCTGCACCTGACCGGTAAATTCTTTCTGCAAACGATCGTCACCAATAGCCTCAGCACATTTCATCGCCTCTTCGATATCACCATCTTCGAGGAAATTAAACTCCTCCTGCGCGTGATGGGCGAAGACACCAGCGAGGAAGTCTGCCTGCAGTTCAAGTCTCACGGATAATTGATTGTACTCTTGCTTAGAGACTTTACCTGCCTTGCCGTGAAGCTTATTTGTTTCTCCCAAGATATTTTGAATATGGTGAGCAACCTCGTGTGCAATAACGTAAGCTTCTGCAAAGTCTCCTTGTGCATTAAACTTTTCTTTCATCTCGGTAAAAAAAGTAGGGTCGATGTAAACAGCTTCATCGGAGGGTGAATAAAAGGGCCCCATGTTGGCATCGGCGACACCGCCACCTGTCATCACCCGGTCTGTGTAGATAATCATCTTAGAAGGACGATACTGAATGCCTTCAGAGGCCAAAATCTTTTTCCAGACGTCCTCGTTGTCCGCTTTCATCGTTGCGAGGTACTCTCCCATCTCATCATCTGGAGCCGCACTTGTCTGGGTAACGACTTGTTGATTACCACCACTTGAAAAACCAAGTAAAGACATCGGATTAATCTTAAAGACAAAACAACCAATGATGGCTGCTAGGATGATGACGATACGTGTTTTCCCACTGGTTTTTCTGAAAAGCATCATCATAACACCCGCCATCGCACCACCACCTCTTGATCCACGTCCAGCACTGATACGGGTACCACGGCGATCCTCCACATGACTACTTTTTCTTCTACCTTGCCAGCGCATAGATAAGTTTTAGATCAATCTTGATGGATTAGGAAGAATAAATATCCCCGCCGTAAGCAGCGGGGCATTAGACCCAAAGCATCGTAATAAATCGACCATAGCGTTTATTCTAGCAACCAATCAACTTGTCCTAACGGCATAGAAAGCCATGAATATTTATTTTAAGAATATAGAGTAGTCAACGGCGTGTTTCGAAGTTGACTATTGTCCTTGGAAGGCATCACGCTGGTATTTTATTTGACCCACACCTTTGTTAGTTTTGGAATCAAAAATTTGTTTTCCTTCTTGGAGGATTTTCAACTGATAGACAGCATCAGGATCATTTGAGGTTACCGTCACTTGCTCAATATACTGACCATTGAAGTTGGTTGACATATAACTGAGTTTTTTACTTACATTGATGCCACTAGTATTCCATGAAGCTTCAATATTAAGACCTTCAGGATCATTAGTGATGACCATTATTGATAATGGCACATCATCTGGTCCATCCCAGTCGAGTTTTTGACTTTTACTTGCGACCAAAACAAAATTTTCACCATGTTTTGCATACTGAAGGGTGGTGTCGCCTCCAGTCTCATATTTTAAGTTTAAGGCCCCTTGTGCTTCAATTGTCTGGTTAAATATCCGCTTATCGTAAACAATGTCAGACCAAAGATTCTCGGTTAGGTTCACAAATTCGCCAGCGATAATCTTCCTCTCGTCAAAAATAGCTGGCTTCATCGCTTCCATCATTTTTAGATCGTAATCGGTCATTCCTTTTTTGAACACGAGAGCTTGGTAGCCGAGCCAATCCTTTTCGTTTATAGTTCGAATGACGGCAGCTTTAAATTCTTCTTGGGATTCAATCGCCTGGCTTGTTAACGTGCTAAAGAGTGTAGTGAGTAGAAGTATCAAGTATTTCATTTTGCTATATGTAAATTCCAAAGTGTGGCACGAAGCTAAGCGCTCAATGGAGTTTCCCCCGACTACCCTTGATGAGAAGATAATTAGTATTTAATCGACAAAAATTTATTTTAGCAAGGTTTCAGTATTGTTAGCTTAAGATAAGGGCATTAGGTAGACTAAGGGTTCGGGCTTCCATTCGTACTCGCTTGGCTGGCGCGCGGTGCATGATTTGATCTGCTTGTTCCTAAAGATGAAGGGGAGAGAGCGCTATGAATGAACTTGTTCTCGAGGTTCTTCAAATAACGGCTAATCTACGGGCTATGTATGCCCACCTCCATCGTATTAGAGATCATACGCTCTTTTGATGATCTGGCCATTAGGGTCAAGAACACAGATAGCGTGCTTAAGGTCTCCTCAATCGATACCAATAGTGGCACCAGTGACAACAGTTGATGAGATGATAGATGTTTTCATGGCAGTAGTAGTTTACCATTGAGGAGCTGTGCTACTCAATCTGCCTTCTCATCTTATCTTGTTCGGCCGAGTTTATCTTGTTCGGCCGAGTTCTTGTCTGCCTAGTTAGAGCCATCACTGGGAAAGGGCTGAATTCCACACATACAGCATGAAGAACCAAAGAGCAGCAATTAGTACATACACCATTATTCGAGATCTGGTGTCTGACTTCTGCCACCAACGCTTAAGATATAGAGTAGTAGGAATTATACACGGCACTATGACTATCCCAAATGCGATTAACACAGTCAGACCAAACACAGTTAATGCCGGTCCAGCATCAGGAATATTGACCCAACCGCTTGTAGTCACAGGCGACCCGCAAAACGTCAAAAGAGAAAACAAACAGCCTAAGAAAAAAATGATGAACGCTCCCTTAAGACGTTCTTTTGTCTTCTTCTTCATAATTATTGCCGAACGTTATAAGAGAGCCGCGCCGGTGAAAAGATCCAATTTATTCAGACGGCGGGCTCGGCGTCGGCTCCTCCGCCTTCCATGAGAAGGCAGTCAGTACTTATTGGCAAAAATTCATTTTTGCAAGATTTGAGTTAATAGGACTCAAGGGTAGAGGGGAGTTAGGTAAGACAAAGACTAGGGCTTCCATGAGCTCTTTGATGATCTGGCCATTAGGTATCAATAATACAGACGGCGTGCTTGAGGTCTCCTAAATCGATACCAATAGTGGCACTGGCGACTGCAGTTGATGGGATGATAGATGTTTTCACGGTAGTAGTAGTTTGCCATTGAAGAACTGTACTACTCAATCTGCCTTCTCATCTAATATTGTTCGCTCTGCCTTGGTTTTAGAGGTTCTTGATAAGCCAGCAGGGCTTTAATTTCTTCTCGTAGACCTTCCGCCCTGCTTTCTGCCGTATCGAGTGTCCAGAAAACCCCTATCACGACTTCTCCAAGAGAAGAATGAGACCTCCATAAACTCAAGTATTCGCCAGATACGTATTCTGGCGACATCCAAAGGATCTGTTTGGTAGTTGCCTCTATCTCACCGAGGAAATCGAGTAGAATCTGAACGGCATCAGTAAGGCTGGGCGAACTCCAATCGATATCTTTACCTCTTCAAACCAACCTCCACCTGTTGCGCTAGCCACTTGAATCCGCGACCCGTTTCAGGTGGAACTTACAACGAGACAACTAAGATGACAAAAAACTAATCAAAATAACAGATGCATGAGGCGTGTTCATACTTGTCATAAATAATTTAATTGACCCGCTAATTTTTAATGAATAAAACTAAAAAATGGTAGGCGATGGAAAACAATTATAATCCCGCTGTATTATATAACATTAAAACTATGAAGATAAATATTAAGACGAAATGGAGGTTGTTAAAAGCGATGGGAGCTTGCATGGCACTGTCGTGTAGCATTGCTCATGCTGAATTAGGGGATAGGGCGAGCTGGATGCGAGGAGCATTAGGGCTCATGTGGCACCCAACAAGCTATGATTGGGAGCTTCTTGAACAAAACGAGAGCTGGATGTCTATAGAGCCGTTCTTAGATCAAATAGAAGGGATTGATATCGTTGATTACATTCAGTTGAATTTGGGGGATGCATCGAATAAGTCTGCGTCTCATACTTCACCAAGCACTATTATGGAAAGCTTTATGGGGGATGTGGTCATCGTTCCTAGTGCTGCTTCAGGGTTTGACCCGTTTGGCGATTGGCTAAGAGCCTGCAAGGAGAGAGGTCTTAGGACACAGGTTTACGTTAACAGTAATTGCCTAGTATACGGTGATGCCACTATCGCAACACGATGGAAAAATTGGTGTGATACCAATAATGCAGCACAGACCTTTATCAATAGTCAGTCATATCATACAGATCCGAACTATCCTGACAGAGAATATATGTTCTGTTATGCAGAGTTTATTATCAAGGATTATGCAGAGCGCTATGGCGACTTGATTGATGCTTGGTGTTATGATAAGTCGTCAGTGATCGCTGCCAATGGAGATGTGCTTGATCCTGATGCTACAGATACTAGTGATCAGAGAATTTTCGAAGCTTGGGCGAATGCCTCTCGTGCTGGAAATCCTAATGCAGCGGTTGCCTTTAACCATGGTGTAGGCTGGGCAGCTAAGCCTTTCAATAATGTAACCCGTGTTGCTGACTACACCTTTGGTCATCCCTTTGGAGGGACAAGCAATCCAACCGGAACGACCGCTATCTATGACCGTAACTTTAGTTTTTGCGAGAAAATGGGTGATTCGAATGGTTTTGTCTATCGCCCGGACGCTTCAAGACTTTGGGATGATAGTGTGATGGGGCATTATTACCCCAAAATGAGTACATCCGCTTGGAATGGTGGTAATACACCTGCACTTACTGATGCGCAATTTCTGGAATGGAATGAAGTAGGGCTCAGTGGTGGTGCAATCACTTGGGGATTACCTCTCGTTCATGCTGACTGTAATAAGTCTCATAAGGCACCGAGCCTTTTGGCTAAAGATTGGGCCTTTGATCAGTTGCAATATTTGCAAGATAATCTGACTGTTAGTCGCGAGAAGTATGTTCAATTACGTAAAAGAAACGATTTAAACTATTGTATTAATGGTGGAGGAGGTGGAGCCAATGGTCAGAATGTGACTATTTGGAGCTATATTGATGAACACAATAACTTAACATGGGAAGAGATCGATCGTGGTGATGGATTCTATTCCTACAAAAAGAAGGGGACTAACTATTGCCTGGATGGAGGAAACGGTGGAGCCCAAGGACAAAATGTTTATCTATGGACTGAAGACCCGGATAATTTCAACCAGCATTGGACTAAAGTTCCTACAGATGATGGCACCGTCAAACTAAGAAAAAGAAATTCACTTGGCTTTGCTATTGATGGTAATAGTGGTGGAGCAAATGGACAAAATGTTGACCTGAGAAGACAGGGAGTTGGCAGCCAAAATATACAATGGTTTGTTGAGTATAAATAAATTAGACTAAAGAATATTTATCAATACACCACAGCTTATTCCGTTAGGTTTAAGCTGTGGTGTTTTTTATTTCTACTGAGCCATCTTCCAATTACTAAATGAAAGTGAACTATTTACCAATCGTTATTCTATCTGGAGCGTTTTGCTTCGGCCTTTTAATTGGGAGAATTGTTTCACCTAATCCCGAATATGCCCCTGAAAAAGAACATGTTTCTTCCCAGAAATTACAAAAATACAAAATCGTACACAAAACCGTAAATACAAACTTTGTAGATGCGAGTTTTTCGTGAGTATCTCTATTTGAAAGGGTCGATACCAATGAACTTCCGGCTCAAGTCAAGGTAGCTGAAGCCTCATCCGATGATTTGGAAAATGATGCCCTTCTGCTTGTATTAGTTTCCGAATGGGCGAAGAAAGATCCATACGCTGCACTAGAATATGCCAAAGGTATTCCTAACTAAAGCGGTCTCGTCTACGAGGGAATACGCCAGATGGCCAAACAGGATCCAGATGAAGCTCTCTACTGGATTAATCAAAATGTTGATACTGCTGACCAGCGTCAGTATATCTTATGAGCTGCATATAAAGGAATGGCTTATACTGACCCTGTAGGAGCAGTGACTTAGAGCAAATGTCTAAAGGAGCACGGCGAAACCAGCTCTTATCCTTAACTCTTAATGAATGTGCGAAACAGGACATTCACGGGGCATTTGACTGGATCGAATCAGCCGAGTTAACCCCGCAATTCAAACATATTTATAATGAAGTAATGGGGAGCTATATTGAACAAGATCCTGATGAGGCTGCTCGGTTGGTTTCAAAGACCATCTCAGCGTACTTTCACTACTTTTACCACGCTCCCTCCTCCAGTCAAGCCTCCGACCCACCAGCGCGGTCGGATTTGTAGTGCTGCGCCTTCCATGAGAAGGCAGTCAATACTTATTGGCGAAAATTCATTTTTGCAAGATTTGAGTTAGTAGGTGTTGGTGGTTGTTTTGTGGTAAGTTGAAACAGATATTAGGGCTTCCATTCACTCGCTGGCTTGTGACACGGTGCATGATTTGATTTGCTTGTTCCTAGGGATGAAGGGGGGATGCTACCACCTTGTACGCCTTGTTTTTTAACTACCGTCTTCTTCTGGATGAATTAAGATCTTCATAAATGGGCTTCCGTCTGAATTCCTGAACATTAGAACCATATATTGTCGACCGTTCCTCGGTGAGGTAAATGTGAGGTCACCAAAGTTCACAGAGCTTCCTGAATGACTCGTGCTCTTCCCCCAGGTTTGATATGGACCTTCGGCATTTTGGATGCCGATAGTTTCGATGTATTTCTGGCCACCAACCGTTAACATCGCTTCAATTCCTGCTTTTGAGATCTTTGAATTTCGATTCACTCTCTCAAGCTCACTGGTCGCTGAGTTCTCTTTCTCACATGCCTGTGTGAAAAAGCAGAAGATTGCGACTATCACTAAATATACTTCTTTAGGCTTCATTTTTCGGTGAATATAGAGACTTGGCTCAACCTACAGGCAGATTAACTCCGTCTTTGGGTTAGATGTTATAGTTGTCATAAAAATGTCTATTCTTGGCGTTTGAGAGGGCTGCTAGCACCGAATTCCATAAAAAAGTAATGAATATACATATTGGCAATAAATCGTTTTTGCAAGGTTTGAGTTGATGAGGATTAAGGGTAGGGGAGTTAGGTGAAACAGGGATTCGGGTTTTCATATGCACTCGCTGACTTGCGATCACTTTGATAAATCGCGCGTAGTTTGCGTGCATTGGCGACGATGACGTGATGTTCAAGACTCTTCAAATAACGGCTAATCCACGGGCTATGTATGCCCACCTCTATCGTTATTTTTGCAGCAGGGTACTTCTTTGAGAGTCGATGCAGGCTTTCTTTACTATTGGAGATCATACGCTCTTCGATGATCTGGCCATAAGGGTCAAGAACACAGATAGCGTGCTTAAGGTCTCCTAGATCGATACCAATAGTGGCACCGGTGACAACAGTTGATGGGATGATAGATGTTTTCATGGCAGTAGTAGTTTACCATTGAGGAGCTCTGCTACTCAATCTGCCTTCTCATCTTATCTTGTTCTACAGAGGCAATTTGGACGCATCTAGCTTAGAGAACTAGTAGAGTATTTTTGGTTTAGGTCTAGGAGATGGTGTCCGTGTACCTCCAGCGCTAGTAGATCTATGACGATGACCATGAAAACGTTTTTATCATACTCAGATTTGATAAGTACGTGCTCATATCTTTGATCATTGGTGCGCCACACATGCATGACTTCACTCGAAGAGCAGTCGTGTCCAGAAAAGTCACATTCAGGAATCTTGTCTGCATAGGGCCAGAAGTCGATGGGAGGAGCAGAATCGGCAACTGGAATCATTGTATCATCGAATGTTTTCTTAAACTCGAAATCACTGAGAAGGCTCATAATTTAGTAGAACGTTTGAGGTAATCCAGCAGCTGACCGACTTGCCAACTCCGCCCCCCTCTTCACTTTCTCTTACCTTTTAAAAGTCAACTTTACAAGCGGTCAGCTGTCGAATTCACCGTCTTGTTGGCCTTCTTTGTTATTCTTGGAGAAACGCTGGATAATCCACCTTCCTGTATTGAAGCCCAATAGAAGAAATCCCGCTATTATCGTGCAGAGGACAATGTTCAAGTCAGGAATAATTCCCATAGGAGCATCGTCCTGAACCAAGTAAAGCCTCCAAGCGTCATATGAAATATAAGCAATGACGAGTGTAGAGACAGCGCCCCAAGAGATCCACATCATTCGCTTCGGAAGCTGAGATGCGCGCGTTCGAATGGCAGCAAGAGTTGAGGTAATCAAAACCAATGTAGGTAACGCGAACTTTGCGTATACCCATCCGTGATACGCCCAGTACGCCCATGGTTCCCGTGATTCGTTCACAACAGCAAAAAAAATGAAATAGCTGAGAATGTAGGCAGCTAATCCCCAGAGAAATATGTGCAGCTGACGTTTCATCATTCAGGCCAACGTCAAGCATGAGGCACGACTGACCGGTAGCGCGCGCTCGATGCGGGGTAAGTGTTGTAATTGTAATAGATCATTCGAATTCGATGCGGGTCAGCCGTTGCTCTCTATGCGCTTGTTCTGCGTTGGCTAGTTGAAGTGGATCGTTCCACCACGGACTGAATCCGAAAGGCGATTGTCTAACGAAAGAAGAAGAATCAAGTGAGGTTGCTGACCTTCGAATGCGGATCGAGCCTTCTCCGCTCTCTTATAGCGCTGAGTGCACTTTAGCAACCAGGCAATGAGATAGGGCGCAAACAGCACCGGCACGAAGATCCACCAATAGGATCGCGTAAATGGGATGATCGCCAGCAGGATCGCTAGCACGACTGTTCCGCAGCCAGTCAACTCGATCTTGCCGATCCGCTCGTGATAGCTCCAGTCGTCGTCGCCAACTGCTGTTCTCACGTGCCTTAGGTGATTGGAAAAGTCCTGTGTGTTCAATCGTTTCGCGGAAAGACAATACGTCCCGGCAGGGAGATCGAGACAATATCCAGGCGTTCGATCCCCCGGATCCGCGATCCGCAGCGAGCCGGACGGCAAGCTCACTCTGAACGCGCCTCCGATTGCCTCGTAGGCGTCAATAGATTTGGGAGGATCTTCGCCGTCTACTACGACCTCGATTCGTAGTTCGGCCTCGTCCTCAGTGTCAATGACGAAGAATCCCTTACCGCTTGCTCGGCCAACGATAGACTCCGAATCAGAATGACAATTGGTATCCCAAGACTTCCCGTCAGCTACTGCGATGATGCCGGAGATCGTCTTTGCTGTAATCGAGCGAGGCATTATGTTTTTTCGAAGAACGTAGAGATGTGACGATGGCGCGTTAGCGACATTGTCACCATCGACTGGTTATCTGGTTAGTTTTTCAAGTTGTTTGTGAATACCTTCGATACGGTCTTCACGTTTGAGTATTCCATCCCTAATTAGGCTTAGGTCATCTTCTGCCCATGAAAGAGCCGCATACCATTCGCTGTCAATACCAGCAATATTCCAGATACTGCTAAGAGCTTTCATGAACTCATCATCTGAGATCATGTCTTCTCTCCATTTTTTGTAAGCAATTCTTAGCACTCCTCGAACCGTGGCGTCGTCTTTTCCTAGGGGAAATTCGCTGCTTTTTCCTTCGAGTGAGAATTCAATGAGCCAGTATTCGGGTTTATCTTTCTCCAGAAGCTTTTGATCTGCCAGTTGGATGATTTCATCTCTCTCGATTAAACCGAGTCTATCAGCATAGACCAATGAAGAGAAATGTTCGAAGTCATTCATTTTGATAACGTTTTAGGAATGGCGCGCCGGGGTCAACTTCCAATTTAATCACACGGCTTCCTCGGCGTCGCCATCTCCGCCTTGTTCGGTTTTTAGTTGTGAGCTTCGTAGTGTTCTATATCGCACGAAATCCCAGAGGATCTGAACCGCCAATAGAAGGAGAGACCCGTAACCAAGGACAGGAGGAACGATACTACCTGGTGGAGGCGCAATATCGGTTGAAAAGTAAGCTAAAGCCACCGCGAGGGATGCCATGATCCAAATAGTTCGAATCCATTTCGGCATTAGACACGGAGCTGCAGCAGGATTAGGAATGTAATATATGAGAATACCTACAGCGAGTGATGCTAAAGCCAATGTGTCCGATGTCCAATAAAGCAAAAACACTGCGCCACAACTAAATGCACGGGATAAGCCTACGCGAGAACAAGACTCGCTTATTGTCGATGCTGTCATAATTTAATTTTCTTACCGAACGTCTGAGGCCTACCACCCGCTACTGGGAGCGCCCCTCCGGTTCAGGTTGAGGTTTCGGATCACACCCTCCGGCTACGACTCCTGAGCGGTAGCGGGTTGGTCAGCGCCGCCTTGTTCGCCTAGGCCTTCAACATCTTTTTCGCCCGGCCCCTTCTGCTCCTGAACCACGACAATCATCTCAGTCAACTCAAACGTATCCCCGCTCCTCTGCAATACTACCTCCTCAACCGCCGAAAAACGAGTGAGCTTGTTGTCTTGTTTAAAAGATTGAGTCACCAGAATTTTGCCACGCGCTGAACCATCTGCATTGATCTTTCCACTCAAAATCTTGTGATCATAACTATAATCTGTGACCGCATCAAGGAAACGCTTGGTATAGGCTCCGTAAGATTCTCTTGTTTCATTGGTGGTGAATGCCTCGCCACCCAAAGGGGTGAATGTCACTTTGAACTTCTCAGCATATAGTGACGCTTGAGCCTCAAGATCCATAGCCGAACAATGCTTCTTCATTGCATCAAAATACCGCTGAATCTCGGGATGGGTTTTTTGTTCAGCACAGGAAACATGCAGCGATAGCAACCATATTAAGCTGATAAGTATTTGTTTCATTCTAATGGCGAACGTCAAAGGACTGGAATCCGCTACTAGCGGCGCCACTCCGACGAAGGGGTTAAGGTTCTAATTATCATAAATCTAAACTACTCGGCGGGTAGCGGATTGCTAGCTCCTATTTGTTCTCCAGTTTGGTTTGCTTAAGTTGTTAGCTCTCCATCGAGATCTCTTCCACATCTCCAGCTTCTCCAAAGCTCACAAAAATCACATAATCAGTAACGTTGCCGGGCAAAGTGAAGTCGAACGTGTCAATGTCGTCTTCATCTTCAAAGTTAGAGCGGAGAATTAAAGTGTCAATGATCTGAGTTGGCGTTGGTGAATCAGTCTCGAATCTCTCTACCCAGTAGGAACTCTCGATCTCCTCAAGGTGGTGTGAGACGAACAGTGTCGCTCCATAATCATCGTCTTCAGATCCATATGCTGCCTTGATCGCGGCAAGCGAGGACTTCGTGCGCCTATGGATTTCAGCTTTGTCTATTGCCATATCGGAGATTCTATTTTTCGGAGAACGTCAAAGGACTGGAATCCGCTACCAGAGGGCGGACTTTGACTTCAGGTTAAAGGTAAAAATTATCATAAAAATAAACTACTCAACGGGTAGTGGATTGCCAGCTCCATCTTGTTCTCTCGGTTCTATTTTGCGAGCGGGTTCCTCAAATAGGTTGCTGCAATTTCAATCGCTTTCTCAGGAGCTGACTTTGAAATAACGTCCACGAGAGCCTTGCTCTTCTCCTTCCAAAAGCCATCGGGAACCTGAACGTAGTCCATCGAAGCTTTCAGTATTTCTAGCTTGTGAATCCATCCAGGAACCCTTCCTCTAAGGCGAGAAGTGATATCCTCATGTGGATGTGAATCCCACTTAGCTAGAACAAATTCAGCTCCGCTAAAATGGTTCCTCAGAAATACCAATGTCTTCTCACGTAAGATTTCGTGCCTATCCAGATTGTATCGACCATCTTTGAGGGCTTCAGTGCATGTCTGTGGATCATAATCAGGACTATCTTCAAGTTCCTGACAAATTGCATGCCATAGAGCCCATTCGTTGAGAAGCTTATCAAGCTCCGCAGAAACCCATGCTTTATTTGGGTTAATTATAGCTAAAGCAGGGAACTCTTTTTTAGTGCGCATTAGATGTATTTTTGAAGAGAACGTGGAGCACTATCGCACCTGTAGCGCGGAGCGCGAAAGGTGTTGATAGCTGCGGCTGGATATATCTTTTGGATATATCTTTTTTTACCATAGTTTTCACCAAGGTTTCTTTGTCTCGAGGAGTTGCTCGTCGGGTCTATAGATCCTCTCACTCTGGCCATCTGCTACAATAATCCCAAGCCCCAAAGCTTCCTTCAGAATAAACGGGAAAACCTCATCAACTCTGGAATACACTATGGCTAGCATTCCCATCTTGCTTGCGAAATTACCTATCATAGGCCCGTCTGCCCAAGGGCTATTTTCCATTTCAGGGTCATCGTCTGGGTAACTGGACAAGCATGGATACTTTTGGGTTAGGACTTGGTGGAGTGCTTTCAGTTTTTCATGCGCTCCAGATTCGTCTTCGTAGTATTTTTCTCTGAGCTGTTCAATGTAGCCCCACGCATCTTTATTCGTTTCAGGGACTTCGGTCAATATGAGGTCTACAGTAAAGCTCATTACGGTTTTTTCTATATATCGTCAAAGTGTATCACGTAGTGAAGCGCGGAGCGCGTAACGGAGTTGATACCACTGTCTTGTTAGCAACATAGTTCACAGAGGTTATCACGAGAGACCCAACTATGCTTAAGATTCCTCATTATCATTGCGCTGTCGAATTCTACAGAGCCTTTCGGAAACATCGAAGTATTCGAGAAGTAGGCTGAAAAACTCTCTCTGACTTTGAGAGGTTCCATCCTCCATTCGACAGTCGTTAACTCAATCGCATCAAACTGATTACTCTGCTCTCTAGATGACCATCCAATGTTGCCAGTCTTAAAAAAATTGGAGACTTCCTCAGTCGATTCAAAGACTGAACCTTCGGGTAGCTCAGATACGACCTCTGCAGAGATGGACATAATCAATACTTTCTTTTTGTTTTCAATTCTTACCGAATAGAGTTCGCCTGAAACTGAGACATCGAAATTTGCTTTAGAATAGACTCCTGGGAATACTCTTCCTCCCGACATGGTATTCAACCATGAATTGGTATCTCTGCGGGTGACGTAAACGCCTTCTCCTTGAGATGAGTCTACAGCAATTCGGTGGGCAGCGTTGTGGCTACCAGTGCCCACAATTGAAGGCATTCCCTTTGCTCTCATTTCAGATAGGCTTACTTGGCAAATTCCGCCAATCGCATACCCACCCACTACTTTGGGTGTGAATTCTTCGGGGAGGTTCTTTTTCATTACCTCGAGATCGATTCTGAAATTGAGCAGAATTCGATGATCTATGATGCCGGTTACTTCTTTCATTTCTTTCTGCTAATGTTATAGGAATGGCGCGCTGGTGAGAAGCTCCGAACTAGATCAGACGGCGGGTTCGGCGTCGCCATCTCCGACTTGTTATGCTTCTTTAATTATTTTGGATGAACTACCGACCTGGTAGAAACCTATTATCACGGCAACAAACGAGACCGAACCGCTCAACAGTCTAGAGAGTTCATAAAGCCTTGGGAATAGATCTTGGGTAAGGTAGCAAACTGCAAAAACGCTCACGAGAGCAACAAAGGAAATGCAAATCCATGTCAAAGCGGTTTTGAACTGCTTACGCATACCTCCAAACACAGCAAGAGCCGTGTAGAGGATAATCATGATTACTAGGAATAAGGAAAATGGAGTCATTGGCTCAATATGTTGGGTTCGTATGGTCGGGCTTGGAACTGTTTCTTATTTCTTGCATAACGTAAAGCACACCAATCACTGAACTCTCAGCGTGCTTCGTTTTTGGGTTAATGTTTGAATTGGGAAAATGGCTCGACTCTCGGCGGTGAAGGGATTGGGTGCAGCGTCTTCCATGAGAAGGCAGTCAATACTTATTGGCAAAAATTCATTTTTGCAAGATTTGAGTTAGTAGGGGGTGGGGGTTGTTTTGTGGTAAGTTGAAACAAGGATTCGGGCTTCCATTCGCACTCGCTGGTCTGGGGCGCGGTGCATGATTTGATCCGTTTGTTCCTAGAGATAAAGGGTAGAATGCTACTATCTTGTTCTCAAGACCTCTTCAAAAAACGACTAATCCATGAGCCATGAATGCCCACATCAGTTACCATTTTTGCAGCAGGATAATTCTTTAGAGTCAGGTTAAAGGCCTAATGGGAACATTGGGGGGACATTACAGAATAAGAGGACGCAAGCTCTTAAAACTGAAGGTCGTGGTTCATCAAGCAAGGCGTAGTCGTAAATACTACTGGAAAATGAGCTGAATGTACATAGTTCGCCATCTAATGACTAACAATTGGTTTGAGTAACAGGGGCTACTAAGCCTAGAAAAACAGTTGTGAAAACCTACAGCCTACCCGATTCGACGCGGCTGGAACGCCAAACTTTTTTAGATAAAATATGCGATGGGACTTCAATTAATTTATAAAAAATAAAAGCAAACACAATTGAAATCGCGATGGCTACGAAAAGGGACGGAAAATAACCCATCTTCTCAGTCCATCCTAACACTTCAATAAATTTGAATGTTTTTGCTCCAAACAAGTTATGAGTTAAATACAAAGAATATGAGATTTCTCCCAAAAACAATAAGGGTTTTTGCTTTAACTCGGGAGTAAATAGTATCATCGCGCAAACTATCAAAACAACTAATAACTGATTCAGCGATGGAAGGAATCCAGGGTCAATAGCTATTATTGTAAGTGAAACTAATAGAAAAGAGGCAGACTCAAAATCCACCTTCGAAGCCTTTATTCGATACAACATGAATCCTACTGTAAAATAGGGAGTCCATGCAAAAAAATTCCAAGACGCATATGCTCCTATTAAAAAATAAGAAAGCAATAATAGCGTATTCGATGATATACGAATTGAACTGTTTGTCGA
The DNA here is from genome assembly GCA_051252195.1 of Akkermansiaceae bacterium. Taxonomy (GTDB): domain Bacteria; phylum Verrucomicrobiota; class Verrucomicrobiia; order Verrucomicrobiales; family Akkermansiaceae; genus Oceaniferula. The sequence continues at coordinate 6,307 of JBPOGD010000004.1, read as the reverse complement.
GAACAGCAAGGGAAACGCAATACCAAGAATAACGTAGTACATAAACTCTATAGCAAGCGTCCAACTGACATTAACATAATAATGTCCACCTAAAGGGTTCGCGGTTAGCGATAGGTTCTTGATTATATTACTTAGTCTTATATCAGGAGCTTGTGTACCTCCCAGTAAATGATGTTGAGCAAACCAAACTAGCACTGTGATAAAGGAGACAATCAAGAAGTTTGGGTAAATACGAACAAATCGATTGATTAAAAAATGAAATATTTTGTTCAATTTGTATTGTTTTCGAGAAAGTTGTAGAGGTATAACAAACCCGGATATTATGAAAAATGCGTGAACCCCCAGTTGACCATTAATAAAAATATTCCTCCACATATTTGGTGCCCCATATTTTTCTGCACTGAAGTGAAACAACATAACAGCTATCGCAGCCAGACCTCGCAACACCCCGATTGCAGATAAATTTTTCATTTTTACAATCTAGCTTTATGTTTACGACTCCTTTACAGTGCTTTGGATCCTGAGATCGCGGAGCTGGGTAGCTTCTACCTTAGCAGGTGAAGCGGACATGATGTCCATTCCTTTGTTATTTTTAGGAAAGGCGATGACTTCGCGGATGGAGGTTTCACCGCAAATGAGCATGGCAACGCGGTCGAGTCCAAGCGCGAGGCCTCCGTGGGGCGGGGCACCGTATTTGAAAGCGTCGAGGATGTGGCCGAACATGCTGACCTTTTCTTCTTCCGTGACACCAAGGGCAGTAAACATGGCGCTTTGGAGTGGGGCCTCGTGGATTCGGATAGATCCGCCACCGAGTTCGTAACCGTTGAGTACCACATCGTATGCCTCAGCGCGAAGACCAGCGTAGCGGGTGCTTTCGACTTCGACTTCTGCTGTGGTCGCTGCGATGAGTTTGGCTTCATCTGCCGCAATAGGGCGGGTGAAGGGGTGGTGAACGGCGTTCCACTTATCCTCCTCTTCATCGTAGCCAAGAAGGGGGAATTCAGTAACCCAGAGGAAATTCAACTCTGTGTTATCCTTGAGTACTTCCTGAAGTGCAGCGCATTCGAGGCGGATTCTACCGAGAACCTCGCAAACGGACTCCCACTCACCTGCACCGAAGAGGATGAGATCACCTGGCTCAATATTGAGCTTTTCACGGAGAGCTTCAACCTCGGTATCGGATAAACGTTTGACGAAGGGGGAACGCCAAGTCGAGCGATCTTCATCACGTACCTGAATGTAAGCGAGACCTTTTGACCCAGCCTCAATGGCAGTTTGCGTAAGTTTTTCAATCTGCCCCTGAGTGGCTCCTGCGAAACCTTTGGCATTAATCGCTTTAACGACACCACCAGCAGCCACAGCACCTGAGAAGACGCGGAATTCACAATCCTTGAGGTCTTCTGTGAGTTCTGTGAGTTCATAGCCGAAGCGGCGGTCCGGCTTGTCTGAACCGTAGGTATTCATCGCATCAGCATAGGTCATGCGGTCGAACTTCGCAGGGATCTCAGCACCAATAGTATCTTTAAATACTTTTCCAAGAAGTCCTTCGACAAGTTCATGCATGTCGTCGGCAGTTACGAATGAAGACTCGATATCGATCTGGGTGAACTCAGGCTGACGGTCAGCACGGAGATCTTCGTCACGGAAACAACGAGCGATCTGGAAGTATTTCTCAATACCGCCACACATGAGTAGTTGCTTATACTGCTGGGGCGCTTGAGGGAGGGCATAGAAGCTGCCTGGCTGCATCCGTGATGGAACAAGGAAGTCACGGGCACCTTCAGGTGTTGATTTTGATAAAATAGGTGTTTCGATCTCGCAGAAGCCATCGGCATCGAGGAAATTGCGGGTCGACTGCGTAATGCGGTGACGAGTGCGGAGGTTCTTCGTCATACGTTCGCGGCGAAGGTCGAGGAAACGATACTTCATACGGAGGTCTTCGTTTGATAACTCCTTATCGAGTTGGAAGGGAAGGACTTCAGCTTTATTGATAATCGTAAGCGTGCTGGCTGAAATTTCTACAGCACCAGTTGCCATGTCCTCGTTATTCGTGGAATTTCCTTCGATCTCAGGACGAGCCTCGACTTTTCCAATCACTTGAATGACATCTTCGCTACGCAAAGTCTTCGCCAGCTCAGCTGCCTCGGCATTTTCTTCAGGACGGAAAACAACTTGGGTAAGCCCCTCGCGATCGCGAAGATCAATGAAGGCAACCCCACCGTGGTCACGATTAGAATTTACCCAGCCGATGAGGGTGACAGTTTCGTCGATATTGTTATCACGGAGTTCGTTGCAATGATGAGTACGCATAGTAAAAATAGTTTGAAATAGATGGAAATAGAAAGATTAGGCGATGAGGAAGCTATCGTTAGATTCGATTTGAGACTTGATAGAAGCTGATAAATTGTCGTCCGAGATTAGAGTTTTCTCAATTCTTGTGGAGAGGTTTTTCAGCTGAACCTCTGGAAACTCAGCTCCGATGACGAGGCAATGGCCACCGCCTGATTGCTCGGCCTTTTTGAACTGTTTGCCGACATTGAGCTTGGTCATGGGATAATCGGTAGAAATTCCCGCATTACGCAGCTGGGCGATAATGCTAAGAGCGTCACTGCGTTTTTCTTCGTCAGCGATCACGACGTAAACATCGCAGGCTGGGTGTCTTGCGAGCCATGCTTCCATTTCAAGTAGGGCACCAGGGGTTTCCTCGATGAAATTGCGTATTACCATGTCGCCCATGGCAAAACCAGTGGCAGGGAGGTCAGTGGCTCCGTTTGAAAGAGTTTTTAGTAATCCATCATATCTGCCGCCACCTGCGACGGCACGCATGGTTTTTTTAATATCAAAGATCTCGAAAACAGCGCCAGTGTAGTAGGCGAGGCCACGTACAATAGTGAGATCGAGCTCTAGGAAATCACCTAATCCGCGAGCGGTGAGGTTTTCTTTGATTTCTTTGAACGCCAGCGATGCGTTCTCAGGATTGCCAATAAAACTTTGCACCTGTTCGAGCTTGATATTAAAAGCAGCGAGCTGGTCACTGAGTTTCTCAGGGCTGAGTTTTTCAATACGATCGATGATGGGGAGGAACTCCGACGGCTCTGAGATATGGTGATCTTCGCAGAAGCTCAGCCAGCTTTGGCGATCGGAAGCACGGATTACAAAGTCTTTTTGGGTGAACCCGAGTGACAGCATGGTATCGATGGCAAGGGCGATGAGTTCGGCATCCGCGGCAGGGCTTTCTTCCCCCATGATATCTGCGTTGAATTGAATAAATTCACGTCCTCGACCTTTCTGAGGCTTTTCGTACCGAAAACAGGCGCCAATCTCGAACCATTTAAGCGGCTTGGGGAATTCACGCTGATTAGCACCAACAATACGCGCCAAAGAAGCTGTTAATTCAGGGCGTAGCGTGATGTCACGTCCACCTTGATCAGTGAAACGGAACAGCTGTGTTGTGAGCTCGCCACCTGATTTCTTGAGATAGAGTTCTGTGGACTCAACGATAGGTGCCTCGTATTCAACAAAACCATAACGGTGGGCTACATCTTTCCATACAGAAAATAAGTAGTTCCTAATCGCGCAGTCACGCGGCGTAAAATCCCGGAATCCAGGTAAAGATTGAAAGCTCTTGTCAGCCATGAGCTCGCGGGAATGTCATAGACAAGGGGAAATATCAAGTGAAATGGACTTACAAGCAGTCAGCTTCCCTTTTTTTAGTAAATTTGTCATTTTTCTTCAGAATTATTCTGATCCTCTGCTATATCATCTTATAGCTAAAATCGCTTCTTATTAGACCAATCTATGAAAAAAATAATCATCGCCGGAGCCAATGGCTTTATCGCAGGCTATCTCACTCGCTATTTTCACCAAAAAGGCTGGAAGGTAGTGGGCTTGGCAAGGAGAAAGGAGGGCATGGATAAGCATTGCGAGTTCGTCAAGTGGGACGGTGAAACACTTGGTACGTGGGCTGACGAGATAGAAGGGGCTGCAGCGCTCATTAACCTCGCGGGCAAATCGGTTAACTGCCGCTATACATCTGAAAACAAAAAGTTGATCATGGACTCACGCATTAATACCACGAAGGTTTTGGGTGAAGCTGTTGCAGCCTGTAAGAATCCTCCAGAAATATGGCTCAATGCGAGCGGGGGATCGATTTACGACAACAGTAAGCGCGTGCCAAATAGTGAGGATGGTGCGATGGGAAGCGGATTCTCCGCAAAGGTCGCTCAAGCTTGGGAAAAGGAATTTTATGCAGCCGATATAGCAGATCAAGTGCGCCGAGTAGCACTGAGAACGACGATGGTCATCGAGGATGAGCCGGGAACGGTATTTGATATTTTAAGAAAATTGGCAAAGTTCGGTCTGGGAGGTCAGTTAGGTAACGGCCAGCAAATGGTGAGCTGGGTACATATGGACGATTACTGCAGTATCGTCGAGTGGCTAATAAAAAATAAGGAGCTTACAGGTTCCGTTAATGTCGCTTCGCCTGAGCCAGTCACCAATGCTGAAATGATGAGACGTTTTCGTAAGCTCGCAGGTATGCCAATTGGACTACCTGCCATGCGATGGATGGTAGAAATTGGAGCGTTTGTCATGCGCACTGAAGCAGAGCTCATCATGGATAATCTCTGGGTGGTGCCAACGAAGCTCGATACAGAGGGTTATCTTTTCAAACAACCTGAAATGAAACCATGGGAATGGGAGCGGTAATTAGTGGCAAGCCATTGATGTGTTGTTTGCAGGCATGCGTGCAACATTTTGTACGATAAAAATTTTCAAAAAAAACCAGAATCTCAAATGAGATTCTGGTGATAGATTGTGCACCTGAAATATATCAAGTAACTTTCAAGTATTAACTCAATTATGATCTACGGCGACGTAGAAACAGCCCTGCAAACCCCATCCCAAGAAGAGCGGATGAACTAGGCTCCGGAACAAAATAGGTAACTTCAAGTCCAATAAGGCCGAATCTGTTGGCTGCATTGGCATTGTCAGTAATCACAAATAATTCAGTAACTAAATCCGTAGGATAAGTGGCCAAAATCGTGGCATCGATTGTTTGCTCCGCAGTCAGAGCTGTACGGAGATTGAAATTTGAAAAATCTACGTTGAAGTCACCTGCAGTAGTGTCGGTTCCGAAAGATATATTAACTCCGTCCTGTTGGTTACCTGCATTATTTACTGTAAAAGCTGTAAAACTTAAGTCTGTGATATCGGACTCCAATACTCCACTGCCATTTGCTTGAAAATTAGCGATCGAGAGATTCGTAAAAGAGAGGCCTTCGCCAGTGTCTCCATCGACGGTAGCATTGCGATTGACGAAATTTCCGACAGCACCAACTCCCAGCTGTGTACCATTCGAGTTCACAAACGCGTCAACACTCGTAGGAAGACTGGTAATTGGATCGATCGTATCATTTATTATGGCTCCGAGCGTGTATACAATATCAAACGTTGCACCATTATAGGATTGTGATGTTGATACGATGGTGGAGCTCGACGTTGTGTAGCTGCCTGCAGCCGGTAAGTCTAAGACAACTGCTTGCGATGCTCCTGCCATCAGTAAGCATGTTCCTAATATTGTTATAGTTTTTTTCATAATTTTATGGGGACGTGAGATTTAATCTAATAATTCAAACAGGACTGCACTCTAACCGAAAACTGAAATGTTACTAGAAATATTTTGTACCACCGTGTTGCCTCATTGAAGCGGACACCCAAAAAACTCTGATCTAGCTGTCAATAGCTCCCGTTGCCTCATAAATAAGGACACTCTACGCCAACCATGACCATGAGTGAAAAAAGCATCGAAGAATACACAATAACCATGCGGGAGAGATACACCCGCATGACTTGACGCCGGGGAAAAACTAAACTTCTTAATGAATTCGTGGCAGTCACTGGTTGGGATCGGAAATATTCCAATAAAGTCATCCTCAGACAAAAGAGAAAAACAATTAGGCAATACTCAACCAAAGCACTGCGTAAACCGCATGCCAACAATGTGTAAAAGACACTTTACCGAGCTTCTTTTTTACGCGGGGGCATACTTTGAGCATGAGGCGATCAAGTGATTCCCAAACCATCCTCCATGTTTTATCTTGCCCCTTGTTTGGTTCACAGTTTGATCTTCTTAAGCGCGTGTTGAGCGTATTTCCCACGAAGACTATCTCCCGACTGACCAAAGAAACGCCTCCTCCTCTCTCGATCCCATGTCCTGTGACAACTTAACTCGTCACCCCAAGCACCTTTAAGCTGGACGAATTTTGCGAAGCACAGTCAGGTCAGCGACTCAGCAAAGCTATGTGGA
>JBPOGD010000003.1:0-320241 GCA_051252195.1 Akkermansiaceae bacterium | reverse complement strand
GACCCTAATGGCCAGATCATCGAAGAGCGTATGATCTCCAATAGTAAAGAAAGCCTGCATCGACTCTCAAAGAAGTATCCTGCTGCTAAAATAGCGATGGAAGTAGGCATTCATAGCCCGTGGATTAGCCGTTATTTGAAGAGTCTTGAACATCACGTCATCGTCGCCAATGCACGCAAACTACGCGCGATTTATCAAAGTGACCGTCAGTCAGCGAGTGCGAATGGAAGCCCGAATCCCTGTTTCAAATTACCACAAAACAACCCCCAAGCCCTATTAACTCAAACCTTGCAAAAATGAATTTTTGCCAATAAGTATTGACTGCCTTCTCATGGAAGGCAGCGCACACCAATCCACTACCGCGCCTTAAGTCGAAATTTTAATGATAATTACGAACCTTAACCTGAAATCAAAGTCCGCCCTCCGGTAATGGATGGGTGGCTTTGGACGTTAGCCCAAGAACATGAAAAAATACCGCCTAATCTTATTGCTTCTGGCAACAGCACTGACTGTCGCATCTGCATCCGAATCAAAAATTGCTACTCAGTTCGATGCTCCTAAAATCGATACAAATGCTTTCGTTGTGTCCGATATTTGGAAGCTAGACAAGCCAGTATACGCTCAAATAAAGGCCGTTCCGAGCCATCAAGCCCCACCCAAAATCACCACCCAGAAGTGGGGAGGCCTCTGGGAGCCTTATCGGGAGTTCCGAGTAGCTATCGGGTACGCTAAAGGAGAGAGTATTTCTCCGACGAAGTATCATTTCGTTTCCCCGAGAATTAGTATTCGAGGAGCGGCAGCAAATAGTGCGTCGGGGCACAGTAAGACAGTAAACCTTTTCAATCGACAGTCCTCTCAAGAGGATATTGAGGTTCGAATGCTTAAACTTCCGGACATGATCAAAATAGATCAAGAATACGAGGTGGCTTACATTTCTGGAAAGGAAGCTTCTGCAGCATGGACAATATACGTTCGCTTTCTGTCCGAGGTGCCAAATAATACCGAAAGCAAAAAGCCTAACAAGATAAGATGAGAAGGCTTATTGAGTAGCACAGCTCCTCAATGGTAAACTACTACTGCCATAAAAACATCTATGATCCCATCAACTGCAGTCACCGGTGCCACTATTGGTATCGATTGAGAAAACGCAGGAGCCGATGCCGAACCCGCCATCTGATTAAAATTGAAGTTTCCTCCGGCGCGGCTCTACTATAATGTTATGTCTTAAAGGAGCAAAGTGAAAGAATTCGAAACAATTAACAGTCGTGTGGCGTACAAAAACAAATGGATGACTGTACGTGAAGATAAAGTGCTAAGACCGAGTGGCGCAGAGGGTATTTATGGGGTTGTAGATAAGCCCGATTTTGTTGCCATTATTCCTATTCATCAAGGCTGTATACACCTAGTAGAACAATACAGATACCCAGTTGAAGGTCGGTACTGGGAGATTCCGCAGGGCTCTTGGGAGGAAAGTCCAGAATCAGATAATTCCATTGTGGCGGCAGGAGAGCTTGAAGAAGAAACTGGACTGAAGGCAGGAAAGATGAAGTATATCGGTCACATCTTTCAAGCTTATGGCTACTCAAATCAAGGTTTTCATTTGTACTTCGCTACAGAACTCAAGAAATCAGAGCAAAGTCTTGATGCAGAAGAGGAAGGCTTAATCACACAATGTTTTGATCTGACTGAGTTTGAAAAAATGATTACTTCTGGTGTAGTTAAGGACGCAACAACTATAAGTGCTTACGGCTATGCTAAGTTAAAGGGTCTGGTTTGAGCAATGTTAGCAAAACAAGATAAGATGAGAAGGCAGATTGATAAGACCTTAAGCACGCCGTCTGTATTCTAGTACCCTGATGGTCAGATCATCGTGACTCTCAAATGCTCGCTCATGGGCGTGCTGGCTGGTGGTGATAATGCCGTAGTGTCTAGGTTCGGCATCACGATCGGATTCGAGAATGGCGATGACAGTTTCTACTTTATGGACGTCGAGTCCGATGTATAGTACACGAGGCGCGTTTGAGTTCGTTTTCATAATTCTTAATCTATGGATATTGGATAGGTCTCGCATTAGCGAGATAGCCCACGATTTGAACCAAGTGCGCCACTTTTCAATCAAACAATCCATGACCCTAAAGTTCGTCCGCACCTAGCTGGCAGCCATAGGGTCTATGCTAAAAACATGAAGTGCTCGGTGTGCGGTGGCAATCACGATGAATTACCCGATATCGGTTCTTCCTCGCCATTTCATTGGCGGGATGAACTTGAAGATGTGGAGGGCAGTTTGTTGACGGAAGACCTTTGTATCGTCGACGCTGAAGACTACTTTGTTCGCGGAGTGATCGAAATACCCATTATCGGAAGCGATGACTACTTCGGTTGGGGCGTGTGGGTCTCCCTGAAGAAAGAGAACTTTGAGGTCTACCGTGACAACTACGACACTGATGCGATTGGACCATTCTTTGGCTGGTTGGCGACACAAATCGATTTTTTTCCTGTGGAGACGCTAAATTTACCAACAACAGTCAAGTTTGTTGGAGATGGAACCCGCCCTAAAATATTCATCAACGATTGTGAGCATCGATTACGCTCGGACCAGAAATCTGGAATCACGCTTGAGCAGGCATGGGAGACGGTCCATCACTATACGGCAGAGGCATAACAAGATTAGATGAGAAGGCAGATTGAGTAGCACAGCTCCTCAATGATAAACTACTACTGCCATGAAAACATCTATCATCCCATCAACTGTTATCACCGGTGCCACTATGGGTATCGATCTAGGAGACCTTAAGCACGCTATCTGTGTTCTTGACCCTAATGGCCAGATCATCGAAGAGCGTATGATCTCCAATAATAAAGAAAGCCTGCATCGACTCTCAAAAAAGTATCCTACTGCAAAATATCGATAGAAGTAGGAATTCATAGCCTGTGGATTAGCCGTTATTTGAAGAGTCTTGAACATCACGTCATCGTCGCCAATGCGCGCAAACTACGCGCGATTTATCAAAGTCACCGTCAGTCAGCGAGTGCGAATGGAAGCCCGAATCCCTGTTTCAACTTACCACCAAACAACCACCAACCCCTACTAACCCCTACTAACTCAAACCTTGCAAAAATGAATTTTTGCCAATAAGCATTGACTGCCTTCTCATGGAAGGCTCAGCAGATCAACTGCCTGCCCGTTGATGATTGGAACGCTACAACCTGAACTCGGAGCGCGCTGTCGGCAGGCAGTGACTGTGCTCGACGTTCGCCAAAATTAATTCATGATACGTTATTTTTCTACGATCGATTATCCGAAACGAATACTTTGGTGCTACCTTGTCTGGTATATAGCTATCGTCATTCAGTATTTCGAACCACATTTCAGCATGTGGATATCTTCGATTGGAATAGCGGTGCTCATAGGGTTCGCACTCAATCTCGCGACAAGTCAAAAAGGGCAGATTCGCGACAAATGGGTTATATTAAGACTCTACATTTTTCCTTTTTGTGTCTCAAGCTACTCGGCGCTAATCAAAGATAAGGGGTTTTTCCTCCTCTTCCCTACTGAATTTAAACCTATCACGATAGCTGTCTCATCCTGTGCGATTTTCATTTCCTTCACTATCTTCTGCCGTTTACTACACAAAAAACAAAATCGTGCGAACAAGGCTGTACTCACAACTCCGAAGGCTGTGCCTCCTTCGTCGTGAGACTTCGACGTTAGCTTAAATTATGGTCATCCACGGCGCAGATAGTCCTTTCTCATCGCATACTAAACTTGCGGAGCTATTCCCACCTCTTCATGGGTATCACATACCACTTATTTGGATGGTTTCAGATTTCGAGGGATGTCCAACTCCTGAGCTTTTTCAGTCGAACTCTCCGTTTTTGATCAGTGGGCAGGAGCTAGATCATGTGATGCAGAGTGTTCCCGGTATGCAGAGCATCTGGGGCGTTTTCTCGGGTTTTAGGTTACCTATATCTGAGATTGATACTTCGATAGTGCCGATTGCCGAGAATCCAGAACTATGGGAGCCTGACTACCAGATTCAGCATCCTCAAGCTGAGTGTGAACTAGTAGCATGGGACAGTTCAGCGACATTTTTCCGTTCAAACAATGGGAAGGCGATGTGGAAGTTTTCAAGAGCTTTTCCTAGTGCAAAGAACCTCGATGATTTCAACCCTGGCAAAAGTGAATCGGGTAGGCGGTAGGTTTTAACTACCGCCCCCCACACCACCGGCCATAAGGGTCCGTAGTACGGTGGTTCCAATCCGTCACTTGCTATCCTTAGCGCTTTTCGAGCCTTGAGGATAACGAATAGAACACCACTGTTTTTCTAGCTTGAGTAGCCCCTGTTCTTCGATGTTCATTGATAAACAGAGGACTTGAACCCCTTTTGGTTTTCGCCCATGCTGGGCACACATAAGGCGGTGCTACCAACCCGAAAAACGTTGCGAGTCGATTGACTTTCGTGATTCAATGCCCTATTCTATCTCTTTGGCCGTGCTCTCTTTTTCGGGTAGTAGGCCTTGAACGTTGAAAAAGTATAAATGAAAATTAACATGAAACACATGGTCTTAGTGTCCGTCTCAGCACTCGTCGCTCTATCCACTGTAACTAGTGCATCTGAAGACTTAGACCCCAAGAACCATAAGGAGATTTACGCCGAAGCTTTTAAGTTTTGGAAACAAAAAGTGAAGGTGGATCCGACACCAGCCAGTGATGAGCAGGTGGTGATTACAGTTTCGGATACACCAACTCTGCAGACTCCCGAGTGGAAGCGACGAGATCCTAGTGATATCATTCGCGTGGGGGATACCTATTATGTGTGGTATGCGAAAATCCATATGAGCGAGCTAGGCTTCCCCGGGGGCTGGAGTGCGAATACTTGGTATGCGACGAGTAAAGATGGTGTCGATTGGCAAGAGCAAGGAATCGCAATAGATAAGGGTGGCCCTGGAGCTTGGGATGAAGGAGGAGCCTATACGCCGAATATTTTAGCCTATAAAGGTAAATACTACCTCGCTTACACTGGGGTGAAAGCACCTTTCAATATTCCTCATAATTTAGCTTCGATCGGTATGGCTGTTTCGGATACACCAGACGGCCCCTGGACAAAATTGGGGGACAAGCCGATGATCTCGCCGACTGATTCTTATGATGCTCCGGATGGATTCCTTTGCGATGATACCGTATTTGTCGTTAGAGAGGATAAGATTTGGCTTTATTACAAAGGTTACCCGAAGACAATCGATGCGGAGGGTAAAGACATTCGTGTAAGGAAGAGAACGTTTCTCTTGGTCGCGGTCGCGGATCAACCTGAGGGACCCTATGCGAAGCACGGAGAAATCTTGCATGAAGGGCATGAGGCGGTGCTTTGGAGAAATCCCGATGGCAGTGTCGGTTCCTTTTGCACCTCACACGGGCCATCACTCTACTATGAGTCTACTGATGGCATCAACTTTAAGAGTATGAATCCGATTACATCGCAAAAAGCACTTGGGATATATCGGGCTGATTTTGAAGAAGGCAATCGAGGGGCACGGCCCACTTGGGGAATTTCTGCAGAAAAGAACAAAGCGGGTCTCGGCTTGCGTCGTATCGAGATCAAGTGGCCATAATGATTCTATTTTAACTTTAGCGCATCTAGCAAAGAGAGTAGAAGCCAACCAGTCGAGGATCACAACGGCTAAAGCCGTGTGATCTCTCCACGTCCTAAAATTCTGCTAAATTTATTAAAATTAGAAGTGAAAGGAAATTTAAACTAGCCGATTGACCCAAAATTTTGTTAGCTTCCTATTATTGTTTAATTTATATTTTTGGAAACTACGTAATTAGCATATGGAAAAACTCGTCTCTGCCCTTGCTATTTTCACCTTTTCAACCGTTGCCACTCAGGCAGCAATAACTTTGGTAGACTCTGGCTTTAATCAGCAAAGTAATACGATTACCTACAGTAACATTTTCTTCTCTGGTGTCTCCGTCTTACCAGGTGATATGCTTGTCCTGACCCACTCGAATAACAAGCGCAACAACGGTAATAATAGCATTTCCGCCAGTGCAGGCGCAGAAAGCTTCACCGCTATCGCTGCTGGAGACAGCGGTGGGCAAGCAGGTGCCTGGCTTTTCTACGCCAGCATCGAGGCGACTGGAACTCTCGATATTGTATTCAACACTTCGAATGCGAGTAACAATGGTACTAAAGCTAGCGGATACTACGTCCTGCGCCCTGAGGCTGGTGAAACAATCGTCCTTGCTGATTCTGACACTGCGGCAGCGGCTATTGGCATAAATCTGGGACTCTCATTTAATTCCACCGCTATTGGTGGATTCGGTGTTATGGCGGCCGCAGTCTCGACCGATGAGATCACTGGTACGCCAACTGGTTGGACACAAGATACCGCCTCTAATAGTAGCCGACGTGTCCTCTGGTCTGATGAAGTCGTCAACGATCTTAATCCGAGTGTCACTATCGACGCAAACGATAGCGACGCCGCCGTTGGTGCGGTTTTCATTATTGTTCCTGAGCCTTCGACTGGACTCCTAGGTGCGCTTGCAGGTGTATTCTTCCTCTCCCGCCGAAAGCGAAGTGTCACTAGGTCAACCTCTTCTCATTAAGCTAGAAGAATTCTCTGGAACTACCTAATTCAACAGCCAATGTTTGGAATGATGATGATGACCATGCACTTACCGCCCCTGCTTCAAAGAGGCAGGCGTAGTCGTAATCATGAATGAGAACGACGGCTATTTAAAAACCAGAGAGTTTCACTAAGTTAGTTGACGTATTTAATAGCTGGTAGCCTCTAAGCTAAGTCCTCCTTCTGCAGTACTCAGCTTTTTCTTATCACTTACTATCAAATCTATTTTTTATAGGTTAGCATTTATATTATGCTCTCAATGATCCACTTTCGATTTTATGCTGCCATTAAAAATAAATAAAACCCTACCGCAGGTCACGTTATTTCGCAGCTTGCCACTTGGCTTCCATCTCATCGAGACCAGCTGACTTGAGATCTTTTCCTTCAGATTGGAGTGCTTGATCCATCGCGTGGAAGCGGGTTTCAAATTTCACATTAGTAGATTCCAAAATAATCTCAGGATCCAATTTGTGTTTACGGGCGAGATTTACGACGGAAAATAACAGGTCGCCTATTTCTTGCCCCAGTAAGTCTTTATTTCCAGAGGCGAGTTCTGTCTCTACCTCGGCGAGTTCTTCACGAATCTTGTCCACCACGCCCTCGTCATCGGGCCAGTCGAAACCTACTTTCGCAGCTTTTTTCTGCAGTTTCATCGCTCTCAGCATCGATGGCAGGCCCTTGCCTGTGTTGTGCAGATATGGTTCAGCTTGATCGCCTTTCTCCTGACGTTTGATGGCATCCCATTGAGAGAGTACCGATTCAGTATCGTCCGCTGAGCTATTTCCATAAACGTGTGGATGCCGCCTAATGAGCTTATCACTGACCGTGCGTGCGACGTCGTCGAAATTATACCGCCCTGCCTCTTCTGCTAATTCACTGTGAAATACAACCTGTAGGAGTAAATCGCCGAGTTCTTCCTTCAAATGTTCATGATCATTACGACGAATAGCGTCCACCGTCTCATAAGCTTCCTCGATAAGATTAGAAATCAAGCTCTCGTGCGTTTGTTCAGCATCCCAAGGGCAACCGCCGGGAGCACGAAGTCGATGCATGATGGCGCGTAAACGTGCAAGCTGGGTACCCGCCTCAGCGTTCTCGATCATTTCTGTATCAGTCATGACTTCTAGATCTAGTAAATAGACGATTAGAAGCAAGAGCTGAAACTTCAATTGGCAAACTATTTACCGGCTATTTATTTGCCGAACGCTTCAGCGTTTCCTTCTCCATATCAGTCAGACTCTGCATGCCTTGGCTATTTACCTTGTCCAGAATACGATCAACTTCGGAATCATCGAGGTTGATCTTCACACGCGGACCGAGCTTGGGCTTTTTGATCTCCTTGGCGTCGATGGTGCGTTTAACACCTCGCCCTTTGTCTTTATTATCAATGAACGCCAGCACCCAGGGGTTTTTCATTAAGATAAAACCAAGGAGTGCGCCACCGAGGTGCGCGGCCTCACCACCCGCGTTATTCCCGTCCGTGATCGCGACGTAGGCAGCAAAACACAAAGCTCCTATTGCTAGCGTGCGAATACTCATGGGGACGATGAAGTATAACAAGACCTTCAGGTTCGGCGCAATAATGGCGACCGCTACCAAAATCCCGTAAACACCAGCAGAAGCACCTATCATTCCATTCCAAGCTTCACTCGTCGGCAACAGGTCAGGAATCCAGAGTAAGAGAGCAAAGAAAAGTGCTCCCGCTATTCCGCAGGAGAGATAGAAAAAGAGAAACTTTCGGCTACCCCACCACCGTTCGACAAAAGAACCAAAGAAAAAGACACCAAGCATGTTCCCAAATAAATGAGCAAAACCATCATGAAGAAACTGAAAAGTGAGGAAGCGCCAAATCTGCCCCCCAAGGATTCCAGTTTCCACCGAGAAGAAACCTAAATTCCAGAGCCAGGAGTCATGCCCTGCGGGCTTTCCATTAGGAAACCTAGGAGCCTCATTGATCGATATCTCAAGGAGAAAGACAGCGATATTGATGATCAAGAGCCACTTCACCACAGGACAGCCAGCGAGCCTGGATCCTATCATTCCGCCTCCACCAGCCGTCCCGCCACCTGCATAGCGAGGTGCTGACTGGTAGTAATCTCTTTGTTCTAATCCCATAGGCAGAAAAGACATAGCATGCCTTTATAGAACCCGCAAGTGACTGTCTCCACCTATGATGAATCACGCGAAGGTCAGAATTCCTCCTTGTCACACGATGATGGCAACTTCATCATCCGCCTCATGCTCGACAGCACATCGCTACCCTCTCCATTTCGGCGCCTTTTTTGGCCCATCACGCTGTCAGCATTAGGGGTATTGCTTTGTTTTTGGATCATTCCACGTGAATCAGGTGTGGTGGCGGAGCATATTCTCGGTTTTCCCGATACCGATATTGAGGGTCATCGGCTTCGACCATGGATACTGGGTTTGCTATGCCTTCTCCCCGCGATCGCTTCATGGATCTACGCATTTGCAGGTAGTCTTGACCGCTACATGACGCGCCAGTTTCTCACCTCATTCTGCCTTGTGATGGGTGCACTGATGGCTATTTTACTGCTTACTGATCTGCAAAATCGCGTTTCTGATTTTAGAGAAGCCGATGATACATGGGGTATCGTAACGACCTACTACAGCATTCATGTTCCAGCGATGGTGGTTTTCATCCTACCCTACGGGCTGCTGCTCTCCCTGCTCTATTGCCTAGGCAAAATGTCTAATCATCAAGAAATTGTCGCCATGATTCAAACAGGGCGCGGTGTGTTTCGTATCGTTCTTCCTTTAATCATCACGGGTATTTTCAGCTCACTCATTTGCCTAGCATTCAACTATCACTGGGGACCTTGGGCAGAGGGACACAGGAAACTCATTCTCCAAGAGTATAAAAATGGCGAGGCCGATCGCGCTCAATCTGTGCTCTACCGTGATGCACTCTCGAAACGTGTTTGGTTGGTAGGAGCCTTCCCTCATCGATTTGAAAAAACAGGAATCATCAAAAACGTCATCGTACGCTCATTTGACGAGCGTGGTGTTCCTACAATCAAACTTGAGGCTGATCAAGGGGTCTGGTCGAGAGAGACTAAAAACTGGACATTTTCTGGTAACTTGCACGTCGTGGATCTCACTCACCAACCAGTCCCTATCAAACTAGAGACAGCTGAATCGGTGAGCTTCAACTGGCAAGAGACGCCCTGGCAGATCATTAAGCCAGGGCTCGAGCAGAAACACCTGGGTATCCCTGAGCTGAACAGCTGGCTGAGAGCGAATGAAGGCATCGGATGGGCCAACCGCCTCCCCTACCTCACGCAGTGGCATTACCGCATCGCTCAGCCCATCATCTGCCTCGTCATCATTATTCTCTCCGCGCCTCTCGGTATCGTCTTTAGTCGTCGAGGCACGGCGGGGGGTGTTTCTGTAGCCCTTTTCCTCAGTGCTGGAATGCTCTTTACCTCGAGTATCTTTATCACACTTGGAGAGGCGGGACATCTGCCCCCCGTTGTTGCGGCATGGAGTACCAATATACTCTTCTCGCTAATTGCCCTATATCTCTTCCACCGCCGCATGACAGGAAGATCTATATACCAGAGTTTATTACAAATCCTGCCACTCAAGAGCTAAAAAACGGGAGCTGACTGAAATACTTCCGTTATCTTTCTTGGGATAAACAATGTTCTGGCACCTCTGTCGGCAAGGAGCTTTCCCATGCTTTCAATTGAAGCTTTAATGAATTTACCAGCTCAGGGTTCTCGCTAGCAACATTATCCGCCTCTGCCCAATCTTGAGCAATGTTATACAACTCAACCTGATTTAACTTCTCGTTAAAAAGTAATTTCCAGTCGCCATCGCGGATACCAAGATACGGCCAAAGAATTCCATTCCTCTTTGCTGGTTTCCACTGCCAGAATATAGGCTTTCCGCGTACAAAAGCCTCACCCTTCTCACCCTTAAGAGCTCTCACCACACTGACCCCGTCTGGCTGATACGCTTCTGGAAGCTGTGCTCCAGCGATTTCTACAAAAGTAGGTAAGATATCTACAGCCGTAAGCACGGAATCACGGTCTATTTTTCCCGCTGGTATCACTTTGGGCCATCTCGCGATAAACGGCACCCGAATCCCTCCTGCATAAAGTGAGCGCTTCTGCCCCTTAAGACCTGCCACCTCACCCACGGAATAATACTTAGACAAGCCAGGACCTGTAGAGGCATCCTCAGACTGTTTTTTGTCTGCAGTACCTGTAAACTCAGGACCATTGTCCGATGAGAAAATCACCAAGGTATTATCATCCAAACCTAGTTCCTCGAGTGTTTTTAAAATCATTCCCACACCGGCGTCACCTTCTGCAACAACTGCTGCGTAGACCTTTTTCTGCTCGTCCAAATCCTCAAACTGATCCAAGTACTGCTGCAGAGGGTAATGTGGCGTATGTGTTTCGTGTAACCAGAGATTGATAAAAAACGGCTGGTCTTTGTTTCTCCGGATAAAATCCACTGCCCTTGGGCAAGTTGAGGTCGTCTTCATCTGCTCTCCCCCGGAAGCTGGCAAATTAAAAGCTCCATACTCATCATAACCATAGTCCGGCGGTAATGGGGCATCAACGACCTGATCATTTGATAAATGCCATTTACCAAAGTGCGCCG
This sequence comes from Akkermansiaceae bacterium, assembly GCA_051252195.1. Classification (GTDB taxonomy): domain Bacteria; phylum Verrucomicrobiota; class Verrucomicrobiia; order Verrucomicrobiales; family Akkermansiaceae; genus Oceaniferula. The sequence goes on along the minus strand of JBPOGD010000003.1, from coordinate 308,982 downwards.
TTACGTAGCCACTCTCCTTTAGAATTCGTGGTAGCATAACAGCTTGTGGATCAAGCCAGTCGGGCATCCCAGATTTAATATGATGCTTTAAATTTGAAAAATGCTGATGAATCGAATGACGCGCAGGAAAATGCCCTGTCATCACAGCAGCTCGACTAGGCGAACAGACTGGGCTATTCACAGTAAAATTCTGAAAATCAATACCCTCGGCAGCCATTTGATCTAAATGCGGCGTCTTACAAAACGTACTTCCATGAATGCCCAAATCGCCATAGCCCCAATCGTCTGCAAAAATAAAAATGATGTTTGGCTTAGAAGCAGAAGCTCCCTGCGACATAGCAGAGCAAACCAACACCAAGGCTAACAGCGCGTAAGAAAATAATTTCATCAACATATTTAACATATACTCATCAAGATAGACAGAATCTTTCAAACAATCAATTCCCCCCTCTGTATTATCGAATCAAGCGACGATCGTAAAAACATACTCTCCTTAAGCCTAAAACATCCCTATTTATCAATCTTTCATGCTTGACGATCTCATAAAACACTCATAGCTTCCGCGTCCGGTCATCAGTGGAAACCCCACTTAAGTCCGGTTTAGCTGATACGTAGCAACCGTTACCAACAGCAACTTAATCAGCAAAAACAATTTTTATAATATTATGAGAGGTGTAGAAATCCAAAAAGGTGAGCCAGTAGACCGCGCGTTAAAGCGTCTAAAAACTATGCTCGATAGCGAAGGTATTCTTGAAGAAATGCGCCGCCGCCGTGCATTCGAAACAGTAACTCAGCGTCAACAGCGCAAGGAACGTTCAGCTGTAAAGCGTCACGCTATCCGTTGGAGATTCCAACGCACTAAGCCTGCTACTGACGACACGACTGCTTAATTCGATATTTCACTACGTCAAAATTTCAAAAGACACCCTACATTCTAGGGTGTTTTTTTTTGTGCTCAAGGAAAGCTGACACTGAAAAACCTGACTTGATAGAAAACTTATCCACTTTCTCTCACTTTTATGTTGTCAATTTCACCAACTCACACTAAACCCCTGCCGCACCATCTGGTAACGGCTCCATAGCTCAGTTGGTAGAGCAGCGGATTGAAAATCCGCGTGTCCTTGGTTCGAACCCGAGTGGAGCCACCATTTATAAAAAATCCCCCACTAGACTTTGGTCTACTGGGGGATTTTTATTTTCCGCTTTTCTACAACTTCATATTTAGCAAATTAGAATTCACTAGAAATCATATAATTCTTAATGAATAATAGGGCGGTATCTCACGTCAAAGAAACTCATGTCATTGCTTAAAAGTCTCAATACCAGCCTCGCTTTACTTATTTTCAGCACGGCGGCAAACTCTGCAGAAAACTGGCAAGTGCAGGTCTCAAAGGAAAAACCAGGCCCCCACCCTGAGCTGAGCCAAGTCCACCTTACCTACCAAGCCACCTTCAATAACCTCATCAAAGCCGGTGAAGTTGGTTTTATCTTTGGTAAGAAGGACAAAAACTACCCGCAGTACTATGTTTCTCAAAGCTACGGCGGCTCCTACTACAAGCAGTTAGCTTACAGCTTTGATCTTTCGTCTTTTTCACACCCTAAAACCCTAGAACCTAAAATCCTCATCGTGAACGAAAAAGACGACAAGGAAACTGTGAAGATCACAAATAAATACAACAAGACTTCTGTCCTTAATAAGAAAACGGCACATATCTTAAAGGAAGATCGTATTGAAAAAGATTCCTACACCTTCGAGGGCGTTAAAATTCACGACCCCCTCACCGCGATGCTTTTTCTCCGCAGTCAAAAATTAGATCAAGGCGAGAAAACTCACCTCTGTATCCACCCCTTCAACAGTCCTTACTACGGCGTCGCCACAGTCCTTGGTAAGGAGATGCACAAGGGGCGACAATGCATCAAACTCGATCTCGCGTTAAGAAAAATCGATAAACGTACAGGCAAGCTAGGCGAATATAAAAAGCTTAGAAAAGCGACTATTTGGCTCAGCGATGATGCCTATCGGATCCCGATTGAATTTCGGGTCGAGATCAAATTAGCAAATCACCTAAACATAGGCTCGGCGCGACTCAACTTGATCAAGCTCGATACCAAGGTCAATTAGTCGACTTTTACAACTGATGTTGAATTATTTTTCGCATTGCACAGCGTGTAATTCGGGTGAATATCCACTTGATGAAATCAAAAGCTCTTATCGTGATTCTCCTTATAGCGGCAGCCGCTACTTTTGTCGTATCGTGGACATCCCAGACCAAACAAAGCGTTAATGGTGATCGTGCCTACGCACATACAGAGGCCATCCTCGCCTGTGGCCCTCGCCCGCCTGAATCAGAAGGACTTGCCAAAGCACAGCAGTACATCGCAGAAGAGTTAGGCAAACACGGCTGGAGCACTATGTCGCAATCAGTAGTCCGCGACACGCCAGTCGGCAAACGTACGTTTACCAATCTCATCTCACGCTATCAGGTGGACCAATTGGAAAGCTTTGACGATCTTAGCCAGCTCACCACCACAGGAATCCTCGGCGCCCATCTCGACTCTAAGCTCATCCCTGATATCCCCGACTTCCTTGGAGCCGATGACGCAGCATCCGCTTGTGCTCTTATCATTGAAATCGCAATCACCTTGGCCCAAGAGCATCCCGATTTAGCTAAGAAGCTAGAGATCGTATTTTTTGACGGCGAAGAAGCATTTAACAAAGACATGAGTCTCGAAACGGGTGATGGCCTCTATGGTAGCCGCGCCTACGCTATCGAACTATATAAACGTAAGCCAAAGCCCCAGTTTGGCATTATTCTCGATATGGTAGGCCATAAAAACCTCAAAATCGCTGTACCCGCAGATTCTCCTAAGGAGCTCTATGATTCCATGCTCCGCGCAGCAGGGTCCCATGGACATGAAAAACATTTCGGCATGGCAAAAGGTGGCATTTTAGACGATCACTATTACCTCAACAAAGCAGGCGTCCCAACTATTGATATCATAGGAGCCGATTTCTTCCATACGCACTGGTGGCACCAAGAAGGTGACGACATCGATCTCATCTCGGCAGAGAGTCTTCAAATTTCCTACGATGTTAGCATGACAATGCTCAAGGAACTACTCTCCAAATAACTTGATCCAATGTTTCCCAAGCTTGCCATTCCTTGAGGAAACCTCTATTTCATCATCTATGAAATCCCATGAAGTGCTTAAAGACGCCTTTGACCAATCGAGCCCCAAGCAGATCGCGTCAGACCTAGGTGTATCGCTATCGCTTGTTTATAAATGGGCGCAGGAAAACTCAGACAGTGGCTCTGGCAGTAGAAACCCGCTCGATAGAATCGCAGAAATCTACGATCACACTCAGCACCAAGCCATTATCGAGTGGCTCTGCGAACGTGCTGACGGTTACTTCGTCCGCAATCCTACCAGCCACTGCGAACAAGGCTATCAGGTGTTACCTGCTACCAATGAAATCGTATCTCAGTTTTCCAGCATGCTTACTCGCATCTCCCAAGCCGCTCTAGACAACTCCATTAATCAAGATGAGGCTGAAGATATCAGAGCTTGCTGGGATAAGCTCAAAAGCTTTGCCGAAGGTTTCGTCCGCTGCTGTGAGGAAGGCGACTTTGAACTCATGAAAGAAGAGGTCAAAGAGAAAACCAAGGACGAGCCACGCCGCACGCTCTACTAGTCTTTACTAATCTGAAATAGCAGTATACACGAGCGCTGTTCCCATGAATCGTCTTCAATACCGTATCGCCCGTAACCTGCTCTTCCGTCTCGATGCTGAGAAAGCCCACCACGTTTCTCTTGATAACTTACGCAGACTAAACTCACTAGGCATACTCAAGCTCATAAGTGGTAAACCCCCTAAGAGCACACCAGTAATGTGCATGGGGCTCGAGTTTCCTAACTGCGTAGGACTGGCTGCAGGGCTGGATAAAGAGGGTAACTGTATCGACGCTCTGGGTAGGCTCGGCTTCGGCTCCGTAGAAATCGGCACCATTACGCCCCGCCCACAAGCAGGTAACCCCCAGCCCCGCCTCTTCCGTATTATCGATCGCGAGGCAATTATTAACCGCATGGGTTTCAATAACCCTGGTATTGAAATAGGCGTCAAAAATGTCGCCGCTTCTCAAAATTTCAGTAAATCAGGTGGCATCATTGGCTTTAATATCGGGAAAAATAAAGACACGCCGAATGAAAATGCCGTCGATGATTACCTTGAATGCCTGCGCGGTGCTTGGGATGTCGCTGACTACATCACCGTTAATCTATCCTCTCCTAACACTCCAGGACTACGTGATCTTCAAGCTGCCGATGAAACAGCGCGACTTCTTGGCACACTCAAAGAAGAACAGGAAAAACTGACTACCTCCAGCGGTAGACGCGTTCCCATTGCCCTGAAGGTAGCTCCCGATCTGGAGCCACAGCACATCGCTGACCTCTCCCAAGTTTTCCTCGATGGCGGACTCGATGGCCTTATCGCAACCAACACCACAATCAGTCGCAGTGAAGTCGCTGGCTGCGATCACGCCGCTGAAGCAGGTGGCCTCTCGGGCTCCCCACTCACCTCGCGCTCCACCGAAGTCATCGCAGCCTTCCACAGCCACCTAGGCGACAAGATTCCCATCATCGGAGTCGGAGGCATCATGACCGCTACAGATGCCAAAGAGAAACTCCAGGCAGGCGCCAAAATCGTCCAACTCTACACTGGCTTCGTCTACAACGGCCCCCCGCTCGTCAAAGACATATTGGCGATGGAAAGTAGTTCTTCAAACCACTTGTAAATATACAACCTGCTTAACACTACTTAACTGCAAACCAGTTGCATGTAATAAAAGTTTCGTAAAAAGAGAAAACGCTACCATCATTTCACAATAGGCAAATTCGCAGATAATGCGTTGCTTACAAGTATCTAGCCACCCTTCCGATCTTTCAAACTTCTAACATCACTAACAACCCTACAAAGCCTTCTCAATCACCGCGTATGCGCTGTGGTTGTGAATCGACTCAAAGTTCTCTGCCTCCACCTTATACCAGGTAATATTTTCCTGTGCGTTCGAGCGTGCGGCGATATTTCTCACGAGATCTTCAACAAAGACGGGATTGTCATAAGCACGCTCAGTGACTTCTTTCTCGTCAGGGCGTTTTAATAGGCTGTAGAGTTCACAGCTTGCAGAGGCTTCGACGAGGTCGATAAGATCTTCAATCCAGATCGGCTCTTTGAATCGCACAGAATAAGTCACAGTACCGCGTTGGTTATGAGCACCACGATCACTGATCGCCTTGGAACATGGGCAGAGGGTCGCCACAGGAACCATTACAGTGAGAATAAAATCGTTACCTCCATTCACATCTGACTCGCACTCGAAGATGACCTCATAGTCCATCACGCCCTCCATTTTGGTAACTGGAGCTTTTTTCGTACGGAAAAAAGGAAACTTAAACTCCACATGCGCCTTCTGAGCCTCAAGTCGCCCCAGAAGCTCGTTAGGAATAGCCGTCATCTCACGGACATCCAAGCAGTTTCCATGTGAGCTGAGAACCTCGACAAAGCGGCTCATGTGAGTTCCCTTGAAGTGATGAGGCAAATCCACTGCAAGGGCCGTGGTAGCCACGGTACGCTGCGTACTGCCGTCTTTATTACGCACCTCAAGAGGGTAGCGTATCGCTTTCACACCAACGCGGTCGATAGCTATATTACGATCATCAAACTCGTTCTGAGTATCTTTGAGTTCCTTCATGGGCTTAGTCAGTAGTATCTATTTGAGGAAAGAAAAAAGCCTGACCGGGTAAACGGACAGGCCTGAAAATTCTATAAGGAAAATTCACTCAATGAGAGAAATTAACCAATGAGGTTACAAGAACGTGAACGCTTAATCGCCTTCGTGATCTTGCGGTGAAGCTTAGCTGAAACGCCTGTTACACGACGAGGAAGGATCTTACCTGTCTCAGTTGTGAACTTGTTAAGAAGATCTGTATTGAGGTAGTCAACTTCAGCAGCTGGGATATCATGACGGCGGTGCGGCATGGGGCGGTTAGCCTTCCAGAATGAAATACGACGTTGCTTGTTCTTAGGAGTAGATATTGAGGACATGTTGGAAAATTGTTATTACTTTATAAAAACCAGTTACTAGCGGAGCTCACGGTGAAGTGTGCGACGGCGGAGGAATGGGTTGTACTTAATCTTCTCCAAGCGACCTGGAGTATTGAGGCTCTTTTTGTTACGTGTTGAATTGTAACGTGAAGTAGGTCTGCCTTCGGCTTTTGCCTCTGTGCATTCAAGGATAATGATGTCTCGTGCCATGGTCTTTTTGGTAAGAAATGAGTGAAAGTTATAGAATTTCAGCAAAAGCTGGATGTGCTTCATAATTTGAAGCGGAGGCGCAAGCTACGCATTTGGGGCTATTGGTCAAGCAGAGAATCACAAGTTTCGGCATTTTTCTCTGTTTTTTTTAACGCATCGCACCTTTTACAAAGCCAAATTGATCTCTGTTATGCTGACGTTTATTACCGTTAGTTTTCTCCCAAACCTCTTGGCACTGGACGGTGTAACGAGCAAAGGGTATCGCTTCGAGCCGCTCTTTCGGTATTTGCAAACCTGACATTTCACAAATTCCATACAAGCCTGCCTCAGCCCTAGTGATCGCTTGCTCGATCTCGCTGAGAGAGTCCTGCTCCATCGCAAGTAAATTCAGTGCGAAGTCACGGTCATAGGAATCGCTACTAGCATCCCCTAAATGCATGCCTCCGCCTGCAGATTCGCCTTCTGATTTAATTGTATCATGAGTCACACCATGCATCAGATCCAGCATGCTGTCCCTGAGATCGAGAAGCTTTTGATACTGTATTTTGGCAAAACCTTTTAATTCAACGGCACTTTGAGCGGCAGGTTTCACTTGTAACGCTCGTGCTGGTGCCTTTACCGCTTTTTTCTGGGCAGTTTTTTTAACAGCGGAAGTCTTCGCTTTTACCGCTACTTTTTTCGCCGTTTTCTTAGCGGAGCTTTCTTGTTTTTTTCCTGTTGTTTTCTTTTTTGCTGCCATGGGTCTTTAAGAAGATTAAAAAAGTTGATCGTCACTCTTTGTTAACCCTCAATAGCTTACGTCACAATTTAAGGGCGACTACCGCTAATCACTTTAAGTGCTCACCGCAAGGATAAAACTATCTGAGAATCGCTTCCCCTCCCTTTTCCTAACAAAATACAAAGGATTAGAGACCCTTCGAATTTTCGTACTTTTTCTTTTCGCCCTCTATCCAAGCCTGATCAGCATCGGAAAGTTTTCTTATTGAAGTCACCCCTTTTTGGCCACCTGGCTCTATCAGAACTATTTTATCAGTTTGATAACGATGCAATTTAGCAAAGACCTTCACGCCTCTGCGGCTCGTCCACATCCGGTACCCGCGCGCTTCCAGCTTTTCACGCCACTGCCCATACTCTGCTTCAGCTAACTGTACCGCATGCTTAAGACGCCCCCAATAATAAGCTGAGCCTCCCTTTTTATAGCCTCGGTATTTATCGATCACCTGACCGCTCGCCGCAATGAGAACGACAGATGGATAACCATGGACATTATAAAGTTTTTTATAATGCTCTGCATAGCGTAGCTTGGTAGCATCTTCTTCATCCAACATACCTGATGAACCTAGCACGAGGTCAAAGTTCAACCTCACAACATGCTCTCTAGCCCACTTTTCAAAGTCCGTTTGTAAAAAAAGCTCAGAGTCGAGAGCTTTGCACTGCGGACTTTTTGCAGAGTTAGTAAACCATATCATCATCGGCTTTCCTGAGCTATTAGAAACCTTGCTCGCTACTTTAAAATCGGTATGCCACGACTTACTCGCGGGGTCTTTCCAGAGTGATTCCAGCTCATCGCTCATCGGCTGATTAGGATTCTCTGGTGCCCAGACTAGGTCTGATGTCGGTGTAATCCCCCATGCTTTAGACTGCTGCTGAGATGCCACACCTCCACTGGTGACCAGTGACGTGTCTTGCGTACTGAGGAGACGCCCCCCAGCCTTTTGATACGCGTTGAGTGCTGCTTTTTGCTCCTGTTTCCACAAATCCTCATCGCCGCCAGTAGACATTATGCCTGCGCAGGATGACAGGGATAAGGAAACAATACTCAGCCTCAAGAGATTCCATTTCATAATGACTATGCTTAATCCACATCGAACTATTGGCAATACACAAGTTTAAGACGAACTACCACATGGCCATTTTCTCAACAAGCGGAGTTACTTCTTTAAAATGAAATAACTTAAATTTTCCAGCTCCAATGCAAGGTCAACATTGTTAACAATCACGTCGTCAGGGGTTTGTAACAAAACAGGAGAAAAGTTCAGCACCCCCTGAATACCTGCATCTGCCAGTGCATTACAAACTTCCTGCGCCTTCTCAGCTGGCACACAGAGAATCGCCATCTGCACTTTATTTTTTTGAACGAAATCAGGCAATTCTGAGGAATGATATAAAGGCACGGGAATCTTCTTTTCTCTGAGACTTTCCACTGCAGAATCAAAGGCCGCTAAAACCTCATAACCCTCCTTTTGAAAACCGTCGTACCGCAACAGCGCGCGGCCGAGATTCCCCGCACCAACCATGATGACGGGCTGCAACTTGGCACGCCCGAGACCATCATTAATCGCTGTTCTGAGAGCTTCCACAGGATAACCAAGACCGCGTGTACCAAATGTACCGAAGTATGCTAAGTCACGCCTCAATTGCGACGGCTTAACACCTGCTGCCGCCGCGAGAGCACTAGAGCTGACCATCTCATGACCATTCCGGTGCAAACGCTCTAGGCATCTACCGTACAAGGAAATACGATAGATCGACTTTTGCGGTATTTCCAACTTATCCATGGTTGCATCATGGTCTACTGACCTAATCAGTCAAGAATGCATCCTCGTATGAAACCTGAAATTTCAGCCCCACTTACCAAGTGCTTATCTGCCATTCCTCCGTTAACTCGCTAGGTATCGCATCGAGAAAACGAGATGGCCTCGTCATGTATTCCCCCGTGTAGCTTTTTGGATTAGTCATAGGGTAAGTTAGATAAAGCTGATCCATAGCGCGCGTGACCGCCACATAGAATAGTCTCCTCTCCTCCTCAAGGCCACCGAGATCTCCCGACTCTAAAACTCTATTATTAGGAAACATTCCGTCAGCAAGCCAAACAACGAAGACAGCTTTCCACTCCAGTCCTTTCGCCTGATGTATCGAGGATAGAGTGACACTATTTTCATCTCTCTCTTTTTCCTGCTTCGACTTACTGCCGTTAGGATCGCCGTCAACGGCAGACATCAGAGACAGCTGGGCGAGAAACTCGAGAATGTCTTCGTAGTTTTCTCCATACTGCATCAACTGTTCAATATCTTGACGGCGGTTTTCGTAATTATCGAAACTTACTCTAAGATAATCATCATACACTCCTTCAAGAATACTGAAGATCATGCTCGATGGTCGCGCCAGCATTCCATTAGGTACCAGCTCATCCAGCGTATGGCAAAGCTGCTCCCATGTGTCCTTTGCCTTAGCAGGCACTTTAAATGGCAACAGTATTTCCGAGAATGAAGTGGGGATCTCCAAACTCTTTCCAGCAGCCGTATTCGTCCACGCCTTCCATAAATTGTCTGCCGTTTTTTCTCCAATACCAGGCAGCAGTAATGTCATCCTCTTAAAACTCACCTCATCTCGACCATTAACAACGAAACGAATCATCGCAGAAATATCCTTGATGTGAGCTTGCTCAAAAAACCGTAGCCCGCTCGTAATCTGAAAGGGGATCTCCATGCGTGTCAGCTCCATCTGAATTTCCATACTATGGTAATGCGCACGATACAGCACCGCGATATCCTGCGGTTCCATCCCCTCACCTATCAGCTCATCGATCCGCTCTGCAACGAACTCAGCCTGATAAGACGGGTCATCGAGCGCCACCAGTGCAGGCGTCATCAACCCGCCTTCCCGCGCTGGCTGAAGGTCTTTCTGATACTGAACGGTATTGGGTCGAATCGCCGCATTGGATAGCTCAAGCACCTCTGGCACCGAACGGTAGTTTGTTTCTATTTTGAAAATTTGTGCGTCTGGATACTTTTCCTGAAAGCTGAGAATGTTACCCATATCAGCCCCGCGCCATGAGTAGATCGATTGCGCATCATCCCCCACCACCATAAGATACTGCTTTTCACCGACAAGCAGATCAATCAAGTCACACTGCACGCGGTTGGTATCTTGATACTCGTCAACGAGAACGTGGCGAAACTTCTTCTGATAAAGATACCGCAAATCATCATGTTCCTTTAATAGCTTCAGAGTCAAAATGAGAAGGTCGTCAAAGTCCATGGAGTTCGTCTCCTTCTTTTTTTTGCGATACCCCTTTCGCACCCTCTTGATATCTTCTGCCCATTCCTCCAATTGAGGATAACGTGTTTCCAAAATCTCATCGAGATCTTCATATGTGTTCTCCGACAGACTGAACACAGATGCAAGGAGATCAGCCTTCGGAAACCTCCTGCCCTTCAGATCAATAGGTAATGATTTGATAACTTCTGACATCAGTGACTTCTGATCATCTCTGTCCAAAATCGAAAAACTAGGAGTAAACCCCAAATTGTCAGCGTGGCGACGTAGAATGCGATTCCCAATCGAATGAAATGTCCCGCTCCACAAAGCGCTCATGTCTTTTGGCACCAGCTCATTTACCCGGTCCACCATTTCTCTCGCGGCTTTATTAGTAAACGTCAGCAGCAAAATATTGCCAACATCCACTCCCTGATCGAGCAAATAGGCCACTCGGTGTGTCAGGGTCCGCGTCTTACCAGAACCCGCTCCTGCAATGACGAGTGCAGGACCAGGTTTTGCACTTACAGCAGCATACTGTTGATCATTGAGCTCTGTCGCATAATCGATACCAGACTGACTTCCAGTAGCACTTCTCCCGCTTGATTTGATCTGATATTCTCGTGCCATTGATGACTTTAATTTATCAAAAATACTCTCGATGAGAAGAGTTTAAACTACCAATATTACTGATCTAGAAAACTCTATTTTACTAATAGTCACATTTAGCGCATTTACATCTTTATCTTTTAGAGATCTACCTAAAAAATTATTAATTCGTCATTAAAGTTAAATTAAGTTTTTTAAATGAATTTAAAGCACTTTTATGGCGAATTAAATTTTAAAATTAACGAAAAACAGTTGCAATGCGTCTTAAAAGACGATTTAATAATCTTAAAGGCAGTTAATAACCATTTTATGACGAATAACTATAACATTGACCTCTTTACTGACGATACCATCATCGCTGAAATGGGTGAGCGTGTACGCCAAGTAAGATTAGGAAAAAATATGACTCAGGGCGAACTGGCTGAAGAGTCAGGCATCGCCAAAAGAACACTCGAGCGATTTGAGAAAGGCGATTCTATTCAACTCACCAATCTGGTACGCATCTTAAGAACGCTCGGCTACGTTGACGAACTCATCAACCTCGTCCCCGAGCCTGCGGACAGCCCTGTTGCACTGTTGCTGAAAGAGAAAAACACACGTTACCGAGCCTCAGGCAGTCGAAAGAAAAAAGATGCTGCTGAGGAACATCATCAACCTTGGGTCTGGGGAGAATGAGCATCATCGCCGAAATCAAGCTTTGGGGAATATCCATCGGAGTCGCTAGTCTCGATGATCGAGGTGTCTGCGCATTCGAATACGAGAAAGCGTTCCAAAAAAGCCGCATCGAGGTCGCACCGATCACGATGCCTCTTTCGTCAGAAGTTTACCAATTCCCCACATTATCTCGCGATACATTTTACGGGATGCCTGGCTTATTAGCGGACTCACTCCCCGATAAATTTGGTAACGCTTTGATCGATGCTTGGCTCGCCACTCAAGGGCGCACGCCAGCATCTTTTAACTCCATCGAGAGGCTCTGCTATACAGGCACTCGCGGTATGGGAGCACTGGAGTTCGCACCATCGACTCGACCAGTACAAAAGAAATCCGAAGCACTGCAAATTTCCCAGCTCGTTGAGCTAGCATCGTCCGTGCTGAGTAACAGGAACGAACTTCAAACTGAGCTCAATCTCGACGGGGCAGCGCCAGATCAGGACGCCCAAGCACTCGCTGAAATCCTCCAAGTCGGCACCTCAGCGGGAGGTGCACGAGCGAAAGCCGTCATCGCTTGGAACCCAAGCACCCATGAAGTGCGTTCGGGTCAAATTTCGACCGAGGAAGATGTAAGCGGCTTTGAACACTGGTTGCTGAAATTTGATGGCGTAACATCCAATAAAGACAAAGAGCTCGCAGACGCAAAAGGCTATACGGTCCGAGAATACGCCTACTCCAAGATGGCTGTGGCAGCGGGAATCGAGATGATGCCGTGTCAGATTCTTGAAGAACATGATCGTCAGCATTTCCTCACCAAACGCTTTGACCGTGCCGATGACGGCTCTAAAATTCACATGCAGAGCCTTTGTGCCATGGCTCACTACGACTTTAATATGGCTGGCTATCATTCTTACGAGCAGTGCTTCCTCATCATGCACCAGCTAGGTTTAAGTATGGCAGAAACAGAGCAGCAGTTTCGCCGCATGGCCTTTAACATCGTGGCACGGAATCAAGATGATCACGTCAAAAACATCGCCTTTCTCATGGATAAAAAAGGTCAGTGGAAACTCTCTCCCGCCTACGATATTACCTTCAGCTACAACCCCACTGGCCGCTGGACATCAAGTCACCAAATGAGTATGAATGGTAAAACGGATGATTTCACCCTCGAAGACTTTGAGCTGTGCGCCAAAACAGCATTGATGAAACGAGGTCGTGCCAAAACCATTCTCGAAGAAGTGACCGAGACCGTGAGCCAATGGACAACATTTGCCCAAGAGGCCGGCGTACAATCTCAATGGACAAAGGAAGCGAATAAAGCGTTGAGATTAGACCTCGTATAACGTATCCAAGCCATTCCTTATTGATCATGAAAGAAATCACTATTTACACTGATGGCTCATCGCGCGGCAACCCAGGCCCAGGAGGGTATGGCACCCTTCTCATTTATCAAGGTCACCATAAGGAGCTCAGTGGAGGTTTCGCAAAAACAACGAATAATCGCATGGAGATCCTCGCTGCCCTCACAGGAATTGAATCACTCAAAGAGCCCTGTAAAATTACAATTTTCTCCGATTCTAAGTACGTCATTGATACGATGGATAAAGGGTGGATTCATGGCTGGAAAAAGAAAGGCTGGTCGCGCGGCCCCCGAAAACCTCTCAAAAACGTCGATCTCTGGAAGCGCATGGACGAGGCTGTCAAAGGCCATGATATCCAATGGAAGTGGGTAAAAGGACACGCCGGCATTCCCGAGAATGAGCGCTGTGACGTGCTCGCAACAGAAGCAGCTGACCAGCGCAACAATCCCGTAGACGAAGGTTTTATTGAGGAGTGACTAAACTCGGTACAGCTCACAACTATGCGCTGAAAAACCGGCACCGAAGGCACACATCCAGACATGACTAAACTCGTTTCTCGATGTGCCATCGTCTTCTAAAAACTGCTCTAAAGCGACTAGTACAGAAGGACTGCTAAGATTTCCGTAATTCTGCATCACATTTCTTGCGTATTTAAGCTGCCCTTGAGGGATATCAGGTAAGCTTGCTTCTAACCGCTCGATGACATCTCTACCACCACCGTGCGTGACAAAGGCATCTGGTGCACTTTTACCGGCAGCGCGTTTGTCGTAGAGCCTTTTCACCGTAGCTGCTGCCAGTTCAGGTACAGAGCGGTGTAGTTGGTTACGCAGTTTTCCAGCGGCATTGGTAAAGCGTATTTTTTCGCGCTCGCTTGGAATGTGAATCGACTGAAAGTCGTCCACTGCCCATGAACCTCCTTGCCCCGACCACACAGCGGCTGCAGCGCCATCGCCAAATAAACAAGTACTGATAAGTACACCAAAGTCATTCTCTACATAGAATGCTGCTGAGCAAACCTCCACAGCAACCGTCACGACAACGGCTGCCGGATTCAAAGCAACTACACCACTAGCTGCACGTATCAACGGAACAGCAGCACCACATCCCAGCCCCGTCATATCTTGTAAAAAAACATCCTCCCGAAGCCCTAAAATCTCAGCCATATAGCTTGTTACACCTGGGCAGAGATAGCCAGTGCAGGAGGATAAGAAGACAGCATCTACCTCATCGAGCTTATAGCCAGATTTTGCTACCGCTTTCTCTACAGCCTCAGCAGCCAGAGCTGGCGCAACCTTTTCGTAGGCATTATTAAGAGATTGAGCATCGCGCGTCCAAGCATCTGTAAGCTGATCAAGCGAGAAGTGACGCTTATCGATCCCGCTGTTACCAGTGAGCACTTTTTCTAAGATCATGCGTGATCGGCTATGCAGCTCAGGCCAAAAGTCCGCCGCCTGCATGGCTTCCAGACATTCTATCTGAGTGTACGATTTTTTGGGAAAGGCAGATGATACAGATAATAAGTTCATGGAGTTCTAAGTTGTTGAAAAAGAAAGTCAAAAGGTAGGATACCTGCACGTGCAGAGAGCTTCAGAGCCGATCTTCCCAATGGATTAAATAGCAATGGATGCATTTTTTGCGATAAGCTCATACGCTTTTTAAAATAGTGATCGCACTCACTGCGATAGGCCGTGCAGCAGTCTTGCCAACCTATCTCACCCAGAGCGAACTTTCGCAGCCAAGGACCTGCGATGTGAGAAGACTCAAGCGCCATACTCATGCCATTGCCTGTAAATGGCGGAATCAGATAAGCCGAGTCTCCTATGCAGAAATCCCCCATACGCGCTTGCCCTCCTAGCGAGAAACCAGCTATCGCAGAAAATGATGAGACATCAGTGTTGCTGGATCTGAGCCTGTTCGCCAAACCACGCAAACCGTTATTTTCTAGGTAAGCTAGTATCAAATCAATGCCGCTACCTTTGAGCAATTTATCCACTTGGAACAAACCGCAGCAGTTAACTCGATCATCTTCTACACGGCAGAGCCCCATATAGCCAAATGTACCTGCATGCATTTCCAGCCCATGGATAAATTTTTCTGGTACATTAACGGCATGAATTTTCAACCCAATCCACGGCTTCTGGGACTTCGTTTTTTTACTTTTGCCAACTGCATACACCAAACCTTCGGTATCTAAATTATTAGAAGAAATACGCTGACCCGTATGTAGTTTTCCGCCGAGCGATTGAAATTTGTCAGCCAGGTCTTGATCCAACTTATAGCGCGATAACCCCCATGCCACTTGGGGTAGCTGATCTTCCAGTACCAGAGAATCACCCATCCACCATGACATCTTCTGATGATGGATCGAGTCTTTCATGATATTTTCCACCCCCATTTCGCGCAAGGCATCCTCACTAACTCCGCAGATAAACTCGCCGCAAACTTTGTGTTTAGGATACTGCCCCGCCTCATAAAGATCTGTTTCGACACCCAGCCTACGCAGATGCACCCCTAGGGATAAGCCTGCCAAACCACCACCTAGGATCGATACCTTACGCATGGCACCTCCCCTCCTCCTGCGCACTGCGCAAAGCACTCAGCCTTATCCCTCCGAGCAAACCGCAGCTTTCCTCCCAATCGAAGCCCTTAAACAACTTAGTTAAATCACTTTTGATAAAACCTGCCCGAATACTTACAATCATGTCGTGCCGAGTAACGTCATTGATTACTGGAAAGAGGCAACGCCCCATAACTAAGGCCACCTTACACCTGTGAGGTTCGGCAAACAGAACCGCTTTCACCTCTGCGAGCTTCTCTCCTAACTGGCTTAATTGCTCATCACTCAAATGATGAATAAATAAGTTAGCAATCACCACTGAATCTTTATCGTAGGCATCGTATTCTAGCACATTGACTTGTTGCCAACTCACTTCTGGATTCAGCCCCTGCGGCTTAGTTATCAAATCCAGTGCAACAACCTCCACCTCGGGAAATAAGACTTTAACCTTATTACTCAGTAGCCCTTCTCCTGCGCCGAGTTCAATTACTTTTTTTAGCGATTTTAATTCACCAAGCTGCTTAAGAATCCAGTCCTCTCCTCGCATCAGACGATTAATCAAACGCAAATCACGCCGACTCCGCACCGCCCTCGGATCGTCAGGATGAAGATCATCGAGTATTTCAGGCATCACAATCCGCTTCACAAATTAGAAGTTCGCCCACCCTCACTATTACTCAACCTCAAATCACAGGAATTTACTGAATAGGCGACAATAGCCGCGCGAGCGCCACTGCAATGCGAAACAACAAAGGCCGATTCTCTAGCTCTCGTTCAGGAACTTGTATAGATGCTGCGAAGTCTTTCTCTAGCATCTCTGCGATCTCTTTATTGAAATCTCTATCATCAACTAGCGTGATCACTTCGAAATTCAGGCGGAATGATCGGTTATCGAGATTCGCCGATCCAATAGTCGATATTTGATCATCAATTAGCATCACTTTCTGATGCAGAAAACCTTCTTGATAACGGTAGACCTTCACCCCTGCTACCTGCATTTCTTTGAGAAACGAAAATGATGACAAGTAAACAAGTACTTGATCCGGCTTGTTTGGCAGTAAAATCCTGACGTCTACTCCTCTGATCGCGGCGGCCTGTAAGGCAGCTACAATGGCAATGTCCGGCACGAAGTAGGGACTTGCTATCCACAGCCGCTCACGAGAACTGCTGATCGCCTCAACAAAGAACAAATGGCAGCTATCCAAGTCATCAGCAGGCCCTGAGGGAATAATGATCACTCGCTTGCCATTTGGATCAACTGCAGGGACGTCCCAATTTAAATCTAATAAATCTCCCGTCGCCCAATGCCAGTCTTCGACAAAAATTAGCTGCACTGACTTCACAGCCACACCTATCAGAGCCAGATGTGTATCGCGCCATCGCCCTATTTCAGGATCAGCCCCAGCATATTCATCCCCTATATTAAACCCTCCTACCAGCGCCTCCTCGCCATCCACCACAATAATTTTACGATGATTTCTAAAATTGAGCTGGAAGCGGTTGCCGCTCCCGCGGGTCGAACCGAAGCTCACAACATTCACCCCAGCATCTTTAAGCTCAGTGATGTACGCATCGGGTAATTTACGGGATCCCACCTCATCGTAGAGAAAGTAAACCCGTACTCCAGATCGCGCTTTTTCCATGAGCGCATTTTTAAACAACTCCCCCATTCGGTCATTTTTCACGATGAAAAATAAAACCAACAAGTAGCTCCTAGCACGGGATATGGCATCAAACATGTGGCCGAAAGTTTCCTCGCCGTTGATCAAAAGCTTTGTCCCATTACCCGCCGTGAGAGGTAGGCCAGACACCCCCTCTGCCACCTTACGCAATAAGTGATCTTCAGCTGAATTGGGCTCACGCCGATCCTGGAGCAGATCACCAAGTGTATCTCCTGCAGGCCAGTCATACACGCGCCGAGCATCTACGTAACCACGGAATCGATTTCGACCAAAAACCCAATACACAGGAATAGCCAAATACGGAAACATCGTAAGAGATAGCACCCAAGCGATCGTGCCCTGAGACGTGCGCACACTCATCAGAGCATGCGCTGCGTGCAGCATCCCTAAAACGTGCAGCAACGGCGTCAAAAGGATCAACTTTTCCCACATGGGTGGCAAGCTAGTCAGCAATCAAGTAAACGTGAACTGAAAAATCATCTTAGTGACTCTCTTTAGTTCCTATTTGCCGTGAACACAGGAACATCATTCACTTCTATTCTATATGGAAAATCTCTTAGGCGCGATTTCGCTTTTTCGGATAAGCGCACTGTGGTGAATGGTGGAAGGATTGGACCACCACCTGGATTTAGTAGGTACTTCTTATCCTTTTTCTGAATAAACAGTCCCCCGCCTAACATCCCTCCTGGCACCTCGCCTGCCACAATCACGATTTTATCTCCTGCTTTTAAGTTAACGTACTTACCTGCACGTAGAAGTTTGCCATTAATTTTTGCCCCCGGTAAGCTTTCACCATCATCATACTTATCTGTATATGCTCCAAACGCATTAAAACTACCATCAAGCACTATTTTCCCGTTAATGAACACAATGACAAAGTCATCATAAATCCCTACGAACCGGTAATATCCTTCCTCAGGCGGCGTAATCTCTCCCTCATATTTAACGAGCCAGCAAGTTGGTTTGACCTCTTTCTCTACATCAAAAGCCTCTGGAGCAATAGATGCAGGCTGTACGCCCATCACCAAGTTCGTGAATATTAATTCACGTTTCGCACGGTAATAATCCGATAAGCTCCTATCACTAAATTTAGATGCAGCCATTTTTTTAATTAAAGGAATCATATAGCGAATACGTGCAGGTAATTTAAGACCTTTATTGAAGTACTCACCTACTTGATTCGTTTCACGGTCTTGATTCTGCTTTAAGTCATAAAAGCGCCCCACCAAACCATTCGATCCAGTGGCACCAAACAAATTCCCATCACCACCGAAACCGCTGCCCCAACTAGTATCCAAAGAAATATCATCACCAAAATCCACGGTATCCTCAACGACATACTCTTCCGAAGTAGGTACTGCCACAGAAAACATATTATTACTCGTAATAAGACGGTTAATTGCAGACGAGGCTGCTGGAGGAGTAGGGTTTTCTTTAATAGACCTTGTTACCTTTCTCTGATCATCATTTCTAGCCTCTTCAGCTGGTATCTGATAACTAACAATTTCAGGATCGTAATTATTGACAGGCGGTAAGAGAAAAAAGAATAATACGATGCAGATCAGAGTTATAACTAAAACCGAAATGATAACACTCGTTATCGTATTCTTCCTGTTCTGACGCTTTATAGCCGATAGAGCTACGTTAGATAGTTGTGCATGCAAAGCCATTGCTTAGTAGTTTATTAGACAATAAAAATAACATCAATTTAAAAACTAACAATTTCTAACTTTTAAAGTTTTCGATACATTACTCGTACTAACATCGCACCTTTAACTCAGTGATTAATTTCCAGTTAAACACACTGCAGGCAGAAATTTTTCTATCTCGTCTCTTTAGGCTTTCTGACTATGGAATGTAGCATATATTCGTTTTTATGAAGTGCGCACTTCATCAATGACCAACTATCCTCATCTCATGAATCCTGAAATTTACCGCTACATTCACTACACTGGAATTTTCATCCTTCTACTTGCCTTTGGCTCCTTATTGTCCAGCAACAAGAATAATAAGAGTGCTGCTATTGGCCATGGTATTGGACTACTCTTGATTCTATTAGGAGGTTTCGGTATGCAGGCAAAATTTAACTATGGCTTTCCCACGTGGATGATTCTTAAACTTGTAATTTGGCTTGTGCTCGGTGGATTCATGGTCTTACTCAAACGTGGAATCGTCAAAGGTCTCGCAGCTTGGATTATTATCATCGCACTCGGCTTATCCGCTGTGTACCTTGGCAAAAATAAGCTTATGTTTCTCAATACTCCAGCTGCCATAGAGGTAGCTGAGTAAAAAAACTGTATTATACTACTCGTTTCGCCATGAAACATGTCGAAACCATTACCCTACCCCATGATCTCAGTGAATTCACTGAGATCATTGATGTGCGCTCACCTTCCGAATTTGAAGAAGATCACTTGCCCGGTGCCGTCAACTTACCTGTACTTTCGGATGCCGAGCGCAAACAAGTCGGCACACTTTATAAAGACAATGCCTTCGAGGGGCGTCGCCTTGGCGCAGGCATCATCTCCGCTAATATCGCGCACCACTTGGTAACACATTTTGCAAATAAGGACAAAACTTACGCCCCCTTACTCTATTGCTGGCGAGGAGGCATGCGCTCAGGCTCCATGGCACACGTCCTGCGTTCAGTCGGTTGGCGTGCACGCTTGATCCAAGGTGGGTATAAAGCATTTAGAAAATTCATAGGTGATGAACTAGAGCTCATGCTGTCAGCACCTAAAATGAAATTAACTGTCTTAGCAGGTCCTACGGGCGTCGCAAAGACAAGACTCCTTCACACACTGCGAGATCAAGGCGCCCAAATACTCGATCTTGAAGGGCTCGCAAATCACCGAGGTTCCGTGCTGGGGCTGGTGCCTCACACTGAGCAGCCAAGCCAGAAAATGTTTGAAACGCGTCTCTGGGAGACTCTTTCTTCATTAGATTTATCTCAACCTATTTTCACAGAAGCAGAGAGCAACAGGATAGGCGTCGTCCATTGCCACCCCAGTCTCTGGCGTATGCTGGGATCTGGAGATGTCGTCGACGTTGATATGCCTCTTGAACAAAGAGCCGCCTTCTTGCTCGATGACTATCCACATTTCACCGATGATACTGAGCACCTCAAGGAACTTCTCAGTCGCCTCACTAAAATACGCGGCCACGAGCAAGTAGCGTTATGGCATCAACAAATCGATACCACACAATGGCAAGCATTTGTCACATCCATACTGCGTGATCACTACGACCTCGTATACCGCCGCGCTGGTCATGAAAAGTCAAACTACTCAGCGCCATGTCAATCGATCTATCTCTCCGACTTCGAAACAGCCACATTAAGAGACGCCGCGCAAAAGCTCATCGAGCGCACCTCTATCCCGCATACCTCATAGACTGAAATCAATTTTAAGAAAAATAAAAGCTGCTGTGTCTCCACTCACTTGAGTTCGCCAAACTAACTTATTTACGAAAAAAACCATTTTTCCATTGCCAGCCTATAATCTGTTATCCAATATGATAACACGATGAAAAAAGCACTGATTATAGCAACCGCTCTATTATGCACCGTATCTGGTGTGATGGCAGACATTCAAGCCTCTCCAGGTTCCACTTTCACATCTACACGTAAACTTGGTCGTGCAGTAGGAAACATCCTCTATGGTTTCATGGAAATCCCTGAGCAGATCGTACGTAAGACTGATACATACGGCTCAAAAGCTGGATGGTCATATGGAGCTGTAGACGGAACGACTCGCGCATTTAAGCGTTTAGGCTACGGCTTCTACGAACTATTCACGTTTCACTGTCCTACCTACCACGGCACATTCAAGCCACCTTACACAAGATGTGGGCAAGATAACCGCATTGAAATGAATCCACATGATGGCCTTTCAGAGTTTCCACCTCAACTTGGAGCTGAAACATTCTATCACTCTCGTACGCAGAAGTGGTAATTCATCTCAAGAGCTAAGCTCTTAGCAATTTAAAATAACCTGTATCCGATAACTTGGATGCGGGTTTTTTATGTTGATATGGTTGTGTTTAACACGCACATAGAGTGCGTCTTAAACTTTGCTATCACCTCTGATTTCTAATGGCTATTGGTTGCAGAATTCTAGACAACAACGCCCCCCCCATATGAAACGTAGATATCTTAGAATTGTACGTAAAGCCTATCGCTATCTGCGTCATCCGCAGATTAGAAATAGACCATGGTTAGTGGCACTGACCAAACCACTCTTTGATAGAAATCTATGGAAACCATGCCGCTCCACGGTAGCTAGTGGACTCTCAGTAGGGCTATTCTGCGCGATGCTCCCTATCCCCTTTTTTCAAATGCTCATCGCAGCACTAGGATGTCTCCGAGCGAAAGCAAATATTCCTATAGCGATGGCAGCATGCTGGGTGACAAATCCTTTTACCTACGCTCCTATCGTTGCCATTCAAGTTACCTTTGGAAAGTGGATTAGGAAATTTGTCCACTTCGACATCCCCTTTGATCGATCCATTAAAAAAACCTTCTTAGGAATGACGCTCGAAGGCAGCCCAGTCGACTTCATCGTCGGTTTTTTAGCCACGGGTGTGATACTCAGCATTCTCGCCTATCCCATTGTTTATGGAATCTCTGCCTTCCTTCCTAACAGAGGACGCAAAGAAGAAACCTCACTTTGATTTCTTTTTATCCGCCATCTCTTTTTTGCCCTCAAGCAGAGCACTTAGAAACAACAGACTAGCCGCTATAGTAATGCAACTATCGGCCACATTAAACGCAGGCCAGTGACCACCACTAGCAGGCATTATTTTATCGTATAAAGGCAATTTAAAATCAAGGAAATCGACGACATATCCCTGACTAAGTCGTGTCCAAAAACCTTCTTCTTTAAAAGGTTCAAGCCAGAAGCCTTGAAATAAACGATCGGTCAAATTCCCCAGTATCCCTGAAATCAACAAAGGCGCTGACCATCGCGCCGGCCCAGTAAAAGCGCCACGCTTCCAAAAATAGGTAATCAATCCTAGTGCAATGATGAGTACGAAAAGAAACACTACAGGTGCCCAGCTTGTACCATTACCGATGCCGAATGCCACGCCTTGGTTGTGTCTGCGCACGAGGTTAAAAAAGCCTTCGATGACTGGGCGCGTATCCTCAGGCACCCAGTATTTTTCTCCCTCTACTACCACAAAAGGTAGCTTAAAGTTAAACACCACCCACCACTTCGTAATCTGATCGAGAATATAAAGCGGCAGGGTCACCAGCAAAAGCAGGCGAATCATTTTAGCAGAGGAGGGAATAGTAGACATGGCTTACTGGCAGCTCATTATACAACATCGCTACAGCGCTGACAAACGTCTGAAACCAGCGGCTCGTAACGTCGACAGCGCGGACACATGCAATGCTCGGTAGCTTTAGCAGATACGGAAAGCTCAGCTCCTGTTTCGAGGCGTAACTCTGAGAGAATAAAAAACTCAGTCACAAAATCACGATCAGCCAGAAGACTGCGGAATTCGTGATCGGCTGGTAACGTGACGGTAACATCCGCCTCATTATTTTTATTAAAAGCCTTCGCCTTCACCTCTTTTTCAATCGCAGTCTGAATTACTGAACGTAACTCGAGTAAGCCATTGATCTGTGCCGTTGCCTCACCTGAGATGAACTCAGCATCGATTTCAGGAAAGTCCTGCTCATGAACACTCCCCTCGTAACCAGCATGTTCCCACGCCTCATCAGTTGTGAAAACAAGTATGGGAGCGAGCAGTTTACAAAGTGACTCAAACACACGCTGCATCACCGTTTGTGCGGCGAGACGTCGCACCGAATCTTTAGCATCACAGTACATGCGATCCTTAGTAATGTCGACATAGAGAGCACTCAGCTCATTAGCGCAAAATTGGTTTACTGAGCTAAACACCTTACGGAACTGGAAGCTCTCATAAGCAGTGCAGCACTCCGCAATCAGATCATTGAGTCGCTCCAGTACCCAGCGGTCCAAGAGAGTCATATCAGCTTTAGACACCGACTGCGTAGCGGCATCAAAACCGTTGATATTTCCGAGGAGGATACGAAGTGTGTTACGAAGCCTTCTGTAAGGGTCAGTGACTTGCTTGAAAAGCTTGTCAGAAAAAGGCACCTCAGACTGCCAGTCCACAGATGACGCCCAAAGGCGGACGATGTCAGAGCCGAACTGATCATAGTAGTGCTTTGCATTAATCGGCTTCTTACCCGATTTGGAAATCTTTTTACCCGAAGTATCAACCACGAAACCATGAGTCATCACCGTTTTATAAGGAGCAGCGCCTCTTGCTGCCACGCTTAACATTAACGAGCTCTGGAACCAACCACGGTGCTGATCTGTCGCCTCTAAGTAAAGATCAGCGGGAGCGGAAAGCTCAGGGTGTCGATCCATCACCGCAACGTGGCTTGAGCCGGAGTCAATCCATACGTCCAATGTATCGCGACACTTTTTACAACCTTCAGGAAGTCCTAAACGCGCAGCGAGCTCAGCATCGTCGAGCTCAAACCAAATGTTCGTTCCTTCTTTTTCCACTAAATTCGCCACTTTCGCAATCAGCTCATTGCTGATAATCGCATCACCCTCTGGTGAGAAAAAAACAGGTAGAGGCACGCCCCACGTGCGCTGACGGCTGATACACCAGTCAGGACGAGATTCTACGGTACCATGGATACGGTTTCTGCCCCACTTAGGAAGCCAGTTCACCTTATCAATTTCTTCAAGCGCCTTACCGCGGATGTCTTTGAGTGAGATGAAAAATTGTTCAACTGCACGATAAATAATTGGTGTCTTCGAACGCCAGCAATGCGGGTACTGGTGGGCGTAGAGTTCTTTTCCAAGCATATACCCACCCTCTTGCAGGATCTCCGTGATACGCACATTCGTTTTAAACACATGCTGACCTACCAGCTCCTCCAAACCACATTCTTCTGTAAATTCACCGTCGTCATTCACCGGTGAAATTAAACCGAGATCGTTCTGCATTCCCGCCATATAGTCGTCTGCACCATGGCCTGGAGCAATGTGAACAGCACCAGTACCAGCCTCTGTGGTTACAAACTTTGCTAAAATAATCTTCGATGTCCGCGGCAGGAAAGGATGATTTGCCAGCTTACCTTCAAGCGCACTGCCTTTAAACTCACTGAGAGTTTCTGTCAGTGCGAAACCAGTCTTGGCCTCGAAAGCATCTAAGAGGTCTTTCGCGATGATCAGCTTTTCAATCAATTCGACGCTTTCTTCCGTAGCTTCTTTTTTGAAAAGACCACAGACATAGTCAAACTTCTCATGCACCGCGATACCGAGGTTGGAAGGAAGTGTCCACGGCGTCGTTGTCCAGATCACCATACCTGCGTCAGCTAAATCACCTTCTGCATTATCGAGAGGGAATTTGACATAGAGAGCCATGCTCTTCTTATCCATGTATTCCACTTCAGCTTCAGCCAGTGCTGTTCCAGCGCCATAGCTCCAGAGAACGGGCTTACGGCTTTGATAAACGGCGTCCATTTCCACCAGTTTACCGAAAGTACGGATGATGTCGGATTCGTAAGTGGGATCAAGCGTGAGATAAGGGTTTTCCCAGTCGGCAAACACTCCTAAGCGGCGGAAGCTTTCGCGCTGAATATCGACAAAGCCTAGGGCAAAATCCTTGCAACGGCGGCGCACCTCCGCAGGCTCCTCATCACGAGCATCCTGCATCACTTTAAATTCAATCGGTAAACCGTGACAGTCCCAGCCTGGAATATAAGGCGTCTCGAAGCCCGCCATCGTCTTTGACTTCAACACCAAATCTTTTAGCACCTTGTTCAAGGCGGTGCCCATGTGCACATCACCATTAGCAAAAGGAGGCCCATCATGAAGGATGAACTTCGGAGCAGCGGCAGCTTTACGCCTGTTCTGAATCCGCTGGTAAATATCCTGGTCGTTCCACTTTTGAAGGCGGATAGGCTCGTTCTTCACTAGATCACCACGCATCGGAAAGCTAGTCTCCGGAAGGCTTAAAGTATCTTTGTAATTAGGCTGCTCTTGTGTGTTTTCCTCGCTCATTGCACTCGTTGGTTCAAGGCGCGGAAACTAGACACTGTTATCCTTGGGGTCAATCGCGTAGTTTCTCTGAAAACAGGATAACTCAAACTCGCCGTCTGTTCACCCTTTGCTTACACCAGGAGGAAGCCAGTCAGAGGGCATTGGCTTGATAGATGGCTCTGCAGCATCAATGACTAATCGCTCAGCTTCGGGCAGAGCATAGTAATCTATCTTCTTCTGTATTTCAGCCTCATCAATCTCACCTGAAAGTCGATACACCTCTTTTCCAAATTCATAAAAACGTAGATCTGGTAAAGTTCTTACGTTCTCATCGAGTGCCCAATTCTGTTCTTCCATGACATCAACTTTGACAATTTTCACGTCTTTTACATTATCCGCAGCTAAACGCTCCAACACGGGAGCAATCGTTTTACAAGGTCCTCATGTATCAGTATAAAAATCAACTATCACTAAACGCGGATCACTCTCGATAATCTTCCTACCCTCTACTTCCGTCACCTGCTCAAACCGACCCACACTCTGCGACAAAAGCAACTTTTTCACCTTTGTGGTTACAAGCTGCCTCTCTTTCTCACACGATGAAAGCGACACGGTCATCAGAGCTACCAATGACACCATTACGGGACTAACAAATCTCATTCTTCAAAGCTTGCATTTTAGTAAGCTTCTATCAAGAAGAAGATCTCACAAATTACTAGCGCTCCACTCCACCATGATTTTGCCTGTATCTTTTAGCCAAATCATCATAGCCTGCCGCCGTGAAAGTAGGAATCATCGCAAACCGTTACAAATCAGGTGCCAGAAGCACCTTGCTCAAGCTGCGTACTGCCCTTGACCAGAGAGGAATATCATCTGTTCTCGAAACCCAAACCGCGACTATCCTCGATCAAAACGACGGCATCGACGCTGCTACTTTCAGCGAAAGCTGTGACCTCGTCGCTGTACTCGGCGGTGACGGTACGATGTTAAACGCAGCAAACCAGTTAGGACAAAATAAAGTCCCAGTAGCTGGCATCAACATAGGCACCTTGGGTTTCCTAACTACTTGCACCGATGATGAAATTGATGTTTTTGCGGAAGCTTTACTAAACCATAACTTCAATGTCATCCACCGCGCTTTACTCAAAGCTACTGTCCGTAAAGTCAATGGCGAGGAACAAACCTTTAGCGCGCTAAACGAAATCACCTTGTCTCGAGGACAAACGGGTAGGCTCATCACGCTGGACGCGTGGGTCGATGACGAACTGCTCAATCACTACCGCGCTGATGGCTTGATCGTAGCCACAGCAACGGGCTCTACCGCTTATTCTCTTTCTGCTGGAGGTCCTTTGATTGACCCCAAGGCAGATGTTTTTGTCATCACCCCAATCTGCCCTCACAGCCTTACCAATCGCTCCTTAGTGATCTCGGATCGCTCCGTCGTTGACTTGGCATCCACCGACGACGCTGGATGCCCGATGCTCTTTACCGTTGATGGCAGAGAAATCATCGAGATTAATCCAGGTGATAAAGTACGAGTTGAATCAGCTCAAAACACCCTACCGCTCATTCAACTTCACAATAGAAATTTCTACGCCACACTTCGCCAAAAACTTGGCTGGAGATAACTTAAGATAGTTATACCTTTTTTAATCAACGCATGAGACACACACCCGCAGCCTCGGAATTATTTATTCGTAATCGAAGCCGACTAAGCGCGATTCTTAATCGCAACAGTATCGCAGTCCTTCACTCGAATGATGCCATGCCGACCAACGCTGACGGCACCATGCAGCTTAAGCAAAACACTGATCTCTATTACCTCTGCGGGATCGACCAGGAGGAAACTATCCTTATGCTCTGCCCTGATGCCTTTTCAGAAAAGGATCGCGAAGTTCTTTTCATTCGAGAAACCAATGAACACATCGCGGTCTGGGAAGGACATAAGCTCTCGAAAGCCCAAGCTAGCGAACTCTCTGGCATTCAAAACGTCCAGTGGCTGAGTAACTTTGACAATACATTGCATCGGCTCATTCAGCAGTCGCACCACGTTTACCTCAACACCAACGAGCACTTAAGGGCGAACTCTCCCGTGGAAACTCGCGACCTACGTTTCATCAAACAGTGCCAAAAAGCTTATCCTTTGCACCAATACGAACGCCTAGCTCCTATCATGCATCAGCTGCGCATGATCAAACAAAGCGAGGAAATAAACATGCTTAAGGAGGCATGTAACATTACTGAGGCTGGTTTCCGCCGTGTACTTGAATTTGTCAAACCTGGTGTTGGCGAGTGGGAGATCGAAGCTGAATTCATTCACGAGTTCACCCGCCGCAGCTCAAAAGGTTTTGCCTACACGCCCATCATCGGTAGTGGTAAAAACGCCTGTATTCTTCATTATCTCGATAACAACCAAATCTGTCAAAACGGCGACGTCATCCTCATGGATGTAGGAGCCGAGTATGGAAACTGGAATGCCGACATGACGCGCTGCGTCCCCGTCAATGGTAGGTTCAGTGAACGTCAGCGTGCTGTCTATAATTCCGTACTTGCAGTGATGAATCAATGCCAAAAAATCCTCCGGCCTGGCATTTTACACATCGATTATCAGAAAAAGGCTCTAGAGTTTATGTGTGAAGAACTCATCAAGCTAGACCTCATCAGTCGCGAGGAGGCGACAAATCAAGGAGAAGACATGCCCTTGGTTAAACGCTACTTCATGCACGGCACCTCTCACCACTTGGGTCTGGATGTTCATGATGTCAGCACACCCAATACTCCTTTCGCTGAAGGCATGGTTTTCACGATCGAACCAGGGATCTACATTCCAGAGGAAAATCTTGGGATACGCCTGGAAAACAACTACTTGATCGGCAAAGACCAAAACACGAACTTGATGGCTGGCATCCCTATCGAGGCTGATGACATCGAGGCCCTAATGAATACTTAGCCAATGATCAACTTTCAGGTAGCATCGCCAGACAGTTTGCCCTCACTGAAGGTAGTTTACCGTACGCCTGTTCCAGCACGTTGAAAGCACCGGGCTTACTAGAAGAGAGCCCCAAGAGCTTCGCCATTTCAAACTCGTAGTGAAACAAAGACTTTCGATCTGCCCCTGTAGTACTTAAATAGTTGAGTCCTCGCTGTAAGAGGTCGTAGAATTCAGGTACAGGGTGCTCGCTCTCGACCACACTGCTCAGTAGTTCACAAAAATAAGCCGCCGCTAAGGTATCCACATATTTTTTCCTAAGCCCTTCAGAATAATCGAGAACCACAATCTCGCTGAGCGTATGCAGCTCACTTTTACGACTCTGTACCCAGCTGAATTCAGCACGGTAAAATAAATCCACTTTGCCTGAAAACGGACTTTTAGGACGCCTAGCCCCCTTTGCCACCGTTTTCAAAATACCCGAGTGCTCAGTACACCAATGAACAATCAGACTGGTCTCAGTAAGCTTTGTCAGCCTAATGATGATCCCCTCTGACTGTTCCATTGACGTGATTGAATTACTTAATCAGAGCTGATTCATCAAGCGGTGGTGGCACTCTACCGTAGTTGGGATCATAAAGCTGAACCCCCATACCAGCTGGTGTCTGCCATCCTGCTTTAGGCTGATGCGTTACATACGCGTAGTAAGGTGTGCCAGTAACTCCACCGCCAACAAAACGTGGCATGAAATAGTACTCTCCCTTTTTCAGCGAAAGCTTAAAAGTTACCTCCTTCGCTCCCTCTGGGATCACCATTTCCCGCTTAACATCTCCAATTTCAACACTGGCTGTTTCAAAGCTAAATGCCTTTCCACCATTGCCACCACTATTAATAGGCTCATCAAGCTCAACAGGCCAGCGGCGAAGTGAAACCTCGTACTCGCCATCCTTTTCAACTTCTAGGCCCCAGCGACCTTCAACCATGACCTCCCCCTTCAAGATGTGCGTCTGATTCCATGGCGGGAGCATATCGATCAACCAATCATGTGATGTCAGTGCTACTAATGGCGCTTCATCTGCACCAATCACGATGTGACTTCTAATCTCATGATCCTTGGAAACATCTTGCCAAAATTCATCGTAGCTCGCTCTGAGTGTTTTTACCACTTCTGGATTTGCTACTGCTACATCGTTTGCCTGTCTTGGGTCAACGGAGAGATCGTATAGTTCTGTTCCATTTACCAAGCGCCAGCGATCTGTCATAACAGCACTCTCACGCCATTTTTCTGGATCCAGAATGCGCTGAGATTCGACTACTAGCGTACGTGGCTCCCAGTTTTCACCTTTGGTATAAATAAGGTCGCGCAAGCTCTTGCCATCGTAATCAAGTTTCGGTGCATCGAGCTGACATAGATCGACCAATGTCGGCATCACATCGAGGTGAGCTGTGATATTTTTTACTGTTTTCCCCGCTTCGATACCACCAGCTGGCCAGCGCATGATAAATGGAACACGGTGCCCCCCTTCCCAACGCTCCGCCTTGAGTCCGCGCATACCGCCATCGTAACCGCGACCTTCATAAACGCCGCGGGTAGTGCCATTATCCGTCATGTAGATAAGGATCGTATTTTCCTCAAGGCCTTCTTCGCGGAGAAATTGGATGAGTTTCGCCATATTGTCATCAATGTTAGTTACCATCCCGTAATACTCAGGGATAGAAACCTCGGGGTTGCCAATATATGGTTTGGTATATTCTTCAGGACAAAATAAAGGGATGTGAGGTGCATTTGGAGCAATATATGCGAAAAACGGCTGATCTTTATTCTCTTTTATAAACTTAATTCCCTGATCAAACCAAACATCCGTGCAATAGCCTTCGAAACGCTGAAGTTTACCATTAAGCATGTAGGTATCGTCAAAATAATCATTTCCCCAATAATCTGGAGTTTGACCTACACCACCCGCAGCGTGTGAAACGACTTGGTCGAAACCACGATCTTCTGGACGGTAGGGGTAGTTATCACCTAGGTGCCACTTACCAAACAAGCCGGTTTTATATCCGTTACCCTGGAAAACATTGGCAATTGTCGTCTCACGTCGACGCAACATATTCCGTCCCTGCACTGTGTGCCAAACTCCCACACGATTGGAATACCTCCCCGTCATCAAAGCCGAACGTGTAGGTCCACAAGTCGGATCGACGTGGAAATTATCCAGTAATACAGACTCATCACGCAATTTATCAATGTGCGGTGTCTGAATTACAGTATTACCTGTAAAACCAAGATCACCGTAACCTTGGTCATCGGTGATAACGAGTACGACATTGGGTTTTCTAATAGCATCTGCCGTCACAACAGATGCACCACAGGAAATGACAGCTAGCAACTGACAAGCTTTCTGAGTAAATGATTTCATAATGATACCGCTCTTATTTCCCAATTTATAAATTCAGTCAAACTAGAAATCGAAGATCCGCGCTTCGAACCTGGCCGATAATAAGGCTCAAGCCCTTTTCCATTCATCAAGAACGCCTAATACCTTGCCATCTAGCTTAAGCAAGTGTATGGACTCCCCCGCACGTTACGAATAAATCCCGTGCACTCTTTACAATGCTTAAATGGACTCTTCAGAAAATCGTCGGTAATAAGAACCAGCGCGAGGTCAAACGCCTCGCCCCCATCGTCGCAAAAATTAACGCCCTCGAAGAAGGATATCAAAGTGATTCAGACGATGCATTAGGCGAAAGAGTCAACGTTTGGAAAAAGCACCTCCATCGTTATCTCCCACTTGAAACGGCAACAACACGTGAGATGGAGCTGATGGACGTGGATCAACTTACTGCCACAGCTGAAACTCTCAGCGCACGCCTAGACGCCCTTCGCGACGAATTCCCTACCTTACCTACCGTCACAGCGAGCATCGAATCCATCGAAGCTGCCAAAGAGGCATTTCGCGATACTGAAGCAGATCATTTCCGCGTAGCCCGTGCGAAGTATTTAGAAAGCATCATGCCCGAGGCATTTGCCGCTGTAAAAAGTGCTGCACGCCGCCTCTGTGGTCAGACCATCACGGTATGCGATCAACCACTTGGTTGGGAAATGGTTCACTTCGATGTCCAGCTCATTGGCGGTATCGCCCTGCACCGAGGTATGATTGCAGAAATGCAGACAGGTGAAGGGAAAACTCTCGTCGCCACTCTGCCCGTTTTTCTCAACGCACTCACCGGTATGGGCGTGCACGTCGTTACCGTTAACGATTACCTAGCCCGCCGTGACTCGGAGTGGATGGGAGCTGTTTTCAAATTCCTCGGTCTCAGCATCGGTGTCATTCAGAACCAGCAACATCCACAAATACGCCGCGAGCAGTATCAATGTGACATCACCTACGGGACCAATGCTGAATTCGGCTTTGACTATCTTCGCGACAACGGCATGTCATCCTCCAAGGAAGAGCAAGTCCAGCGCGGCCACTACTTTGCCATTATTGACGAGGTCGATTCTATTCTTATTGATGAAGCGAGAACACCGCTTATTATTTCTGGCCCTTCCACCGTTTCAAACATAGAGCAGTATGGGAAATATCGTCCACTCATCGAGCAACTCGTCAGGAAACAAAACGAGCTCTGCAACGCCCTTGCTGACGAAGCGAAAAAAGCACTCGAAGCGAAAGATGAGGTCGCAGCGGGCCGAGCCATGTTTAAAATTAAGCTCGGCAACCCACGTAACCGCCAACTTATGCGCTTCATGGAAGAGCCTGAGACACGCCGCCTAATTGAGAAAACTGAACTTTCCATGTATCAGGACTCGCAGAAGCGCGATCTCTACGAAATCAAGGAAGAGCTTTACTACACTATCGATGAGAAAGCACACGATGCCGATCTCATGGAAATGGGACGTGAGCTCCTCAACCCGGGTGACCCCGAGGCATTCGTCCTCCCAGACCTCGGCAATGCCTACGGTGAAATCGATGCCGACCCTAGCTTTTCAGAAGAAGACCGCACCGCGAAAAAAGACGCTCTGCAGAAGCGCCTCGATACTCAAGGCGAGAAAATGCACGCTATTTCTCAGCTCTTAAAAGCATTCTGTCTTTATGAGAAAGATGTCGAGTATGTCGTGACCGATAACAAGGTAATCATCGTCGATGACAACACAGGTCGCGAAATGCCTGGCCGCCGCTGGTCAGACGGTCTCCACCAAGCTGTCGAAGCCAAGGAGGGTGTCAATGTGGAAGAGGAAACTCAAACCTACGCGACCATTACTATTCAGAACTACTTCCGTCTTTATGAAAAACTCGGCGGTATGACAGGAACTGCAGAAACTGAAGCGGCAGAATTCCACGATATTTACAAACTCGACGTTTTACCGATTCCAACCAACGTTCCGAACATCCGCATCGATCACAATGACCAAGTCTTCAAGACTCGACGTGAGAAATACAATGCCGTCGTAGCGAAAATTAAAGAAGCTTACGAACGCGGACAGCCTGTCCTCGTAGGAACTGCCTCCGTGGATGCCTCTGAGCTCCTCGGTAAAATGCTCACTCGCGCTAAGATCCCCTGCAACGTTCTCAATGCAAAGTATCACAAACAGGAAGCTGAGATTGTCCAAAACGCAGGTCAAAAAGGCTCTGTCACTGTTTCTACCAACATGGCTGGTCGCGGTACCGATATCAAGCTGGGTGCTGGTGTCGCCGATCTAGGCGGACTTTTTGTCATCGCTACGGAACGTTACGAGTCACGCCGTGTTGACCGCCAGCTCCGCGGACGTTGTTCACGTCAGGGCGACCCTGGAATGAGCCAGTTCTTCATCTCTTTTGAAGATGACCTAATGCGCAACTTCGCTGCCGCTGAGCGCATGACCAATATGATGGAACGCTTCGGTATGGAAGACGGCGAGGCCCTTGAACACAAGTGGCTCAACCGCTCCGTGGAAACTGCTCAAAAGCGCGTTGAACAACGTAACTACACTTGGCGTAAGCGCGTTCTCGACTTTGATGACGTGATGAACAAGCAGCGTGAAGTGGTTTACGGCTACCGCAATGAAGTCATCCACTCAGAAAACCCGCGCGAGCTCGTTTATGAGGTTATCGAAAAAGCGATCCCTGCCGCAGTTCAAGGCTACATGGAAGAGCGCGATGAAGGAGCCGCTGATTATGCTGAGCTCCTTAATTGGGTCAACGCCACCTTCCCCGTCCAGCTCACTCTCGAATCCAGCGGTTTCCATGATCGCGACACTGAAGGCAACAGTCAGTTTGTTATCGATAAAGTTAAACAAGCTTACGAGCTTAAAATGGAAAACGAACGTCCAGAAATGCTTGATGGTTTAGAACGCCACATCATCCTCACAGGCATCGATAAGCTCTGGCAAGAGCACCTTTACAATATGGACGCCCTCCGTGAAGGCGTTCATCTCCGTGCACAAGGGCAGAAGGATCCATTGATCGAATACAAAAACGAGGCCTACTCGCTCTTCCAAACGCTCATGGACAGCATTGAGAACGAAACTCTCAGCAACCTCTTCCGCTCAACAACCAACCTTGAGAGCTTTGAGAACTTCATGCGTGGACTACCACAGCAACTCTCGAGTGATGCTAACGCCCCTCAAAGCGGTGGTATTCCAGCAGCAAACGTGGCACAAACTGGCAATTCAGCTAACCTAGCCTCACTCGCTATGGAGCCCAATGAAAGCGGCGAGCGAATCAAAATCAACCTCCCCAAACGTCGCCCTACCATTAAAATAAACCGCAACGAAGATTGCCCCTGCGGCTCAGGCAAGAAGTTCAAAAAATGCTGCGGAGCTGAAGGCGAGAACGCTGAGTAAACAACTCAAGCACTAAACCAATCACCAAGCCTCTCACCTCTCAAAAGGTGCGAGGCTTTTTTACGCTGTGGCAAGACTGCTAAATCCTCGCCTTGGTCATGATCAAGTCCCAGACCAAAATGCAACTCTCCATTTACCTAGTATTCGCTGGCAGGTTACTTTTAATAAAAGCATCGTCACCTCACCAGTATCCACCTCAGCGATGCTATATAGCATAAGCTAGTGGTCGTTTATCAAAATGACCCTACCCTCTAAAGTCCGTAAACCAGGCAACAAGAAAGTCACCTTTATGTTTACCCATAGGTAAAGAGTCACCCCAAATACCTGCTAGGTCATTAACGAGGGCTGATACACCCATCAAAGCAAAAGTGCCTGTAAAGCCAGAAACTAAGACACCAACCAACCCGCAGCCAGTAGTATCAGTCCGACAGGAAGATAAATCAGGGTGTAGAAAAAGAGTTTGCGCGCCGAAACACGATCGCCCGCAGCCCGAAACTTAAAGCACAGCCAAAGCATCACTAGCCCAGCAAGCGTACCTCCGACAAGCCAGATTATATTAGCATAATCAAGCCACCACGCCACCGGAGCTAGTGCGGTTAGCAACACGGTAAAGAAAATCGCAATTGCCGCTGTCTTTTTACCAGAGACATCCCCATTCGACCACATCACGTAGCCACCGTTTTCATAGTCCTCACGGCACATCCAGCTAATCGCGACAAAATGAGGCATTTGCCACAGAAAGAGAAAGGCAAAGAGATACCAACTGCGACCATCCATCCAGCTTCCACCAGCTGACATTGCCACCGCAGCCCAACCAATCATCGGAGGAATTGCGCCAGGAACAGCACCTAGCAAGGTATTCGTCGAGCTTCTACGCTTTAGTGGCGTGTAGAGAAAAACATAAACCCCAAGCGCAATAGCCGCTAAATACGCCGATGCCGCATTCACCTTCAGGGCAAGATGAATGATACCAAAGGC
The DNA here is from genome assembly GCA_051252195.1 of Akkermansiaceae bacterium. Classification (GTDB taxonomy): domain Bacteria; phylum Verrucomicrobiota; class Verrucomicrobiia; order Verrucomicrobiales; family Akkermansiaceae; genus Oceaniferula. The sequence goes on along the minus strand of JBPOGD010000003.1, from coordinate 274,010 downwards.
AGAAAGTGCCCAGCCAATTCCAAAAGCATTCAGTGGCAGCATCCTACGTGCTGGCAGTGGTCGATCCGCCGTTCGTTTCATCCGCGCGTCCTCCTCAATTTCCATCAGTTGATTAAATGCGGCCGAGCCAAATGCTGTGCATGCCGTACCAATAATCGTATTAAACAGTAGCCATCCATCATGAATCCATTCGCCATAAAAATAGCGAGATGCTAGTAAACAGCCAAAGAGCGTCGTCGCCACGACAAAGGTATTTAAACTAAGCTTGGTCAATGTAGCCAGATCTCCCAATGCAGTAGGAGGACTTGGAGGAGAATCTTTCTTCTTACGAGCCATAGAATAATTATTAAAATTGAGAAGCTGTCTCTTACTGCTCCGAATCATCGCTTTTGTCCAATGCTTCTTGAGTTTAAATCCCGCACATCTTGTTAATCCTACCGGAAAAACTGAAACCACTTGCTCATGAAAAATTTACGGGCATAATATTTCCACTACATACTCATAACTACATGGAAAACGTCATCATTATAGGAACAGGCCCCGCAGGATACACAGCAGCCATTTACACCGCACGAGCAGATCTTAACCCACTTATCCTCACCGGCACCCAGCCAGGAGGTCAACTTACTACTACTACTGATGTAGAAAACTTTCCTGGTTTCCCAGATGGTATCAGCGGACCTGAATTAATGATGCAAATGCAGCAGCAAGCTGAAAAATTTGGCACCCGCGTTGAATTTGCTCACATCGACTCTCTGAAAAAAGAAGACGATGGAACATTCACGCTTTACGCTGGAGAAACCACCTACCAATCACGTGCAGTCATTATTTGTTCGGGCGCATCAGCTCGCTACTTAGGACTTCCAGGCGAAGAAGAGCTTACAAAAGGCGGTCATGGCCTCACAGCTTGTGCCACCTGTGACGGAGCGTTCTATCGCGATGTTCCTGTCTGTGTTGTCGGTGGCGGAGATTCCGCCTGTGAGGAGGCAACCTTCCTTACGAAGTTCGCTAGCAAAGTCTACCTCATCGTCCGCCGTGATGAACTGCGAGCATCTAAAATCATGGCTCAGCGCGCCATTAATCATGAAAAAGTCGAAATCATCTGGAACTCAGGCATCCAAGAATATCTTCTTGATGAAAAAGGTGACATTCGCGGTGTGAAGCTCGCTGATACCAACAATGGTGAAACATCAGACCTTGAAGTTAAAGGCGTCTTTATGGCCATTGGCCACACTCCAAACACCCAATTCCTCGGCGATATTGTCACCTTGGATGAGGCTAACTACATTGTTCACGAAAAAGGCACACGCACAAACGTTGAGGGGCTCTACGCCGCCGGGGACGTCGCTGATCAAGAATACCGTCAGGCTATCACCGCTGCTGGCGAAGGTTGCGCTGCAGCTATGGAAGTGGAACGCTGGCTCGCTGAGCAAGAAGAATAAAAGGCGCAAGTCTTAAATAATTCTACAAAAGAGCATTTTTGCTGTATGGTTTTCATGCAACAGAATGCTCTTTTTTATTGTTATGAAGTCACTTCACCCCATTTTCATCACTGGTTTATTTGCAGCTACACTTAGCCTTCAGGCTCTCGCTGGAGAAAAAGAAAAACCTTATTTATCTATCAAGTTAGAAACTCAGCGTGCTATCGAACGAGGAAATCTGTTTTTAAGAAAGCAGCAAAAAGACGAAGGTTTCTGGGGCGAACCTCAATACCCTGCCTACACAGCTCTAGCGCTTACAGCGGCAATGCGCTCTCCATCTTATCAACCTGGCCCCTCCATCGATCAAGGGTTCTCATGGCTTGTCCAGCAACAAAAAGACGACGGCGGCATCTATGGAAAAGGCCTTGGCACCTACAACACCGCTACAGCTCTCGTCGCTCTCGTTGCCAGCGGAGAAAAAGACTACTACCCACAAATCCTTAAAGCTCGCCGCTTTCTCATCAATCAACAGACCGACTGGGATACTAAGGGTGAAACCGATAATAAATTTGACGGCGGCATTGGCTACGGTGGCAGCTACCAGCACTCAGATATGTCGAACACCCACCTCTCCATTGAGGCTCTGCGGCTTTCACGTCATATCGCCAAAGACACAGGCGAGAGCAAACAGCCTAATCTCAACTGGCAAGCAGCCATTGAGTTCATCTCACGTTGTCAAAACCTCAAAGCCACCAACGATCAGCCGACTATCAGCAATGACGGCTCGTTCAACTATTTCCCTGGAAACTCGAAGGCAGGCGAAAGCAAAAACCCCGATGGCAGCAGCTCCCTGCGAGGCTACGGCTCAATGTCCTACGCCGGCTTACTCTCGATGATTTACGCCGACCTTGATGCCGACGACGTCCGTGTTAAGGCCGTCAAAGACTGGCTCAGCAAACATTTCACCGTCAAAGAAAATCCAGGACTTGCGACAGCAGATGACCCCTCACTGGGGCAACAAGGCCTTTACTACTATTACCATGCGATGGCGAAAGCTCTTTCCGCAGCCAACATCGACAGCCTCACACTCGCAAATGGCAAACAGGTTGACTGGCGAAATGAACTATCCAATGAACTACTTTCTCACCAGCGCGAAGACGGATCATGGATCAATACCAACTCGCGCTGGTGGGAAGGTGACCCGATTTTAGTAACAGCTTATGCCGTTCTGACACTTGAACAAATTTATTATTCGATACCGGAGTAAAGCTTCTACACGTTAACATTTATCATGTTTTCCTGCCGACGACCTGCTCAAAAAATCAATTTTCTAGTTTGTACCGCGACTTTAGAGTTGCGAAAAGTTAATATCCCATCAAGATATCAGCACCAGCTACTATATCGTATTACTGGCAACAACTTGAATCAACAAAGGAGCACAATATCGCAGGAAGACCCAAAAGACCATCAACAGGAGGCGGCGGACGCAGACGTAATAGACACAACTACGGCCAACGAAGCAAGAAGGATGAAGACCGTGAAGACAACGTTATCGATGTCGAAGGTAATATTGTATCCGTTCTCGCAGGCACCATGTTTAAAGTAGCTCTCCCTAGCGGTCATGAAGTTCTTGCTCACATTTCTGGTAAGATGCGTAAGCGTTTTATCCGTCTCGTTGTCGGCGACAAGGTGAAGATGGAGATGTCTCCGTATGATACGACCAAGGCACGCATCGTATTCCGCATAGGTTGATCATTACGACTTTCGTACCTCCTCTTGTAATTTCAAGAGGACACCTTATTTACGCAACTTCGACAATCTCGCCCTATGCTACTTTTTTATGCTTATAAGGGATGCGACAGTTGCCGAAAGGCACGTAAATGGCTCCAATTGAACGAAATTCCTTTTCAGGAAATCGCTATCCGGGAAACACCCCCCAGTATTACCGAGCTCAAACTAGCACTCGGTATCCAAGGGAGCGTCAAACCCCTCTTTAATACATCAGGAGTCGATTACCGACAACTGGGTATGAAAGACAAGCTTCCCACTCTCACTGATGACGCAGCTTTAGCCCTTCTTGCATCGCATGGAAACTTGGTAAAACGCCCCTTTTTGATCGATTCAGAAAAGGGTATTCATTTCACTGGATTCAATGAAAGCAAATGGAGTGGCGTATTTCTCAAATAATTCTCTAGGATTATTTTTTAGGCCTCTTCTAAGATAGTTAGTTATAATTCTTAGTATATACCTCAGCATAACAATGCTCTTTTTCGAAACATGGCAACAAGCATTCCTCGCCGCACTGGTGGTGGTCGTTTTCTTTGCGTTTGTTAAAGAGTGGATTTCAGCTGAGCTGGTTGCGCTATCAGCACTCGTTATTTGTGTAGTGACTGGTATCTTGAGCACTGACTCCGACGATAGCTATAACGCGCTCAAGGTGTTCTCTCACCCCGCTCCCATTACCGTCGCATGTATGTTCATCCTCAGTGCTGCTTTAGAGCGCACGGGTGTCATCGAGGCTCTCGGCACGTGGTTCGAGCGTATTTCGGGCAAATCCCCCACTCGCATGCTCATCGTAATGATGGCACTTGTCGCAGTGCTTTCGGGTTTTGTAAATAATACCCCCGTCGTAGTAATTTTCATGCCCATCGTGCTAGCGATTTGCCGCAAGCGAGACTACACAGCCTCTAAATACCTCATCCCACTCTCCTACGCAGCCATTGTCGGAGGAACCATGACTATTATTGGAACCTCTACAAACCTCATCGCAGTAGGCATTGCGGAGAAGAACGGCATCGAGAGCCTGAGTATGTTTTCCATCACGCCACTAGGCTGTATCTTTGTGGTGACTACCTTCATCTACATGCTGACGATCGGTCGAAAACTTCTTCCAGATCGCGTCACACTAGCTACCCTTATCGATAACGAAACATCGCGTGAATTCATCACGCACGCCTTCGTCACGAAAGACTCAGATCTTGATGGCACTGCCTTTATCGACTCTCCACTAGCTAAAATGCGGAAAGCTCGCGTCATAGAAGTCCTACGCAATGGTAGACGCGTCAAGGACAGGCTAAAAAATGTCACCTTTTTCGCAGGAGATGAAATTATCTTCAAAGGCATGCTTGAGGGCGTAATGGGGATTTCAAAAACAGAAGGGATCGATGTTCGAGGAAATGCCAGCCGCGGGCTCGAGGGCATACGGACAGAAAGCGCGCTGCTTATGGAAGGAATCATCGGTCCAGAGTCCAACATGACAGGCAAAAGCCTCAAGGAGCTTAACTTCCGCCAAAGATTTGGTGTGCTTATTCTTGCCGTCCATCGTCGTGGTAAAAACCTTAAGGAGCGTTTTGAGGACGAGAAGCTCACTTTCGGCGATACTCTCCTCGTGCAAGGTCCTGCGCAGAAAATTAACCAGCTTTTTCAACAGCGTGATTTCATTAACCTCAGTGAGCCTAAGCAGAGTATTATAAGGGCTAATAAAGCCCCCATCGCAATCGCGGCATTGCTTATCTTCATGGTTTTAGGCGCACTCTCGGGACGCATGGGCATCCCTGATATTCCCATCGTCCAGCTCGCACTCGTCTCGTCTTTGATTGTTCTCGTCACCAAATGTGTGGAACCCCACGAAGCCTATCGCGCCGTCGAGTGGAAAGTCGTTTTCATGATTTTCGGAATGCTTGGCCTCGGTATGGCCATTGAAAAATCAGGTCTTGCCCAGCTCATCGCTGATGGCATGACAAGCGGTCTCGGCATTGAAAACCCAGCCATCATGCTCTCCTTGATGTACCTTTTGGCTGTAATCATGACTGAAATTATTTCCAACAATGCTGTAGCCGTCCTACTCACTCCACTCGCCATCATCGTAGCACAGACATTGGGAGTAAACCCTACCCCCTTCGTGGTAGCCATCATGTTTGGCTCATCCGCAAGTTTCTGTACTCCAATAGGCTACCAGACCAACACCTTTGTCTACGGTGCGGGCGGCTACAAGTTCGGAGATTTCTTCAAAGTAGGCCTTCCTCTAGCCGTCGTACTCTGGCTAATGGCATCTTATCTGATTCCTGTATTCTTTCCTTTCTAGGCAAATATTAGCGTTAATTTAACATTAAGCTTTAAAGAGAGAATGCCAGCCGCTTAGGATAATATTTATCATATGAAAAATGAGGTTCCTAATTCGAATATTTTAGCTGATTTACATCAACAGCTACATTTTTATTCTAATTCGGGACAATCAGAGCGTGTTATCGAAACTGCCCAGTCACTACTCCAGCAAGACCCTGAGTCAGCCTGGCTCCACGAAACTCTAGGAAAGGCTTTTCTTGATGAAGGACGTACAGACGAAGCACAAAAGCACATTGTTAAGGCCATTGCACTAGACCCCAATAACGCTTCATCTTTCGGTCAGCTTTCTCGCTTAGAACTAATACGTGGCCGAATGGGCACAGCAGAAGACAACATCCAAAAAGCAATCCAGCTCGACCCAGAATCTTCATGGAACTGGTACATCGCCGGCCTACTAGCCATTCATTTTGATGACTATCAACGTTCGATGTTATGCGTAGCCAAAATCAGAGAACTCGATCCAGAAAGTCTGTGGGCTGATGAAATAGAGGCGTCAGCGAAGAGGAATATCGATGGAATACAAAAGGCACCGAAAGAGCAACAACTTGCCGATCAGTTTAAAATACTCGAGAAAAACCCAGAATCTGACCAACCACTACACACCATTGCTGTCATATATGCTAATGAATACAACGATTTAGAAAATGCTGAGGCCTACTCTAGAAAAGCTATCGCAAAAGACCCTACAGACAAAGCTAATCAAAAATTGCTATTCAGCATTCTGCGAAAGAGAGACCCTGTACTCAAGTTCCTATGGCTACCGTTCCAGCCCGTCAAACTAGGTTTACAACTTATAGCATGGTCATGGGAAAAAAAATGGCCACTCATATTTATGTTCTTTATCACTAAATACATCGTCATTTTGGGCGCTGCATCTTTCTGTTTCTTTGGAATATTTTTCTGGCCGCTGACAAAGGCCTACGAATACCTTACATTAGCTGACATTCATAAAAAGATGGGGAAGCTCTCTCTTTACAGTGGCCCTATGGCAAAACTACACAAGCAGCCTTTCCTAATTCGTTTCATCTTATTCCTTACTCTCATCTCTATCTTCTGGGGTGGTATCATTGCGGCGTTTTCAGACGAGTCCATGCAAAGGAACGGAAAAGCCTTCTTTATTGGAGGTGTCGTGACACTTGCTATCGTCTTTGTCGCAGGCTCATGGATCCTTCACTTCTATCAGAAATTTAAGGCCTCTAGACGCAATAAAAAGCTCAATTAACTCAACATTCTACACTTCTTTATTAATGAACGAAAAACTGATCCATCTCCTGAAGGCACAATTAGAATCAACACCTGGAGATCTCGATATAATTATTCCGCTGATCCAGCAGTACGCATCTTCAGAAAATTACGCTTTGGCCATCGAAACCCTAGCGTCAGCTGAAGTTGATGATCAAAGCGAGTTTATCAGCGCACTTCTATCTGAAGTCGACCAATGTGAAAGCACCTCTCCTCAGCTTGCTATTATTTACCTCGATCGCATCCTCCAAGAAAACAAAGCTCTGGCAGAAGCTTACCTAAGAAAAGCAACAATCTACCATCGCACTGGAGAGAAAGAATTAGCGCTAAAGAACTACAACGTCGCTGTTGTCATCGATGAAAGCTTGGAAAACCTCGATTTTGAAAATACGTTAGAAAATGACACTACTGATCACCATTCATCGTCAAAAAAAATCGCTCTTCCCTCATCTCATAGCGCATCACCAGAACAAGGCATCCCAGAACGTGAAATGCTCACCGCCGATGATGATTTTGTAGATAACGACTTTGCAGAAGCGGATCGCCTTCTGGACTCACTAGCCGATGGCTTACCAAACATTAACTTTTCCGATATCGGTGGCATGGATAATCTCAAAGAGCGCATCCGAATGAGTATTATCTACCCCTTTAAGAACAAGGAGCTTTTTGCTAAATTCAAAAAGAAAACTGGAGGTGGCATCCTAATGTATGGCCCTCCTGGCTGCGGTAAAACCTTTATCTCTAGAGCTACTGCAGGAGAATGTGGCGCTCACTACATGGACATTTCCATCCACGAAATCCTTTCTAAGTGGATTGGAGAAGCCGAACAGCGTATCCACCAAATCTTTGAAACAGCTCGTAGAAAGTCACCCTCCATCATTTTTATCGATGAAATTGATGCTCTATGTATCAAACGCTCAGATGCTGGTAACTCAGCGTCTCTGGTAAATGCTCTGCTCACTGAAATAGATGGTGCCTCATTTGACAATGAAAACGTTCTCGTCATCGGAGCGACCAATACACCATGGCGTATCGATACCGCGTTTAGGCGCCCAGGCCGCTTCGATCATGTCCTCTTTGTTCCGCCACCCGATGCGCTAGCGCGTGCAGCCATCTTTGAGCTCGCCCTCAAAGACATTCCACAAGAAAAAATCAACCTTGGAAAGCTTGGTAAATACTCAGAAAAGTTTTCAGGAGCAGACATCGTAGCCTGTGTCCAGTCAGCCGCTGAAGCAGTCATTAATTCCATTCTTCAAACAGGCAAAGACTCACTGCTGACAGAAAAAATGCTACTTCAATCAATTAAAAAGCACCGTGCAACCACGCTGGAATGGATCGAACAAGCATCGAACTACGCAAGTTTTGCCAATCAGTCAGGATTGTACGATGACCTTTCAGACTATCTGAAAACCATTTAGTAATAAAAGCACGCTAAGTTTGCTTAATCTCGTCAATAAAAGCCTGCAGAAACTTCTCAGCTTTCACCTCACCTACACCTTTGATTCGCATACCTTCCTGCATGGTTTCAGGTCGAAGGCGGGTGAATGATTCGAGAGTCGAATTAGGAAAGATGTGATAATGAGGAACACCTGCTGAGTCAGCTAATCTTCCCCGAAGATCTTTCAGGCGGGAGTAAAGTTGACTATCAAAATCATACTCCTCCATCTTGATACCGTCACTATCTTTCACCGCCGATGGAGCATGAATCTCTGGCCAGATGATCTGGAAAGAGCCCTTCCCAAGCATGACTTTCTCGCCTTTTGGAGTAAGAGTGAGCAGCGGGTACTCGCCTTTCTGAGTGAAGACAAGCCCCGCATCATGTAGAGACCGAAACAGTTCATTAAGGTAAGCTGTGCCCTGCTCTTTAAGAAGCCCGTAGGTTGATAGCGCATCCAACCGCTGGCGACGGATGTCCTGTGATTTACTGCCCATCAGCATTTGCACGATACGCCCCTTCCCGTAAACGCCTTGCCAACCAGCGGTGGTTTTTCGACTCATGCGAGCAACTCCACTGAGCGCTTTACGAACAACAAGGGTTTCAGCATCACTCTTAGGCGCACGCTGTTCACCACCGTATTCGCTGTTACAGATATCGCAGGTTCCACAAGTTTCAGCATCTTCTTCACCGAAGTATTCGAGTATTGCTTGCTGGCGGCACTGGCGCGAATAACACATCTGCACCATGGCATCGAGCTTCTGCCGATCTCGCTTTTCCTTTTCCTCAAGTGACTGCTTATCCAGAGCTAGATCGCGGGTCAGTATATTAGGCTGCAGCAGCCTTGTGCCCTTCATTCTCTGCCCTGAAATGTCAAAACGTTCAATATAGCCACCACGAGCTAGTGCCACTAAAGCGGAGCCAGTCGCCATGCCATTTTTTAAATCCGCACCCGCTGAGATCTGATCCATGGTACGTCGCACCTCAAAATCCTTGTCAGCATCATTTTGTAAAAACTGGTAGACTTTGCAGATATTGGCATAGCCGGGATTACTGCCTTCGATAAAAAATTCCTGTGTCCTCGTATCTGCATAATTGAAGAACAGCTCGCAGTAGGCAGCCTCGCCGTCACGACCTGCACGGCCCGCTTCCTGATAATACGCCTCCACACTCCCGGGTATCTCAAAGTGCGCAACGAAGCGGACATCGGATCGGTCAATCCCCATGCCAAAAGCATTGGTCGCCACAGCGACATCGGCTTGTTTACTGATGAAAATATTCTGCGTTTTCTCGCGCTCGGAGTCACTCATCCCACCGTGGTAGGCGATGGATTTCACTCCCCAGTCATGCAGCATTTCAGCGACCTCCTCCACGCGCTTACGTGTTGAGCAGTAAACGATGCCAGTTTTCCATTCTTTGACGATCTCTTTGAGCCTAGCGTACTTCTTCACCTGCTTATCCACTGCAGTGATAGTCAAGGTGAGATTGGGTCGACTAAAGCCACTGACTGTCTCAAACGGCTCTCGAAGATCGAGAACTTTAAGAATATCCTTTCGCACCACGGTGGTGGCGGTAGCGGTAAGTGCGATGGCTTGCGGTCTACCGAGCGCGTGAAGCACTCTCCCGAGCTTCATGTATTCGGGACGAAAGTCATGCCCCCATTGACTCAAGCAGTGGGCTTCATCGACGGCAAAGAGGGAAACGTTGACGTCTTTTAGAGCCTCCATAAACGACTCAGCACGGAAGCGCTCTGGAGCGATGTACACGAGCTTGTACTCGCCCGACTTCATCTTCTCTATCCTCTCCCGTTGCTCCTGCCAGCTCAGCGTTGAGTTAATGACTACAGCTTGAATTCCACGCGCCTCCAGAGCATCCACCTGATCTTTCATCAGAGCGATCAACGGCGAAACTACCAACGTGACGCCATCGAGACACATCGCTGGAAGCTGATAACAGAGCGACTTACCTCCTCCCGTCGGCATCACGACTAGACCGTCCTGTCCCGAAAGAATCTGGTCCACCACCTCCTCCTGACCATCGAGGAAGCCATCGAAGCCAAAGTGTTCTTTCAGTGCCTCTAAGGGCTGACGAATCACGGACATGATTTTATTCCCTTAAACTAAAACTTCCAGTCGCCCTTATCCAATCCACATACACACTCAGCGAGTAATCTAATACAGTACTCGATGTCTTTTTTCGACGCCATCTCGATCGATTGATGAATATGTCTTGTCGGGATAGAAATGGCACCCGCGATAGAGCCTCCAGGAGTCATCCGCTGAATACTCCCTGTATCGGTTCCACCAGCAGCAAGGATTTCTGGTTGCCAGCTGATTTTTTTCGCGTCTGCTGTCTTTTTCATGTAGGCCACCATGCGGTAGTCGCAAATCGTGGAACTGTCCATAATCTTGATCGCTGCACCCTTCCCTAGGCTAGTACAACGCTCTTGAGGCTGTGCTCCAGGGGTGTCGTAAGCAATGGTTGTATCGAGACCGAAACCAAAGTCAGGTTGGATTTCCATGGTGCTGACTTGAGCACCTCGTAGGCCGACTTCTTCCTGCACGGTAAAGACGGCATAGAAATCATAGGCAGGTTTACGACGCGAGCTTTTCAAACTCCGCAAAGCTTCTATGAGGATAAATACAGATACTCGATTATCCAGTGATTTAACGTTCACACAGTCGCCAAGCTCAAGCATTTCGCTGCGGCGGGTGATAGGGTCTCCCACTTTTACGATCTTCTCCACCTCCTCTTTCGACATCCCAAGATCAATAAAATAATCGGTGAGCTTAAGATTTTTACCGCGCTCTTCTACCGTCATGATGTGGATCGGCTTACAGCCCATCACGCCAATAACGTCTTTTTTACCATGAATGATCACACGCTGTGCGGTCAGCGTTTTAGGATCAAAACCACCGAGGGGGTTGAAGCGGATGAATCCGTTATCGTCGATGTGGGTGACGATAAAACCTATCTCGTCCATATGCGCCGCAGCCATCACCTTTTTATCAGACGATTTACCTTTTTTGAGAGCCACGACATTGCCCATATTATCAACACGGATATCATCGGCGAGCCCTTTGAGCTCTTTCAAGACTAGTTTTCGAATCTCTTTTTCAAATCCAGGTGCACCCGGAGCTTCACAAATTTTAGCTAAAAGTGGGACATCAATAGGCATGCTTGAAAACTAATGATTCAGCGCGATTTTGCGAGAATGAACTGCAATTCACCCAGCTATTTTTCTACAAAAATAATTTTCACTATAAAGCATTCCAAGTCTGTAATGCTTACTAGCTAAGAAACCCATCATCAAAGGCCTAATATCCCAACTCAAGCAGCTCGCTATATCGTTCAATAGCCAGAGCCTTTCCTGTTTCCTCATCAACATCGACAATTACCCCGCAAAGCCTTACCTGCCCCTTTGCCACTGGAAACCGTGTTGGCATACCCGTTTTAAAACGCCATACCACGGACTCAACGCTACGCCCTAACACTGACACATCAGGCCCACACATCCCCGCATCTGTAAGGTGTGCAGTTCCTTCAGGGAGAATTTTTTCATCTGCCGTTTGAACGTGTGTGTGCGTTCCTACCACTGCAGAGACCTTGCCATCGAGGTGCCAGCCCATCGCGATTGATTCACTCGTTGTTTCCGCGTGAAAATCGACAAATATTACTTTCACACCCTCCTCACGCAGGCGTTTCGCTTCCTCCTCAAGATCTACGAATGGATTTTCTAATGGAGGATTCATAAACGTGCGACCCTGCCCATTGATGACCGCTACCTTACCTTTGGCAGTTTCTAAAACAACACTCCCATTACCCGGCGTTCCTTCAGAATAATTAATAGGCCGAAGTAAGCGTGGCTCATTAGGAAGGTAATCAACGATTTCCTTCTGATCCCAAACGTGGTCACCCGTTGTAATTACGGCAACACCCACACGAAGTAAATCGATTGCAATTTTAGGTGTTATTCCACGACCCGCGGCTGCATTTTCTCCGTTAACAATAATAAAATCGATCTCTCTCTCCGCTTTCAAAGTAGGTACACGTCTAATAACAGCCTTACGGCCTGGCTCGCCTACAATGTCGCCAAGGAATAAAATTCGAATCATGCCAGCAATCAAGCATAGCAGGTGACATCCGCCAACACTTAACCTATAAGTAAATTTCAATTCACTTTTTGATACTTTCTTACCATGACCCATAAAGCATCCAATGAGCACCGCACCTTACGCGGCATTATTACGCTTCTCTCCGTTTTACTCGCGATCGCAATTATTTACATTCTGACGCAGATCCCCACAGAACAACAAGCTCCGACAACCACAAATTACGTTACTATTCAGGAAGGTGAGCACGATACCACACTTGCAGACCTTGGCACCAGACCCGACTGGAATACCCTCGACATCTGGCAAGACACCATCACACGAGATGATTTCCATGCGCTGCTCACGAAGATTTACACCACAGGAGATCACTGGAAAAACTATATTACCATCCACCATGACCATGCCCTGATTCGTACAGACACTAGGACACCCGATACCACCTATCGTCTTAACTTTTCACCCATTATTAGTGAGGTATCTCCTAGCAGAAACTGGAGTTCCGCAGGTGAGCTCTCGCCTGGAACCTCTGACAAACCTCTAGCGGGCATCCACATCGCCATCGATCCAGGACACATTGGTGGTCAATTTGCCCAAATAGAAGAGCGTTGGTTTCAAATAGGCTATAACCCTCCAGTTATGGAAGGTGAATTGACACTACTCACAGGTGAAATCATCAAAAAGGGACTCATGGAGTTGGGTGCTAAAGTCTACCTCGTGAGGGGTAAAAACCAACCCGTCAACCCCAACAGACCTGAGTCCTACCGTGATGCGGCAGAAGCCAAAGCGCGATCTGTTAATAAAGAAAACGACGAGCAATACATTGCGAGCATCCAAAATAAATTCTTCTATCGCACTGGTGAAATCCGTGAACGAGCACGGCGTGTCAATCTTGCCTTCAATCCAGATCTCGTACTCTGTCTGCACTACAATGCCGCCGCATGGGCAGACCCAGCAAACCCCACATTGACCAAAGAAAACCACTACCATGTTCTTCTCCACGGTGCACTAACGAGTGGGGAAATCGCCCAAGACGACCAGCGCTACGAAATGCTCGTGAAAATCCTACAGCGCAGCCATGACGAAGAAAAAATGATTGGCAAATACATCGCTCATTCACTTGGTCTCGCTACTCAGCTTCCAGCCTACAAATATAGCCCACTCTCAAGTCGCGCTATTCCAATTGATGCTTTCCCCGGTTTGTGGGCGCGCAACCTACTCGCTAACCGACTCTACCAGTGTCCTGTCATTTTTCCTGAACCTTACCTCATGAACAATCAAGAAGTCCATGACCGCATTCAGCTAGGTCTTTATGAAGGTACTAAAATGATCAACGGCAAAGCAGTGAAATCCATCTTCTACGAGTATGCCGATGCAATCGTTTTAGCACTCAAAGAATACTACCTAGACCACCGTATCATCTATCAGGCTAATGCTGAATAGCCAGAGTACATCACTTCCCCACATAGATCTCCTGGACGTGATCTAGGTAACGCTTTAAGTGATCATCTACTGGAGGTCTCATTGACTCATCCCTTAGCTGGTCGCTAATTTCCCGATACTGCTTAAAGTCGCCGCTCACTTGGTTCGACTGTGTAATGTAGAACCAGTTCAAATAATCTGTCACTCTCTTATCCGTATCTCTCATCAACTGCCTAGTATCCATGAGGTTATCTAACCTTGTTTGAATCCCCTTATCACTGCCTGTCGTAATTTCCCCGAGGATTTGTAAATACTCGAGAATAAGAGGTAGATATTCAGGAAAAGCTCGGTAGCTAAGGCGCTGTAGCTCAAGAATGGCACCCGCCGTAGCAAAATCTCTCTGGGCGAGGTCGAGAATAAGAACCTCGTTGTAAGCATCGATTTTTATATTCTTAATATCTTCCTCATCGGTATACCTCAGTAGCAGCAGACTCTCTAATCTAGCATCTGTCTCGGAAATGGATAAACGCTGAGTCACCTCCGCAGTACCTAGCTCTAATAGCTCAAGGTTCACCCATTTCTCCAAACTATTACGCGATGTGTTCATCCCTGAAAAATGTTTACGCATTAAGCTTTCAGCCTCACCCTTGAAAGTGGCAAATTCAGCCATATAGGCTTCCATATTTGGCCGTCCATTGCGCTGTCTGAAAAGCGAATTAACTAGCGATCCCGCAATCGCCCGAAACGCCAAAGACTCTTGCCCCACCAAATTACCCATCTGCTTTTCTGTCAGTGACAGTACCTTCGGTAGTGGTATCACTTTGAAAAAATCAATATCAGCTTGATAGATGTACTTATCATGAGCTCCTTTCTTGATTTTCAGTGCCTCAAGCATACCTACGATCAACCACGGCTTGACTAGCGCCCTCTCTCCATCTCCCAACCGCTGGCCAGCACTCAAACCACGCTCGTATAGAAAGAGCTCCATCAGGTGATACTGCAATTTCTCATGATCCAAACCTCGAGCTAAGTGAATATCAAGGCGGCACCGATACTCAGCATAGAGTTGCTGAATACTCACCCTCATGCTGATGGGTTTAGCTTGGTCACCTTTTTTCCCGTGTAGCTCTACCACAATAGGCAAAATGGGTCCCTCATATACCTTGTTACATATTTCGTAAAGCTCCTGCCTCATGCGCTCAGCAATCGAAAGAATACCGCTGCGCATTTCCTTATCTTCACCAATAACAGATATTTTATTCGATAAGGATACGTTGCCACCTATCAACATATCATTTTTGATAAGGTCTAGCTCAAGGCCTTGATTATTTTCCGAGTCGTCTGGAGAATTTAAATCATCCTCAGCATGAGAACACCCTAATATCGCAAGTAGAAAAAGGCCTCCATAAAGAAAGCAGCGAGTCCATGTGTGACCAACTCTCTTCATCATTAAGGGTTTGCAACAACGCGGGGATCAAAAGTTATCTTACCCTCTTCAACTTTCACATCCCGTATTTTCCCGTTCTTAAAAGGAGCAAGATCATCAGCCAACTCATCTAGAATCTGTTCAAATGATGGAATAATCAAACGCGCGAAACCACCTGGTGCTTTCACCTGACCAACGCGGGCAGCATAAGGCTGCATACTAAATCCTCCATCCAAATTTCCGAATTTCATGATCACTGAAGTAAAATGAATTTTGTCATGGTTGAGCTCACGCTCCAAAATAAGCTCTATTTCGCCCTCACGGAGATCAACCCATAAAAAGCTGTCTTTTACATAAGGAGCCAGGACACCGCCTTGATGAATTTTGACACGTTTACTTAGCCAAGCATTGAGTTCATCCTCGCGAAACGTTACAGGATAGTCTTCATCAATCGCATTTTGCAGACGCGCTGGTAGTGTCGGCGTTTTAACTAACCAACCTTTCAAAATCTCTTCACGTCCGTTAATTTCGTCCAAGGGAAAAGTTTCCAAGGCTGGGAAAATTTTAGTTCCCATCACCTCGGCTTTCATCACTGGACCTCCTATTACGCCAGCTTCATCTGAGGCTTGAGCCAAAAAGTAGATGTGAAAACCTGCATAAACAATAGCACCGAAGATGGTCAAAAAAACGAGTGATTTCAAACACCCACCAACTTTTGATTTCTTTTTTGGTTCATTAACCGATTTGTTTTTTGCCATGACTCACAAATCCCTATCAAATACTTACTCGTATTCAAAGCATTGAATCTATCAATCTCTGTACTACTACGACATTATGCTGCAGATCTTACTAACGCCACAAGCACACCTTGAATAATTAACTCACGTATTGGAATAAGGTCTGGAAACATTTCATTTTCAGCTTTAAGGAACGGTTTTCCGTCCTCCACAACATAACGCTTAAGTGTCGTCTCGCCGTCTATCAAGGCTGCTACCACATCCCCCCTGCGTGGCTCACGAAATTCGAGCACCACTGTATCACCATCACAGATGTGAGCATCAATCATGGAATCACCGCGTACTTTTAATGCAAAGGTCCGCGCATTAGGACGAACTCCAAGAGATGTGACATCGATCGACAAACAGCCTTCTTTCTCAGAATCCACATCCTGAGACATTCCTGCTGCAATACTTCCATAAACGGGGATATCGACAATTTCCTCACGCTCCATCTCTTCCGGGAAACCAATACCACAAGCCTTATTCGCTTTTCTGACAATCGCACCTTTTTTCTCAAGAGCACGAAGGTGACTCATCGCGGCAGTCTGACTAGCAAAATCAAAGTGACGCTGGATATCACGTGTCGATGGCATAAACCCTTCTATACGTTGAGTTTCCTTGAGGTAGTCGAGTACTTCTTGCTGACGTTTGGTAAGTTGAATTTTAGACATGGGATTAAAGAGGTGGTGAACACTGTTCTTTGGAACAATAACCCATCCCTCCAGCACGACAAGAAAAAAGGTGCACAGCAAAAGCCGTGCACCTAAGGGAAAGTAACTATTTAAACTATGCAGCTCCTTGATCCTCGCGCGGATTTCTGCAGTAGAAACCGTAAATGGCAATCATGATGAAACACGCCACGCTAAGATAAAATGATCCACGAGTTGCTGTAGTGCCCATAAAGGTATCAAGGTCGAGAATTCGGCCTTGGAATCCTGTAAGCCAAACAGCACCTACAATAGCGAGAATAAGACCAGCAGAACCAAGTTTTGCATCTTGACCAATGCCCTCAAGAGCGAGCCCGTAGATTGTAGGGAACATCAGTGACATACACGCTGAAATAAGAATCAAACTGTAGAGACCTGGCATCCCAGTAATGTGAATAGCTCCCAGTGTGGTGGCAATACCTCCAAAGGCGAGAGCTGCTAACAGCTTACCAGGTGAGACGTATTTCAGGAATGCCGTACAAATAAAGCGGAAAGATAAGAAGATGACCAATGCCATAATTTGGTGATTACCAGCCGTTGCATTATCCATACCGAGCTCTTTCTCAGCGTACTGGAGGATGAAGGTCCACACCATAATCTGTGCTCCTACATAAAACATTTGAGCAAAAACTCCACCTACATAACGGGGGTTTTTGAGCAAACGCGCCGCGGTGTCTTTAAAGTGAAGACTATGGTCATTAGGATCTGCGTCTGATGTACTTGGAACTTTCTTAATAATAAAGATCACTAATGTCGCAATAACGATCAGACCTAAAATCATGTACGTCGTAGAAACTAGGTTTAGGTCATGCTTTTGCATCTCAGGGAAAGTCATCCCTTGATAAGACTCAATTTTCCCTTCGCGGAAGTCTGTTAACGCTCCATCAACGGTAGTTTCCTCAGGAGTCTGTTCAGCCACATAAGCTCTTACATTTTCGTCATTTTTTCTAACTCTCTCTTTCGCTTTAAGAAACGGCAGGATATTCAGCTCAGCAACTTCCGTTGTTTGTGGTGAAAGTTCTGATTGAAAGCCAGTGACGTCATTTTTAAAATCGGCCACGTGTACATTTGTTAAGACAAATGAAGCGGCAATAAATGCACCACCGAGTGAGCCGATAGGGTTGAATGCTTGCGCGAGGTTGAGACGCTGGGTCGAAGTTTTAGGTGACCCCATTGAAAGAATGTATGGATTAGCAGTTGTCTCAAGAAATGCCAACCCGAAGGTTAGAATATAAATTGCACCAATGAACAACCAAAAGTTGATCATGTTTGCAGCAGGAATGGAGAGAAGTGCCCCTAGCGCAAAAAGACTTAAACCAACAATAATACCAGCTTTGTAAGAAAACTTACGGATAAACAAAGCTGCTGGAATCGCCATCGTGGCATATCCACCGTAAAAGGCCATTTGAACAATTGATGACTGCGCATTACTAATAGCAAAGACATCTTTGAAAACCTTGACCATCGGGTCAGTGAAATTATTAGCAAAACCCCAAAGCGCAAAAAGCACTGTCACGAGGATGAAAGTAAGAAGATAATTCTTCGGAACGACAGGCGTAGATTGTTTGTCTGACATATATAGTTATCTGGATTGAGTGTGCGTTTTTTATCATCACCCAGCATATTCATCTCGGTAACGATTTGCTGAAACTAGCAAACAATACCACCCTGACCAGCATATTTTCCAACCGATGATACTTAGGTTGAAAGCTTTTCTATCGGAAAATTAATTGCCGCGTAATTCTAGGCGGCAATTACATAATGCTCAGCGATGTCGCGTAAAATCCTGTCGCGACGGTTGCGAGCATTGTCAACATCACGAGTTTTAAGAGAGAATCTCAAGCGCTCCGACGTAGCATCATTCTTGTGAACAGTAAGGTGGCACCACCACACTCCTCTATTGTTCCATAGATGGTGATTAGGGTTTTGCTCATTGAAACGAATTGCTAATCTAGTTTGAGTTTTGGACATGGTTTAAGTTAATTTAACAGGCCGCCACAACTAAACCTGTCTATGTTAATGTATCAATTTCACCACATGGGAAACTGTTATAAGACAGTAAAATTTAGCTTTCTAAGCCTCTTCTAAACCATTTCAGCAAGATGCGTTCCACCTTCTAAAAACTGAGAGGATAAAGAGATTAAACTAATTCATCACCAACATGAAAATTTATCAAACTTCATTAAGCGCTTCCTTAAACCGAAAAAGCAAATCATCGGACGCTTCTATTCCACATGAAACACGAATGAGATCACGCTCCACACCGCAGCCCTCAGCCCACTCAATCTCATCGTAATGAGCCAAGAGGGTGTAAGGACAGGCTAAACTAAATTCAGTCCCCAAGCTCGGCCCTTTCGATATTCGAAGAGAGTCAAAGAACTTAGCTGATTTCTTTCTATTTTTGAGCACAAAAGAAATAAGGCCACCGTATCCCCCACCCCCTCGCTTCAGAGTTTCATACAGTTCAGGCGTTGTATTTTTAGGATACCAAACGAATTCGACGGCAGCATGAGACAGTAATAATTCAGTCAGCTTCTCGCCATTTTGATTTGCCAATAAGATACGTCGATGAAAACCACTAATATTTCTCGCGAGCACTCTTGCATCCGAGGGGTATAAACGTGAGCCCTCTGGACAGTCCTGATCGAAGAACTCTCTGAAATCTGAGTATAAAGGCGATTCTTTACAGAGCGTGACTTGCCCCGCCATGACATCGCCTTTTCCAGAAACCCACTTCGTCAAACTAGTGGTAATAATGTCCGCATACTGATCTATCTTAATGTTAGCGACTGAGCAAATAGTGTCGTCCACGACGAGGGGTACACCTCCTTCGCGACAAGCTTTTGAGATAGCTTTAAGATCGACAGTTCTAAGCAGTGGATTACTGGGTGCTTCACAGTAGACTGCCGCAAACTCACCTTTGGCTATTCTTCTCAATGCTTCTTCAAATGACTCACCTACCGCTTCATTGAGATACACCACCCCGTTGCCGAATAAATTCTGTATTCGCATGGCGTCTACGTAGGGAAATTCAAGCTGGAGGGTTTTCTTTCCAGGTTTCAGCTTAGAGATGGCGCGATAACTCGAGTAGATCGCTGCCATACCATTTTCATAGAGAAATACGTCCTCCGCATTGTACTCTCCTAATCGGGCGATACGGCGACGTAAACTGCGTGGAATAAATGGCCTCACATCCTTTCCGTTAAGTATTTTTTTCGCCTGCCTACTACTGACTATTTCACCAGTATATCGCCAGTATTCCATCGCGATAGGGTAATCCTCTTCACTAACAATAAGAGCCTGTAAACCACCTTCATAACTGGCAATTCTTGAAGCCGATCCACTTTTCTTCTCTACAAATCTTTGAGCTCTCTGTGCGATGTCCCGTGAGGTGAATAACACCACCTTCGTTCCAGGTGCTGCGAGAAGCTTGGCCACTTCTAGAAAAAGCCTCTCCGTAGAAGGGTGAAGAAGAAATCGAGGATACCCGGCTCTCAGCCTGCGGATTACTTTCTCTCTCTTCTCTTCATAGCCTAAAACAGCATCCCATGTCGGTAAACACACCGAGCATGCATGCTGAGTGTCTGGCAAAGGCAGGCCCATATCAGCCTCTGTATAAGCAGGATCTGTTTTTAAGTCTCTCAATGTAGTTGGAGGAGTTAATCGACCGCCCACAAAATGCAAGCTGATATATAATCACTCGAGTTCCGGACGCTTATTTCTCTCATATTAAAAATGAACTCCATTGGTAAAATGCCATGAAATAGAAGAGTCATTTAAACGCTCCATAAGCTACTTGTGAAAAATTTCACAATCTTCTTGCCGATCCATCTAATTTATTGCCATCTAATAGGTGCTAAATCTCATGAGTTCTACAAATTATACAGCACCTGATACAGCTGCAAAAGCACAGGCTGGGCTTGAAAACGACTACCAAGCTTCTACTGAAGATATTCTGGGTGAAAAAATGGTACTCAACATGGGACCATCCCACCCCGCTACTCATGGGGTTTTACGCCTTATTCTGGAACTCGATGGTGAAATTGTCACGAAGTGCGACCCCGATATCGGCTACCTTCACCGAGGTGATGAGAAGATTGCCGAAAGCATGCATTACAATCAGTTCATTCCATATACTGATCGGCTCGACTATTTAGCACCGCTAGCCAACAATGTCGCTTACGCCTGTGCGGTAGAAAAACTCATGGGTTGGACACTGCCGCCACGTGGTCAGGCCGTACGCGTAATTTGCTGTGAACTCGCACGCATCGCCTCCCACATGCTCGGCGTTGGTGTCTGCGCCATGGACGTTGGCGCAATGACCGTTTTCCTCTACACTTTTACCGAGCGCGAAAAGACCTACAATCTCTGCGAACAGCTCACTGGTGCACGTTTCACGACCTCATATACCCGCGTAGGTGGACAGGTACGTGATTTACCTGATGGCTTTATCAAGCAGCTCGAAACATTCCTCGACGAGTGCTCAGCAACTATCGATGAGATCTCTAAACTCCTCGATCGTAATAAAATCTACCTCAACCGCATGTGCGATATCGGCGTCATTAGTGAAAAAGACGCTATTTCTTGGGGAATGACCGGGCCAAACCTTCGAGGCTCTGGGAATTCTCGAGATCTACGTAAGGACAAACCCTACCTCGGTTATGAGCAGTATAACTTTGATATCCCCGTCGGCGAAAACGGTGATTCATACGATCGCTATCTCGTTCGTATGGAGGAGATGAGACAGTCCATTTATATCATTCGCCAAGTACTCGCCGATTTACCCGACGGGTCAGTCAACATCGCTGACTCTAAAAACATGCTCCCTGCGAAGGAAAAAACCCTTACCAGCATGGAAGAGCTCATCCACCACTTCATCGTCTCAACCCAAGGACTCGATGCCCCAGCGGGTGAGGTCTACTTTGGCGCTGAGAACCCCAAGGGCGAGCTCGGCTTTTACATCAATTCCAAAGGAGGAGGCGTGCCACACCGACTTAAAATCCGCTCCCCGTCCTTCGTCAACCTCTCCATCCTTTCACACCTCATGCCTGGTCACATGATCTCAGACGTCCCTGCCATTCTCGGCTCGCTCGACTTTGTCATGGGCGAGTGCGACCGGTAGAAAACCCTTTTCTTTGTTATGAGTTCACCCACAACATTTCCTCCATTCCAAGTCACCGCCGAAGTCGAGGCAGAGGCCAGCGAACGTATCGCGCATTACCCCGCGAATAATAAACGCTCCGCTGTACTCCCCCTCCTCCACATCGTGCAGCACAAGTTCGGCTTCATCAGCAAGGACGCTATCATCTGGATAGCTGAAAAGCTCGAACTCGAAGAGATGCAGGTCTACGAGGTTGTCTCCTTTTACCCGGGCTTCCGCGAACACGCCCCTGGAAAATACCATTTCCGCGTCTGCCGCACCCTCCCCTGTGCCATGGCAGGCTCCGCCGAGCTCATGGAAAAAATCTGCGAACTCACTGGCATTGATCGCTCAAAAAGCGACTCGCACCACAACCCTATTGCCGTTTCCCCCTGCGGAAAATGGTCCGTCGAATTCGCCGAGTGCCTCGCCTCCTGCGGCACCGGCCCCGTCTGCCTCGTTAATGACGAGTTCCACGAGGCGATCACAACTGACAAAGCCAAAGCCTTACTTACTCAGTATCAGGACTAACATTTTGAGGACTAACACTTTAAAAACCCGCAGCTTAAAAACTCCAACACTATGAGCGACATCCAATATCTCCCCGGTAAGGAACCTCACCCTTCTGAGCACCGCTTGATCTTTAAAAATATTGATCGAGTTGGCTGGGATCCCTCGATTGAATGTCACATGCGCGATGGTGGCTACGATCAACTGAAGAAAGCGGTCACCATGGATCCTCAGGCAATTACTAACGAGGTAAAAACATCAGGTCTCCGCGGTCGTGGCGGTGCTGGATTCCCAACAGGGGTGAAGTGGGGCTTCATCCCTCCGAATAACACCAAACCTGTCTACCTCATCTGCAACTGTGATGAATCGGAGCCCGGTACTTTCAAAGACCGATACATCGTACATCAAGACCCGCATCAACTGCTAGAGGGCATGATCATTTCGTGTTTTGCAGTAGGTGCTCACACCGCCTATATTTACATGCGCGAGGAGTTTCCCGAAGCGGCCGTACTTATGGAAAAAGCGATAGAAGAGGCGCGGGCTAAAAACTTTGTCGGTCAAAACATTCTCGGCTCTGGCTTCGATCTTGAGATCTATGTCCACCGCGGCGCGGGAGCTTACATCTGCGGTGAAGAAACAGGCCTCATCGAATCCCTCGAAGGCAAGCGCCCCTACCCACGCATCAAACCTCCTTACTTCCCCGCTGCACTCGGACTTTACATGGCACCGACAATTGTCAACAACGTCGAGTCCCTTTGCCACGTCAAACACATCATTGAAATGGGTGGAGAAGAATACGCCAAGCTAGGTGTCGAGCGCAATACGGGCACCCGCATCCTCTGCGTTTCTGGCGATGTAAAACATCCTGGCTACTACGAAATCCAAGTGGGTAAAATTACCATGGGGCACCTGCTCAACGACATTTGCGGTGGCCCTAAAGAAGGGCGAACCTTCAAGGCATGTATCCCAGGTGGTTCATCAGCGAAGATCTTGCGCTGCGATGAAACTTTCACTATCGGTAAAGGTGACGACGCAAAGCAGCTCGGCTTCTACGATATCCCGATGGACTTCGATACCATCGCCGCCTGCGGCTCTATGGCAGGATCAGGTGGCGTCATCGTGATGGATGACACTCGAAAAATATCTTGGGTGCTCAACAACCTCAACAGCTTCTACGCCCACGAATCTTGCGGCCAGTGCACCCCCTGCCGTGAGGGGTCCATGTGGATGAAAAAAATCTCCGATCGCATTGTCGACGGCAAAGCAACACCAGATGATATTCAGACCCTCGAAGACATCGCCTACCAAATAGACGGCCGTACCGTTTGCGCTTTCGGCGAAGCCTCCTCATGGCCCGTCGAAGCGATCATCGCCAAATTCCGCGATGAACTCACGGCGGATACTTCGGAAGATAATGATTATTTGTCCGAGGAAGCAAAGAGGCAGCTACAGTTTATTGGGAGCTGATTTTTTGACTGAATTAACAAGACTAACAGGATTTTTGAAATGATAGACCAGCTAATACAGAAAATAATTGAAGACCCCATGAAGGTGCATCAAAAAATTATTCCTGAGTTTCTAGAAAGCACCTACTGCTACGCACTTATGTTAGGCTTGAAAAAACATAGGCTCAGAAAAGTCATCATAAGGCCGACATTCAATATCAGACTTCCATCATAACAAGCGAAATACATCCCAAGAAAAAATCCTGTAACCCTTGTTAACCCTGTCAAAAAAATTCCTGCATCAATCTCCACCATGAACGACTCTCCTACCAAATCTCTCCCCAAAGACACCGCCGCTGAAAAGGGTATGGTCAACGTGCAAATCGATGGCCACTGGATTCAGGTGCCACGCGGCACGCGGATGATTGAGGCTTGTAAAATAGCGGAGAAGGAAGTGCCTCATTACTGCTACCACCCGAAGCTTTCCTCTCCAGGAAATTGCCGTATGTGTTTGGTGCAGATGGGGATGCCTCCACGGCCCGCCCCTGGGGCAGAGCCAGTCTATGGAGACGATGGATTTCAGGAAATCGGCTGGATGCCACGACCTGTCATTGCCTGTGCCAATACCGTAGGCGAAAATATGGGTATCCGTACACAAGGTGAGCTTGTCGAAAAGTGCCGCGAGGGTGTCATGGAGTTTCTCCTCATTAACCACCCACTCGACTGTCCTATTTGCGATCAAGCGGGAGAATGCCGACTACAGGAATTTTCTGTCGAACACGGTAAGGGAGTTTCCCGCTTTAAAGAGGACAAGGTGAAAAAACCTAAGAACGTAAAGATTGGTCCTCGCATCAGGCTCGACGATGAACGCTGCATTATGTGTTCACGCTGCATCCGCTTCATGGATGAAGTTGCCGATGAACCCGTACTTGGCTTTTCCGAACGCGGCACCCACACCACCGTAGGAATTTTCCCCGGCAAAGAACTGACCAATAACTACGGACTGAACACCGTCGATCTCTGCCCCGTAGGAGCTCTCACCAGCAACGATTTCCGCTTTCAGATGCGGACATGGTTTTTAAAAGAAACCGATAGCATTGATACGAACTGCGGCACTGGCGCAAACATTACCGTCTGGACTCGTGGAAACAAAATCTTCCGTATCACGCCGCGCCAGAATGATGATGTCAATTCCTGCTGGCTGCCCGATTCGCATCGTCTCAACTACATCTGCCCCACCGATGAAAATCGCCTTAGCAATGCACTGATCAAAGTCGACGGTATTCACGAGGAAACCTGCTGGGAAAACGCCATCGAAGCAGCAGCCGATGCGCTGAAGCAATACGACAGTACAGAAATCGCGGTGATCGCTTCAGGTCGCCAAACGAACGAGGAGCTTATGATGATGCGTGCCCTAGCAGCAGAGTTAGAAACTGAGCAATTCAGCATCGTCGCCCGCGAACAGGAGTCTGATGACATGCTGATCTCCTCAGATCGCAATCCCAACACTACTGGTGCGAAGCTTGTTTTGCAAAACAGTCACCCGTCTGAAAAACTAACATCTATCATCGAAGGTATGCGCAGTGGTCAGATCAAGGCCATCGTCGCGGCATCAGAAGATCTCATCACTGAAGCAGGATTCACCGCAGATGACCTCGATGGCTTAGAACTTCTCATTTCCATTCAGCACTCTACTAATGCCACCGCTCAAGCGAGCGACGTCGTATTTGCTGGAGCTGGCCCCGCCGAGAAACGCGGCAGCATGGTCAATGTGACAGGACGGCTCCAGACACTCACCCCCGCCTGTATACCGCCAGGAGATGCGAAGCTCGACTGGGAGATTATCCGCGATCTTACGCTCGCCATTTCTGGAGAACCTATTTCCGAAGCTCCGCAAACCATCGAGGCGCTCTTCCAAGTTATCGCAACCAGTATTCCTGAATTTGAAGGCAAAACCCTCACCACTATCAGCAAGTTAGGCGACACTATCACTAACACTGTAGTTAGTATACCTCTGCTAGAACGCGAGAAACAGCGTAAGGCAAACGGCGAAATTACGGGTTAAACCTTAGACACTATTTTTCATCATATGGATCACGCTACCTTCATCTTCCTCATCAGCACCGCTGTGAAAATATTTCTTTTCACCTTTGTGCTGATCCTCCCCATCATCGCTTACTCCACCTATGCGGAGCGGCGCGTGTCTGCCATTATTCAAGATCGAGTAGGACCTAACCGCGTGGGCATCCCCCTGACACTTTTTGGATTTAAAAAAGACATCCCTTTTTCTGGTCTCCTTCAACCATTAGCCGATGGTCTGAAGGCTCTTCTTAAGGAAGACCTCGTTCCCGCGCATGTGAATAAATTTTTCTTCTGCATCGCGCCGGCACTAACTGCCATCCCTGCATTTTTAAGCCTCTGTGTAATTCCGTTTGGTAGTAGTATCACACTCTTTGGCGAAGAAATTAAGCTCGTAGTCGCAGACATCGATGCCGGACCGCTCTTTGTTTTCGCCATTGCCTCTCTCAGCGTCTATGGCATTACCTTCGCCGGGTGGGCATCCAATAATAAGTTTTCCTTTCTCGGAGGCGTCCGCTCCTGCGCGCAGATGATTTCCTATGAGATCGCGCTCGGGCTTTCCGTGGTTCCCGTATTGATGGTGTACGGTCAGCTAAACTTATCTGACATCGTGCAAGCACAGGCCAATGGCGGCTGGACTTTACTACCTCTCTGGAATGAATACGGATCCGTTTTCAGCGCTGAATACTGGAAACACAGTGGCGAGCAGTGGTTATTAATGTTCCCTTTATTAATCTCCTTCGTTGTTTTCACCACCTCCATTTTCGCGGAAACAAATCGTATGCCCTTTGACCTCCCCGAGTGCGAAACTGAACTCGTCGGCGGCTATCACACCGAGTATTCTTCCATGAAATTCGCCCTTTTCTTTCTCGGTGAATACGCTGCGATGATTGTTGGTTCAGCACTTATCGTCACCCTTTTCTTTGGTGGTTGGTCTGTCGGCTTCGGACTTGATGAAAGTATCTCCAATCTCCCCTTAGGTGGCCTTATCCACCTCGGATGTTTCCTCACTAAGCTTATCGCCTTCGTCATATTCTTCATCTGGGTGCGTTGGACCCTACCCCGCTTCCGCTACGACCAACTCATGAAACTCGGCTGGGTTGTTTTCTTCGAACTTGCCCTCGTCAATATCTTCATCACTGCCGGCATCATTATGCTTATCAAGTAATTCTGTCCCCAAAAAACCTATCCTCATGGCCATCATCAAAGTAAAACGCCCTCAGCTCTCTCTCATTGAGAAGCTCTATTTCCCTGCGATCATCAAAGGCATGGCGACTACCTTGGGGCACGCCATTAAGGCGCTGAAAGGCAAAACGACGGGTGCAGCAGGAATGAACTCTTCCGGCCTTGGGGTTACGATGCAGTATCCTGAGCAAAAGTGGGATGATCAACTCCCTGAATACTATCGTGGCGTACCCGCTCTCGTCACTGATGAACAGGAGCGCGAACGCTGTGTTTCCTGTCAGCTTTGTGAATTCATATGCCCGCCGAAAGCCATTGCAATCATCCCAGGCGAAATCGATTCCGACGACCCATGGGCAAAAGTGGAGAAGCGGCCGAAAACTTTCGAGATTGATATGACTCGCTGCATTTACTGCGGCTTGTGCGAGGAAGTTTGTCCTGAACAAGCTATTTACCTTCGCCAAGATTACGCCATGACAGGACTTACCCGTGCTGACATGGTGAACGATAAAAAACGTCTCTATGAAATTGGAGGCGTGCGCACAGGTCTTGTGAACAAGTGGAACGATATTAAATAACAACTTTTTTATTTTAAAATAATGATCTCACCTCTCTTTTACCTCTTCTCCTTCCTGATGATTATCGGGGGGCTCATGGTTGTATTTATGAAAAACCCCGTGTCGAGTGCCCTCTCTATGGTGCTAAGTTTCATCGGGCTGGCCGGGCTATTCATTGGACTGAATGCTTACTTCGTTGGTGTTTTACAAATTCTCGTCTACGCGGGCGCCATTATGGTGCTCTTTATCTTCATCATCATGCTTCTAGATTTAAAAGAAGAAGCTAAACACCCACGTAAAGGTGCCGCTCTCGCAGCAGGAATCATCATACCTGCCATCATCCTCATCCAGCTTACTGGTGTACTCACCTCAACATCCTATCCTTCGGAAGCACCAGAACTGCAGTTACAGGAGGCCGCGGAAAACTATCAAAAAAATAGCATCATTCATCAGCGATTAGCTGACAAGCGACTTCCTGATGTTCACCTGATCGGCCGCAAACTCTTCACGGAATACAATTTTCCACTTCAAATTGTTGCCGTCCTCCTCCTCGTTGCCACCGTAGGCTGCATCGCTCTGTCAAAAAAACAATCCCCTGCAGTGGCTAAAAAAATCGCCACTGAGAGCATCGCCCTAATCGAGCAGCCATCCTCTCCAGTTAAAGAGAAAAGTGAGATCCAAGAACCCGCTCCACAGGCAGTGGTAGAGACTCCTGTGGAGAAAATCGTGGAGGAGCCCATCGAACAGCCCGTTAAAGAAGTCATGCAAGAGCCCAGCACTCAGGAGCTATCAAGCCATGATAACCGAGGTCATGTCTATACCAGTAAGCCTAGTGACGCCGACGACCTTAAACAGATTTCGGGAGTTGGTCCTGTCATTGAAAAAAAGCTTAACGACTTCGGAATCTATACCTTCAAACAGATCGCTGAATGGTCAGAAACTAACATTGAGGAATTCGACCAACTACTCACTTTCAAAGGCCGTATCGCACGCGACAACTGGCTCTCTCAGGCAGCCGACCTTAACTCGCAGAAAAACGTTTAATTTCATCCATCATGACTCCTTCACTGAACGAATATCTTTTCATCTCTGGCCTACTCTTCGCCATCGGGCTAGCGGGCGTGATCATCCGCCGAAACATCATCGTCATTTTCATGTGCCTAGAAATGATGCTGGCTGCGGCATCGCTCACGCTGGTGGCATTTTCACGATTTAATACCGTTGATGGCTTGCCTGACTACGATGGCCAGATGCTGGTCTTCTTCATCATCACCGTAGCTGCCGCTGAGGTGGCAGTAGGGCTGGCTATCATCGTCTCACTCTACAAAGCGCGACAAACTATTCATACCGATGAGTTAAGCTCTCTCAGAGGCTAAGCTTTCATTTTCACCTCTATTTTAAAAACTATGGAACTTCCCTGGCTACTATTCCTCATCCCACTGGCAAGTGCTGTGCTCATTCAGTTTGGCCTGAAACGCTCTGCTTCAGCATCTGCGCTAATCTCCACGCTCTCTGTTGTCGCTACTTTCATCATTGCCTACGTCCTTCTTGGGCAAACGACATCGAGTAGCTTTGAGTGGATCAAAGTCGGCACCTCGCTCGATCTCAGCATCGGCTATCAACTTGATCAACTCTCCACTGGTATGATGATCGTCGTCACGGGCATCGGTGCACTCGTCCACATCTTCTCTCTCGCTTACATGAAAGACGACGATGCGAAGGCACGCTACTTTGGTGCGCTTTCGCTCTTTATGTTTTCCATGACGGGTATCGTGCTGGCGTCCAATTTCATCATGATGTTTATTTTCTGGGAACTCGTGGGTCTGAGTTCCTATCTCCTCATCGGTCACTGGTATCATAAAGATACAGCCGCGGATGCTGCGAAGAAGGCCTTCCTTTCAAACCGCATTGGCGACTTCGGCTTCATGATCGGTATCCTAATGCTCTGGGGCGTGATGGGTACCGTCGTTTTTTCTGAAATGGACGGCTCGAAACTTACAGGTATCACCACTTGTCTTGCTGCCATGATCGTGCTGCTAATCTTCTGTGGTGCCATTGGTAAATCCGCTCAGCTGCCACTGCACATTTGGCTACCAGATGCGATGGAGGGACCTACCCCGGTTTCTGCACTGATCCACGCCGCCACCATGGTAGCTGCTGGTGTTTACATGATGACACGTCTTTTCCTCTCACTTGGTATCGATCTCAGTAATGCTCAAATGATCGGCTACGCGCCTCAGGTGATCACTTGGATTGGAGGAGTCACTTCACTGTTGGCCGCCCTGATGGCAACGCAGCAGAACGACATTAAAAAAATCCTCGCCTATTCCACTCTCTCTCAGCTCGGTTACATGGTCATGGCCATCGGACTCATCGCTCCCGAAGCGGGAATGTTCCACCTCTTCACACATGCTTGGTTTAAGGCTCTACTCTTCCTCGGCTCAGGTGCAGTGATCTACGCTTGCCACCACGAGCAGGATATTTGGAAAATGGGTGGCTTGTTTAAAAAAATGCCTATCACGTCCATCACCTTTATGATTGGAACCCTTGCTCTAACAGCAGTTCCTTTCACTTCAGGCTTCTACTCCAAGGAAGGTATCCTCCACGCCGCTCATGAAGCACATAGCCCTTTCCTCTACATTGGTCTTGGAGTTGCCGCACTGACGACTTTTTACATGTTCCGACTCTTCTTTGTCGCCTTTGCTGGCAAGGCTCGCGGTCATGGAGCTGAGGAGGCGAAAGAGGTGAATCCGCTCATGCTGACGCCGTTAGTTGTACTCGCCATTATGGCATTTGCTTCGCCCTTCATTACCAAAATATTCCCCTTAGCTGATGTCCATGCAGTCCACATCGCTGTCGTTCCTGATTTCAGCGACAGTCTGGTCCTCATGTCACTAGCTGCATTTGCTATTGGTTTCACCGCTGCGTTTATTCTGTATAGAGGGAAAGACAAAGACCCCATTAACATCTCTCTGTTCCGCAATAAGTTTTACTTCGATGAACTCTATCAAAAAATCGTTACCATCGCTCAGGACGCTGTTGCTGCGATTGTTCACTTCTTAGATGACTTTGTGATTGGCTCACTCCTTGTCGATGGCACCTCGCGCTCGGTCACCGGACTGGGCAACTTTTTCCGCCGTTATGCACAATCGGGCAGCCTCAGTAACTACGCTTTCCTCATGGCTCTCGGCGTTCTATTGGTCATCTATTTCACCGTTTTCGCCTAAACATTTTCGCCTAAACATTTTTTACTATGCTCCTCGCACTCATTCTCATCCCGCTTCTCGCTGTCGTAGCCATTCTGTTTGGCTCGCCTGCACGACTTACTGCCGTGCTTGCTGCTACTATCAATCTCGTACTCGGCATATGGGCTGCTATCTGCCCCGCATGTGCGGGTGTTTTCAGCCTCGAGGTCCTCGCTGAACCTAGCATCAATCTATCTCTCGGCATCTACGATGGCATGAGTGCCGTGATGCTCATTCTCAGTGTCATCGTCACCTTCGCCGCCGTTTACAGCGGCAAGTGTCCTGAAGGCAGGGAAAAACTCTGGTTCTCCAGCACACTGCTTATCGCCGCAGGTGCCATCGGGGCCTTTCTCTCGACCGATATCTTTTTCTTCTACGCCTTCCACGAGCTCGCTCTCATTCCCACCTTTCTCATGATTGGCATGCTAGGAACCGGAGACAATAAAGCGGCGGCATGGAAAATCACCATCTATCTCGCACTAGGCTCCATTGTGCTACTCGCTGGTTTACTCGTATGCATGAATCACCTCGACAGCTTCGCCTTTGCCGACCTCAAAGCCATCCCTCTGGAATTCCAAAACACCGCCGCCCTGCTTCTTATTATCGGCTTTGGCACTTTGGTTTCGCTCTTCCCCTTTCACTCTTGGGCGGCACCAGCCTACGCCTCGGCTCCTGCACCTGTTTCCATGCTGCATGCGGGAGTTTTAAAAAAATTCGGCCTCTACGGCTTACTTAGAGTCGCGATGGTTGTCGCACCCGATGGCATGGCGTATTGGTTCCCATGGATCTGTGTTTTGCTACTCGGAAATATTATCTGGGTAGGTCTGGTGACAGTGAACCAGAAACGTCTCGATCTGATGCTCGGCAACTCCTCTGTTATGCATATGGGCTACATCTTTCTCGCCATTGCAGCACTTGCCGCAAATCCCCAGAATGAAATCGCCCAGTCTGGTGCTATTCTTCTAATGTTTGCCCACGGCATTTCCATCGCCCTTCTCTTCTCACTGAGTTCTGTCATCGAACGGAAAACGGGGACCTTAGTAATGGCTGAATTAGGAGGGCTCGCTAAAACAGCGCCCGCGCTCGCCTTTCTCTTCGGACTCGCCGGCATGGCATCACTTGGGCTACCAGGACTGGCAAACTTTGCGGGGGAGGTCATGATATTCTTCGCCGCCTTTACCGATTGGGTACCTGCAGAAGGAATCGATTTACTACAGAAAACCACCATTGTCGCACTCTGGGGAGTGGTCATCAGTGCTGTTTATATACTGCGCGCTTTCCGGAAAACATTCCAAGGACCGCTCGTCAACTCCACGCGCAATGCCCTCGACATTTCCTTCTGTGAAAAAATCCCCGCCTACCTCCTTGCCGCCACATTACTGGCAGTCGGCATTTATCCTAAACTTCTTCTCAATCTTCTTCCATAGAGCTTATGTCACCACACATCATTGAATTTATCACCCTTGGTTTCGGACTCGTCTTACTTCTTTGTGAGGCCTTTACTACGGGGAAAAAATCACCTCTGGGACTGATCGCAGCGGCTGGCTTGACGCTTATTCTCATAATCCAATGCACGGCACCACTCGACGCTGAAATACCCGACTGGATGGCGCGGTTCTACGGCTACGATGCCTTAGCTCGATTTTACAAAATCATTGCACTCGTTAGCACCATACTCGTACTCCTGATGTCGGTTGACTTTAAAAACATTCTTTCCAAATATACCTCGGGCAGTGCCTCTGAATCGGGAACTGGTGAGTTCTACTGCCTCCCTATCTTCACATGCGCTGGATTGATGTGGATGGCATCCGCCACAAACCTTACCTCCATCTTTGTATCTCTCGAACTCGTCACCATTAGTTTCTATGTTCTTGTCGCCTACATGCGCCGCAATGTGGGATCGCTAGAAGCAGGTGTAAAATACCTTATCCTCGGTGCTCTTTCCACAGGATTCCTCGTCTATGGCATCGCTTGGATCTATGGCACAATGGGTTCTAGCTTTTATGATTATGGAATGATCAGCTTGCCATCGAGTGATACTTATCTTGAAAAAAACTCTATCATACCCGTGCTCTTTGGAATTTCCCTAATCCTCATTGCCCTCGGTTTCAAAGTAGGTGCAGTCCCCATGCAACTATGGATTCCTGACGTTTATCAGGGTGCTCCTACACCGATCACTGCCTACTTATCGGTAGCGTCTAAAGCCGCTGGATTCTATGTTTTGATGAAAATCATCTCACCTTTTCTTCAGTGGGAGGCAACGCATCAACAAGTTTTCACCATCCTTCTTATTATGGCAGGAGCCACCCTTGTGTACGGAAACCTCGCCGCGATCAGTCAGCGTAATTTCAAACGCTTGCTTGCCTACTCATCCATCGCCCATGCGGGATTTTTGCTGATAGGCGTTGCTACGTTTGACTTCATCGCCGTGAGTTTCTACCTCGGAACCTACGCGCTAATGACTTTTTCCGCCTTCTTCATCCTTTCACTAGTACGGTCCCAAGATGATAGCGATGAACTCGTTGCATTTGATGGCCTCGGAAAAAGAAACCCACTACTCGCTCTCGCGCTAACCATCTCCATGGCAGCTCTCGCAGGACTCCCGCTCACCGCTGGATTTTGGGGCAAGTTTTTCATCTTTAAGTCCGCGATCAGCAGTGGCGTCAGCTGGTGGCTAATGAGTATTGCCTTTCTTAGCGTCGCCGCTGGATTCTACTACTACCTCAAGGTCGTCAAAGCCATGTACTGGAACACACCATGCAGTGATAAAGCTCTTACCATACCTCCTATTTCAAAAAGCATCGTAACTTTACTAACTCTCTTAACCGTCTTATTGGGTATCTACCCGAAGCCACTGATGTCTCTTTTACAGGATGCCAGCCCAGCTCTGCTCAATGAACAAAGCCTCGATGTCAATTTACCCGCAGCTTCCACCAGTTCATCACAAGAAATACGCTAATTATCAAATATCATGATTCAGATCATCGCCCTTTCACTATTCACAGGCTTCATTGTTGGTGTTCTTTTCACAGCACTCAAATTACCACTCCCTGCACCTAACGCACTTGCTGGTATTATGGGAATTTTAGGTATTTATCTAGGTCACCTCGCTTGGCCTTATATATTAAAAGTATTTGCTTAATTACCCATCACACTTCTAATTGTAACGCGATCAACGCTTGCATTCGTCAACATATACTCTAAAGAGCACACACTTCAAAATCTCTATGCCCAATATCATGATTAAGTTTTTACAATGTATCCTTCCTGCATTCCTCGCCGCATGTCTTTTAAACAGCTGTGGTATCGGTCCTAAAACGCCTAACCCAGATCAGGTAAAACCGATCAAGGCAGTTTACGTCAATCCTTTCCCTCAAGGCACTTACGAGCACTTCCTCGCTGTCAAAGGATACCCTAGAAATTATGGCATATGGAAAGATGAAGCTGTGTTAGCGAGCACTAATGGCTCTAACTCACGTATTACGATAGACCTATCTGACCAGCGAGGATATCTCTACAACGGCGATCAACTTGCGATGAACTACCCAGTCTCTACTGGACAGAAAAAATATCGCACCCCGACAGGTTCATACAAAATCCTCGAAAGAATCCAATCTGACAAACGTTCAAACACCTACGGCAAGATTTATGATGCTGAAGGCAAGGTGGTAAAATCCGATGCGGATGCACGCGTTGACACCGTACCTGAAGGTGGCAGATATGAAGGTGCTCTCATGGCATACTGGATGCGTCTTACATGGGATGGTATCGGCATGCACAGAGGCCGCGTCCCTCGCTACCCAGCCTCTCACGGATGTATCCGAACTTACTCAAAGGTCGTCCCTATCGTCTTTGCAAAAACACGAACAGGTACTCCCGTAGTCATCCAAGAGTAGAGCTTTTAAAGTCTATTACCAACTTCAATAGGGCAGTCTAGAAAGACTGTCCTTTTTTGTTTCGTTTTTGCTAAGCACCGACTAGAAGCTAGGCATGGCTGAGGTTAGCAGAACACTAGAGATCGATGCACTGGAAAGCTCCATCAAAGTAAGAGATGCGCGCGCATTTATTACCACAGTAGAAAATATTCACCACGCCGACCTCGCCTCTGTTTTCGAAGACCTCGACGATGATGAGCGCACGTTTTTCATCGCGCATATTAATCTCGAAAAGTTCTCCGAAATTCTAGTCGAGCTACCTGATACTCTCATTGAAGAAACGTTGGAGGTTTTCAGTGCAACCCAGCAAAAAACGATCCTCAATGAAATGCTCGACGATGATCGAGCTGACGTACTTCAGGATGTAAGCCCCCAGTCGCGCGAGCGCTATCTCGCACTTCTCCAGCCCGATGAGGAGGAAACCACGCGTAGTTTGATGCGTTACGATGAGGAATCTGCGGGTGGTCGAATGACGACGCACGCCGCGACACTCACACTTGGCATGACACTGAAGGATGCTCTTGCAAGCCTCAGTCAATATAAAGACTCTTCTGAGTCACTTGCGCGAATTTACGTCGTTGATGAACAGGGTCGCTTGCAGGGGAAGACCAAACTGCGTGCTCTCGCCTTCAACCCCGCAGAGTTACTCGTCAAAGACATTATGGAAGATGTCGATATCACGATTTTAGCAACCGCAGACCAGGAAGAAGCCGCGAAGATTTTCTCTAAATACGACATGATGCTGCTCCCCGTGGTAAATGAGTACAACCACCT
The DNA here is from genome assembly GCA_051252195.1 of Akkermansiaceae bacterium. Classification (GTDB taxonomy): domain Bacteria; phylum Verrucomicrobiota; class Verrucomicrobiia; order Verrucomicrobiales; family Akkermansiaceae; genus Oceaniferula. The sequence goes on along the minus strand of JBPOGD010000003.1, from coordinate 238,474 downwards.
GCTCGGTGTTATTACTCACGATGACGTTCTCGAAATTATAGAAGAGGAATCGACAGAGGATATTGAGAAAATGTCTGGTATTGCAGGTGACCAGTCAGAGGAAACTTACCTCAACACCTCAGTTTCCACTCACTTTAAGCGTCGCTTTCCCTGGCTCCTCATTCTCGCACTACTCGCGATTTCCTCCGGCTACGTCATGTATCGCTTTGAGGGCGTCCTCAGTGGCATTTTTCTGCTCGCTCTTTACCTTCCCATGGTTGTTTCCGCAGGTGGAAACACAGGTGGCCAAGCTGCAGCCATGGTCATTCGCGCTATGTCGCTCGGAGAGTTAGAAGCAGGTTCTGTGCTCAAAGTCATCGCTAAAGAACTCTCTCTCGGCGCGATTTTAGGCAGTATTCTTGGTGTTTGCATTGCCTGCATCAGCATGCTTACCCTTCCTGCCTTCAGTCCAGTCCTACCTGAAGGAGTGACAGTCCCTCTTTTCACCGTTGCTATCTCCATCGCACTCGCACTACAAATCACCACCTCAACACTCTCTGGAGCACTGCTGCCACTGGGAGCAAGAGCAATTAAGCTCGACCCCGCCGTGGTCGCCGCCCCTGCGATCACTACTTTGGTTGATATATCGGGAATGATTATCTACTTCACAGCGGCTAAGGTTATTTTGGGAGTTTAGGTAGGGTCTGATAACTAGGAACCCTTTGACAGGTAGCAGTAAGTTCTACCGGGCAAAATAAGCATCTAGAATAACATTAAGCTTCGCCGCGAATCTTCGAGATTATCCGATGAGCCGCTTTATTTTCTGGATACTTCTTTAAAAGATTAGTCTCAAAGCGTTCCCATCTTCTCTCTATTTTTTTTCTCGCCAAGAAATGGATATGAGAAGCCAGTGGAATAAAATCACTATTCCCTATATTATCGACAACATATAATCGGACCATTCCAGATTGTTCCCTTTGACACACGATATTTCGAGGTGCAAGCGTCATCGTAATAATTTCTTCTTTCAACAAATACTCTTTCAGTAAATGTAAACTATCCGAAAAATCGTCATAGTCTGCTTCAGTTAGCTTATTTGAGGCGATGTAATACTCTAAAGTTTTTGATACGGAGCCATCATAGTCTGTAATTAAATCAAATATCGTGCCTTTACCCATATTTGTCATCACGTCACCATAATACTTCGGGAGCATAGCCCATGAAATCCCCCGCCTTTGAAGGTGCTTATAGTAATTTATCTCCCGCTTAGTCTGCGGTGCATCATCACTACCGTCCACGATGACCTTGATGCAGAGGGTTTTATCATCAGGGTGTATGTAGCATTCTCTATGATGCCCTTTTCCTAACATACTCTTTCCATCTAAATAAACCATCGATCTCTATCTTCTTCGTAGAGTTAAGTATACACTCCGTCATACGTAATTGCAAAACCTCACAACTCCTTTACATACAATCTAGAGCTACTCTGAATTTATCTTTGCAAGAGAATCTGATCACCCAGTACTACTAAATCAATACTGCCATCAAGTGTCTTGTTTAAGAACGGAGTGTTTTGGCTCTTCGACTGCATAAACTCTTTAGTAAATGTGGTCTCTCCCTGAGGATCAAATAGAATAAACTCGGCTTTCCCGCCTTCCACGATAGGTACGGGCTCGAGTCCCATCATTCTCCGAGGTTGAGCGGAATAACGATTTACAAGTAGCCCCCAGCCGAATTCACCTGTTTTGATGTAGTGGTGAAACAGCGAAATCACCGCCGTTTCCAGACCTGTAATTCCATTGGGAGCATTGATGAAATCCTGCGCTTTTTCAAAAGCAGTGTGGGGTGCGTGATCAGTGGCAATAATATCGAAAACCCCCTCTTTCAGCCCTTGTAATAAAGCGGCATTATCCGCTGCAGTCCGCAGCGGTGGGTTCATCTTATAATGTGTATCATAATCCCCGATATCTTCTTCATTAAACAGTAAATGATGCGGTGCGACCTCAGCCGTCACCTGCGCTCCCATACTCTTCCACCAGCGGATGGTTTCCATGCCCATACGGCTCGATACATGCTGAATGTGAATGCGCATGCCCGTGGCGTGGGCCAAGCGAATATCACGATCCATGCAGATCTCTTCACTGCACGCAGGGGTGCCTTGGATACCGAGACGATGACTCACCACTCCTTCATTCAGCGCACGCGGACCTGAAATCTCTGCCACCTCGCAGTGACTAGCAAAAAAGCAATCAAACTCCGCCGCGTATTCCATAGCGTGTTTAAACAAGGCCATATCGGGAACAGCATCCCCATCGTCAGTGATCATTTTTACGCCCATTTTCAGCATACTATCGATGGCTGCCAGCTCCTTACCCTCGCGTCCTTTCGTGATACACCCCGAGGTGTAAACGGGGATACGTGAGTCGCGCTCGGCAATATCATAGATCAGCTTCACCATCGCAGCAGAATCGATCGCTGGCGATGTGTTAGGCATAAGAACCACACCCGTAACACCGCCATTAATCGCAGCTTCTGTCCCTGACTTAATTGTCTCCTTGGCCTCCTGACCTGGCTCACGCATGTGAATGTGAGTGTCAAACATGGAAGGCGATAATATCTTCCCTGTGGCGTCGACGACTTCGCAGTCTGTGGGCACTTCGATCTCTGCGGTACTAATTTTAGAAATGACACCATTTTCCACCAAGACATTGCCAGGTGTTAGTTCATCATTTTCTTCAGAGGCGATAAGGGCATTGTTTATGAGTAGAGATGACATGAGTAAATTGATAATTAATCGCTATCTGGCTTCAGCCAGTAAAGCACGGACATACGGGCAGCGATGCCGTTTTCCACTTGTTGATCGATGAGGCAGCGACTGTATTCCATCACGTCATCGCAGAGTTCAACCCCTCGGTTCACTGGCCCTGGGTGCATGATGTAAGTTCCCTTATCTTCGATCTGTTTGAGTCGATCCTGTGTCACGCCATAGAGCTTTGTGTACTCCCGCAGACTTGGAAAATACTGAACATCCTGACGCTCCATCTGCACGCGAAGCAGGTAAATCGTATTAGGTGCCCATTCCATCGCTTCCTCATAGTTTGTGAAACGTTTAATATCCTTGGGACCATATTTCGGAACAAGCGAGCCTGGACCGAGCCATGCGACTTCGACACCGAGCTTTCTCATCAACGTTGATGTGGAGCGAGCGACACGGCTGTGGAGAATGTCACCGACAATCAAAATCTTTTTCCCCTGCATCTCAGGGAAAACCTCACGGAAAGTAAAGCCATCCAGCAGCGCTTGTGTCGGATGAGCATGAGCTCCGTCGCCGGCATTAATCACACAGGCATTAGTTTCGCGAGCAATGACCTGCGGCAAGCCTGCGAGCTTATTACGAACCACGATATAATCCGTGCGCATCGCCTGGAGAGTCGCAATAGTATCGCGCACCGATTCCCCTTTCACCACTGATGAGTGAGGCACATCAAAGTTCGTCACATCAGCGGAAAGCCTTTTAGCTGCGACTTCAAAGGACGAGAGCGTCCTTGTGCTGGGCTCATAGAAGAGCATGAGAACCGACTTCCCCTTCAGAGCGGGAACTTTTTTGACAGAGCGGGTAAATAACTCCTTAAACGGCGCTGCCTGATCGAGCAAGTGCACAATTTCCTCACGATTGAGGGATTCAATATCTAGTAGGTCCTTGCGGGTCTTCATGGGCTTCTGGCTCAAACTTCTCAAGGTAATACACGGTTCCAAAGACAAGCACAAGTAATGATATGATGGATATAATCACAGCATGATGCGTCGATCTCGGCTTTTTCCAAATCACTAGTAAACTTAGTAGCAGGCTAAGCCCTGCACAGGACAAACCAGCGATAAATATTTTAGCAAAAGTCAGAACGATGGCTGTGATAAGAAGCAAGTAAAACAAAGCCAAACATGGAAAATTCAAGCCCATTGATTTGATATGCGCTACCGGAGGCCGCGTTGAGAAGGCGTTATGCCGTCTCATATCATCAAGTTCTCTCGGAGAATGCCTGCGTTGGGGGATTTCGCTCATATTAACCTCAATTAGTTTTTGTTTTCGGTGATAGTCACTTGATCGACTCCATCCGTCTTAAGTAACTGAACATCAACGTAATCCAGCCGCTGTGTTTTAATCTCAATAGCGACATAATCTGGGGCAAAGGGAAACTCGCGGTGGCCTCGATCGATGAGGACTGCCAGCTCAATTTTAGAAGGACGACCGTAGTCCATAAGCGCGTCAATCGCAGCGCGCACCGTACGCCCTGTAAACAGCACGTCATCCACGAGAATGATATGTGCTCCATCGACAGAAAAAGGAAGTTCACTACCCTGCAGCTTGGGATTTGAACTCAGATGCGCCAAATCATCACGGTACAAAGAAATATCTAGAACACCCATTGGTACATCGACACCAGCCTCAGCCAGCTTCGCCAAAATTCTCTCCGCCACCTCATCTCCACGACTCCGCACCCCTACTAAAGCAAATTCATTTTCTCCATTCCCCTCACGGATCAAAGTTGCCAACTTATCCACTCCAGTAGCAATATCAGATTCTGTCAGTGTACGAGACATGGGGGTCTTTAAATTGATATGTAGTTAAAAGCAAATAATTTCACGTTACCCTATCCCTCAAAAGGTCTTACGGAATCACACTATACAAAGCTTTAAACTTAGCCAGTGAGCTCTTTGCGTTTAAATTTGCCAGCTACTCATTATCATGGGTAATGTCGTTTCATGAAATTTCATAAACTGCTTACCATTTCAGTACTTACACTTTCGTGTTTTAGTTTTTTAAGCTGCGACAGACTATCTAACAAGAAAAACGTCAACGATGGAATTGAAGAAATAAAGAACGAACAAGAAAGACTCGCCAAACTCGCAGAATCAGAAGGCCTAGATGGATCAGATATGGAAGATCTAGAAAACGCTACCAATACTATGGCTGATAGCATGGCGGCTATGGGCGGTGAGACTGCTAAAATGGGTCGTGCTATTAAAAAGTTTACAGCTTCTCAAGTTGAGCTCGGCAAGACCTTAAACCCTGACCTTTTGTCTAAAGCCATGGACTTCTCTTCACTTACTACAGCCAAAGACTACGATTTAAATTTGGGCTATGTGCAAGAATACCTAGAGGCAAATAATAAGATGCTCAAATACGTTTCAGGGAATGATTCGCTAAAAGAAATGACTCAGTATCTTAAAGACGAAAATTTGAATAAATCTGAAACTCAAGACTTCATTGGTGGTTTCCAAACCACTCGACTGAAACAACGACCTCACCTCATAGCCATCCGCGAATCAGACACTGAATTATGTAAGGTCATCACTCACGTCATCAATTTGCTAGAAGAGCATCAGGAGAAGTGGAGCTGGAACGAAAATGATGAACAAGTCCAATTCGAAAACGACGAGGTATTAGAAGAGTTTAATGAAAAAATGATACTCATCAATGAAATCGCCACGAAACAAGCACAGGATCAAGCTGCATTGATGCGTGCCGCAAATTAAGCTATCCAATGGACCAACTTCACGACTCCTAGCGAATGATCAAAAACTCTGTTATTTTTATCAATTCTGTCTGGAAAAACCAAAACGACTATCCCCTCGACATTTCCCCCTCCCTCTCAGTAAAACCTTCTCCAGCATGGCGGAACCAAAAGCACAGAAGGTAAAGAAGCTCACTCCCATGATGGCGCAGTATCAGGCGATGCGCCGCTCGCTCCCAGAGGACATTCTGCTATTTTACCGCCTCGGGGATTTCTACGAGATGTTCTTTGAGGACGCTAAGATTGCCACCAGTATTCTCAACGTCGCACTGACAAAGCGCAACGACATCCCGATGTGCGGCGTCCCACACCACGCAGCACAGGGATACATCGCCAAACTGATCCTTGCCGGAAAACGTGTCGCACTCGCCGAGCAAACCACTGCTCCCGTACAGGGTAAAATCGTCGAGCGCGAAATCGCCCAGATCATTTCCGCAGGTACCGTCAACGACCTTACCCTACTTGATGACACCCAGAACAACTACATCGCATCAGTTTATCAGGTCGGAAAATCCATCGGCCTCGCCTGTGCCGATCACTCGACGGGCGAGTTCACCGTGGCAGAATACAGTGACAAAGCTTCACTCCAAGATGCCATTCAACGGCTTTCTCCAAAAGAGCTCATCATCGGCGATGACCAAATCAACGCCTTCGGTCACCTTCGCGGCTGCCTTCCCTACGACGGCTACGCCTTCCTCACAGACCAATCGCGAATCGCGCTCTGCGATCATTTCAAAGTCCAGTCACTCCGTGGCTATGGCTGTGATGAAATGACAGCTGCCATTTCCGCTGCGGGTGCCATTCTCCATTACCTCTCCTATCAGCTCCGCCGCAGTTGTGATCACCTCCGCCACATCGCTGTCCGCAGCGAAGGCGACCACGTTATTATCGATGCCTCATCGCAACGAAATCTTGATCTCGTCGACTCTCCCACAGGTCGTCAACATTCCTTACTGGGTGCGCTCGACCGCACGGCCACTCCCATGGGGGCGAGGAAACTACGCGACTGGATCCTTCACCCTCTGCGCGATCTCACCACACTTAACGCGAGACAAGATCTCATCGCCTCCTTTCTCCTCGAGCCCTTCCTTCTCGGTCAATGCCGTGAGTCGCTCAAAGGTATCCGCGACATCGAACGCACAACTTCGCGCCTGTCGCAAAACTCAGGAAATGCCCGCGATCTCTTGTCGCTGCATACCTCTCTATTAAAAATACCCGAACTCAAGAGCCACCTCGCTGCGCTCAGTGAGCAGTCGGCGTGCCCCGAGTCACAATTTCAGAACGACCTCTACAATCAGCTTCACACCTTTCCTGAGCTGACCGATCTCTTTGGCCGCGCCCTCGCTGATGAACCACCCGCGAGCATCAAGGAAGCAGGAATCATCCGCGATGGATATTTACCTGAACTCGATGAACTCCGCTCCGCTTCTAGTAGTGGAAAGCAATGGTTGGCAGAACTGCAGGAAAGCGAACGCAAGCGCACTGGTATCGATACCCTCAAGATTAAGTTTAACAACGTTTTCGGTTATTTCCTCGAAGTCACTAAAGCGAAGGCGAGCCTCGTCCCTGACGACTACCAGCGCAAGCAAACTACCACCAATGCCGAGCGCTTTATCACTCCTGCGCTAAAGGAAATGGAGAACAAAATCCTCGGTGCCGACGAGCGTGCCAAGCAGCTTGAGTATGAGGAATTTGTGAAACTTCGTCTTGCTGTGGCCAATGAGCTTACCCGGCTCCAGCAGTGTGCTGACGCACTTGCCGTACTTGACGTTTTACTCGGTCTTGCCGAGCTCGCCCAGCTGCATCAACACACCCGCCCCCACCTTGAGGAATCACGCGATTTAGAAATAGTCAACGGCAGGCACCCCGTCCTAGAGCAAACTATGGTCAACGAAAAGTTCGTACCTAATGACACACTCATGGAGTTCGAAACCTCACGCCTTATTCTGCTCACAGGCCCTAATATGGCAGGAAAATCAACCTACATTCGCCAAGTGGCACTCATCACATTGATGGCGCAAATCGGGGCTTATGTCCCTGCGGAGAAAGCACGCATCGGTCTCGTCGACCGCATTTTCTGCCGCGTAGGAGCCTCAGATGACCTTACTAGTGGCCAGTCAACTTTCATGGTGGAAATGAATGAGACCTCTCTCATTATCAACAATGCGACGTCTAATTCCCTCGTTATCCTCGATGAAATAGGCCGCGGTACCGCGACCTTCGATGGCTTATCCATCGCGTGGTCCGTGGCAGAACATCTGCACGATGCCATCCAGTCGCGCACACTCTTCGCCACTCACTATCACGAACTCACCGACCTCGCTAACAGCCGTGAGGCCGTCGAGAACTACAATGTCGCTGTCCGCGAGTGGAACGATGATATTATTTTCCTCCGTAAAATCCTCCCTGGCACCGCCGATAAATCCTACGGTATTCAAGTCGCCCGCCTCGCAGGGCTCCCCCCTGCCATCATTAATCGAGCTAAAGACATTCTTACCCACCTTGAAATGAACTCCACACGCCCCGAGGCCAAAGACAAACCCAAGGCAAAAAATACCCGTCAGACCAGCAGCATGCCCGTCGCTGACTCCCCACAAATGGATCTGTTCTAGCTGTGGGAGGCAGTTCTCCGAGCCATGTACTCAAACTAAGCTCACGCAAGCAAAGCATAGAAAATTTGTTAATTTCGTTAATTCTGTCCAAAAAGTGAACCAACAACCTATCGGCATTCTCGATTCAGGACTAGGCGGACTCTCCGTCCTCAATGAGATTCGTGCCCTTTTACCTCATGAAAACATCGTCTACTTCGGCGATAGCGCATGGTGCCCCTATGGAGCCAAAACAGCCGAGGAAATACAAAGTCGAGTTTTTGCCATCAGCGACTTCCTACTCGAAAAAAACTGCAAGCTCATCGTCATCGCCTGCAACTCTGCCACGATCAACGCCGTAGAAGCTCTGCGTGCCACTTACCCCGTCCCCATCGTCGGAATGGAACCTGGCATCAAGCCCGCCGCAGCACTTACCAAGTCAGGTACGATCGGAGTGCTCGCCACTGAAGCCTCGATCTCAGGAGAAAAATATCACAAACTTCTCAACACTCACTCAGGAGGAGTCAAGGTCATCACCCGCTCGGCCCCACGCTTTGTCGAACTCGTGGAACGCGGCGAACTCACAGGAGAAAACGCCCTAGATATCATCGAAGAAGAAACCCGCCCACTGATCGATGCTGGTGCCGACGTGCTCGTGCTCGGCTGCACCCATTACCCCTTTCTCCGACCTCTCATTCAGCAAGCTGTCGGCAACGATGTCCACATTCTCGACACTGGAGCCGCGGTGGCTAAGCATGTCAAAACATTGCTTAACGAACAACTGAACAAGGAAATACAAACAAATTGCGAAGTCTTCACCTCAGGCGATCTCTCCCATCTCAAAAACCTGTTCTCGACTCTCTGCCCCCACGTTTCTGCAAGTATCACGGCAGGGCCACCTCAGCTATAAAACTGTTTGCTCACCAGCCTTCACGTCTTATATTTTGCCAAAAAAACTACACTATAATGCCTCACACCCTTCCACAAACTCAATGGCAACAGCATGCAAGTCGCCACCGCCTTGCTGTAACCAAGTGGACAGTGCCGCACCGCAAGCGTAAGGATTCCAGAGACAAACACCCCGTTTACGACTTCCTTTTCACCTACTACCCTTTTTCTCTTTCAAAACTGGAAAACTGGCATCCCGGCTTAGGAGCGACACTTGAGTTTGAGGGCGATGAGCCCCCCGCACTTTATCAGACGAAACATTATCAAAATTCAGCTAATCATATTACACTCGATCCTGGTATTCTCTTAGAAAAGGAGGTCAAGCGCATGAGCTGGATTCACAATCTACTCAGTCTCACCCAGCACCGTCCCGCCAACTTCGCCTGCTTCGGCATGCATGAGTGGGCGATGGTTTATAAGACCGATCAAGCGGGCATTGATATTCGGCACCGCGAAACTGCACCACTGCGTTTTTCTCGAGAGGAGACTGATCAAATTGTCGAAACCCGCCCCATCTGCTGCAGCCACTTCGACGCTTTCCGTTTTTTTACCCCGCCTGCCCTTGGCTTTAACAAAATCCAGCCGACACTCGACGACCGCGAAAATTTCGAGCAGCCAGGTTGCCTTCATACCAACATGGATCTTTATAAGTGGGCGTCCAAGTGTATGCCATGGATCGGTAGTGACCTCCATTGGAAGTGCTTCCAGCTCGCGCTCAAAACCCGTGAACTCGATATGCGTGCAAGCCCATACGACCTCAGCCAATACGGCTACACTCCTGTAAAAATAGAGACGCCCGAAGGCAGAGTAGAGTATGAAAATCTACAGCGCGAAATCACCCAAGAAGGCAAACCCCTCAGGCAACAACTCATTGATATTTTAGGAGAAATTCTCCGCAGTCGATAATTACAAACTCTGCTGCGCGGCTTTCACGGTATTGGAAATCAGCATCGCAATTGTCATGGGACCCACTCCACCAGGAACAGGCGTGATGACAGAGCACTTAGCTGCAACTTCATCGTAAGCAACATCACCCACGAGACGATACCCTCTATTAGAAGAAGCATCTTCGACACGGTTAATCCCCACATCAATCACAGCTGCTCCTTCTTTCACCATATCTGCAGTAACAAACTCAGGCATCCCAATCGCAGCAATAACAATATCGGCACGACGGCAAACCGCCGCCAAATCTTTCGTGCGAGAATGAGCCACGGTAACCGTCGCATTTCCCGCCTTACTCATGAGCAGAAGTGCCATCGGTTTGCCCACAATCATACTTCTACCGATCACAACTGCTTCAGCACCTGAAGTTTCCACGCCCGCCTCTTGCAGTAAGCGCATACAACCAGCAGGTGTGCAGGCGACAAACCCTGTAGGATCTTCCATTGTCAGCTTCGCGACATTTTCGGGGTGAAAGCCGTCGACGTCTTTAGCGGGATCAATAGCACGCACAATCGCATCTTCATCAATGTGCTTCGGCGGTGGCGACTGAACAAGGATACCATGAATCTGCGGATCGGCATTCAGTTCCTCAACAACAGCAAGCACCTCTTCTTGTGTAGCTTCTTTGGACAGTTCAATTTTCCGTGAGTGAAGCCCTAGTTCTTCACATTTGCGAACCTTGGAACTAACGTAAACCTTCGAAGCAGGGTCTTCGCCGATAAGCACCACAGCAAGACCAGGAACTACCCCCGACGCCTTGAGAGATTGAATGTCCTCGGCACATTCTGCCAAGACTTTTTCAGCCACTGCTTTTCCGTCAATCACTCCATTATTCACAATATTCATAAATTTATTTGGGTTCTACTAAGTCGTCTATTCCTCGCCTAAGGACACCTTCCACTTTTTTCCGATAAGTTTCAAAATCATTTTCATCTAATTTAGACGGTACATAAATGGGTTCTTCTACGTGGATCGTGATTTTACTAAAAGGTTTAGGGATACGGAATCGATCCCACGTGTTCGTTCTCCAGCATGATGAGTAGCTGAAACGCACTGCTATCACTGGTGCACTGGACGATTGAGCTAATTTCACCACCCCGGGCTGAAGCTCATAGCGCGGACCGCGTGGACCATCGGGTGTGATAAAAAGATGTTCTCCTGCCTTGAGTGCTTTCTTTAGCGCGATCAAGGCAGCCACACCGCGTCGGGAGCTCGAGCCTCGAATAGTCTTCACTCCGAAACTCGTAATCATCGCTTCAATCACCGCACCGTCCTTGCTTGCACTTGCCAACGCACTCGCTGGAGCCCTTCCGCTAAATCGCGTTTTTGTCAACGGTGCCGCGAAGAGCGCATTGTGCCAGAAAATCCAAATCATCGGTTCCCCCGTTTCCGCTTTTGCCCGCTGACCACTCGGATCATCTAAACGGTATCGCAAGGTCATTCCCACGAGTCGCATCGCAAAAGAAGCCAGCCAGCCATAAGCCCACTGCTTCCGCGTTCCCCGTATATCAGATAATCGACTCATTATTTTCTCTCAGCACGCTCAGATTACTCTAATACTAAGCGAGTATTTTAAGCACACTAAAAATAGTTATTACCGTTAACATTAAAGCTGCCAAATAGCCCGATACTTGATCCCGCTGAATTGAAGCTGGACGCCGAAAAGACGCAGAGCGAGGAAAAACAATTGCCGCATAAATCACGCCGCCTAGCAATCCACCAGCATGTGCCGCATTATCGATGAAGCTAACACCCAAAACCCCAGTCACTATCACGAGTAGTAAACCCGCTAATAGGCGTCTCATCGCAGGACGTGGTACCAAGCGTGGATGCAAAATCTCAAAAATCAATAAAAAGCCAAGCAAGCCCATCAGTCCACCCGATGCGCCTACGGATATCTTTTCAGGTTCCCACTGATAGGTAGCCAAGCTTCCGACCCACATCGAAACAACAAAGACAATCAGCAGATGAGGCCAACGTGCTAGAAGCTCGATCCTTCTCCCCAGATACAAAATACCGCCAGCATTCATCAAAAAGTGAATGACATTCCCATGGAGCATGGGCGCTGTAAGGAAACGCCAAGATGCCAAACCGTCTGCCACTTCAGGGTATTTTAGCGCCTCTCGCTTTAATAAACCAGCATTGAGAACCGATTCGTGAAAGGAAAAACTCCCAAACTCAATCAGCAGCTGTGTTAGCAAACATGCTGAAATGCACGCTATCAAAAAATAAGTCACAGGTACCTTCTGCCCAGCAAGCCAAGCGTCAAACTGCGCTTCTGGCACTTCACCTAACAAACAACTAGATCGAGTTGTATTGAGATGTCGACGCAATTTCCAGCCCTGATAAAGAGGGATCAAACCAAAAATCAACAAAAGCAAGGCGCTCACTCCCGATATTTGGTTTGAATAGATCGCCTCTAATCTACCTCCGCTGTTCTGCCACGCAGCATAAGTAGTCCATAGTAACATAGCACCAAATAACGCACTCATTCTCAAGCCGTTCGTGATTTCCAAGTCAGCATGTTTCCGCTGCCTCTTGCGTAATGGCTTATGAGCAAGCTCTAACTGCTCGGGCACTACCAAACGCTCACTATCTGGTGTCCATAAAAAATCAAAACTAAAGGTGGAGCTATCTAACTTCTCTGCAAGCTCTGCGGCACTCTGTGCTAGATGCTTGCGCCCCTTAGTATCTATAAACCCATAAGGAGAACTATCAGGTTTCAACAAAAATGCAGAAGAGCGCGCCCATACTGGGACATCGTCTTCTGCACTAGATTGATTATTCACTGGAGTAATATTTTACTCAGTAGCACCTGTCTCCGGTGTGGGTATTTCTGGCACCTCCGCTTCCGTAGGAGGAGTGGGAGCTTCAGGAATTTCAGGCATGGTGACCGCCTCTTCATCCACTGGCGAACCAGCTGTTTCCACAGACTCTACAGTCAGCTCATCATCAACGATCCCTTTTAAAGTTGGGTTATCATTTTGACGCTTACCAATAAGAATCGCCAATACGAGAGTTACGATGAAAAACAGGGTGCCTAGATAAACCGTACCCTTCTGCAAAACATCCGTGGTACGAGCACCAAACGCTTGATCCGTGAGACCTGCACCAAAAGCTGCACCAAGACCTTCTTGCTTAGGGCGCTGCATCAGCACAAGTAATGCAAGGAGAAGACACACGATTACGTGAATCACCAGCAAGAGATTTATTGAAATACTAAGCCAATCAGCTGCAAATAGAGGAGTCATGAGCGCGGGAATATGGTTAAGTGATTGCTGCTTGTAAAGCCGCGATTTAACACTTTTCGTGATCTTTTTTCAGAAACCAAGTGATTTTGAGTTTAACTCACGCGGCGAATGATCTCATTCTCTTCATTACAAACGACTTTTTTCGGCGAAATAGGCGTTTCAGAAATACCAAAAGCCATAATCGTGATACGCTCACCTGCCTTGATAATATGAGCTGCACCACCATTCATGATGATCTTCCCGGTTCCCGGAGGCCCTGCTTGAGCATAAGTTTCTAGACGACCGCCTTTAGAAGCTGAAGTGACGAGCACGCGCTCACCCTCCCACAAACCTACGGCTTCCATCAGATCAGATGGAATTTCAATGCTACCCTCGTAATCAACATCGGCTACTTTAACACACGCACGATGGATTTTTGACTTCAGTAAAATTTGCTGCATGTCGGCACACAAGCCATGTTTGCCCTCAAGGTCAAATTCAAATACACGATTTACAAAATATACAGATTGCAATTCGTAATTTTCTCAATAGCCTCCGCCGCTATGCTCAAAGCAGGAATCGTAGGCCTCCCCAATGTTGGTAAATCAACTCTCTTTAATGCTGTCACTCGTACGCGAAATGCGGAAGCAGCCAACTATCCATTTTGCACCATCGAGCCCAATGTAGGTGTCGTCACAGTACCCGATGAGCGACTCGATGTTTTAGCAAAACTCAACAGCACACAGAAAATCATCCCTGCCGCTATTGAATTCGTAGATATTGCAGGTCTTGTCGAAGGCGCGTCAGAAGGTGCTGGCTTGGGCAACAAATTCCTATCCAATATCCGCGAGGTTGACGCCATCCTTCAGGTAGTTCGTTGTTTCGAAAACGATGACATCATTCACGAACTAGGAAGCGTTGACCCCATACGTGATATCGAAATCATCAACGGCGAGCTCATTCTCTCCGATTTACTCGTACTCGAAAAAAGAAAATCGTCTCGTCTCAAAAAGGCAAAGAGTGGCGATAAAGAGTCTCAGAAGGAAATCGAGCTCATCGATAAGCTCGTCCCCCACCTCGAAGACGGCAAGCCAGCACTCACACTAGAGCTTACTGCTGATGAACAGCTTTTAATCCGCGACTTCTTCCTGCTGTCTTCAAAACGCACCATTTTCGCCTGCAATGTTTCTGAGGACGAACTCTCTGAGGCACAAAAAGACCCCAAAAGCCATCCCCTAGTAGCCAGAGTGGTCGATTACGCAGCGGCGGCACACAATGCCGAAAGCATCGTCATCTCTGCTAGAATCGAAGAAGAGCTTGTGGATCTTGAGCCAGATGAAGTCACCGAATTCCTAGCAGACATGGGAGTTACCGATTCCGGAGTATCGACACTCATTAAAGCTGTTTACCACCTCTTGGGGCTCCGCACTTACATCACCAGTGGTGAAAAAGAAACCCGAGCATGGACTATCCGTAATGGAGACAAAGCCCCAGCCGCTGCGGGAGTCATCCACGGCGACTTCGAGCGCGGCTTCATCGCCGCAGAAGTAGTTGCCTATGACGACCTCATCGAAGCAGGCTCTAAGTCAGCTGCACGTGATGTTGGTAAACTCCGCATCGAAGGCAAAGAGTATGTTGTTAAAGATGGCGATGTTGTAGAGTTTCGCTTTAACGTCTAACAATTAAACTTATCCTAACTTTCTAACCTTACTACCTTTTTGGTAGTGAGGTTTTTTTTACTTATTTCAAATGGCCTGAAACCTACGTCTTTGCATCGATAGGAAAAAACTTGCCCTCGGAAAAGATACTTGATAAGTTATCCTATCATAAAAAATATTTGACTATTAAAAATAATTGTACTTAACAGCCCCTAACTAACAGTTATTACTAATTGAAAATGAATAAAAAAAGTAACCTTTTTGCGGTCATGATCAGTCTAACGATAATGTTGGCAGTAGAACCTGCAATAGCAAAACCTGCTCTCACACAACAGAGCTTAGATTCAAGCATCTATGACATCAGTGCTCGCGTTGAAAAAAGCCACGCAGAGTTCATAGAAAATCGCCGCCTCGCTATACCAAACATACTTTGTCCATTTAACACCCCACCCAAAGCAATCATCGTGCAAGAAACCCATACAGCATTACCAAAAGTAAACGATGCATGGCGCAGAGGTGTTACAGCGACTGTCTTCTGGGTAGGAGAAAAACCCAGTGAACGCAACCCCACACCTAACTACGCAAGTTCTTGGGACCCTAATTGGCAAACTAATTTTGGTGGCGAAGATCACCCCGCTGAGCGAAACGGCCACAACCCTGCTAAATTTACACCGAAACTAAACCCTTTCTATATCGCCTTACCTTATAATGACATTTCTCCTAGTGGTGACCATCATCCTGAAGCAGCAAAAGTCATCCCGTGGTTTTGGAAGTCCTACAAAGGCTCTTGGGCATCTGTCTGCAAAGGACGCTGGGTAGCCATTCACTACCGTGGTAAGGTTTGTTACGCTCAGTGGGAAGACTGTGGCCCTTTTCACACCGACGACTATCAATACGTCTTTCTTGGACATCAACCTAAGCCCAACCCCAACGCCAACGCTGGCATCGACATCAGCCCCGCTGTCCGGAACTTTTTAGGAATCCGAAGTGGCTACAAAGTTGCATGGAAATTCATTGAAGAACAAGATACACCCGCTGGCCCATGGACATCATGGATGAACTAACAAAAAGTAAAAATTTATAACCTATCACTCCTTCGGCAAAATGTTATGATTGCGATAGAGCAAAGAAAAACGGGCCGTCTCTTTTTTACGCACAACATCCTCTAACTCCGTGAAAATAATCATCAACATCAAACCCGAAACTGGCTCTACATGGTAAGATACTGACCTTTGAATATAACCATCATCCTTACTTTCCTGCTTGTTGTTAGCCTGAAAAACCCCATGCTTCACCGCCATTGCCGTTTTTAATTTCTCAAAATTCACTTTAACCTCCGCCGTTTTATCTGCTGAAGAACCATAATGAAGAGACACCTCATACAACTTCCCCCAATGATATCGAGCCTCAAGCGCATGCGCCTGATGACTCGGCAGAGACCCGTGCTCAGCAGACACACGAAACTCCCTAATCTCAGGTCTCTTCCCGGGAATCTTCACCAGAACATCAAGTTTCTGAGTCTCAGCCCACTGAAGCACCTTATCCGGAGTATCTCCCCACTGCAGCCCAAAGGGAGGAGCCAAAATAGCTTGCGCAGAGACACCATGCCCACCCAAAAAACATACGGCACACAGCCACATGGCACATCGCATAAAAGATCGTTTAACTGTTTCAGACATCTGGGAAAAGATAACTTCGCGCTAAGTCATAGCAAGCCAAGAAAAAACCTTGCTCATGGCAGCATACTCATAGAAATGACTATTGCTTTAGTTCTACTTGGCGCCTTCAGCTTGATCACCCTCAAAGGCAGTATCGACCTTACGGCTCCACGCCGCTGGACCATCTACCAAACCATGACAAATGCCTACATGAGCTACGAACAAGCTTATGCAGAGCGTATTAGTTTTGAGGTAATAAATGATACTGACGTAGCTACAAACGGAGCGTCCCCATGGCCAATCTACCCACTTTATGCAACCTTGAGTGACGTGAATTTAGGCACCTTACCATCAGGCGTGGTGCTCACTGGCACGGTAACTCGTACGCGCGTAGCAGACACCAACAACATGCCAGCTGCAGGCGGGTCAGTCGGAACTACCATTGCTGATAATCCAGCGGAGGTAGAAACTTGGTCACTTCAAAGCATCCTCACCTATACAATAAATAGTAACACCTATTACAAATCCCGAACCGTAGTCAGATCACAGTAATGAAACTCAATCTACATTATCGAAACAAAGGCTACACGATCGTTGAAATGACAGTGATGATCTTAGTAGGATTAATGATATCTGCTACAGCACTCTCTTTGATGAGCAATCAGATTAGCGCCTTCAATATTCTCAAAACACAGAACTTCCTCATTGCAGACGCACCACAGATCAATAATACTCTAAATCGCATCGTCTCCAGAGGCTCCGCTTTCAGGATCTACCCCAGCTTTGCTGATGCCGTCGCATCTACAAACCCGACAATAGTAAACGGCAATACGCTCGTCATCGTCTTTCAGAGTTCCGGCCAAATAAACACTGCCACCCTAGTAGACCCAACGGTAATTGCTGCGGCTTCCACCTATGGGGTCATCGACTTTGACCCCGTCACTAATAGTCTCGATTACTACTATACTGACAACCTTGCAAGTATCGTTTATGGCTCTCCGAGCTGGAATATTTCCAAACAAGCTACAAGCGTTGTTCACACCGTCTTGGGTGGCGTCCTCAGAACAACAATCAGCGGGCCAAACGCTGAATCCATCACTTACTCAACCACCACTCAGCGATGAAGCACTTTCATACATCACATTCAATCAGCGGTAGCATGAGAGAAGGCTTCGCTTCTATCCTCACTGTACTGTCCATTGGGGCCTTCCTCATGATCATTCTTGTATCAATGTACAAAACGACGGTAGAATCTCAGCTCACTGTGAAAAACAACAGCCTAAGGGGCGACTACCAGCAGCGAGAAGAAGCCTTTCTCAGAGCCATGGTCGCCAACACACCTAATGTAGCGATAAAATGCATGAAGGATAATTCATTGAGCGACCCTACTCTTACTGGATGGCAATACATCATTGAAAACTCGATCATTCATTCTAACGCACAAACAGCTGTAAATGAAAATAATGTTATGCTCACCGATCTAAATTTGATAGCAGCTAATACGAGAAAAGGAAATGTAGGCGATACTGGAATTGACACAACTACTGGTTTACAAAAAACTCTTACCTGGAATACCGTTGTTACACCAAACTTAGGTGCTGGCTCAGTAAGTCCCGGAGTTCAATTTGCTGGGTCAGTTGACTACCCAGCCCCCCTTACAGCGACTCAGGATGCAATTCGAGATATAGACAGAAATTTCCCACTAATTACTCACAAGAAATCATATGCCACCCATGCTGATCAATGGGTTGGTGCATCTGTAGTTGCTTACCCGCAATACAACCTCGTTCCAACACCATCCTCTCACTTTAATTATAATAATTCTGATACCCTCATTGCAAAACACAACTGGTGGAGCTTCAACTTAAATCTCGCGGCTGAAGATGCCGGAACAACAAACCTAACTAATCAAAGCAAGCAATACATACTCTCCATCTATGAGGTTCCTTCACAGCTAGCTCTCAGCGCAAATTCTGCGGCCACCTTTGGTGCGCATAGCGACGGTCTAGCCTGGGGTGCAGACATCAGTATCGGAGGGGCTGTCTTCGCTGAAGAACTCTCCACAACAGGAGATTTTGCAATCGACTCAGTTACAAGCCGTAGGGGCGTCACCCTATCTGGGGGAACCACATTTAACAACTCTACAATCACTGGCGATGAGAGCACCTCTGCCGGATCCAACCCCATGGCTAGCGATTTACGTGAATATGCTCAGTCAGCACAAACCACATTCCCTATAAGCGCCTCATCCGACGGCGGCAGAGTAGCTTTTATTCCCATCAACCGCGACATCTCATTCTACGACAGATTTGCTGGCCAAGCTGACATGACAGCAGCCAATGCTGTTACAGTAGACAGCATAAATGCTGTATCCCCAACTTCTTGGAATTACTATAGTAATGGAGCACATCAATGTGCTATAAATGTCGATATCACAGGTGTAAGCGCAGCAGCTAACCAAACCCCAACAAGCCTCCAAATCAGATATTTAGTGGGGGGAGTTAAAGTTACTCTTAACCCAAGCACATTAGACGGAACCTGGCCTTCCCCGACTAGTTCGGAAGGACTTCTTTTCCCTTTTCACACTTCGCTAGCAGGAGGATCACCAAGAATAAATGTTTATATGGATCGTCTAGAACCTTACCTTCAAAACCTAGGTGCTGACCCCCCTACTATTAATAACTCACTGTCTATAAATGCTGATTACACCGACTCTGTTAACACTGATATACAAAACCCATCAACTGATTACGATACAGCTAATTCAATCATCCTAAAAAACGCACAGGACCTTAGTTCATATACAAATGGCTTCTCCTTAGTATCTAATATGCGGCTTATTTTTGATGGTGCCTTTAACACGACAGCTCTAGATGAAGCAGATCTTCCAACAGGCTATGAGCCACCTACAGGAGATGCCTTCCACCCTCCAGTCTCTATATTCTCACCTGAAAAGCGCTACGGAAATCGTTTAGGTGCTGTACCCGTTGAAGTGAATGGTCAAATTGGATCTATTGGCCTAAACGGCGCCGGTACGGTTAACCTACTCGACTTAAAATCAGGAACCGGTGGTATTGTAGACATCAACAACATATCAGCAGATCTCACCTCTATCACACACCCTGGAGCACTCCCCCCCATCAACATGATGAACTGGATGGTAGTTGTAAGAGAAAAATAACAAAAAGACTTGATATTCATATAGAACTATGAATAGTTTGACCTAACAAAAAATAATCAACCTAATAAAAAAATGAAAAACACAATCAAATCAGCTACCCTACTTTCCTGTAGTCTAATACTCAGCGGTTATGCCATCGCTGATGAGACACCTACGGGAACTATCGACGTAACACAGGCAGTCATGATTGCTGGATCAAAGCCTGACCTGACATGGAAGATTACTTATCCGGTAACAGAACTACCATTTGACCCTGAAACCAACGAAGTAACCGAAGATGTAACAGTAATGATCACAGTTGTCGGAGTAGGTATTACAGATGGCACTTCAGAGTATCCCTCTACGACAGAAATGAAGTTCTCTACAGAGAACACATGGACAACTATCTATAACGGTGTAGGAACAGATGTTCCCGAAGAGGCAGTAGTCACAGTAGAGCTAACAGAAGGAACAACGATTCAATTCCGATCTAAAGTTAACGATATTATCACTACAACGAGTAGTGGGAAAAAAGGCAAAAAATCTACTACAACTACAATTGAATATCCTTACTACTACAATAACTCATCGAATGTAACTACTCTAGTAAACGGTGATGCAGTACCTGGTATAGCAGCTGGACACTCAGATCAGGCTTCAGTAGCAGAATTCCTAGGATCATACGTTAATGATGAAACTACTAAAATCGAATTAGGACCTATGGACATGCTCTATGCTGCAGAATTAACTCACTCTGACCCTGACCATTCAGGTTTTGACATGCAGGATACTATCATCTTAGTCGAGTTCATTGTTGATGCAGATGAGAACTAATATTTCATATGTCAACAAAAGCAATCTGCATTATTTCCATAGGATTTTCATGTTTACTATCTTCACTAGCTAGTGCCCAAGCCACTTCCAATAATGAGACATCAACCACTACCAGAAAGAAAAAACCTGGATTGGTCGAGTCTTCTACATTGATTGCAAGTGGAGGGAATTGGACATTAATACCAAAAAGTGCAGCTATCTATGTACCTGATCGCTATAAAAGTAAAATAGTTAATAAACCAACGGGGATTTTACTGAATTGGACCGATTTCAAAAAAAAGAATTCGGGATGGATACACACTATCGAAGTGACCGTCAATCAAGCAAGAGGTAAGGAGGTTATCGACCCAAAAAAAATCGATGCATACAAAAGTATGGGAAAGATCATTGTAGCAACTTATAAAAACGGCCCCATTTCAGTTCAACTGTCCGCTCTATTACCACCAGAAATAGACAAAAAATAATATTTAATATGTTCAACAAACAATCGTTATGAAAAAAACAATCTCTTTATTTCTCTTATCAGCCTCATTATTATGTGCTGATGAATCTGATTATGTAAATTTCATCGTAGAAACACATACAGTCAACGTTGAAGGCGTAGATGTTATAACAAAACATCATATGGATGATTTAGCCAGTGCAGGCACGAGAACTGCGTTAGAAGGTGTCTATGGTAGCGCACTGTACAGTCTTTACACCCTTAAAAACACTGATATCGAGGCTATATTACTCAATGAAGCTTCATCAGATGCTTTTATGCCAGCAATTGACGCTATTATTACATCTCCAGATTCTTTTACGTATTCTGATGGATCTAAAAAGACTAGAGTTGATATGGGTTATTCATTTGAGTTAGTTGTAAGCAATATCTCCACGGCAGCAACGACATTAGGAACTAAAACAGTGAGCCAAGTACATGAAGCATACTCATATGCCGAGGATACACTTACCGTTGAAGGATCAGCCTTATTCACTCTAGAAAATACGTTCACAGCTAATGGTGCTTATCCTTACACTTATACTCCAAATACGACAATTGCTGGTGAGGAAATTTATACAATCTATGCCAATACTAATCCTGAGACACAGCTTGATGTTAAAAAAATCAAAATATTCCCTACTTCAAATGGCTCTTTTACAGGTTTTGATGATGATAGCTTAAATGTTCAGGCAGAAGTCTATGCTGCAGTGCCTCCTCTTCTAGTAACTGTAACTAATGTTTATCCAGGATCAGAAATCTACTTGCAGTACTACAGTGGCGCATATGATAATAATCCAAACGGTGCTGAGAAAATCGTAACTTCTATCAGAGGCGTAGCAGATACAGATACACCTTACACGAATTCGTATGAGCAAAATGAACTCGATAAAGCTATCGTTGATGAAGGAACATTTACACTTGAGCTTATAGAAAAGACGCCTTTTGCAGCGCCTGATGACGTGATAATTCATGACTACATGACGTTTGTTAAAGAACATATGGTAATAAACGCCAACATTGTAGGGTCGGAGTAAGATTATCAGATTGATTAAATATAAAAACCCCTATTGATTAAGTTCAATAGGGGTTTTTTATACGAAGTGGCCGCCGCCAGAAAAAGTGGTCCATGTTGAGTGAGAGGGTTTGGTAACATCCAAATCCAAACAACATGAACAAACAGAAAAGACACAAATATCCGTGGCTACCTGCACCGCTGGTGCAAGAAGTAAGGAATGATGGACGTGGCGGATGCCAAGCGGCTCAAAGCGCTTGAAAAAGAAAACGGTGAACTCAAGAAGATGTATGCCGACGCGATGCTCGGCGTCAAAATCCCGCAAGAGGCACTTGAAAAAACTGTAAGTGCGGCGCACCGCCGAAATTACGCACTATTCGCCGCAGTGCAAGGCCTCGTGCTACTTCTGTGTGCACCGCTCAACATTACATTACCGACCAAAGTACCCCTCCGTTAAGAAGACAGAAATCGATAAGGCCATCGTTGATCTGAGCATAGAACACCCCGAACTTGGTTCGGACAAGGTGGGTAGGCTGGTGAGAAACCGTGGACTGCGTGTAAGCAGCGAGCGGGTGCGTAAGGTGCGTCGCGAGGAATGTTTACAAGTTCCTCCCCCCAAGAAAAAACAAAGCCGCCGGGGCATCTCCACGGGACAGCACCCGAAGAAGGCAGCTCGTCGAGGCCAGGTCTGGACGTGGGACTTCATCCATGACACCACGATCAAAAGGGGGCCAGAAGCAAACTATTTAGACGGGAGAAGGTCCTCGTCGCCGTTAAATTCATAGGCTCTGCCATCAAAACGACTAGGAGCATCCCTGTCGACCCTGAGAGGCTTAAATGAATCACTCTGAGCATCCAATCTAAAATTGGCCTCCGCAAGATCTCTATTGGTCTCAGCAAGCTGTCTGCTCATTGCCTCTTGTTTAGCTCGCATAGTATCCTGATCTAAATTCATCTTTTGAGCTAACTGAGCCATTTTCAACAGTGCTTCATCGTATGTTTGTTGAGAATTTTGAGTGTCTAACTCCTTCATGTTTCCGTTTACACTTTTTAAAATGCTCTCAGGCTCATCTTGGGGTAACTCATGAAAATCTTTCTTAACATTCTCAATTACGCTTAATGTTTTTCCTGAAAGATATTCCACTGGTAGTTGGCTCGTTATTTCATATCTCTCCACCATTGTTTTCACCTGGAAATAATGACTTCCTGAAATGCCTGTCATCACTCCCAATGAGAGTGTTGTAAGAATGAACGTGAGATTATTCATAAGCTTATTTTGGTAAAGATGAGAGTAGTTGCTGCAAATTATTAATAGACTTTGCGGCTTGTATTTCTTTCTCCGCAAGTTCGATATTGAGTGCCTCAAGCAATGCCCCAACAGTTTCCGTTTGATTCAGGTATTGTTCAGAGTTATATCCAGGTTCTGATATCCGCAGTGCGCTGATACCATCTTGAGTAGGTACAAGGACGAGAGGTGTAATTGAGAGATCGATACTCTTGCCACCGCTGAGCTTCACATTGGTACTGTAATTTTCTAAACTTTCAGGTGCAGGCGTATATTCCCACCCTGCTGGAGCAGGCTGAGGTTTAGCTGGCCAAGGTGCAGTGATTACCACTTCATTGGAGTTAATTTCCTCACCATCTGAAACCCCGCTTAGTTCAACCTGAACTTCTATCCCATCGTTCGATTTTGATTGTTCGGTGTCATCCTCTAAAGAAGGATTGAGGTCAGAAATGGTAATCATAACTGGCTCATCATTATTATCTTCTACTACACCCTCGTCCAACTCTTCAGCATTTAGGAGCTTTTTGGCCTCATCAGAAATCTCCTCCATTATCTCAGATACTTTTTCAGTCGTATCCACTATGAGCTCTGCACTATCTACTGGCTCAGCCGCAGGCTCAGCAACCAAACGAACGGTCAATAGAAGTGTGGTAATCAATATTTTATTCATCAGTAGATAAGGGTTGTTTTTCTAATTTAATCAAGGAATCGCCAAGTGATTCTGCCTTACTGCTTCCAAAACTAGAATGATTATATGGTAAGGTGGGACTATCTGCACGCAGAGCCTCACTAGGAACGCTTTTCTCCAAAAGCTGATTCCAGTCGCGAAGGATAGCTTCCCCCTCAGACTTCAGTTGACTGATATTGCCTTCATAAACCATGAGACGAGATAGTATATCCCGCGCTGTAAGCACATCTTCAGGTGTCCAGAGCATTGTTCGTGTCTGGTAGAAAACGGGTACATCAATAAATATTTTTTCAATCTGACCATTTCCATAATCAGCATTGCGAATATGCTGCACCTTAAGATTTGTTTTCTCCCAACCGTTGCGTTGAAAGTCATCAAGTAATGGTGCTGCAACATGATCCACTATAGCTGAATCAGACTCATCTTCTGACTCATTAGAGCCTGGAAGCACTTCTTCTGAGGGAACTAAAGAATTGAGCCCAGATTCTTGGTCATCGATTTCAGCTATGTCACTTTTCAGAACTAGCTGACCTTTTCCTCCCCCTTCACTAGAAAAAGCGGCTAAATCTTCACTCATTTCAGCTGACATGGCCTCGTCCATTGAGGAAACGATGACTGGTTTTGTCACATACATCCAGCATAACACCATAGATAAGCAGGTACTCGCTGCCAGTAGCCAAGGATACACTGACCCACCTTCGACGGCTCTGTTGTCAGACTGGCGCTGTTGATGAGAACCTTCGACCTTAATTGCGGCGCGAGGTTGACTACTTGATACAGATACAAGTTGCTTTGTGGGTAGCGGTTCAAGAGACATGATAATAAATAAATTCTAAAAGTTTCCTCTACGGAGCTGAATTAGATTGTGAAAATACATTTTGCGTTGCTTTTGCATTTGTTACAATAACTCTTTCAGATCTTGTTGGCATTTTCACCATGACGAGGCTCTCCCTAGTTAAACTAATCTGGCGTAACATTTCACCTTGTGTGCAGCTAGCTTGCACTCCAGCAATGTAATCGATCTCACCCGGTGAATGACTCACCCCTATCCCATTAGATTGATAAATTTGATAAGCTGTAAAATTCTCGTCATCTAAGCCTACACAATAAACCCTAACATCTACACCGTCGCTATATACTCTAAAAATCAAGGTGGCAACTAACGATGAAATCACCTGTCCTCTTTCCAAACGCGTTTCTGCATAAGTCTCATATTCACCGATGAATTGATATGAAGCGTGTAGATCACCCGGGCGATTCGCCTCATCAGCATGTAATAAAACACAACTCATCATCAAGATAACGAGTCGGTTTACAATATTGAAGAAATGACTTTTCATTTTCATTATTCTCCTAAGTCCCAAAGACCGTCTGTATCGCTACCTGAAGGGTCATTTCCGTCAGTTCCTATAATCACAGGTGGACTTATTGCCAAGTTGACAACAAGCGCAGTTCCATCCACATCTTTAATAATAGGTAAACTGGTCGCACCATTTGACAAGTAAGGAATAATATCCCCTTCTACTATAGTTGTCACATCTTTTGTTGGATTCTCAGCAAGGTATGTACGCTGAGCAGTATATATCTCCCTCAGTGACTGCGACGCCTGAGTCCCTATAGACCACTGCCTATAAGCACTCACTGAAGGAACTGATACACCTACCAACAATAGTATTACAAGAATAACGACTGTCATTTCAATCAGGGTCAAACCTTGGCGAAAAGTCTTTTCTTTTTCGTAAATAGATATTTTTTTCATATTAGTTTTATTATTAACATATTAAAAAGATTTTCAAAATAAGCAGTTAGGAAGCAAGTTATTACATATTCACCTTAATTTCATCTAAAGCAGAACTTAATTTACTCATAAATTCAGGATTCTGAATCAGCTTATATACGCCTATACAAACAGTGCATAAAGTCATTAGAATTAATAAGCGCCCAACCATCTGCCAAGTAAAACTTCTACCTTTATCGGGCATAATCCATTTATTCAGCAATCCTTTGCCATTAACAATATGGGTAGCATGCATAATATGCTCACTCTTAAGTATAGAGAACGTTCTCTCAGCCACTTTATTGTCCTTAATAACAAGTTTGTACTTAAAATCTCCTGTTTTTACTGTTTCAAGCGATTTAACAGACACACCTCTACCTAATTTTTTTTCAGGTAAACGCAAACAGAAAATATACGTTTGATAGACGAATTTCTGCTTAAGCCAATGATCTAGTTTAGTAAGTTGCATTACACTATTTCTTTACATTGCATCCTGCATCATCTGTGGTCCCATCATAAAAATAGGCATCATCGTTCCCAAGAAAACTGCGGCAATAAGTCCTACAGCAATCATCATCACTATAAAACTTACAAACTGACTAAAAGTTTCCATTAGCTCCTCAGCCTCTTCTTCAAACATTTCCGAGAGCATCCCGAGCTGTTTATCCAAAGATGCAGACTTTTCACCAATCGCTAACATATGTACTACTTGCGGATCGACAGAAGTGTATTTAGCAAATGCGGCTGAAATAGGAACCCCTGACTTTTCATACATCTCGGCAGCCTTAAGCAGTTCTGGATAAAAAGGTGTTTTCTTGACACTATTTGCACCTACGCGCAGTGATTTAGCTAGATTAATCCCGTTACCATAGAGAAGTCTGATAGTAGATAGCATCGTCATCTGCCTCAAGCTCATCACCATAAGTCGCACTATTCGGATACGCGCCATAGCCACATTTGTTATAAAATTTTTCACTATATCTGACCTCCATATGGTAAGCCCTAGCGCAATAAGCCCAATAACAACATAGACCCAAACTTTCTGAACAAAGTGGCTAATTGCAAAAGATAGTGCGACAAGCCCCTCTGCCTCAATACCAGTCATCATCAATTCAATCTGCGGCACAATTTTCACCTGTGAAGCAATAAATGCTAAAATAAGAACTGGAATCACGATACAGGGCATCATGATAAGTTTTTTGATTTTTTTTCTGAAGAACAAATCAGCTTTGATTCTTTTACCGAGTTCTGAAAAAGCACTGTCTAACTGACCAGCATCACCACCTGCTTGGATAAGACCGATGGTCATGTCATCAAATTTATTGGACTTCCGGAAAGCTTCATGCACCGCCATTCCCTTATTGATGTTATCGTGTATTTGAGTCAGCGACTTTGTCACCTCAGGATTAGCATGTCCATGTGCATAATATTTCAGCGCATCACTGGTATTGATTTGAGCTTTCAACATTGACGCTAAAGAACGAAACATTTGCACAAGCTCCTTTTGCTTAAACTGCCTCGGTTTTGCTTCAAACAAGGAAGATTTTTTAGGAGGGTCAACAGATACCGCTGCTGATCTTGGCATAGTTTTAACTTGGGATTGGCTCATAGCTTACTAAATTTTAAAGGGCTCTTATTCGTCAGTACTCATGTCAATCATCTTACCAATAGCCGCGAGGTCAGTTTTACCTTCCATGAGTAATTTAATACCATTAGTTCTTAAGTTAGGAAGTACTCCTTCACGTTCAATTTTCTGCTCTAACTCATATGGTGTAATCTCTCCCTTAGATAGCATATCAGAAACCTTAGGCGTAATCGGGATAATTTCCAAAATAGCAGTACGCCCTGCATAACCGGAATGATGACATTCTTGACAGCCGTCCGCAGCATGATTGTATACAACCCGGCTAGCCCATGATTCATCAAGACCGTAAATGACTCGTTCTTTATCAGAAATCCCCTCCTGTTGTTGTTTACAATAAGGACAGAGTAGTTTGATTAAGCGCTGTGCACAGGCTGCCTTAAGAGTTTGAGCAATCTTCCATCGTTCAATGCCTAACTGCTCAAAACGTTCAATGATTTGTGAAGCTCGGGGAGTGTGAATAGTCGTAAGAACCTTGTGACCCGTTACCGCTGCTTCAATGGCAAGCTCTGCCGATTCAATATCGCGAACCTCACCCATAAGAATAATATCAGGATCACTTCGCATAAAGCTAGCTATCATCGGTTTAAAGTCCTTAGGGCTTTTAAGGTCGCAATGAGTAACTCCCGGTATTTCATCCTCCACAGGGTTTTCTAATGTAAGAATATTAACATCTGGAGTATTCATTTCACGTAAAATAGCATTTAGCGTAGTCGATTTACCTGAACCTGTGGGACCGCTCATCACAATAATCCCAGCGGGAATCTTCATCACCTTATCGAGAGCTAGCAAAGTAGGTTCGTCAAAAGCGAGAGAACCTTTACCAAGGGCTACATTGAGGTGTCCCTTATCGAGCAAACGCATTGTAATATGGTATCCTCGATACGTTCTATGGCGTTCATAACGAATATCAATAGATCGACCAAAGTAACCAATAGTGAAACGACCAGAGATACCTGGAACTGTATTTCTGATCTCTGCTGGTAACTTCATCAGATTCAACAGATAAGCATCAAGACGATCTTTAAGCTTCATCAAAATCTCTGTTTTTTTACCAATATCACCATCGACACGAAGAGAATAATAAAATGATTCTTTTTCTACTTTAAAGTGAATGTCTGAAGCCCTCTGCTTAACTGCATTTGCCATAATTGTCGCAATAAGTTGCGCCATCGGCTCTTCGTATTCCTTAGTGACATCAAAATCCTTGATAGCATCACCAGTATCCTCCACCTCAATAGCCTCCAATTCGTCTTTACTTGGGCCTGTGTTGCCAGAGACAGTTTCAATTGCTCGACCTATTTCTGAAGTAAGTGTAACAATTTTTATGATCTCGTACTGCGGGAAACGCATAGATATATACTCATCTGCAGCAGGGTTCCATGGATTTGAAATTGCAACGACAATACGCCCCCCATCTATGCAAAGAGGCGTGAAGCCACCACGTGTCAAAACTGTGGGGTCGCATTTAGCTAAAAGCTCTGCTTCACAAAACTCAGCAACCTTTGGAAAAAAAGGCATTTGATTAATCTGTGCCACTGCCGCCATAAAAATACCCTTTGTCACTTTGGCTGTAAGCTGCGCACTTTCCAAGCCTGCTAAACTTGGATTATGTACCTCTAAAACCTCCCTAATTCTTCGACTAATTAAAGAATTAAAACGCATCCCATCAAAATCAATCATAAGTCACCCCTTTTCTAAAATGCTTTTCATACATCTTCCTCCAACTTACATAATCCATGCGTGTAATACTAATCAGCGGAGTTACAACCTGTTCGTTTTTTAACTCCTCAGCAATTACATGTGATAAAGCCTCAGAAAAATGAGGATTAATAGATGTTAAACCTATAACATCTGCATCTTCATTAAATGAAACCAAGACCATCATCAACTGACATAATTTAGCAATTTCTGGATACTTTTCATAAAACCCTGTAGGAGTCATTAGACGACCTACAAAAGGCACGTGCATGGGTCTAATACTGAGGGATGAAGCGACTTTAGAGGAAATAGCTTCGACGATAGCATCAAGAACCTCTCCCTCATTGGCTCTTAGTTGGGCAAGTGCTTCAATTGGATCAGCGCCAATACCTTGGCGCCAATCACTTTTGACAGCAGCAGCCACTTGATTACACTCTACGGAAGTAGCTATACCATGCTGCTGGAACATGGCAAAACTACCAATCAGAGCATGTTCTAGCGCAAATGGCACTTCATGCGCAGACGCTTCACGCGCCTCCTCCACAATATTAAAAAATGGAACATCCGGGACGCCAGGTGCCGTGGGTACCGTGCCGTCATCTTCACCAAAGATTGAAACGTCCTTTATATTCACAAATTTTATAGGCTTGTAGGTTTTATTAATTCTAACTCCTAACGCTGCGGTAGAACATTAGAACGAATACCACGGAGGGTACGGTTTAAATCCACTTCATGCCCAGGACCAGGGTTTGTGTCATCCGCAGAATCGTAACCAGACTTGAGTTTTAAGTGATCGTTCACATGAGAACTCATACGATTGCTTTTAGTCACATTAGCTGGATCGTAAGATGTAGGGGTTACCACAAAAACGAGGCTTGAATGCACTTTTTCATTCCCTTTCGACTTAAAGAAAAAGTTAATAATTGGCACATCGCCTAAAAGAGGAACCTTGGTATCAGATTTCTCGGTGGCCTCACTATAGAATCCACCAATAACCAATGAATGACCATTTGGAATGCGCGCTATAGTATCGACTGTCGCTTCCGTGACTTCAGGATACTCATTACCAGTTGTCGCGCCGACAACAGTTCCAGTAACAACTGCACTGCGGGGTCTCATTTTCATACGAATTGTTCCATCAGGTAGTAGGCTAGGCGTCATAGAAACAGTAACACCAATCTCACGTGTTGTTTCTGGGTCGGTAGAATCACCTTCATCAATTTTGTATCTCACTTCCTCTGCAGAAGTACTTGTAGTTCCTGTTGTGGTAGTCGTTGTGATAATAGGGATCCGATTAATCAAAGATATATTCGAAGACTCATTGTCCTCAGTGATTATAATAGGATTTGATTTATTGGTTACTAGCTGTGATTCATTAAGAGCATTTAAAACACTATTAATTTCTATTGGTGATAAAATCAGATTGCCACCACCAATTTCGGCTACAGAACTAGTAGCGACAGCAGTAGTTACACTAGTTGGTAGTCCAAAGACACTATTCAAACTACGTGCTACATTGAGCGATACTCCAGAGTCAGAACCTAAAGAAGAGGTCCAATCTACGCCTGAGTTTTGACCTACGGTACTAGCAACACTCAAAATCTTGACTTCTATTACAATCTGCCCTTTGGGTTTGTCAATTTTTCTGAGTAAACTTTCCACCATTTCGATGTGTTTCATACTATCAATAATGATGATTGTATTTGTCTTGGGCTCATAATTTACTATTCCCCGCCCTGGACTGAGCATAGGTGTAATTAGTGCTTTGATTTGCTCAATGTCCGTAGGACGAAGGTAATTAAGAGAGTATGCCCATTGCTTAGCTGGAAGTTTTTCAAGCTGTGTCTCCATCATCGCATAGACTGTATTGCCCTTCACATACATGCTTAAACCATACTGAAACGCGAGTTCTTCCATCTGTTTCAAAGGGCTGGTATCACCGTTGAGGTGACCAGTTACCTTAAACTCTTCACTATTGAGCTGATTATTGTGAAAATACTGTTTATCAGCCTTACGAGCTAAAAGCTGAAAAATATCATTAATATTAGCGTCTTGAATGAGAAAGCCACCGTCTTCGTCCTCTACTGGGATACTTGTAGCTTCGCTTACATTAACGGCTTCTCCCATTGCTTCATCTGCCACATCAGCTTCAGCTGGTATTACCTCCCCTTCAACTGGTGTTTCTACAACATTGGGATTAGCAAATAGGGGTGCCCCTTCGCTAACTTCAACTTGCTCTACATTAGGTGGAATATTTTCGGGTACTTGTGCCAGTGCTATATTAGCAGCTAAAGCCCCACTTAATAATACGATTATTGTTTTTTTCATTTTATGTATGTGCTGTGTTTTTATTGTTATTTCAAAAATTCTTAAGTGCTCTTAATCTAGGTTTAGTGGTGAGGTATCATTTCTACCCGATGGAGATACGCCATCTATTTTTTTCAATGACGATCCTGAGGCCATTCCTGCTGGTAGATCGAAAAGGTTTTTAATTACGTATTCCTTATTATTCACATTTTGAAATTTTATACTAGTAGATTTGATAGAAATAACTTTAGTTTTGAACGTATTCCCGTCTTTTACAACGGGAAATACATCGCCTACCCTAAACTCTCTAGACCCAATAAAAAACTTGTCTCTAGTAGAATTAACCGCATTTACCTTAATAGCATCAACAGCTTTCTGAAAAGCATCTGATTTTACGACTACTTCTCTTTTAGTCTGTTGTTTGGTAATTCTCTTTTCAGATTCAACCTGTGGTTTACCAAACGGCCCAATTCGCTGAGTGGTCATTGGCAACTTCGCTCGCATAGCTAAAATCCACTGATCTCTATTTTCATCATTTAGGAGAGCAGAACGCTGCTCTACAAAAACACTCTTCTCCTCAGTTGTGAGTTCCTTAGTCTTGTCATCCTGCGCAAGTGCAACGAATGTTAAGAATGATAGTAGTATCGTGATACGCATTACTGTGTCCATAGTGTAAAAGTGGTATCGAAACTCAGGAGATTACTATTTTTCATTGTCTTTATCTGCATACTGTCGAGCTGTAACTGAGGGAGTTTTGTCTCTACCTCTAATAAAGATAGCTGCATCGCGCGGAATGTACCTAAGAAAGACATTTTAACCTGACTCGCTGATTGATCTGCGTTACTACCAAGTCCAACACTCTGATTAACCCAGTTATGGGAAATTTTATTTAGTTCTTTTTCTGTAAACTTGTTTTGAGCCTGTTTCCAGTGATCAATGAATGTCCCACGGGTTTCACGTGCCAATAAATCCTCCCATGACTTCAATTGGCTTCTCTCAGCATCAACTTTAGCTTTAAGCTGCTTAGTCATTTGCATCGTCATCTGCGCCTGATCATATTGAGCCTTCTTAGTCAAGTAAGTGGTATTGATTGACTTAGCTTTCGTCATCACAATAATTACGACAAGACCTAGTATGAGGACTGGAATCACCATACCGAAGATGAGGATCGATTTTTTATAAAGTTCGTTCATGGAGGATCTGTATTTATTTCAAAGATATAGCCATCTGATCTGAGGCACTTAAAGTTTGTCTAATATTCATTTTAAATGATAAAGGATAAGAGTTTGGGTCCCCCACACTAGCAGTTGATTTAAAACTACTATTGATACTGTTCTGTAAATCCACTAGAAGTTCGCGCTGTGCTACGTCCGCTGAATAGGCACTGTTACCAGACGTTTTAGCTATAACGCTGAAAAGGGCATCCATACGACCTCTCGTCGTTAGCGACTCAAGATAGCTAAGACCTTTTTCAGTAGTAAAGCCATTAATAGACCAGCTTTTTGACATGCCACTTTTCGCAGTCTTACCAGCACGCTCTTGAATGGCCACATGAGATACCTCATCAAGAATCACTGATCCGTCTTCAGGCGTGAAAGTTCTCAGCAGCTCCAAACAGACCCACCCCTTAGATCGATCTTGTAAGACACCATTGAGCTGGCCATATTTTTTAATTTGAGCCTGTAATACCCCAGCACTAGCAACTCCACTACCTCCATTATACTGCCACGCCTCACTTTGCATAATCTTCAATAATGTGAAGCCTTTCCAACTAATTAGACAAAGTCCCACTACAAGAGCTGCCATTTTCAAATATTTCCCAAGCTTAAGCAACTTCATCTCACCTAAATTAGGATACAGAATCGCTTCTTCTGTTGAAGGCAAAAGAAACTCTTGGAGATGCCAGCTATTTTCTTTCAGATCCATGAACGTCTTATTCGATGCTAAAGGACATGATTCCAAATCATAATCCTGTGTCGTTACTAGCATTT
Organism: Akkermansiaceae bacterium; assembly: GCA_051252195.1. Taxonomy (GTDB): domain Bacteria; phylum Verrucomicrobiota; class Verrucomicrobiia; order Verrucomicrobiales; family Akkermansiaceae; genus Oceaniferula. The sequence continues at coordinate 205,014 of JBPOGD010000003.1, read as the reverse complement.
CTAAAGGAATATCAGGTGCTAAACCCCTACTTTTTAAAATCTCTTTCTGATCGATCAGCATGATATCAGAATTCTGCATAGTTTTCTGAACGCTAGTTATCAAGCCACTCATTTCATTATTCACTAAAGAAAGAATATTGATCTCTGGTGACTCTAACTCGAATGCATTAGCTGTGGCAATCAATCCTGAGCCAATATTGACTGGAAAATGACTACCAGCAGGATGCGGCATATTGCGAAGCATCATGAGATCACCTAATTGATTAAAAAATGCAAGAAGTGTGAATTGAGCATAATTAAACACAACTATCATGCCATGTTCTTTAGCCTTACTAAACCAAGGTAGTGAGGCAACAGCGCAGATGGGAGCACTGAGCACTGAGGTCACAATAGGTAAATTTTGTTCGTTCCCAATTTCACGAAAAAGACGCATCGTTTCTGCATACTTTCTAGACAATACCACGGCGGTAGCAAATTCGCTGCCATCTACTGCCCCCACATAAGGAAACAATCTCCATGAATGAGTATCCATTGATACAGTCTTATCCTCTAAGACTTCACCTGGCTCATTGATAATGCGCTCTTTTAAATCGAGAAGTTCAAAAGGGTTTTGGTGCTCTGGTCCTAAGCTCGCAATCGCTAACTCATCAGCAACATAAAGAATGACCCCAACAGATTTGATTTTCTTCATGCCTTGATTCTGAAGAAGCTCATTCACATAGCCTTGCAAGGCATCCTGGTTTTCTAGTTGGTCATACTCAATGCTTGCCAGTTTTTCATAATGGTTTTTAGATTTTATAAAAAGATAGCTATTCAAAGAGTTTGCCTCACTAGGATAAAAATGAACCTGCACATCGAGTTCAAGTGACTTCTTGTACCAGTCATGATTATTCATCCTACTGGTCGTCTTTGAAAGCTGCACGGCTCGTTGATAGCTCTGATAAATATTCATTTAAAATCTAAGATCTTTTTATTGGTTCTATGTTTTTATTACATATCTATTTAATTCGAGTCAAAAATTACTCAAATTATTAAAACCCTCTTACTCAAGCTGTTAATTACTCGAGAAAGAGGGTTAATAAAAATCGCAATTAAGTATTACGGTGTGAAGAGGTGCTCTGCTGCTGTGTCAGTACCTCCAGTATTAGGGTCAAAGCCGCTACATGTGATTAGCGTAGCATTAGTTATTGGATAGTTTGCTGCACCTGCAACTGTCCATCCAGCGTAAGCAGCATTATCTCTAGGACACAATGGCCCAGCAGCACCTGTTACTTCAGCAGGGGTCAACCTATATAAGTTTTGAGCTAAGATTGATGTCTCAAGACCTACAGCAGTTCCACTTAAATCAGTAACAGCGCCACCGTCTTCTCCATTCCACATATTTTGCAGCGAGCGTACAGCTACGTGAACACCACGCATCTTAACAATACATGCAGAGCGGCTAGCTCCATTTCTGTATGCTGTAGCACCGATAAATAGCACGGCGATAAGGCTAAGAATAACCACGATAACCACAGTAAGCTCGATAAGAGTCACACCTGGTTTTAATTTTTTATAGTTTGTTAGTTTCATTTTATTTATTGTTTTTTTTGTTTAGCGGTAAAACACCGCTATCTGAGTTCTCTAATCTACACTTTAAACATACTCGGTATCTTCTCTGTGCATTCTAGCGTTCTCAAAAGTCTCATCAGAGATTTTACCCTCTTCATAAAGTTGTGTAAGCTTTTCATCCCAAGCGATATTTCCAGACTGTCTGATGACATCTTCAAGTGCTCGCGCACCTTTTTCGTAAGCAATGATCGAACTCGCGGTAGAATCACTGTTATTTTGTAGAAATTCGTAGGTTAGTACTCTGCCACTGATTCCTGACAAAAGTCCTTGAGAGTGAATAAAAATGAGGATTTCACTGAGGCGATTCAACACAGCTGTGTGATTTTCCTTGGGGTACATCTCCAGAATACGCCCCATCGTCTTCACTGCTCCTGTAGTGTGCAAGGTGGAAAGAACCAGATGACCTGTCTGGGCGGCCTCCATACAGGTCTCCATCGCTTCACGATCACGAATCTCACCGAGAAGAATAACATGAGGAGCTTTACGTAAAACGTCTTTTAGACCTTGGCGATAGGACGCCAAATCTCGCCCAACCTCTTGTTGAGTGACGATGCTAGGAGCCATCGTTTTCTGACCAGACCCCTCTGGCGCGCTCGGGTCGTCCATATCGGTGGGGTATTGATACTCTACTGGGTCTTCGACGGTGACAATATGTTTGGAGAAATTTTGTCGCAACCAATCAATAATTGCTGCCAATGTAGTTGATTTACCAGAACCAGTAGGCCCAGTTACCAAACATAAACCAGCACGGCGTTGCACGGCATTCTGGAGCATTTCCTCAGTATCAGGATCAATACCCAAAGAAGAGATTTTAGGAATTGAATCGTTCAATATGCGACAAGTAATCCCCAGTCCATTGGCACTCAAGTGAACTTGAACACGTAACCGACCCGAAGTTTTTCCCGTGCTAACAACGTGAATACCATTGCATGAAAAATCATCGACATGTTTGTGGATGAAAGTCTCAACAGCAGATTCAATTTTAGAATCTTTAGAACTCGCTTCATTAGCTGACTCACCAAAGCCATGGTTTGCCGATTCACGATTACTGAGTAATTCACGATATATTTCGAAAACTTGATCACGACTCAACACCCCTAAATGGGCTAAACACTCCATACCGCTGTTAGTCTCAATGTAAACAGGCAGTCCAGAGCGAATCTGGACATCAGAAACACCCATCGACTCACAAACCTGAAAAATAAGACCCAATATACCAGCACCAGTCATCCCTTCACGGAAACCTAACTGTGGTGGCTTTGCTGGAGGAGATAAGTCTATCCCTTGTTGCAAATCGACCTCATTATTGGATGTTTTTGAAAAAATCATAATTATAAGTAGACTTAACTCTTAGATAAAATTCGTTTTAAGACAATCATTTTATTAACAGTTTTTTACTATCAGACTGAACACGTTTCATATAAACCTGCAAAGCATTACGTAAACTGACAACATTTATCATATGATACTCTAACTCATCAATACGAACATCTGAAAGATAACGATCTGAAAAAATCAGCTCTTCTGCAAGCCTCTGATATTCAATAATACAGAAATCAAGATCCAACATAGCCTGATTTGCCTCAAGCTCGGAATGATCACTATAATTACCAGCGATATAATTAGCAACGTCATAAGCCGCCAAGGACGCAGTAAGCCAAGATGATGGATCATAACTCTCTTGTTTACATAGAGACAAGGTTTTCAATGAAAGATCAAATGCTCTTTTTGTGTCCGCAGTCGAGCCACCAAGATTATCCGATGATAGAAAAATATGATAATTCCCATAATTAACGTAGTTTGTAGGATCTAACTCATAGGCAAACTTTAATTTGTCCTCTATGGTGCTCTGTAAATATATTCTATGCTCAGAAGCAAGTGGTTTATTATTAGTCCTGCGGCGGGTAAAGGCACTTAATTTCCTCACCTTCTCCTTTGCATTAACGTACCAAGGTGTGGATACAACAGGAAAGCCACTCACTGCCAAGCTGGAGCCCTCACCATGCGCACCACAATCTGCGCAGCCAACAGAACACTCAAACTCACCTTCAGCATTAAATACCTCCGCGTCACCATGAGTTTGCCCTTGATGCCAATAAAAATCGATAGGACCTTGCATCGCAAACGCAAGGATTTTCCCATATGGACTCCCTTTTACGGATGCCACATTAGGAATGTATGATAACTGATTTTTTTTGTTAAAGCTCTGTGCGTTCGCCAGCCACAGCCCCCCCCCTAGGAGGAAGCAAACGGCTAAAATAATACAAGTGTAATAATTTTTCATTTTCTGTTAGCTTGCAGGTCTTGATACGAAACCAATAATTGCTGTTACTGTTAGGACAAGCTTAATACCTAAAAAGTACACAACTAGTTGAAGAAACTCTGAAGCAATCATACCTCCGTGTTTAAAAATCAACCTAGGTGTTAGATCCGCTAGATGGTAATGGGGTGATACTACGTAAAGCATATCAATCAATGGGTTATTTCTTATTTCTGTCATCATAGAGAGATAACCAACACCATACATCCCGTATATGATTAGACAAAATGGCATCAAATAACCAACCGTACCACCAAATCGACTACCTACAGAAATACTTAACAAAATTAACGGGCTGATAACCATAATTAGCAACAAAGAGTATTGTAAATTTGTGACAATCCACATCTCTTTTTCAACACTAGAACTTGGCATAGCCCCTAATAGATTCACTAATAAGGTAATAATCACAAGCGGCACAACAAATGTCATACACGCGAGCCAAATCTGAAACAATTGACTCATACGCCCCACTCCACCACTAAGAAAATAAGCGCCTACAGATGATTGAGCTGTATCATTACCAAAAGCGGCTGCCTGGAAGAACACCCATGAAACCATGACAACCCACAAACAAATCCACGCGGCCTGTGCTCTCGCAGGTTGAATCAGTGTTGGGTTCGCGTCATGAGGAGTCAAGTACGGTAGGACTGCGGGCATGAGCAATAGACATAGAATGGCCAAAACCCACACTTTTCTTTGTAGAATGGTCGCTAAAGTTAATCGGTAAAGTCGCATTATCTCTTTAATTAAGCTGGTTTTTTAGCACTCCCCACTGATTTGGAACATCGTCTCCATGCAGATGCTTGATATGACCATCAGTAATAAGAACTGAACTATTCATCTGCATACTATCAAAATCTGGGTGACAACTTACGAGTCGCAGAACGCCATCATCACTATCAGACCACAAATCCTGAAACACTTCGCGAGCAAAAGTGTCTAAGCCTGTAAATGGCTCATCCAAAAGCAATACATCACCCTTCTCGTGGCCTGTAGAAAACTCCGCTGCTAACAGTGCCACCTTACGCTTATTGCCTGTAGACAATTTCCCGTAAGGTTTCGTCAAATCTAGCTCCAATGTATTAGCAAGCTCCATAGCTTCGCCTAACTTATTCTTAGCCAATAAACTCTTTAAAATATTTTTTGCCGTCAACTCTTTGTCAAAAGACAGGTCTTCGCTAACAAGTTGACATTTACCATGAATAAAAAAGCTCCCTTTAATTGGTTTTAAAACGCCTGCTAAAGTTCTTAATAAAGTAGTTTTCCCTCTACCATTTCTAGCAATTAAATAGTGGGTACCACCACCTAGCTCAATATCTCCATCTTCAGAAACAGCAGCTATAGAATTCTTGTAACCAATAGTTAGATCACTATTGATTGTTAGCTTCGGTTTATTTGTTGGGTTTACTTTAAGTGTCATAAAAAGGAGGCATGAAACTACTGTAGAGTTCTAGATTGATATACCTAAACGCAATACATTACAAGAAACAATTTAACATTAACTAACAAATAACACAATGACTTAATACGTTCATATTCCCAGCTTCATAAGAGAATCTTCATATATATTACACGTAAGAAATCAGAGTTTCACCTTGCCTACTGTGATTCAGGGTTTTCTTTTCTGCTAAATCAGTTTATCAGAATTTAGCACCACTATGAGTAACCGCATTGACACCACTTTCCAGCGACTTCGTGAAAACAAGCAAGCCGCATTCGTCTCGTACATCTGCGCTGGCGACCCCGATATCCAACAATCTCTTTCTGTCGCGAGAGCCCTCGCCGACGCGGGTTCTGACGTTATTGAACTCGGTGTACCTTTTTCTGATCCACAAGCAGACGGCATCGTCAATCAGCTCGCCGCGGAGCGTGCTCTTAAAACCGGCATGTCAGTGATAAAGCTTATGGAATTTATACGAGAGTTCCGCAAGACACACGAGACCGCTATCGTACTCTTCACTTATCTAAACCCTGTCTACACCTACGGTTACGAAAAATTTCATATCGATGCTGCTGCTGCGGGTGCTGATGGTATTCTCCTGCTTGATTTGCCACCTGATGAAATCATTCATAACAAGGAATTAGCTAGCTCCGCTGGGCTAAAGCATATCACGCTGATCTCTCCATCGACGCCGCCTGATCGCGTAAAAATGCTCGCAGAGCAGTCGGAGGGCTTTATTTATGCCGTTTCTCGTATGGGAGTTACTGGTGCTCAAGCGGCACCTTCGGCTGGAATTGGAACTATTGTTAGCTCGATCAAAAAATATACGGACACCCCTGTCTGTGTTGGTTTTGGTATTAATACACCTGCTGAGGCTGCCGCGGTTGCCTCGGTTGCTGATGGAGTTGTTGTCGGTTCTACGATCGTAAATCAAGTTGCAAGCCATGCTGACAACGTTAACTTAAGCCAGATTATCCACGATTTCACTTCTCCGCTTATCAAGGCAACCAAAAACCCTCTCTCTTAAATCCCCATCATGATTCTTAATTTCCATAAAATGAATGGCGCAGGCAATGACTTCGTCGTCATTGATAATCGCGCGCTCAACATTAATCTCAGCGGTGCACAAATCGCAGCTCTATGCGATCGTCAACGCGGAGTTGGTGCCGATGGACTCCTCGCGGTAGAGCCTGCCGAAAGTGGCGCTGATTTTAAATTCCGCTATTACAATGCAGATGGCGGTGAGGCTGAGATGTGTGGCAATGGCGCACGCTGCTTCGGCAGATATACGGCCAAGCTCATGGGTGCGAAAACGGAGGTCGTAACATTTGAAACTATCGCCGGCACACTGAGCGCCACGATGATTGGTGATAATGTTCAGATCGCCATGTCTGAACCTTTCGATCTAGTGATGAATACCGATATTAAAATCGAAGGTCTCGACTACCCTATTCACTTTATCAATACAGGTGTTCCTCACGTTGTCGTGTTTGTTGATGATCTAGAAAGCATCGACGTACTGAAATACGGAGCCGAACTTCGCTATCACAAGACATATGCGCCAGCTGGAACTAACGTAAATTTCGCCAAAGTCCTGAGCGATCAACATATTGCTATCCGTACCTACGAACGCGGAGTCGAAGGCGAAACTCTCGCCTGCGGCACAGGAATGACCGCTTGCGCCTTGATTCATAATCTTCTGACCCATGCACCCTCGCCTATCAGTGTGGATGTCAAAGGTGGTGAAACCTTAGAAATCGGCTTTGAGGCAAATGACCCATTTGCTGGAGTGACCCTCACAGGCCCCGCAGACTTTGTATTTAGCGGTGAGATTGAGATCTAATTCTAAATCAAGTTCAAGAACAGCGAACGGAGTAAGTTCGCACTTGAATCTTATTTCTTAGCTACTAAGACTCCCGCCTATGTTTCACGGCACGCATACAGCGCTCATTACCCCTTTCAAAAATGGTGAAATCGACACCGAAGCCTTTCGCTCTCTCATCGAGCGTCAAGTCGCTGCTGGGATCGATGGCATCGTGCCCTGCGGCACCACTGGCGAGTCACCAACGTTGACTCAGGCTGAGCATCTCCGCGTAATCAAACTTGCCGTTGAATACGCTGCTGGTCGAATCAAAGTCATCGCTGGCACAGGAGCTAATGCCACTGCAGAAGCCATCCACCTTACTAGTGCAGCCGCTAAGCTTGGAGTAGATGCAACGCTGCAGGTATGCCCCTACTACAATAAGCCCTCGCAGGAAGGACTCTATCAGCATTACAAAGCCATTGCAGCTGCTACCGATCTTCCAATGATGCTCTATAGTATCCCTGGACGCTCCGTCATTGAGATCGCTGTGGAAACAATGCTTCGGCTTGCCAATGACTGCCCCACCATCATTGCCAACAAAGAAGCAGGCGGAAACGCTGAGCGCGTTACTGAGATTAGAGCTGCTCTTCCCGATGACTTTCAGATCGTCTCCGGTGATGACCCACTCACCATCGAGTTTATGAAACGCGGTGCCGTTGGCGTGGTCTCCGTTGCAAGTAATCTCATCCCGCAAGTGATGAGTGACATTGTCAAAGCCATGCTCGATGGAAGAGTCGCAGATGCGGAAGCGATCCAAGCCAAATATGAGCCACTCATGAGCACACTCATGAACATCGACACCAACCCCGTACCAATCAAAGCCGCCGTGGCATTACAGGGGCACTGCACTCGTGAGATTCGCCTCCCCATGGTTAATCTCCCTGTCGAGAAGGAAGCGCTATTACGCGACGCTCTTAGCCGTTTCGGACTCATCTAAAATCTATCACTTATGATCAAACTACTCATCACAGGACGTGGAGGCCGTATGGGCCAAACACTCATCGAAGCGGGTAAAGAAAACCCAGAAACAGAAGTCACGAGCACGCATGACTCTGGTGATGATCTTTCAGCGTGTTTTCAAAACGTGAATGCATGCATTGACTTCACCGTTCATCATTTCACCGCAGACGTTCTCGCTGCAGCTCTCGATTCTAAGACCCCACTCGTCATTGGCACCACAGGTCACACCAATGATGAAAAGGCGGCAATCGTTGAAGCATCTAAGTTACTACCCATCGTTTGCGCTGCTAACTATTCCGTAGGCGTTAACACGCTATTCTGGCTCACTCAGAAAGCAGCACAGATTCTCGGCAACGATGTATTCGACATCGAAGTCACTGAAATGCACCACCGCCACAAGATCGATGCTCCATCGGGCACCGCTCGCAGACTTTTGGAGATACTTAATGAAGAAACCCAAACGAACTACGAAAAAGACGTCATCCACGGTCGCCTAGGAAACATCGGCGCCCGTCCACGTGGCGAGATCGGTATGCACACCCTCCGTGGTGGCGATGTTGTAGGAGACCATACCGTGATGTTTGCTGCCGATGGCGAACGCGTGGAGCTTACACACAAGGCCTCCAGCCGTATGACTTTTGCCTCTGGCGCGGTACGTGCTGCCGTGTGGCTGCAGGATAAACCTGCTGGTCTTTACGATATGCAGGACGTTTTGGGACTTAAATAAAACGTTCCTAGGAAGATGGCTAATAAGGTTGGAATCGCGCTTGGAGCCAATTTAGGTAACAAGCTCGCTCAGCTCCAAGCGGCAAGAGATTTCCTTCGTCAGTTATCATTCGATAATTCACTCCTCCAAGCCGCCGTCTACAAATCCGAACCTCTCGACTGCCCCGACGGCTCACCCGATTTCTATAATACCGTTGTAGAAATCAATGTTGAGGGCTCTCCGGAGGATCTACTCAAGGAAACTCAGCGCATCGAGCAGCGACTGGGACGAGACACCATTCACGAGCACAATGCACCACGCGAAATTGATCTCGATATTCTCTACTGCGGCGATGCTGAATTTTACAGCAAATCGCTTCAAATTCCTCATCCAGAAATTTCTAAGCGAAACTTTGTCCTACAGCCACTCGCAGACATCAGGCCTGATCTAATCCTTCCCAAGCAAGATCTTAGCGTTTCAGAATTACTCAGCCGGCTTGACGGCTCCCTTCCCCCGCTTATTATCGCACATTCTAACTGGTAACTCACACGTGAACTCTATCGACAAAGCACAGGCCATCCGAGGCAGAAAGTCATCGCAAAAGCGCATCTCAGCTCTTACCGCCTACGATTACCCCACAGCACGCCTTCTTGATGAGGCAGGAGTGGATATCATCCTCGTAGGCGACTCCCTAGGCATGGTAGTTCTTGGCTTCCCTGACACCACCCACGTCACTCTCAATATGATGCTCCATCACGTTGCCGCTGTTTCGCGCGGGGTTAAAAACGCCCTCGTCATCGGCGACATGCCCATCCACAGCTACGACACTCCCGAGCAAGCGCTCACTACCGCCAAGGCACTCGTCGCAGCTGGTGCAGACGCCGTCAAACTCGAAGGCGGATTAGGTCAAATCGAGAAAATTAAAGGCATCATCGCCGCCGGTATCCCCGTCGTAGGCCATCACGGCATGCTTCCCCAGCGCGTCCTCGAAGAGGGCGGCTATAAGAAAAAAGGGAAAACAGAAGCTGAATTTAACGCCATCCTCGAAGCCGCCATCGCCCTCCAAGCCGCAGGCTGTTTCGCCATTGTGCTCGAAAGCATCATCCCTGAGCTTGCGGAGAAAATCACCGCCACACTCGAAACTCCCACCATCGGTATCGGCTGTGAAAACAAAGCTCACCCGAAAACCTGCGACGGTGAAGTTGCCGTCATCACCGACGTCATAGGTTCTTACCCCTGGTTTGTCCCCCCATTTGCCAAACCCCAAGCAAATGTCGCTGACGAGATCAGCCGCGCTGCCAGAGACTATATTGACGCTTTGAATTAAGCCATCTGAGCATTGAAAGCTGCCGCATCGAATTGAGAGTTGTTTCCGTAATATTCTCTAACGAGTTCATTTCAAAGTTCAATCTACCCTCCCAGCCTAAACCCAAAAATGCTCTCACCCGTATCTATACGCGATGAGAGCATTGATTTTGAAAGTGATTTAAAATTACTTGAAATCAACTAGTTCGACATCGAAGACAAGTAGTCCACCTGGACGACCAGATCCTTCTTGTTTTGCGCCATAGGCCAAGTCCTCTGGAATCCAGAAGCGGAAGGTATCTCCCTTGCTCATAAGCTGCACGCCCTCAGTCCAACCTGCGATCACTTGGTTAAGCGGGAACTTCGTCGTCTCTCCACGGGTGACTGAGCTATCAAACATCTCACCATCGGTTTCCCATCCCGTGTAGTGTACCTCTACTTCGTTCGTTGCAGATGGTTTTTCTGTACCTTCGCCTTTTACGATGACTTTATACGCCAGACCAGAGGCTGTTTTCTCCGCATCGGCAGGAATTGCCGCTACCTCTTTAGGAACTGGAGGGGCTGGGATCGGTTCGCTGACTGCGATGAGTTCCAACTCACATTTGATGAGCTCATCCTGAGCGCCAAGCATGGAGCCAGGGATATATGTTTCTGCCTTACCGCCGGGCATGAGTTTAACAAACACCTCAGCAAAGAAGGGAGGAAGTTTCGCCATCGGCGCAGTTTCGCCGCTACCTCGTTGCTTAGAGGACTGTGCAACCTTGCCATCGGGGCCAAAGAAAGAGAAGTGGAACTTAATGTTCTGCTCATCGGTAGGAACTGCGCCTTCACCCGGTGCGGTGATGATATACGAAAGCCCGCTTTTAGTCTTTTCTGCTTCTTCAGGAACCTTGATCGGCTCGGGACCTTTTTCGATGGAAATCAACTCCACGTCGAAGACGAGCTGTCCGCCGGGGCGACCAGAACCTGGCTGAACTGGACCATAGGCCAAGCCCTCAGGAATCCAGAAACGACGCTTTTCACCTACTACCATAAGCTGAACACCCTCAGTCCACCCTGCGATTACTTGGTTCAACGGAAAACTCGTTGGTTCGCCACGTTTCACGGAGCTGTCAAACATACTGCCATCTGAGGATTGCCACCCCGTGTAATGCACAGTTACGGTATCTCTCGCGCTTGGGTGTTCTGTTCCTGTTCCAGGAGTGAGTACTTTCGAAGCAAGTCCGCTATCGGTGACAAGGGCGTCTTCGGGTGCTTTTGCTACTTCCGCAGGTGCGGTAAGGTCATTTTCTTGAGCCATAAGGCCTAAGACATTGGCAGTGTATAAAGTTACTACCAAGATTAATTTTAAGGAATGTTTCATAAAAAATATTACGTTGAGATCCCACAAGAAAGAGAGAAAACCATGTCTCTTTTTTTATTTTAGAAAAAATAGACTTAGCCCCACTACCACGAATGTGAGAAGTAAAGGCTATTGCCAATCATCAAGTTGTCAATCTTTCCATAGTAACTGTCCGTGTTGCCAAGTTTCAGCTACTTTTAATCTCAGATCTTTATGTAAAAAATCTTCTGGGTATAATATTAACTTCACACATGAATCAACAAGAGCACTGTGATGTCATAGCGTCAAAACAGCAGCCCATCACAAACTATGCCCTCTCCTGAAAAAACAGCCGCCCTCGAAGCCCGCATGCTTGGTCTGGGTATCACGGAGGAGAATATGACTGAAAAGTTCATCACTGGTAGTGGCAGCGGCGGGCAAAAGGTCAATAAAACCGCCTCCTGTGTTTATCTCAAACACATCCCTAGTGGCATCGAGGTCAAATGCCAGCAGCAGCGCTCTCGTGAACTTAACCGCTACATTGCCCGACGAGAACTCTGCGAACGCCTCGAGGAAATCCGCGATGGTAAAAAGTCCAAAAAGCAGCAGGCCTTTGAGAAAATTCGCCGCCAGAAGCGCCGTCGCTCTCGCCGAGCTAAAAACCGCATGCTCGATGATAAAACTAAGCATTCGGAGAAAAAAGGTGCTCGCAAAGGCCCAACAGCCAATGACTAAAACGAATGCTGTAGGCCGATCATAACGATGTTATCGCCACCCTTCACAGCTTTCTTCTTTCCAGTTTCATCCTCATAGTCGCCATAAAGTCCATAAGCACCAGAACGATGACTTATGTTTACAACCACCCAGGTGTCATCGAGTGTTATAAATGACCGACTAAACACGTGATCCATCTGCGCCAGATGTAGCAAATCATGAGCATTCATAGACAAGCTGAAATCTAAATAATTGAGAAACCTCTTACTCGCTTCCCCCTCACGCCTCGCAGTTTCACTATAAGTGATATCAGTAACCCAAGACACTCCCTCACCGACACCAAACTTTGTTCTGACATGGGTGTTCCATACGAACTCTGTCCACTCTAGTTTGAAGTAAGCGTTGTACTGCATCACACTCGTTGGTGCATTGTCTGAACTGTGAAACATCACAGCCCCATTCCAAGAAACATCAATAGGCAAGCCCCACAATCCAGACTTCGCTTTCTTCCCTAATTCCAAGCTATAGACATCTGTTCCATGCACCACATCGGCTTCTCCGTGGAGAAGGTCTCCCAGAGAATTATACGTCCCTACGCCATATAAGAGACGCAAAGAAAATTCACCTAAGTAATTCGGCACTAATTCCCCCCTCGCAGATTCAAGCAAATCCATACTCTTTGCATCGTCTATCTCCCCGCCTTCCCCTGCATAAGAGGCTACCGACAAAAAGATGGAAAATAGTAAGGCCGCTGCTCTCATGAACTAATGATGATGTTAGAATATTCACAAAATCAATTCTTCTTTCCATAAAACACCCTATTTTTTCAATCAACAATGCAGGTTGACTCTTGATTATGTGGTGAGACTCCACCTACAATCGCAGCCATGCAGCAGTATCATGACCTCCTCAAAGACGTCCTCGATCATGGTGAATCACGCACCGACCGCACGGGTACGGGCACGGTCTCTCTTTTTGGTCGCCAGACGCGTTTTGATCTCCGGGAGGGTTTCCCCTGTTTAACGACGAAGAAACTGCATCTCCGCTCCATCATTCATGAGCTTCTCTGGTTTTTGAAAGGTGATACAAACATTGCTTATCTTAAAGAAAACGGAGTCCGTATTTGGGACGAATGGGCAGATGTAAACGGTGAGCTCGGCCCCGTTTACGGTCAGCAGTGGCGTGCCTGGGAGGGTGACGACGGCGAAATAATCGATCAAATCACCCGCCTCATCGATAGTTTAAAAAACACCCCCCACTCACGCCGGCATCTTGTATCGGCGTGGAATGTGGGAAAAGTGGACAAAATGGCACTTCCTCCCTGCCACATGCTTTTTCAGTTCTACGTTCACGATATCGGCAGCGAGAAACCGGGGCTCTCCTGTCAGCTCTACCAGCGCAGTGCAGACCTCTTTCTAGGCGTACCATTTAACATCGCTTCCTATGCCCTCCTCACCAAGATGGTGGCTCAAGTTTGCGGCTACGAGGCCCGCGACTTTGTCCACACTTTCGGCGATCTTCACCTATATCAAAACCACATCGAGCAAGCGAAACTTCAACTTACTCGCGAATCTCGCAAGCTTCCAACGATGTGGATCAATCCAGAAGTCACCGATATATTAGACTTCACAGGTGACGACTTCGAGCTCCGCGACTACGATCCACATCCGCATATTAAGGCCGCTGTTTCGGTATAGCCCGCACCATGCAAAATCATTTATTTTTTATAATAGCCTAATACAAACTCCCACTACACATTCCCCACCATGTCCGAATACAACAACACCGTCAATATCGACCCTAACTCGGTAAAAAACGCCAAACGCTTAGGAGCCCTGATCATACCGATCATCATTCTCCTTTTTGTCTTTAGTGTCTTTACACCCTTTACCACCGTGCCAGCCGGTCATGTTGGTGTAACATCACTCTTTGGTAAAGTCGACAAGACCGAGCTTACAGAAGGTTTCCACCTCATCAACCCGCTGAAAAAGGTGAATAAAATTGACTGCCGTAACAAGCAACTCACGATTAATGGTGTAGGCGTTCCTTCTCAAGATCAGCTTACTACCGATGTAGACGTCACTCTTAAGTGGCGTGTCGATCGCACTCAAGCAGCTGAAGCTTTCAACGAAACTGGTGATGTCGCCGCGCTTGAAACCGTTCACCTCACACCGAAACTCCGTTCACTTATCCGTGAAGCTGGTAAAGGCATCAAAAACGCCGAAGACTTCTACTCTGACGAAATTCAAGTTTTCATGCAGACAAGAATTCTCGAAGGCCTCGCCGATCTATCGCAAAAAGGCATCCTTGTTGAAGAAGTTCTTCTCCGCCGCTTTGACCTCCCTAACATGATTGTAAAAGGTGTTGAGGAAAAGAAGCGCCAGAAGCAAGCTGCTGAGCGTCAGGTAGAAGAGCTTAAGCGCTTTACCACCGAGCAGGAGCAGAAACAGGTTCAAGCGAAAGCTGAAAAGTTCGCTGCTGTTGAAGAAGCCGAAAAGCGTATCGCACTCGCAGATGCTAAGGCATATGAAATCACCGCTGAGGCAAAAGCATTTGCTGAAGCTATCAGCATCGAGGGCGAAGCTCTCCGCAGAAACCCTGAAATTCTTAATCTCCGTGCCATTCAGAAGTGGGACGGTATCCTTCCTCGCGTATCTCTCGGTGAAGGTGCCACACCGCTGCTCAATCTCAGCGACCTAGGCAAACCTAGGGAATAACTCAGGAAAAAAGACCTAATGCCCGAGCAGAAAATCAAACTTACTGCCATTGTAGCCATGACGTCTGACCGCGTCATCGGCAAAGATGGCGGCCTTCCATGGCACCTTCCTGAAGATCTTAAACTCTTCAAACGTCATACCACAGGTCACCCCATTGTGATGGGAAGAAAAACTTGGGACTCCATCGGCAGACCTCTACCTAATCGACAAAATATCGTACTCACTAGAGATCCCAGCTGGTCAGCGGAGGGCGCCGAGGTCATTCGTACTCCAGAGGATCTGCATCAACTTACACTCAAAGACCCTCACATCTATATCATTGGCGGGGCTCAGGTTTACGAACTTTTCATGGATCAGCTCGATGAAATACTCGTCTCTCACGTCTATAAAAACCATCCTGGAGACACCTATTTCCCCGAATTTAAAAATGTTTTTCGTAACGAAACATGCGAGGAAACATACGAGACTTTCGAGCTGAGAAAGTACACTCGCTAAATCATTTCAGGGAATGCGCTCTACTCTCAATCGATAGAAGCTCTCTGCGTTATCCGCAGTGATAATTTCTACTTGGACCGTTTCTACTCCGTCATCAGAACCAATCACTTTTCCTTCCGTAGAAATATCCTCCCATTCTCCCGAGAGATCGTCATTATATTCTACATAAAGGATGACATCACTTGCAGTCGTATCATGTGAATATTGCAAAGTAAGTGTTTCCACAAGATCTCTGAACCCCATTAAGTCTGCCGAGGCATTTGCGTAGTTAGGGTCGAGGCCGGCGGCGTACTCCACTAGATTCACAATGCCGTTCTCCATCGGTATCTACGAGTGCACCAGTAAGCTCGTCATTAGTCTGACCACCAAAATGCACGAGGTTGCCAACCATCGTAGGAATTCACAAAGCTTTTAGGAAATATAACATTATCCACCCAAGCCGTATCGCTACCTGAGCTCAATGAAAAATCTTTTACGTACTCAAATGTAATGGTGTGCTCTCCCTCCAAAACTTCAAAACTTTGAGAGAGCCATCCTCTTCAGCTAGAATCTCACTGAGAACCCACGTGTAGGAATCATCATTCACCTCTTCAGAACTCAACGTTTCTAATAACACTCCCCGCAATGTCACCCACCCATCCGATAGAATAGTCATCGCTAGAATAGACGACTTTACCACTACTTGGACTCGTAATTGTGATCGTATCAGAAACTCCAAAAGTAACGTTCATTGTTGATCCTGGACTACTCAAAAAGTTGATTATATTACTTTTAGCTCAATGAGCTGTGCCGTTGGGCTGCTTAAACTCGATCAACTTACCTTCCATATTGAAAGCCTCCGCACGCAGGCACATTAACAAACATAGCAGTAATACGACGATGCTTTGTAGCAGGAATAGTTTCATATTAATTATTCATGAAAATGTTAGATTAGTATTTAATCTAAAGATAAACTATAGCAATAAAGGATTCACTCTATGGTAGCTTAAGTCTACCAATCTCTCAATGCACTTGCTCAAACTCTGTTTTCTAGCAGCCTAGCCACGTGTTTAGCAATCACGTCAGCCTCCAAATTAACCTTCTGCCCGACTTTTGCACTTTGAAGCCGTGTTAGCTCCCAAGTGTGGGGAATGATCCAGAAAACAGCTGTGTTCTGGGTAAGCTCAGCAATAGTAAGCGAAATACCATCAATAGCTAAGGAGCCTTTATCGATACACAGCTTTAGAATATTTTCAGGTAGCTCTATCTCCATCCGATGATCTGAACCTGATTCTGATAAGTCCTTAATGATACCAGTAGCATCCACGTGCCCTTGAACGAAATGCCCACCAAAACGATCACCCGCCATCATAGCACGTTCTAAATTTACAAGAGCACCTGCTGTAAGTTCACCCAATGAGGTTACGTCGAGAGTTTGTTTTAAGATATCAAAGCTTGCCGATGCATCATCGAACTCAGTAACAGTGAGGCAGCACCCATTAACCGCTACTGACTCACCTTCACTCAACTCTTGAGTAAAGGGCAATTCCAACACAAGACGAGCCTGCTCTCCACATAATTCTAGCGAGCGCACTAAGCCTGTCGCTTCTACAAGTCCGGTAAACATTAAGTGATTGTATATTGGGTGTGTCACTTCTTCAATCTCTAGCTCACCTAACTTCTCAAAAATATTGTCTTTGATCTCAAGATGGTCAGAATATTAATTTATGATTAATAAAATAATCATGGTAAACATCGATACCCCTGCAAGTAACTTATCAAGAGAGATTCTATCACCAAAGAATCTGCTGAGCAGGACCTAACCAGCTGGTTTAAACGTATTGGCCTTTATCAAGGTAAGACCCCCTTCACAAACTCCACCTACAAGCAGTGAGCACAAAACATTGATGTGATAGCTTAAACTATGAACACAAAAATTAAACGTATCTGCCCCATGCTGGCGGTAGAAAACATGTCGGTAACATTGGATTTCTATGCAACTTTTCTTAGTTTTACTCCAATCATACAGACTGACTCATACTCTGTCGTGGAGCGCGATAGCATGCGCATTCATTTTATGCTGGCTTCAGATCAATCGGCACTTGAAGCGGTTAGAGGTCATGCTGAAATTTACATCGAAGTCGAAGGAATTGAAGAAATATGGCGTTCTATCAGCACTGAAAATATACCTTATAAGATCAAACCTTTGTTTGAGCAGCCATATGGCATGAAAGAATTTCACATCGAAGACCCCAATGGGGTTCTTGTTTTTGTCGCTGAGGCCATTGCCTAGGGTTAAAAAAACAACTTCTTAGCCACAACAATTGCTAAACTCCCATTAAATCATATGCGCGCGCTGGGTCTTCTTCTTGTCAAAAATGCCGCGATACCCGCTATCACACAGACTCCGCTCATTAAATAATAGAAACCCCATACAGCACCTATACCTTCAATAAATCCATAGGAATGAAGGCCAGTCCCTAAACCATTTACATGCCACCAAGAAAAGGCGACGATGTTAGCCCCAAAAACGGCAGCGATATGCAGACCCCATTCACGTAGGAAGCCAGCTAGACGTGCATGCAGTACGGCAAGGCTCCATAGCACAATCATAAGTGCTCCATTCTCCTTAGGATCCCAGCCCCAAAAACGCCCCCATGAATCGTTGGCCCATATTCCGCCAAGCACGGTTCCAATTAAGCTAAAAAAGAGAGTAAAGCAAACCATGCCGTATACGATACGCGTCATGAAGCGGCGGAAGTCCTTGTCTCCCTCGTCAATTCCCAACACACGCGCAAAGATGTAAATCACCGATAATCCAGCAGTCACTAAACCACCCATGTAACCCATTGTGACCGTCACCACGTGAGTTGATAACCAGAAGTTTGACTTTAACACAGCAACCAATGGATCCATGTGATCCTTCGCATCCCCCATCTCATATCGGCGTGCTAAAAACATACAAATCATACCTATAAAAACGGCCAAACCTAGTGCAACCATTCTACGGGTTAATAACTCCACTAGTAGCAAAATAAGTACACCTGTCGTACCAATAAACAAAATGGTATCGTAGAGGTTACCTATCGGAGAACGCTCCATGATCATACTGCGATGAATGATACCCATCACCATCAGAGAAACTGCCCATATCGTTAAAGCTCCTGCCAACCACGTCATGATGCGTGAGGCCTTACTCCCCGGAGAGAGCCAGCTTACCATCACTATAAGAGAGGTGATGATGAAAATAACAAGTGCGTTTAAAAAGTAATGCCTCTGCGCGTACTTCACCTCCGAGCTCAGTCTTTCCACTATCTCTGGATCAATGCGTTCGTGAACATTCTTTTTCCACGTAGTTAAGTTCGTAGAGAAATCAGCCTGACCCTTTTCGCGCAATGCAATGAAAGTATTCTCAAGTAAATACATGTCTGCCAGTAGGGGCTCTGCATACTGCAGGTCACCATTGACGACTTTTTCTAAGCGATCTCCGATGTCGCTCCACTCTTGCTCTTCATTCACTTTATCGGTGGAATAGGGAGGAATAATACTCAAACCATAACCTGACTGAAATCGTATTTCTAACTCAGAAAACAAGCTCTGCAGCTTCGCCGGTAAGGGTTCCCCTTCCGTATGCATCTCGCGAACTGCCTGCCCAAGCACTGGTAAGCTCTTAAGCCAGTAGCTCATACGCTCAAGGTTTTCCTTTTCAAGCGATGGGGTTCCTTCTTCGACCTCGACGTCAGCTCTGGCAAAATCAAAGAAGTGGATCAATGTTCGAAAAAAGTTAATCTGCTGAGCCAGATCGGTGGTGCGGCGTTGTTCGGCCGTCATCTTAGATTTTTCTTTTTGTGCCTCAGCAATCTTGCTTGCCTTGGAGAAAAGTATTTCTATGACGGGCTTTAGTTCATCATAACTGTAGCGATCTCGCTTACCCTTACCCTCCAAAACACCATCCACGACCTCTTTTTGTACTAGCTCCGTCATGCCTAAAATCTGACGGATGTCTTCGGGGATAGAGCTCGAGGCGAGTGAGGATATCACATCACTATTATCAATTCGGAATAGTGGTAATTCACTAGCAAACTCAGGCCTAAATAAGGCATCGAGGAGTATCTCTTCTGGTGAAAGCGATACCTTTTCACCATTGACGGTGATTTTCATAGTTCTCGATCCATAAAGCTTCAGCATACTGAAACCAGCCCAAGTAGAAAACGGCTTAACCCTGCCTCCATCCTGAAAGGCAATATCGCGCGAACTCACCACGACCTGTTCTTCCCAAGCTACGTAGTCGGAAATTTCACGCGGTTTATCTGAGTTGACATTTTTACGGATCGTCATCAGCCCATAGAGACCGAGCATGGTTAGCACCAGCAGAAAGGCGATCCAGCGCCCTAGCTTCGAGCGCTTTTTGAGATTGATTGATTCGCTCATAGTTAATGTAAATCTAATAAAATGTTTAGGTTTCGGCTACTTTAGCCTCTTTTGTTTTGCGCCCTCTTTTCGCCGACTGAGTAATAAAACCTCCTAATTTCACGCCAAAGTGGACAGTGAGACCGAGCATCGACATGTAGATACTGTATTTAGGCCACTGGTCCGATGGATTCTGCACAATGGCAAAACCAGACTGAGCCCGGGCAGTTTCCCCCGACCAACGTGCTTGGTAGAGCGTGTAGCCACCGTAGCGCATCGGTTCATTCATCTTAATGGTAAAGCTCTTCTCCGTAGTATCAGCGCCTTCGTCGTTATCGCCAAATCGCGTAATCTCACTCTGAAAAGAACTCGGCTTATTGGTACCTGGATAATATTCACCAATCGAGCTATCGAGACGCACTTTGAAAGGCATAGGCCATATTTCACGCACTAGAGAAAAACCATAAACTTTACCGTCAATGGAAGCGGTCACCATATCTATGTGTGGTCCGTAAAGCAGTAACTTGGTTGAGCTGGCTACATCGCCTTTAGGAATCACATCAAGGTAACAGCCAGCCGCATTTTCCTCCTCCATGGGCTGGTTCTCTGCCCAACCAAGGATAAGTCCGTCGACAACAGGATAAGCATTCTGCTTCGCTGGGTTCCCTTTAAAAACTTTGGAGTTCCGCATCCAATGACTCACTTTAATATTGAATGGCAATTCAGGAAAATGGATCTCTTTGACATCATCGATATCAAGAGACGCTAAGTGCTCCGTCTTTACCACGTGAGGCTCTGTTTTCAAACCGTCAATAATTTCACAAACCTCGATGGTATATTCTGTGTAGCTCTGAGCGTAGTCTGAAACATCATCTTCATAAATAAACATGATACCTTCCTTCGAGTAGTGGTGAGAAACAAACCCCGCTACCAGCAGACTAATCATGCTGAAGTGGGAGATGATCACTCCTATATTTTTCCAACCCTTTCGAATGCGAATAATCCCTCCTAAAAAGAGATTAATGAACAATACGAAAGTCACCAAATACGCTCCTGGCAAAGGGATCCCAACAGGTTTCCCATTGATCTTAGGCATACCAGGAAGGTCTGGCATCACGAACCATGCCTCAGCGTCGTAGTATCGCTTCTGAACTTCGTAGAGTCCCTTTTCTGGCTGTTCCAATGTACTGAACCATGTCAACACCAACAGGAGTAAAAGACAGGTCACCGCTAGACCGTAACCCGAAAAGAAGCGGAACAATCGCGTAGGGAATGATATTTTCTTAGGCATCGTTATGAAGGGATATGAAAGAACTGGATTATAAATACAGGTTTAACTTACGGTGAAAATTCGAGTGACTTACAGAATTCGACGAATCGCTCCTTTTCAGCGGCAACTTCTTCTGCATCACCAATCATTTTTACAGTTAACAAACTTCCAGCCTTATCAGACATGGCACCGAGTAAGCCGGCGTTTTCGCGGGGAGGTTTACCCATACCTCCACTAAACTTCCCTTGAATCTCCACCAAAATGCCCTCTATACCTGTTAAGGATATTTTCTCAAACGAATCAGTTGAGCTAACTGCAGCTTGATTATACTGAGCTAACCAACGGTTTAAATTGGGCAGAACACCGCCTCCAGACTGACTGACATAGACTTCGCCATCGCTACCAAAAGTATAGTTCAGCACTCGAAACTGAGTTCCAGGAACCTCCTTCCATTCAGGGGGCACCGCCGCTTTCAGGGTAGTTTTTACGGATGTTTGAGGTTGAGCAGGAATCACAGATGGAGAAGATGACGGAGAAACAGACGGAATAGGAGGAACAGGAATTTTAGAAGCACGCTCCACCATAGGAATTGATGGTGCCTGCTTGATTGAATCCTCCGGCATCACTGCATCACGGTCTTGTATCGTTTCACAAAACTCGATAAACCTCTCGTTTTCTGAAGCGACAGCATCTGCGCTGCCAATCATCTTGATAGTCAGTAAACTACCTCCAAAATCGACAATTACACCAAGCAAGCCAGCATTTTCCCGCGGTAGCTTACCCATACCTCCCGTAAAACTTCCTGTTGCTTCGACAACGACTCCTTTTTGACCGAGTACCGTAATTTCAGGCAGCTCTTGTGTGCTTTCCATTGGCTCCTGACCATATTGAGCTAGCCATCGATTTACATTTTCAAGAACAGAACCATTCGCGTTGCTTACATAGGCCTCTCCATCAACACCAAATCGATAATTAAAAACACGAAACTGAGTTCCTGGAACCTGTCGCCACTCCGCTGGCATAATAGGAACGATCGGAACTCTGGGGTTATCCCAAACTGTCAGCTCTCTTTTATCTGTCACCTCCACCTTACTGGGAGACTTCTTGCAAGCCACCACTGAAAGTAATAAAGGGAGAAAAATCAAAGCTGTAGTCATCCTACCAATTATCATGTGATGCTCTTACTCCCGATTTCTAAGTGGCGCAAGAGGAATTGATAAGGCATACGTGTCATAGAAAGATGCTAAAATTCGCGCTTTCCATCGTCCGATATCCCCCACATATTCGACTGCATATGATGACTTCTAGAGAACGCTTCCTTGCATCCATCCGCCGCCAACCTACTGACCAAACCCCACTTTGGATTATGCGCCAGGCGGGACGCTACCTTCCCGAGTATCGGGCACTCAAGGAAAAGTATAGTTTCACTGAAATGGTTAAGTCTCCTGAGCTTGCCACTGAGGTCACTCTTCAGCCACTCAAGCGCTACCCTCTCGACGCAGCGATCATCTTCTCTGATATCCTTATTATACCTGAGGCACTGGGGCAGCCATACCACTTTCGCGATGGTGGCGGCATCGCAATGGACTACCTTCTCGACTCCGTTGAAAAAATCAATGCTCTCGATGCCACGGATATCGAGGAGAAACTCGCCTACCTTCCTGCTGCCCTGCGTATGACACGCGAAGCCATCGGCGAGGATAAAACACTACTCGGCTTTGGTGGCTCCCCATGGACTCTCGCTGCCTACATGACAGAAGGAGGTTCGCTGAAAGACCTCGCAGCTCTTAAAACGCTTTATTACTCAGAACCTGCCACCTTCAACTTGCTGATGGAAAAGGTCACGGGTGCGGTCATCGATCTTTTTAAGATGAAAATTGCGGCGGGGGTAGACGCCCTGCAGATCTTCGACTCTGCTGGAGCCTTCTGCCCATCAGACCATTACGAAGAGATGTCACTCAAGTGGATCAAACGCATCATCGCCGCAATGCCAGAGGATTTCCCCATCATCATTTTCGCCAAAGGGATGGCTCACCAAAAAGACGCACTCGTCAGCACAGGTGCCAGTGTACTAAGCATTGACTGGACTATTGACCTACCAAGCTACTATGACAGCTTACCCGAAAACGTCGCCCTTCAAGGTAATCTAGACCCCATTATTCTTTCATCGAACGGAGATATTGTGCGTAAGGAAACACTTCGTTTACTTGAAAACATGAAGGGGCGCCATGGTCACATTCTTAATTTAGGTCACGGTATCCTACCCTCAGCAAAACCAGAGAACATGCAAATATTATGTGAAACAGTGGCTGAATTTGGCAACGGTTAACAAGATGACAATTATCTTTAAATCTGTTTTAAAAGCAGCTCTTTCTCGTGATAAAGGCGTTTTTTTGAATTTTACGCTTACCACACCGCAATAAACAACCTATAGATCTACCACTATTCTATGGAGAAACGCTTTTTTTTAAATAACAAACACGTAGCACATACTGGTATAGCATGTGCAGCACTCATGTGTTCACCTCTCGTGCTTGAAGTGGCAAACGCTCAGGAGTCACTCATTCAGCGGGAAATTAACCGTAGGATCAATCTCTCGAAACAAGCACAGGATCTACTCATAAGTGGGGATGTCGCTTATAAAAAGAAGGACTACGGAAAAGCCACGCAAGACTACGCTGAGGCATTACAGCTCACCGCAACTGACAATACGAGAAGTCAGCTACGCAGTACTGTAGTGGAGCGTTATTCCATAGCGGCGACAGAAAATAGTAAGAATCTTATTGAGCAAGGCAAGTATCAAGAAGCCAGAGAACTTCTCAACACAGTACTCACGCCCAAGGTAAATCCAAACTATCAAGAAGCTATTAGGACGCTAAAGCATCTTGACGACCCTATTCGTAACAACCCCGCACTCACGGAAGAACATGTCGAAGATGTTGTCAAAGTGAAGCAACTTTTAGTCAAGGGCGATGGGTTCTACAGCCTTGGTCAGTATGACGATGCGGCATCCACTTACCATCAAGTTTTAAATATTGATCCCTTTAACAAAGCCGCTAGACGCAGCTTGGAAAAAATCAACACTACGAAGTCTGACTACTACAGAGCAGCAAGAGACCATACTCGCACCGCCCTACTGACGGAAATTGATAAAGGTTGGGAACTACGGCAGAACAGCGGTGATATTACACTTCCCTTCCTTGATCCCATAGAAAGCAGCAACCTTCCCAAACTTGAGGACAAGCTCTCTGGTATCACTATTGAAAGTGTCGTCCTTGACGATGTGAGTATTGAAGAAGCACTCGACTTCATACGTGTTCAAAGCCGACTAGGTGACGCCCCCAACGCCTTAGGCGAGCAAGAAGGCATCAATGTTATTCTCAACCTAGACACTTCGGATGACAACACTTCTGAAACGGTCAGAAACAGCAGAATCAACATTAGAGCCAATAATCTCCCACTCTCTGTTGTTCTCGACTACATTACTGAGCAAACGCGCACTCAATGGAAAAGTGACGGCGTGAGTATCAACATTTATCCTATTGGAAGTACAGACGCTACGTTACTTACTCAATCATTTAGGGTACCGCCTAACTTCTTGAGAGGCTTCTCTGCCAGCCAGTCTTCTAGTGAAGACGATATTTTTGGATCGAGCAATAATGATCAAGAAGGTAAGTTAGCCAAAAAAATCACCGCCAAGGAGTATTTTGAACAAAACGGCATTTCTTTTCCCGAAGGAACATCAGCTCAGTACATTTCCGCATCTAACGTTCTTATTGTCACTCAAACTCCTCAAAACATCGATTTAATCGAGCGTATCACCTCATTAGCTTCGCAGGAAGAGCCGGTGCAGATTATCACCAGAACTACCATTATTCGAGTTACGGAAGAGGAACTTAAGGAACTAGGCTTCGACTGGCTCATCAGTCTCAACAACCCCCTCAAGCTAGATACTTCATCCCTTTTTGGTGGCAGCGTAGGAGTTGGTGAAGAACTGGATGTTACTGAAGCTCTCTCAGGCATAGAATTTGCCCCAATCACAGCAGGGCTCAGAAGCGGTACTTCGACGACACTCACTAATGCAATCGATTCTGTCATAGCAGCTGAGAACACGGGTTTTGCAAGCACACAAACCAGAGCACCAGGTATTTTATCTGTAACTGGTGTCTATAGTGGTGCTCAGGTTCAGTTAATTATGCGAGGCCTAGACCAAAGCAAGTCCGCCGATATCATGGTTCAACCATCAATTATTTCTCGCTCAGGAGAACGCTCAGAGATAAAAAGTGTTCGAGAAATCATTTACGCAACTGAATACGAACCACCAGAACTTACCGAGAATAGCAATACAGGCACTAACAACAACGGTATCACATTTATCGATTTAACTACAGGAGAAACGGCCTCTGCAAGTCCTGCTACAGGAGCAACGCCTTCTCACCCAACAGCGTTTGAAACTCGTGCCGTGGGAGTAACTGTAGGGGTTGAGGCAACAGTGAGTGCCGATAAAAAATTTGTTGATTTATCTCTCGCTCCAGAACTTGTTGAGTTCGAGGGCTTTGTCAACTATGGCTCTGTCATTAACGGTAAAGCGGCGACAGCAGTTGCCCTCAATACTAGTGGAACCAGTACTTTCACCTTGATAGGTGGCGAATTCTTTGAAGTAACACCCAATGAGATCCTCATGCCTGTTTTCAAAACGATTACTACTGAAGAAACTTCGCTTACTATCCAAGATGGTGCCACCATCGTCATTGGTGGGCTTGTAAGCAGCAAGAGAAAGATCACTGAGGATAAGGTTCCCTTTTTAGGTGACCTCCCTATTGCTGGCAGATTGTTCAGAACAGATGCTTCGCATTTAATCAACGAGGCAATTATTATTATGGTTAACGTAGAACTCATTGATCCTACTGGCACACCGTGGAAGCAGCGCTAATCCCTCTGATGTAAGGCTTGATAAACAAGCCGTTTAACCATCTTATTCATCTAATCAGGTCTTAATAATTAGACTATTTGAACAATGACACCAAAAGTCGACCCCTTTAACAGTTCGCACACGTCCGACTCTGCAGATAATGCAGAAGAACTCGTAACCCGCGAAGACGGAACTCAAGTTATCAGAGTTAAAAAACGTAAGAGACGCTCCAAGCAACCCTCGAAGAAACCCAAACAGAAAAGTAATCCTGTTATACTATGGACGAATATCCTATTGTCGACTGCACTCTTGATCGTACCCGCACTTGGCACTATTTATATCATTACCAAGTATAACGGTGGCTCATTTAAGGAACTTAGCGAAAAAAACATCGCTCAAGTTACAAACGCTGACAAAGCTCAACTTAAAGCACTTAAAGTCAGCCCTATTTCAGCTAAGGCGAATTCGATTAACCTGTCATGGAGCCAAGACGGTTTTTTTAATAAGGCATTATTAAAGAATCTCAGAGCCAGTATCGACCTTAGCAGTTTTGTTCGTAAAACTTGGGTTGGCGAAGAAATTGTCGCTTCAGAGGGGCATATATATCTTCGTACGCCTCAGTCATCCACAGGTAATGTTGCATCCTCTTCCCATGAAAACATTTATGATTTTGCTACAGTAAGGTGTGAAAATTTATCGGTTCACTTTGGAGATCAAAAAGGGTCACCTCTTATTAAAAACATCAAAGCCACTCTGAGAAAAACAGATGCAACCTACAAGACCATCTTACAAGGCGGCGAGCTAGTTAGTAAGCGCTGGCCCGCCCTAAAAATATCCTCAAGCATTATCACCAAAAGCATCTCAGGACAAAAACTGAGCTCAATAATTGAGGCAGATAAAAACAGTGGTGAGATAACGGTACGGGGCAATTTACAAAAAAACGTAGATCAGCCATTAAATTTAGGTATCTCAGTCGATAATTTCCCTATTGAGGAATTATTAGGTGCTGACTTAGGTCGCATGATATCCGGAAACATTTCCTGTGACGAGGGCTCCATTGAGTATCAGTATAACAAATCTGCTAAAAACGCTTTAGAAGTCGTCATTCCTTTCAAGTCATCCGAATTGATCATGGATCAACTTCCCATGTTTAGATTGTTAAGCGAATACACGGTAAACACTCAATATGTAGAGCCTACATTCAATCACTGCACAGGCATACTGATCCGTACCTTAGACCAAATTAACATTCGTGATATCAACTTCATCAGTAACAATCTTATTACCATTACTGGCAATATTGAAATTCTTGCAGATGATTCCATGCAAGGCTTACTCGATATCAAATTACCGAAATATGTTTTTCCCGCCTCAGTCCCTTCTTTTTTAGAAAGCACAGAGGATGGGTTTTACCGTTGCCAAGTGATCATTGGTGGCAATATTCACAGTCCACACGATAACTTTAAAGAGCAATTTTCCGCGTCTTCTTCGAGAAAAAACACCATACCCGAAAAGAAGATATCCCCGCTTGAAGAGTTTAACTCCCTCACACGCTAATTCATCATTTCCAATGACCAGCCTATCTTAAGTTGTCTTGGGTTGTCATCTTACAAAAAACTGATTGAATCAGTTTCATGCATAAAGCTGATAAAAATTTTCTTTTTGAATTACTAAAAACGCCAAGTCCTACTGGCTTTGAAATGCCTGGTCAACGCGTCTGGGCAAAATATCTTCAACCCTACGCAGACTCAATCGAGTGTGATACTTATGGCTCTACTTGGGCTATATCTGGAAGCAAAAAAACACCCTCCGTAATGCTGGCTGCTCATGCTGACGAAATCGGTTACATGATCAAGCACGTTACTAAAGAGGGCTTTCTGTACATTGACCGTGTCGGAGGTAGTGATGCTGCTACGGGACGCGGACGCAAAATCGATATTCTAGGAGATAAGGAGACGATTACAGGTATTATTGGTAACACAGCCATCCATTTGCGTCGTGATAATCAAGGAGCTGAAAAAGCCCCCAACGTTCATCAGCTCTGGGTCGATGTAGGCGCCTCTTCCGCAAAAGAAGTAGCCGAACTTGGTATTCGTATCGGCAATGTTGCTGTTTATCAGGATAGCCCCGTAGAAATGGCTAATAAACGACTCGTTAGTAGAGCCCTCGACAATCGTATTGGCGGGTTTATTATCGCACAGGTCATGAAAAATATCGCCTCTAGCAAGAAAAAGATCTCTCACTCGCTCATCTGCCTCAATACAGTGCAGGAAGAAATTGGTGGTGCTGGAGCTCGCATGGCCACACATAGACTTATGCCTTCACTCTGCATATGCTTAGACGTTACTCATGCAACGGACACTCCAGGCATAGATGCTACTCAACACGGAGACATCAAGTTAGGGAGTGGCCCGACCGTGACACATGGTACAGCGAACCACCCCTTGATCGTAGAACGTCTCATGAAGCTATCTGAAGAACAAAACATCCCGCTTCAGCATGAAGCCTCTAGCCGCTTCACCGGAACGGATACTGATAAAATTTATGATATTCAGACGGGGGTGCCAAGTGCGCTTGTTTCACTCCCCATTCGGTGTATGCATTCCGTTGTAGAAACCGCGCATTGGGACGATATTCACGCCACGATCAAATTACTCACAGCATTTGTAATATCATTAGAAAGTTCCGATGAATTTTCTCAAAAAATCTAACGTGTTTAACACAGCGATGCCCCCTCTCATAAAATCAACTCAAGTCGTCCTTACCCTCTTAGCTCTCAGCATAACTGCTTTTGCTAGTGATCTAACGACCAATGATATCGCACTTAGTTATCTTAACAGGATTGCACAAAAAAGCGCACAGCTTTTTGAAGAAACAGCCCTCTCCGAACAGTGTAGCGCGCAACGCCGTAAAGAACTTGAACAGAAAGTACTCAACTTTTCTGCACAACACCTCAGAGAAAATGACATCTACTCCGTTATTGAAGAAAACAACCAAAAAGCATTTTCAGCAGTCCTCATTAGTGTGCGGAACCAAGGCTCCCCTCTCGACACCCGAGTTCACGGAATCGCCTTAGTCAACAAAAACGATACCTGGCTACCAGCACCGCTGCCAGGTTCTTTCACGAATAGTGGCTATGGTTATGATTCTCAGGTCGAAAAAACAGTTCGAGCACTAGAAGAATGGATGATTAAAGCTAGCATCAAGCACGAAGAAGAGATCAATGAGTTTGAATTCCAAAAACTAACCGATCAATTAAGCAAAATAAAGAAAGATCGTGGTGCCACCCTGCTTACAAATAAAGAAACTCTTCTCAACTTTATAGAACACTGCCGAGAAAAGGATCTTGAAAAGGCTCTAGTTTCCATGGGCTTCGGTAATGACTCATCCAGTGAATCACTGAAGAGCGCGTTACAACATTTAAACACTGGTTTCGCTCAGAATGATATCAACAAATTATGGACTCTCATGACCAGCGAAGATGTTATCGTTCAGGTGTTAAATGGAAAAAATGATGCAAGCTCAACTACAGTGGGTTTTTTCAACCCCCTTGGAGAAAACAATATTCATTTTATCGATTTTCAACTCACCCAAA
Source organism: Akkermansiaceae bacterium (assembly GCA_051252195.1). Lineage (GTDB taxonomy): Bacteria > Verrucomicrobiota > Verrucomicrobiia > Verrucomicrobiales > Akkermansiaceae > Oceaniferula. The sequence goes on along the minus strand of JBPOGD010000003.1, from coordinate 175,391 downwards.
CAGAAGAGGAAATTATCGTCAAGCTACCCGAAGATCTCACAAGCTCAAACTTGCCAGAAAATCAACGACTATCTACTAAGAAAAAAATTCATATTAACAAAGAAAAGTCCGAAGAGTTTCTCACTTCTATCATAACAGAACATTCTAAAAAAACTTTTCTCACGGCTCAACAAGCCCACCAACATCTGCTTGCTGCATTCGGAAACCGCAACTTTAGCCAGTGCGTCGAGCTACTCCCTAGAATAGGCGACTTTTATTCTGATGAAGCCAACCAACATAAAGCTCTCACTAACCTATCTTTGTTGTGGAAAGAACTCCGTAGCTTCAAAGAATCAGCACTAAAAGAAAACACCATTCTTGAAGATGGTAATCTTGCTTACGCACCAATTAATCTATCTCTTGCTGCTAACCCAGGTGAGTATAAAAATATCTCAATATGGTATGTGAAAGATTTAAACGGGTGGCACATCTTGGACGACCTAACACTAGCAGAATATAAAGAACCTAGCATTCTGACTTCAGCGAACACACTCAAAGAAAAATTCCAATTAATTCAAGCAGAGCAGAATAAAAAGCACTTGGAGAAAACTCTAAATCAAATAACTGTCCTTACGCCCTCATTACTCAACAAAAATACCAAGGAGGCTATTACTGAAGATGCAGCTATCGATATAGTGAAAAAATTCCGAGAGACCCTACGCGATCGAGACACCGAATTGGCTCTGGCAATGGGTGCTACGATCATTGAGCAGCCCAGTATCAATACACTCAAAAACATGCAATACTCTATCAAAGGTGCAGCAAGTGATACTGAACAAGATCAAGTACTAGGGACATTTGCCTCAGGTTCATGGCGTGGAGTGTCCGTCCAGACTAAATCTAAAACCGGAGAGATCCATGACTATCCCTTGTACCTTATTGTCGATTCAAACCAAGGAGCTAAGATCATTCTCGATATTGACCTTCGCCATGAAATTAATAAGGGACGCGAGCTTCTCAACTCTAAGACATGGCTTAGAATCAACGCTAGCTTAACAGCCATCGACAGTCAGCATATTCAATCTATCTATACCGAACACACAAAGCTCGCTGAGATTGAAATAAAAAAAGAAATACAGGTCCTAGAATAATTTCTATTTCTAAACTACTATCACTATCACGCTATTAACCCTCGCTCTATGACACCCCAAGAAACCGCGCACCGACTAGAACAATCTGTTTCCGAGGTCATACGAGGACAAAAACTAACAACTAGGAACATTTTAGCATGCATGATTTCAGGTGGCCACGTCCTGCTAGAAGATAATCCGGGCACGGGTAAAACTACACTAGCCAAAGCAATCGCTGGATCGATCAGCCAGTCAAAGTTTAGCCGTATTCAATTCACCCCCGATTTACTTCCATCAGATATTCTAGGTGTTTCTATTTTAAATCAACAAACAAGTAAGTTTCAGTTCCATCCGGGCCCAATCTTCACCGACATCTTGTTAGCAGATGAGATCAACCGCGCTTCGCCTCGCACTCAGAGTGCTCTACTAGAATCTATGGCGGAAAAACAAGCCACCATCGAAGGAACTTGCCACCAGTTCTCTGGCCTGTTTTTTGTTATTGCTACTCAAAACCCTGTTGAATTTCGCGGAACTTATCCACTCCCAGAAGCTCAGATGGACCGTTTTGCCATGCAGTGCACACTTGGTTACGTTACCGCTGAAGATGAATCTCTTATTCTATCCTCCCAGAATGAGGGGCACCCTATTGATGACTTAAAGCCATCTGTTAGTTTAGAGGACGTCATTGCACTACAAAAAGCTGTGTCAGATATCAGAATATCAGACGAGCTGAGGGATTACATTGTAGCGATCTGTCAAGCGACCCGAGACATCAAAGACCTACAGTTACCTGCTAGTCCTCGTGCATCCTTGGCACTAATGAAACTCTCTCAGACTTTGTCACTTTTCGAAGATAGAGACTTCGTTACCCCTGAGGTTATTCAAGCTATCGCAGTAGATGTAATAGCACATCGGGTGGTTCTAGCACCCGACGCCAAGTATAATAACGTTACAGCGAGATCGATCATCGAAAATATACTCATAAAAACTCCTGCACCAATTTAGGAAACCCCATATTTCTTTAGTCTGATACCTCTAAGCTATGGCGAAACATCAACCTTTCTCTTTGTTTCAACGTTATCTTTACTTGATGTACTATCATGGAGGTGCCATTGCTCATTTTTTTAAACTGCGCATACGTCCCTTGGGAGCCTTGATCATCATGTTTACTCCGATCTGCTGGATCCTGATGCCTCTGCACAACAGTGCTCCTCTCTGGCAGGTTCGTGGGGTACTATTTATTTTGCCTATTATCAGTTTAACTTGGCTCATTTTCCGAAAAGGCAAGATTTCTCTGTCTAGGGAGCTTCCACGAACAATAACCGCTGGTAAAAATTTAACCTACCAAGTGACCGTTCGCAACTTAGCCAAGCGTACTATTCACAGTGCCCACCTACTAGAAATACCCACCGATAACAGACCTAGTCTGGATAACTTCTGGCACTCTCGTGAACCTGGTGAAGAGTCACGTAATTTATTCGATAGAAAACTATCTTTCTACCGCTGGCAATGGTTAGAAAGATTACTCACTTTATTCAGAAGCGAAGCTTCAAAATCCTTAGAACCTATTCCAAGCAATAGTGAATCTCACTGCTCTCTGTCACTTACTCCCTTAAAACGAGGCATTATTGTATTAAACGACGCGCGCCTTTGCCTACCAGATCCTTTGGGCTTATTTCAACGCTGCATAAAAACAAAAGCGGACCATGATAAAATTATTGTTCTCCCCCGCTGCTATGAAGTTAGAGACCTTAGACTATCCGACACGACGCAACTACAACTTGAAGGCGAGACTGCCTCCAATGCTATTGGCATAGCGGGGGATTTCACCAGTATACGTGAATACAAACCAGGAGATGCCATGAAGCATATCCATTGGAAAAGTTGGGCGCGTACAGGCAAACCCATCGTCAAAGAATACGAGGATATTTTTTCACCTCGTTACGGCTTACTTTTAGATACATTCGGTGCAGCCGAAAATGCTCATTTATTTGAAGAAGCCGTCTCTGTGGCTGCATCATACGTAGCTAATACCAAAACGACAGATTCCATCTTAGCCTCGATGTTTATTAAAGACCAAGCATACGGCATCAACGCAGATCAAGGTGAAGAAAAAACCAGTTATCTACTCGAAACACTCGCTGATGTTCAATATGAGCCACAGTACTATCTCGAAGCTCTGGAAAAACTCGTCATCCAACATCAAAGTGAAATAACCACCTGCCTCTGCATTTTCACAGGCTGGAGTGAACGGCATCAGCTTATGATCAACCGACTCTGTCAAAATCATCTGAATCTAAAAATATTTGCGGTATGTTCTACTGATGACTACCAGAAAAACAAGCAATTATCATCCATATCTCCCGTCAATGTCCAGTGGCTTAGGCTTGGCTCCATTCAAGCAGATTTACTAACTTCCTCTTTCTAAGATCATGAACAGCTTGCCACCTCGTTTACTCACAGGTGTCGCCCTACTTTTCTGGGGCGGGCTAACCGGTCACACTCTGTTGGGATTGGTAGCTGCTATTGCCGTAGAGGCCAGGTCTTGGCTGAATCTTCGCTGGAACTTTAAAAAGTCTTCTTACGTTAGAGCTTGGCATCTTTCTGTTCTTAGTGCGGTCGTTACAGCCTTACTGGCATGGTTTAACGGTATGCCACCCACTAAAATTCACACTCTATTTGTATGGGTGCCTCTTTTCCTTCTACCCCTTGAGCTGGCTCAGCGCTATGGCAATGATAAGCAAATCCCACTCAATATTTTTTCATTTCTCGCACGTAGAAAACGCCAGCACGACATACTCTTAGGCAGAGAATCTCCTGAAAACATGTTCAATACGGGCTATGCCTATATTGTTATGGTCATCTTAGCGACTGCATTGGGAAGCCACCATGAAACCTATCACTTCATCGGGCTTTCTATCATATTAACCGCAGGGTTATTCCATGTGAAACGGAGCAATAAAGTTCCTCTGGTTACTTGGAGTACCGCTCTGATTATTACTTTGGCTTTGGCTTTTGCCATTCAGTGGACAGCGATATCTTTGATCAAGCGCTATCGCGGCAGCTCTGGATTAGAACCTACCGATTACTTAATTGACGCTAACGAGTCTCGTACAAGTATAGGTAAGCTTGGACAACTTAAGCTAAGCCCCAAAATATTTTGGCGAATGGAAGTAGAAAAAGGTGCCACCCCAAACCTTATATCAACCGCCGTTTACAATAATTATGTACGAGCTGTATGGAAACATAAGTTTAAACCCAACGATTCACGCGATGATCAAGATTACAAAACTCCAGAAAAAGTGGATTATTCAGAAGAAAACAACATCCATTACTTTAGCAATGATCTAAAGCCCCAACCCACCCCAGACATTCACCTTCTAGGTGCCATTAATGAAAACCTTTTAGAAAACCCCATTCCCTTACCCCACGGCACATTTGCTGTAATTACTGCTGGGAAAGAAACTGGTCTAGAATCGAACTCTCTGGGAACCGTTCGTATGCATAACTCGGACTACAATGTCGTTGAGTACGGTATTTGGCGATCAGACAGCCCCGTCTTAGACGAGCCAGCAACGGATTTTGATCAAGAGGTCCCCGACGAAGAAATGGAGGCTATTCGACGTGTAAACACCTCTCTGGGTTTGAGAGATAAAAGCCTCACAGACCAAGAAAAAATTAGGATCCTGAAGCATTTTTTTCAAACTCAATTCACTTACACCACGCATCTCAAATCGACGCCCCTGAACTATCTCACTAGAAACACCGCCATCGGTACATTCCTTGAACATTCGCGTGCAGGTCATTGTGAATACTTTGCAACAGCTACTTCCCTCCTCCTGCGTGACTTGGGTATTCCCACGAGATATTGCGTAGGTTTCTCCGTTCATGAAAAAAACCAGGCCGATGACCAATGGCTGATACGAGGCACCGCAGCTCACGCTTGGTGTCGAGTCTGGATCGATAACCAATGGCATGACCTCGACTTCACGCCGTCATCTTGGCAAGCTCAGGAAGCAATAAATGCTCAAACGTGGCAGAGGAAGCTCTCAGACTGGTGGCAATTAGCCAGAGAGGACTTTCTGCTTTGGCGTGTGCAAGCTCGCAATAAAAACAAGGTTTTCATCGCCTTGAGTGTTGGCATAGCTCTCATCGCTATCTGGCTTTTCTGGAGACTTTGGACATCTCGCCAGAACTCACCCCAGACGCGTTATCAATACAAAAACAAGCGAGTTATGAGCGCACTCAGCGAATTAGAACCGCTCATCGCTAAAAAAATAGGCCCCCGCCCTCTAGGTCAGCCTCTTTGTCAGTGGATCACTGAGTTAATCGTCCTCGATGACTCACTAACAGAAACCATTGAAAAAGCGGTTAAACTCCACTCTATTATTCGTTTTGATCCCCAAGGAGGCAGTCCAAAACAACATCAAGAGCTGGAGGCAATTAGTTCAACATTATTGCATCAAATTAAACAAATTTAGTTTTATGAATCATTATAGTTGGTACATACCCCATGACAGAATAGGCTTCTTTTTAAGTTTGGTTTTGATCATATCATCAGTAATTTAAATTTATGAAAATTAGTCGTTCAATAATTACGCTCCTCGTTTTCTTGGTAGCTCTGGTAGCCATTGCCATAATCCTGAGCCTCTCAAAATGCTCTACAAACTACGAACCGACACCAGATACGCAGGATGTCAGTACGACGCCTCAATCGACGACGACTTCACAGCCAAAAACAGTCACCGATGAGATGCCCAAGATTACCGAAACATTGACCGCAGAGGCGTTGATGGCTAAAATTCGTGAGACCGTTATCACGGCCAATCAATCTGGTGACATTAAGCCCTTGATCGAAATCCTTGGAGCAAAGAATCTGAGCCAAGAACAAATCGATCAGCTTCAGAAATTCGCTACCGAATCACAATTAATCCTCCAAGGAACTACGCCCTATAATCGAGTCAACGAAAGTTCCGACACCTGGCAGCTTAATTTGACAAGCGGCGATATCATTAAAATTGTTCTTTCCGTTAAGGCTGATGAGAGCTGGACAGTCGACCAAGTCACTTTCACAAGCCCACAAGTTGCAGTTACGCAAAATAGCTCTAATGAACCAAGTGCCTACGACACCGCGCAGCATTTCATCAAATCACTCCAAAATTTTGATCCCACCACAGCTATACAGTCGGTTGACATGAGTCAAGTGAGCTACCCTGCGATAGCAGGCTTATGCATCATGTTTGAGGATGGCAACTACCAGCTTCTGCCAAAAAACGCGCTACGCGAAATGTTCTCACGTGAAGGCTCTGCAGGCATGTTAGTTCGACTACAAGCTCCTGAGAAAGAAAATCATGCTACTTTTGGTATGACCCTCAAACGCAAGGATGCGGACGCGCCTTGGGTAATCACCGAAATCAATCTCGACCAATTTCTTTCGGACTATGCCAAGCAAGTTTCTGACGGTGATATTCATTACACACCTCTCATCAAGAACCCACAAGGTGGAGATTCACTTGCTATCTATTTTGATCTCAATGCGGACACTCTAACATTGCGAACTAGAAAACAGCTAGAAATCGTAGCTCGTTTACTTATGGCAAAGCCTGAGAAACAACTCACAATATCTGGTCACGCTGATGCCTTGGGAACAGATGCCTACAATCTCGATCTTTCAAAAAGAAGAGCCTACAGGGTCATGGAGTTCTTCAATCAATCAGGCTTAGCAAGCGACCAAATTCAAATCATAGGCCACGGTAAGAACAAACCTCGTTTGCCTAACACAACATCCACTGGCGAAGACTCTCCAGAAGGACGCAGAGTTAACAGACGAGCCGAAATACTACTCGATTTTTAAGACCTCCTTTCAAAATGTCTAAAAACTCCAAACAACCAGTTCTCTTAACATGTTTTCTTGTAGCTGCTATTGTAAGCATCATTGGCATCACTCTTCTTAGTCGCACCAAAACAACGAACAGAGAATATGTAGCGATTAAATCCATGGCCTCTTGGCAGCACGCTGACGCACCACTAGGTTTTAATGTCGACGGCATTTCGTCAAAAAAAACGAACCCTCTTTTTGACCATAGGTTTATCCAGTTATCTGCTTTCGAAAAAGCCGCTCTACCCACAGTTCAAGGCATGCATCACGCTCTCGGCTCAGCACATGGAGCCCTCACATACAATGCTCAAGCATTCTGGAGATTTAATGAGAAAAGGGGCGGCTACCACACGGGAGATGACCTCAACGGCATCGGAGGAATGAATACCGATCTGGGCGATCCCATCTATGCAATAAGCCATGGACAGGTTATCTACCGTGGTGAACCTTCTCCAGGCTGGGGAAAGACACTCATCATCGCTCACAAAAAAGAGTCTGGAGAGGTCATGAACACAATGTATGCTCATCTTAAAAGCAGCTACCCAGCACTTGGCGACTCTATTTCTAAAGATGAAATCATAGGTAAAGTAGGTACAGCAAACGGCCTTTACCTAGCGCACCTTCATCTGGAAATACGCAACAGCTCTGGAGTACATATTGGTAACGGCTACTGCCGCCTTCAGGGAGAGTGTCAGGCAGCCGAAGAAAATATCGTGTTATTGAATAACTCTTCTGCAGATCAGTTATACCCTTCTGTTGCAGAGGTAATTCTTCAAAATAAACGCACAAGTAATAACCATCAGTTTCAATTTTAACCGAGGTTATTCATTAAATTTTGACGCAATCATATGATTTCCGTATATCAGCTTCTCATTTCATAACACGAAATGAATCGACACTGCGCCACAGCAATCTAACAAACATCTCCCCTATCAAATCTTTCACTAAATTAGTCCAATGAGCACAGACCCAGAAGAATTCACTCCACCTAGCATCGCCGAGATTGCCAAGCTTCTACCTGCGTACGAAGTTGACTCCTTTATCGCAAAAGGCGGCATGGGAGCCGTCTACATGGCTCGTCAAAAGTCTCTGGATCGATTAGTCGCTATTAAAATTTTGCCACTTCACTTTGGCAATGACCCTGTGTTTAGAGAGTCCTTTGAAAAGGAGGCCAAAAGTATGGCCAAATTCAACCATCCAAACCTCATTAGCATCTATGACTTTGGGCAGATTGAAGGGCTCTATTATATCATCATGGAAATGGTTCAGGGCAATTCTCTCTACTACTCTTGTTACGGCAAAAAAATCGACCCTATAGAGGCTAACAGGATTATCGTGGAAACGTGCAACGGTCTGGATCATGCACACAAACACGGCATTCTTCATCGCGACATCAAACCTGCCAACATTTTACTCGATCCAAGTGCTTCTCCTAAAATCGGTGACTTTGGCTTGGCTCGGGGCGTTGAGGATCAAGAATCTGAAATTGCCTTTGGAACACCTGGCTATACGGCACCAGAAGTCCTAAATAACCCCAAAGCTGTCTGTGAAAGTACCGACATCTATTCAGTGGGAATCATGCTTTACGAGCTACTCACTAGTAAAATCCCAGAAACTCCCTATCAGCCAGTCACCAGCATAATTCCATGTGACGCTCGCTATGATAGAGTCATACAAAAAGCAATCCACCCCACTCCCTCTTTCCGCTACCAAAAAATTGGTGACATGGCTGATGATTTAAAAAAAATCATCAGCGAGAAAGCGCCCTCTACTTCACTCAATACAGGCCCTGCAACACGCCCCTTGAGTAATCAAAGCAAAGCCACCGCTCAAGCCATCCCTAGTGACAACACGTTTACGAGGAACATCATCGTCATTATCATCCTATTAGGCTGTATCTTTGCTGCTTGGCAAGGGGTTAAAGTCGTTGAAGCCAAGCGTAAAAAAGAGCTTGTAGAAGCTGAGACAGCAACAAAGGGAACTCCAACTAAATTGACCGTTCCAGAAATCAAAGACACCCCAAAAAAGGAAACTTCACTGGAAGGTCTCAGAAGGCTTAAAAGCCAACTCATTCTGGGTAAGCTTTCCGAAATGCCAGAAGGCACGATAACAAAAAATGGCACGCACTATCTATTTATCAACAAACTGATGAGCTGGTATGATGCGCAAAATTTCTGCATCGATCACGGCGGTAACCTCGCTGTATTTTCCACTAAAAAAGAACTCACACAGTTCTGTAAGGAGCAAAATTTCGATAATCCTGTTTGGGTAGGTGCAGGGAGCGCTGGAAACAACCAATGGCAGTGGATTGATGGCACGGAATGGCAGCACGGCGAGATTGACTCATCTAAGCTTTCTTTTTTAAATGTTGATAAAAAAGCTCGTCTAAAACCAAGATCCCCACTCGCTAAACAGCGTTTCTATATAACATGGTCAGATGACGGAAAAATACCAACCGACTTATTTGATCAGCTGCAAAGAACTCGCGACTCCTTAACCTCAGAAACCCCACAGTTTCCCAGTGGCACAGCCGAATTTGAAGGTGCCTATTACTTCATCATTAAGCAAAAAGCCAATTGGTCACACGCTTCTGAACTTGCCAAAATCGGAGGAGGCTCACTCGCCAAACCAACTTCGGCAGCTCAAAAACAATGGTTAAATGACACGCTTACTAATGCTCTTGCTCCTGAAAAACTATGGACTGAATACACCCCTGATGATGTATTACCTTATTTTGTCATCGAGTGGAATAACGACGACAACAATCCCTCTGTAAATAAAGTCGAAACAGATCGTCCCATTGACGATGAAGTATCACAATTAAGAGATAAATGCACTGAGGTGCTTGAAGGTATGGTAAAAGACTACAACACGGAATATGCAAAAAATATTCAAGCCTTTCAAAGTGAATTAGAACGACCACAGCTTGGCACAACCAACGAGGCGAGAAAAAACAGTCTAGTACTAGCCGCCGAAATCATTGCAGGCTGCAAAAACAATCGGATCGATCCCAGTATTATCGATAATGTTCCATATCGGGTACTTGAGGTCTGTAAATCTTATATTGCAAAAGAGCAAATCATCGACGCTCAAATGCAAACTAAAATTGGCAGTATTAGAACCAGTTACGTTAAGAAATTAGAAAGTATGAGAGCGGAATTTGAGCAGGAGTCAAAGGCTGGCTTAGTGAAAAGAGCCAGTGAAGAACTTGAAAGAGCCAACACTCATCAAACTGATTTCTTAGAATACGTTCTTTCTAATCGATAACTACTTGTAAAAAAATGATGACGTTTCTGTATCAATCAACTATTTGTTGTTTTTAGAAACGCTATGAACGATGTCCCTCTGTCGAATACTTGCACTCCACTCTCACCTGAAGAACTTACGAAGCTATTACCTGGCTACCAGATAGATAGCATCGTTTCTAGCAGCGTAACAGGTACACTCTACGCTGGAACTCAGATTTCTCTTGATAGGAGTATTGCTATCAAAGTTTTACCTTCACAGACGGAAGAGAACCCTACGTTCCACCAGGCTTTTGAGAAAGACGCCAAAGCGATGGCTCGACTCAAACATGCCAATCTCGTCGAGGTCTTAGACTTCGGTAATCTCGACGGTATGCTTTATACGATCACAGATCATATTTCGGGAAGTTCACTTTATGAAACAACACACCGTCAGTGTGTTGATCAAATAGAAGCTGCTAAACTCATTGCTGATATCTGTCGAGGGCTCGATCACGCCCACCAAGCTGGAGTTATCCATCTAAGGCTAAACCCAAAAAATATTCTTATTAATAACGATGCCGAGGCTAAAATCATCGATTTTGGCCTGTCCAGTTTCAATCTCACTGACCAAGAAGAAGAACTCGTTGATTACTGCGCCCCTGAGCTTTTTCAAACGGAAAATCCTTGTGATTTCAGAGCCGACATTTACTCGATAGGCATCATACTTTATGAACTCGTGGTTGGCTGCGTTCCTTCTAACCCCTATACGCCCCCATCGGACGTAAGGGAGATTAGCGAAACTATTGACTACGTCATTTTCCGAGCCCTACAAGAAGACCCTGCTAGCCGCTACGCTTCCGCTGCAGAAATGGCCGACGAATTAGAAACTTTTCTCGCTCAGTTCCCCCTTGCTGGAGATGATCTCCCTCAACAAGAAACAAGTCCTTCGAGGATAGACACCGGCAGGAACCCTGTTCACACACTTCCCATTAGAAAACTTTCGAACGCAAAATCTAGCAATCATTTCGCCATTTTGGTAACGTTCATCATCATAGCTGCGATATGCTATGTGGGCTACAGGTATTACTTAGATCATGTCAAAGATATACCCGCACCAGAAAAAGATAAGTCAAAACCTGAAATGATCTTGCGCGATATCTAACCTTGAATACAACGAATAACATTCACCTGTCGATCACCGCAGAAGAGCTTGAAACACATCTTCTTGGTTACGATCAAATTAAACTCCTCGCTACAGGGGGGATGGGAGCAGTCTACACCGCGAGACAAAAATCGTTAGATCGAACCGTTGCCATCAAAGTTCTCACGCACTCTTTCTCTTTCTCTCTGCAATTTCGGCAGATTTTTAAACAGGAAGCGAAAGTCATGGCGAAACTTAGTAATCCCAGCCTTGTTTCCATCTATGATTATGGAGAAATAAACGGATTACTCTACATCGTCATGGGTTATATCAAAGGGAGAACACTGCATGAAGTCGCCCACCAAAAACAAGTTGCTCATCAGGAAGCGGCTCAGCTCATCATTAAAATTGCCGAAGCACTCACGCACGCACACAGGCACGGCATCCTTCACCGCGACATTAAACCAGCCAACATCATCATCGATGAGAATGCGAACCCCGTTCTTATCGACTTCGGACTCTCTCACCATCGTGATGATAGCACGGCTAAAGGAGGCACGGTCTTTGGTACAGACGGCTACACAGCACCAGAAATTCTCTTACCACCCTATCGGGCCGATCAGAGAGCTGATGTCTTCTCTCTCGGTATCTTATTTTATGAACTCGTCACAGGCACATTGCCTGAGGAAGTTTTCATTTCACCATCGCATTTAGCACCAGTCGACTCCCGATATGATGCTGTCATTAAAAAATCAATCAGCACCAATCTCGAAGATAGGCACCTGAGCACTCAGCAATTCGCCGAGGATATGAGAAAAGCCTCCACCACCGAGCCAAAAAAACTTTCGTCGTGGGAAGATCGTGCTGTGAAAGACAATTCTAAAGCTCCTCTCTCTGCAACAGATCAAGAAACGGAGGTAGACACTGTACCCAAAACAGAGCAAGTGTCATCAAGACAATCCTGTACACAAAAATCACTACCGAAGTCCACGAAGCTGCTCATTCTGCTTACACTAATCGGTATCGTCGTTTCCGTCGTCACGATCAGCCATGCACTCAAAACAGCGAATCCTGCATTGCCAGTTTCTACCGACTCTCCTTAAAATTAGGTAAGTCCGCATTGGCATTTTTTTAACTATCGTTCCATATTGCTTCTGTGCCAACCCAGCAGAAAAAAAGTAGCTCAAACAAAAAAGCCGAATTTATCCGTATCAAAGGTGCTCGGCAGCATAACCTGAAGAATCTCGATCTCGATATTCCACTTGGAAAATTCACCGTTATTACAGGTCCCTCGGGCTCAGGCAAATCTTCTCTCGCCTTTCACACGCTCTATGCAGAAGGGCAGAGGCGCTACGTCGAAACTTTTTCTCCTTACGTCAGGCAGTTTCTTGACCGCATGGACAAGCCTGAAGTCGACCGCATTGATGGCATCCCAGCTGCCATCGCCATTGAGCAGAAGAACACTATCCGTACGTCACGGTCCACTGTCGGCACTCTCACCGAGTTGAACGATTACCTTAAGCTCCTCTACCCGCACCTCGCTGAAGCATTTGATCCTCACACAGGCGAGCGCATCAAACCCGATAGCACAGAAAGCATCACTCACTGGTGCTTGGAAAATATCAGCGACGAACAAGCTCTAATCCTTTTCCCCGTCTCTATCCCTCGAGATTCTTCCGCTTCAGAAATTTTCTCCCTACTGAATCAGCAGGGATTTACCCGAGTCTATCATCAGCAGGAAGTCATCAGAACGGATGATTCTGTGGACGATACGAAACTAAAATTTACCAGCTCTCTACTCGTCATTCAGGACAGGTTGAAAGTCACCACGCGAAACCGCTCTCGCCTTGTTGAGGCTCTTACTGCTGCACTCGACTTCGGTAAAGGTTCCGTCGAGGTCATTACTGACAAAGCCCATAAAACCTTCACTACCGCTTGGAAAAACCCCAAAACGGGCTTTACACTCCGCGCACCCACGTCTGGTCTATTTTCATTTAACTCGCCCCTTGGAGCTTGCCCCACTTGCCGAGGTTTCGGTAAAATGATCGGCATTGATCTCAAAAAAGCCGTCGATCCCACGCTCAGCATCAAACAAGGCTGTGTAACACCTTTCACCACCTCACGCGGTGCTGAGTGTCAGAGCGATCTTGTGCGCTTTGCCAAAGAATCCGGCATCGATACTACCCTGCCTTTTGAAGATCTACTCGATCATGAACAGAAGTGGATTCTATACGGCGAGCAAAGTGACACGCAGTATGCTTGGGAAAACAATGAGTGGTATGGCGTCAAAGGATTCTTCGACTGGTGTGAGACAAAGTCATATAAGATGCACGTCCGCGTCTTTCTCTCACGTTACCGCGCATACACTGATTGTACCGACTGCGGTGGTAGTCGACTCCAGCCTGAGGCACTCTGCTTTAAAATTCACGGTAAAGCTCTCCCTGACCTCTGGAAGATGGCTATCATTGAGCTCAAAGACTGGTTCAGCCAGCATTTCACAACTGAGAAAAAATCTCAAAGTGCCTCCCAAAGTGCCTCCATTACTCATGCCCTGACAGAAATCACCTCGCGTTTGAATTATCTCTGCGAGGTCGGGCTAACCTACCTCACTTTAGAACGCCCCGCCAATACCTTATCAGGCGGCGAAATCGAACGCGTCAACCTCACCACCTGCCTCGGAGCAGCTCTAAGCAACACGCTATTTGTCCTCGATGAACCCACTGTAGGTCTTCATCAGCGCGATATCAATCAGCTAGTACGCGTCATGCATGACCTGCGCGACAAGGGAAATACTGTCGTGGTAGTTGAGCACGAGGAAACCGTCATGCGCGCCTGCGATCACCTCGTCGATCTCGGTCCAGCTGCTGGTGAGCACGGCGGCAATATCGTTGCTGAGGTCACAGGTGCTGATTCTCATAAAAAGACAGTCGCTAAAAAACACCCTGATTCTCAGACACTACCTTTTCTCTCTGGCCAAAAATCCATCACCCCGCCATTAACTCGGCGTAAGGCAAAGCATTTCCTTACAATTACAGGCGCACGCAAACACAACATCAGTGGACTCGATCTAAAACTCCCACTCGGCACATTCACCTGCCTCACAGGCGTTTCAGGGTCAGGGAAGTCAACACTCGCCCACGACATCCTCTATCTCAATCTCGCCAATAAATTGGGCATCAGCTCCACTGACGAGGCTGCTATTATCAAAAGTCTTAGCGGTGAAAAACAGCTCTCCACCGTTGAGCAAGTTGATCAATCGCCACTGAGTCGTACTCCGAGATCCACGCCAGCAGTACATTCAGGAGCTTTCGAAGCAATTCGCCTTCTATACACCTTAACTCCTGATGCCAAAGCTCTTAGCCTCACGCCAGGGTACTTTTCTTTCAATTCTGGACAGGGCCGTTGCGAACGCTGTGCTGGCAATGGTTTTGAGAAAGTAGAAATGCAGTTTCTCTCCGATCTCTATATCACCTGCCCCGAGTGCGATGGCAAACGCTATAAGACGAAAGCTCTCGAATACACCTACCGAGGTAGAAATATTGCGGAAACCCTCCAGCTTACTATTACCGAGGCAGTAGCAGAAACTGCCATCATCGATGAGAATCTACCGAAGAAGGAAATCCAACTACTGAAAAAAATCCACACCGCCCTGCAGCCACTAGTCGATGTCGGCTTAGGGTATTTGCGTCTCGGCCAGCCACTCAACACTCTTTCTGGTGGTGAGTCTCAGCGACTCAAACTCTGCAAAATCCTCGCCGAAGCCCACAAGCAGTCGTCCAAGCTCCTCATTCTCGATGAACCTACCACAGGGCTCCATTTCACTGATATCGAGAAGCTTCTCGAGGTCTTTCAGCGTCTGGTCGATGCAGGACACAGCCTACTCGTCATTGAGCATAATCTCGATGTCATTCGCGCTGCTGACCACCTCATTGAGCTAGGACCCGGCCCTGGAAGCGATGGCGGTAAAATCGTCTTCACAGGAACACCAGAGGAAATCGTAAAAACAAGCACGGAGACGGGTCTTGCCCTCAGCAAAAAACCCAGCCTGAGCTCAGCTAGTAAAAAGCCTTCTCTACCTCCAAGCAACAAGATCGTCGTCTCCGGAGCACGGGAGAATAATTTAAAAAACATCTCTGTGGAAATACCACGCGATGAACTCGTTGTCGTCACAGGTCTCTCTGGATCAGGAAAATCCACCCTCGCTTTCGACATTGTTTTTGCCGAGGGCCAGCGCCGTTTTCTCGATTCCATGTCGCCCTACGCGCGCCAATTCGCGGGTCAACTTGAAAAGCCAGACATTGACCGTATCACTGGGCTCCCACCTACAGTAGCTATCGAGCAACGCGTCTCACGCGGTGGCGGCAAGTCTACCACGGGAACCGTAACTGAAATCTACCACTTTCTGCGACTTCTCTATGCCAAGCTCGGCACTCAGCACTGCCCTGAGTCAGGCGAACCCGTCATCTCACAAACTGTTGAGGCGATCGAACAGCAGATCGAAACGTTACGCTCAAAGCACAAAAACAGCCTTATTCTCGCGCCACTGATACGCGCTCGTAAAGGTTTCCACACCGATGTAGCAGCCTCAGCGGCGCGGCAAGGAATCAAGCAGCTTCTTGCCGATGGAAAGGTAGTAGAAACAGAGGGTTTCGCACCTCTCGCCCGATTCAAGCCGCACGATATTTTTGCGGTCTGCCACACTGTCGAGCAGGCTATTTTCCTCGGTAAAGGTCACTGTGCGGTGCTGCAATCAGAAAAATCAGGCAACATTCAGAACTTCTCCACTAAACGCGTTTCCGCCGTCACGGGCCGCTCTTTTGAAGATCCAGATCCACATCACTTTTCCTTCAACTCTCACCGAGGCTGGTGTCAGAATTGCCGAGGCTACGGCGTCGTCTCTTCGGTAAAAAAACGCGTCTTTGACTCTCGAAATAACACACCATTTAATTCTGTCGCCGAGGCGGAAATCCACGAATCGATGTCGTCAACTGATGAGGAAACGCGCATCACCTGCCCCGAGTGCGAGGGGGCACGTCTTCGCGAGGAGTCACGGCATAACTTCATCTACGGAGTTCCCATCCATGCGATCAATCACCTCTCGGTGGTCGATGCCATCAGCACCTTGGAAACATGGTCTTTCGAGGGTAGAGACAAGCTCATTGCCCGAGACATTCTCCCTGAGATCATTCAGCGTCTCCATTTCCTCGACCACGTCGGACTTGGCTACCTTCAGCTCGATCGTTCAGCAGATACCTTATCGGGCGGAGAATCCCAGCGTATCCGACTTGCCGCGCAATTAGGCTCAAACCTCCGCGGCGTCCTCTATGTTTTGGACGAACCAACCATCGGTCTGCATCCGCGCGATAACGTTAAGCTCCTCGACGCCTTGGAAACCCTACGGGATAAGGGAAATTCACTCCTCATTGTTGAACACGACGAGGAAACCATTGCACGTGCGAACTGCCTCATTGAGCTGGGACCTGGCGCTGGTGCTCTGGGTGGTGAAATTGTCGAAACCCAACAAAGGGTCCCCGTAGAGTATAAGGCCTATCAACGCCGTCCCATCCCAAAAGTGAGTGAAAGCGCCGCTTGGCTCAAGCTCACTGGCTGCTACGCCAACAATCTTCAAAACGTCGACGCCCGCATCCCACACGCCAGACTCACCGTACTTTCAGGCGTCTCGGGCTGTGGTAAATCCTCTCTGATGCGTGGCTGTATCTCCTCCGTTTTCACTAAAAAGAAAGCGCAGCAACCGTTCAAAGCTGTTACGGGGTATAAAAACATTAAACACTGCTTCGAGGTCGACCAAACCCCAATCGGCAAAACCTCACGCTCCTGCCCTGCAACTTACGTTAAGATCTTCGACACCATCCGCCAAGTGTTTGCTCTCCTTCCCGAAGCACGAACACGCGGCTTCACCGCCTCTCAATTTTCCTTCAATAACAAAGTAGGGCAGTGCCCCGAGTGCAGTGGCAACGGCCGGATTAAACTCGAAATGGACTTTCTCCCCACCACCTGGGTGAGCTGTGAGGCATGCCACGAGATGCGCTATAACCCTGCTACGCTCGAAGTTCGCTACAACGGCAAAAATATCGGCGAAGTCCTGAAGATGAATATCCGCGAGGCATCCGAATTTTTCACCGCTCACCCCAAACTAAACCGTACCCTCAGCTTGCTCGCCGACACAGGACTGGACTACCTCCAGCTCGGACAGCCAAGCCCAACGCTCTCAGGCGGTGAAGCACAGCGTATCAAGCTCGTCGCAGAACTTACTAAGGGACGCAAATCTGTTACTAAAGGTGCTTTGCAAAACAACAACCTCTACCTCATTGAGGAACCCAGTATCGGTCTGCATGAAAGCGATGTTGCTAAACTCATCGACGTCCTCCACCGCCTCGTCGACGAAGGTCACACTGTCGTCGTCATCGAGCATAACACCTCCATCATCAAGCAAGCCGATTACCTCATCGACATGGGTCCCGAAGCAGGAGAAAATGGCGGTACCATTGTCAGCCAAGGAAAACCAGAGCACGTGGCGAAATCAAAGGTATCGAGGACAGCAAAGTTCATCAGCGATCTGATTTCATAACACCGCCGCCGGCTCAATGATAGGAGTATGCAGTAATCGTAGTAAAAAGAAAAATTCCTATATTACTTACGGAGCCTGATGCTTTAGAGGAAACACCCCCAAAGATCTGAGGATACTTCGCGGAATCGCCTCTCTTTCAGGTAAATCTTGGGCACCGTTAGGAGTATCCATGTTGTGGGCGAAGAATACTGCCCCTTCAGGAGTCTCCACCCATCCAATCCACCAAGCGACCTTACCGTCCCAACCTGTTTTTGCTCGCAGCACCCGATCTAGTTGCGCTTCCACAATCATGGTGTCTTTCACCAAACGCTGATGCTCTTTTTTAAATGGCAGATTATTTTTATACAGCTTACGCAAGAACACCATTTGTTCATACGCTGAAATACGTAATTTGCCATGGATCCAAAACGGTTTCTTCCCACTTGGATCTTGATTACCATAATTAATCGCGGCTAAATATTTGCGCTCATTTTCCTGACCAAGCTTCTCAGCAAACTGCTCATACACCCAGACAACCGAATGACGTACCGACGAATGCAAATTTTGATCGCGATTCCATGGCGGGTGGAATCGTTTCTTACCGTCCCACGCGATAATTTCGAATTCGTCACGAATTATTTCAGCATCCAGAGCAAAAAGCGTGTGAGGAATTTTAAAGGTTGAGGCTGGTGGAAACCTAAGTTGGGCACGTTCTGCATTGTACACAAATTTCGGATGCTCAGGCTCTCGATCATCAGAAATCACTATTGTGCCAGTGACATCCAAATCATCATAAAATCGCCCCCAGTCCTCACGCTCGATCACTCCTTCACCCTCCTCAGCACAAAGCGGTGGAGTAAAGATCCACACAGATATGGCAATAAGTTGACTCCAAAGCATCGTCCTTGTCATTATGTGAAAAAACCTAACTGTTTCCCACTCTCTAAAGCAAGGCCCATTTAGGTACCATCCTGTGACAATGCGATTGACAGAAAGTCCTCGTAGTGTGGGTTCCAGCCTAAGGCTTTCAGCTTGGTGTTTTCCACTGCCTTGCTGCTATTCCCACGTTTCCGCGGAAGAGATGCGTCGGCTGATGGTGGTATCGGTTTGTTAAAGTGAGCGGCGAGCGAGGCGTAGCAGTCGTACTGGCTAACGGGATCTGCCGTTACATTATAGATCTCACCCTGCGTGGAGCTGCCGAGCTGGGAGATCAGGAGTAAGGCTCTGGCGACGTCATCGCGGTGGATGAAGTTCATGATACGCTCCCCCTTACCATCGAGGTGAGCGGTGCCCTTGAGCAGGTTTTTCAGAACGTGACATCTACCAGGACCATAGAGACCTGAGAGTCTTGCAACCGTGCCGGCAGCAGCAAGTACCACTTCCTCTGCCTCGCGTAAGACCTTGCCTGTGGCTGAAGTCGGCGAGGCGTCGCTTTCCTCGTCCACCGAGGAGTGATCCATTTGATTATAAACGGAGGTGCTGGAAGTGAAAATAAAGTGTGTGTCGCTGAAGCGAGCAGTAAGGTTGCGGCAGCCTTCGAGATAAACGCGCCGATATCCATCCTCACCACCGCCACCAGAGGCGGCACAGTTGATGACAAGATCGTACTCACCCGTAAGTGCTTGGACTTCGTCTGCCGCAGAAATGTCGCAAGCGATCGATTGATCATGTCCACTGCGGCTGAGTTTATCAACCACCCAGCCAGCATTAGAAAAGGCCTGTTCGATAGCAGTCCCTAAAAAACCGTAGCCTGCGATGAGTAATCTAGCCATTCATCGAAATCCCTAAAAGTGCCTCGGTCGCTTCACGTGGTCGCGCAGTGAGAATGTCTGGTTTGCCCTCGGTGACGAGAACGGTATGCTCGAAGTGAGATGAGTTTTTTCTATCGTTAGTGATCACCGTCCAGCCATCACTGAGGATGGTAACCCCGGGGACACCTGCATTGACCATGGGTTCGATGGCAAGCACCATTCCCGGACGAAGCTTAATGGATCGGCCAGACATTCGGTAGTTTGGCACCTGTGGCTCTTCATGGAGGTTCTTCCCAACTCCATGACCGACGAACTCACGCACAACGGTGAAATCATATTTGATTACATGCTCTTCCACCGCTCCGCAGAGATCGGCTAAAAAGTAGCCGTTGCGTGCCTGATCGATTGCTTCATAGAGCGACTGCTCGGTAGCGCAGAGAAGACGCTTGGTTTCTAGATCAATATCACCTGCGGGAACCGTTGTGGCATTATCACCTATCCAACCGCCTTTCGTGATACCGACGTCGATTTTGATAATATCACCTGGTGCTATAACTGTGTCCGAGCCAATGCCGTGCACGACCTCCTCATTTCTTGAAATACAAATATTCCCCGGAAAGCCTCGATAGCCAAGGAATGCACTTTTGCACTCACGTTCCTTCATCAGCTCAGCTGCATAGGCATCAATTTCGCCTGTAGTTTTACCAGGCTGCACCTCCTTGGCACAGAGCTGGAGAATCTCACTCGCGGTTTCGCAGGCGATCCGCATTTTACGAATATCTGCTGATGTCTTGATAGGGATTCTGATCTTCTTAGCCATAATTTTATAAAGTGATTATTGGGCATGGATACTAGCTTTACCAAGGATGAAAAGCAAAAACACCTTCATGGAGAAACGCTCAAGACTCTATCATCTCCACTGCTGTCTGGGATATCTGCCTGCTAGGTCTTTTTTCATCTGGGGGTAGCCTCTTTCCCAAAAACCTTTCAAGTCAGCAGTGACTTGCCATGGCCGCTGATTGGGAGCGAGAATGTGGACGAGTAGCTTTGCCTTTCCTTGAGCAATGTCAGGAAGCTCATTAACATCATAAAGCAGCTGCATTTTCAGCGCGATATAGGGATCGCCCTCGAGATTATATTTCACCTTTGCCTTGATGCCGTTGCTAAGTGTTACCTCTAGAGGTGCGTAGGCATCGAGCACCGCTTTCTGTCCCGACGATAGCCACTTTCCTAACACGCTCATCACATCGCGATTTTTAATTTCCTTGTACGAGCGCGCGCCTTGACAAAGCTCCTCGAGCACCATCAGCTTATCGTCTTCACTAAAGCCAGGTAATTCAAATTCTGGCATCCATTCACTGAGATTAACCAGTCGCGCAATCCAACGTTCAACACGCTGATCCCAGCTGTTGAGCTTCAGTTCTCCTTGGGCGATTTGTTCAGCTAACAGTTGCGCTGCTTCATGCGGTGACGGATCACCGCCTTCTTTTGACTCAAGGACAAGATCACGAAACTTCAGCTCTCGCTTGTTTATCACGCGGCGCGATACGGCATCGTAACTCGCTCCATCCACATCATGAAAATCACTGGGAAATAATGTCCGTAGATCATCGAGTGACACCTCTGTGCAGCGATTGAGATAAACCTGAACCTCCTTCCCTTCCACCTCCGTCATTTCTTTGGCAACAAAGACCTGCGCCTTTTTTGCCACACTATCCGCATCGGCTTGCCCACGTCTTCCACCTACAACGCGTGCGGCGAGTGTGGCAGTGCCGAGTTTTACCGCAAGCCTATCGCTGAAAGCCACCAGTAACGAACGCATCACGGCATCACGATTCTTGTCAAAATCAGCCTCACCCCAGGTCATTTGCATTTGCGTAGAGGTTCTCTTTAACTGCTCTATCGATTTCTGTAGCTCACGCGCGCCTCTGGCCATAACTCCTGAATCAGCACAGCGTCTGAGGTCAAAGCTCATGTCACTGGCGAACTGATAAGCACGCCACTCTGCCATCAGGTCGGAGTAATCATCAACTTCGGAAAACTCCTTCCGGCCACCTGCATTCTTCGCCTTTACAAAAACGCCCTCACCCTGCAGTGCTGAAGCGATGAAACCCAACTCGGCTAAGCAGCCGTACTCGTGACCAGCCAGTAAAAGGCGTGAATAACGTGGATGCAGCGGAAACCTCGCCATCGCATTCCCAACCTCTGTGATTTCGCCCGAAACATCAATGGCACCCAACTCCAAAAGCAAGCGCTCAGCCACCTCAAGCCGATCCGCATCGGGCGCATCAAGCCAGCGGAACGCCTGCACGTCCGTCATGCCAACTCGCTTTAAAGAGAGAGTTACCTCCGCGAGATCAACTCTTCTGATCTCTGGAAGATCAAACATCTCACGACGTGCATGATCCGCCTCACTCCACAAACGAACACATCGCCCTGCGGCAGTTCTGCCTGCACGGCCTGCACGTTGGTCAGCGGAGGCTTGCGATATTTTCTCGATCATCAGCGTATCGATACCGCGCACAGGATCATAGCGCGACACCCGAGCCGTTCCTGCATCGACAACGGTTCGCACGCCGTCAATGGTCAGCGAGGTTTCTGCCACATTGGTGGAAACGATGATACGCGGTCGGCTATTTACCGAGCTGGATGCCACCGCCTTTTCCTGTAACTGTGGAGAAAGCCCGCTGTAGAGAGGATAGACCTCCCAGCCCCTCGACCACGATGCCCGCTCGATCAGCTCAATCGTCCTCCTGATTTCATGCACTCCTGGTAAAAAAACAAGAATTTGTCCAGCATCATCGCGGTCGACTAACTCGCGCAACGTTTCCGCCACTCGATCCCACACCTTGGCGGGTTGCTGGGCGTAGCCATTCTTTATTTTTGATGCTAAGCTCGCGCGATAGACAATTTCAACAGGATAGGCGCGCCCCTTCGCTTCCAAAATTTCGCAAGGTTCGAGGTAATCTTTCAACCCAGCAATTTCTAGCGTCGCGGACATCACCAGTACTTTAA
Source organism: Akkermansiaceae bacterium (assembly GCA_051252195.1). GTDB lineage: Bacteria > Verrucomicrobiota > Verrucomicrobiia > Verrucomicrobiales > Akkermansiaceae > Oceaniferula. Next base: position 152,702 of record JBPOGD010000003.1, on the reverse strand, counting down.
GATCTTGGCGGCTGGACTCCTGTAAATTCAAGCATCTCGCCAGCGTAACATCACTTGCGATGCGCCTTTCATGAAACTCATCAAAAATGACTGCTCCCACCTCGGTCAGATCCGCATCATCCTGAAGCCAGCGCTGTAAAACGCCATCGGTTACGTAAACAATGCGCGTCTGGCGATTCATGCAGTTTTCGAAGCGAACCACGTGCCCTACCTCATCGCCGTGTTTTACTCCGCGTAAGGATGCGACATGTCTTGCGAGCATACGTGCAGCAATACGACGTGGCTGGACAACGACAATCAGTCCTGGGAAACCAGCATCCAGCAGCATTTGCGGAACGCAGGTTGATTTACCAGAGCCTGTGGGAGCACGTAGTAGCAACCTGCCTAAAGAACCTAGCGCGCCGACGATACTTTCGCGTATTTCGTAGACGGGTAGTGATGGGATAGATGATAGACTCACTCGGTTTTTTTGTGAATTTGGTGGGATTGATCAGGTGGATAAGGAACGGGCTCGGCATTCAACTCGCGCAAAAAATCTCTGCCAGAAAGACGACTTAACATATCAAGCTCTGGCTTCAACGCCACCACCGCAGATACGCCGTCGCTATCAGGACGACCACAGTGCGTGCAAGAAGCAAAGCCAGGGTACCCCTCCGTTTTCTGAGGATCATTCTCTGGCGACACGAGCGTAATCAGTGGTCGTGCTCTCTGAGCGGATGTAGGTAATATAACGAGCGGATGAATCCAGCAGGTAAGCGGCTTATCAAACCACGCCTCTCTACCCAGCTCCATCGACAATCGCTGAATACCACAACGCCCTTGCCGATCTAGAAAGACGCAGCGCGTTTTTGCAAAATGCTCTGGAAAATCATCCGCAAGCTCAGCAGGATCAGCCTCTCGGGTTGCCGTTTTTAAGGACTTTCCGCCGCGAACAGCGACAATAGGCTCTGATGGTAAACTAAGGCCATATGAGGCTAACTTCTCTGCATGATAATGAAGTAAGCTCTCCACGCCATCGGCTTCCTCTTTCGACAAATAAACACCATCGTAACAACACGTTGCTTTGCAGCGCGATAGCTCACACGCCCGTACTTTCTGAGCCAAAGCAGTATGGTCTAACTGAGCATCACACACCTGCTGAGATAAGAGCTGCGCTGTTTCTGAATACGCTGTTTCTGCCATTGCCATAAACAAACACAGAAGGCATGCGCTGTAAATGACACATGAAATGATTTTTTTGTTTCGTCCGACGTAATCCCCCTCTGTACTGTTCGGCCAGCTCCGCACTTTAAAACATGAATGCCCCCCTTATCCATGACAATGACACTCCCCGCTGGAAAGTTCTGGCCGACGCGATTGAAACATCTGATTTCGATCGCGCGCAGCAAGTTGTGGAAAACTTGTCGGCTGACGATCAGCGGCGCGCCTTCTCTAAGCTTGATCCCGATGAAAGAGAAACGCTTTGCGAAAACCTCCCTTACGAGCTAGCGGGTGAACTGCTTGCTAACCTCACCGAAGAGCAAGCGATTGAAGTCCTGGAAGATATGGCTGCTGATTCAGCAGCGCACATTCTCGAGGAGATGCCTGCTGATATTTCAAGTGATCTCCTACGCGAGCTCGACGATGAAGACTCAGAGGCCATTTTAGCTGAAATCACTGATAGCGAAGAGTCTGCTGAACTTCGAGAGCGTTCTAATTACGAAGAAAACACAGCAGGTGCTTTGATGTCCGAGTACGTGATCTCATTCAAAGGCACAGCAAGCGTCGCAGATGTTCTTAAGAGCCTCGGAGAAAATGCCGAAGAATATTCTGATTCCGATGTTCAATACGTTTACGTCACTGATGATGAGCAGTTTCTACAAGGTGTCCTAGCTCTCAGAACTTTAGTTTTAGCCAAGCGCCATATCACTGTCGATAAACTCATGATCCCTGATCCTCTATCAGTGAGGGTCGATATGCAGCTTGAAGAACTTGAGGATATTTTTGAAACCAAAAACTACCTCGGTTTCCCAGTAGTCGATGACTTGGGGCACCTCAAAGGCCTCGTTACCAGAGAATATCTTAATGAAGCTTTGGCAGACATGCAGACAGAGAGCTACCTTAAATCCCGAGGTATTGTCGGTGGTGAGGAACTGCGCAGTATGCCCATGAGAGAGCGTTGCCTGAAACGTCTTGCATGGCTTGGACCGAATATCGTTCTCAACCTCGTCGCCGCTAGTGTGATTGCCGCCTACGAGGACACGCTTCAGTCTGTCATAGCACTCGCCATTTTCCTTCCTATGGTTTCAGACATGAGTGGCTGCTCGGGTAATCAGGCAGTGGCGGTAAGTATCCGTGAGCTAACACTTGGTATCATTCGCCCACAAGACTATCTCCGTGTGATTGCCAAGGAGGGCATCTTAGGTATTTTTAATGGTGTCGTTCTAGGAATTGTCCTCGGCACAATTGCCGGCATATGGAAATCAAATATCTACCTAGGTCTCGTTATTGGATCAGCACTGACACTAAATACCATCTTGTCGGTCGTTCTTGGCGGCTTAATCCCTCTAGTCCTGAAAAGGTTCAAAGCTGATCCCGCACTCGCCTCAAGCCCTATCCTCACTACCTGTACTGACATGTGTGGCTTTTTCCTCGTACTGAGTTTAGCTAACATGATGCTTGCCCATCTTTAATTGCTTACTATCACAGTATTTATCAGGAATTTCTAAAAGATATTATTCAGAAATTGAAAAACCAACTAACTCCCCTATACCATCCCTTATGGCTCTTCCTATTAAAAAAAGCATCGTACTCTGCTTCTATGACATTCAGTACCGATGGACGAAACGTAGTACCGATAACTTTGTCGAGGTCTGTGTGGAGCTGAACGAATTCCCTGAGGGGCAAATGATCATTGCTCAGTGTCCACGCGTGTTTAGACCAGACATGGCAGAAACAGTGATTGAGGAAGGACGCAAGCTCGGTTGGGACCCTGAAACTGTCGCTCCGCCTTTCCATGTCAGGCTCACCAAACGTGGACTAACTAAGGTCGTCGAAAGCTAAAATAATTGCAGAATAAAAGCGTAGAATTGACCTCGAAAAGAGGCTCTCTACGCTCGTAGTACCCGTATCACGGATTACTTGTTCTGATTTTTCTTTTTCCTCGCTTTCTTTACTGGCGTATCAGGCTTGGCAACTGGATCTTCAGAAGGAGTTTCTTCTATTGTTTCTTCCACCTTGGGTTTCTCGACTTCATAGGCTGAAAACTTCGCCAGTTTTGAGGAAAGTGGAGCAATCTGATCAAAACCTCCTAGTTTATAAAACCTCACCAATGCATTTGCATCCTGAAGTTTCGCCGAACCGATTAGACCTTTTTTCACACCTTTGTCGTCCCACGCTTTAATAGCAGTTTGAACATCTCCATCTTGGCTATAGATGTTCAGCATATTTTCGATGGCCTTGACAATCAGCTCAGCAGAACTCGCGAAATCTGCCGTCAATACCGTGTTGTAACTTGACATAATTTCGGGAAGATTTGTTGAATCAGAACCAGAAGTTTTCTCTAATGAAAGCGCACGGAAGTATGCGACCTGTACGATTTGTGAACCTGTAAGCGTTTTGATATCCCATGAAGATGCGAGCTCAGCTAACTTAGCCCAATCTTTGATGTGGACAGTCTTCCACATATTATTCAACTCAAGTTGCTTGAGTTGATAGTCCAAAACCAAGTTATCAGACTTAAATTTCTTCTGATCATTCGCAAGAGATTCAAAATCAAACATCAGCCTACTGCACTCGAGCTTATAAAAGCCAGCTAAAGTAGAATAGTTCCCCTTAATCGCATCGACAGCCTTGTAGTCTGACTCACATTTAACAAACATTTTTTTTGCCTTACTATAGTCGCGCATGGCGAAGAGCTTCATCGCTTCTGTAAAAACAGCAGGCTCATAAAAATACACTCCATCTAAGTCTGAAAGACTTGTCTTTAGCTTGTTGAGATCGTTCTCTGAAAGGTGGTGCAAGAGTGTACCTTTCTGATAATCAATGATCATGACATCATTGTTTGAGCCATCTTTATTTAAAAGTAGCGCCGGAGCATCCGCAGCCATCACAAGTGAAGTACCTGCCATCAGCAAAGTTGCAGTAAGTGAAAATAGAATATGCATATTTGTTTTCATTAAATTGAAATAAAAGTCAGATGTTTCATGTTATCGACGAGGTTTAGCGGCCTCCGCTCTGATTTTTTTCATAGTTATGACCTGCCCAGAATTCTCATACTTTTTGACAAGAGCATCTACCTCATCCCACAGCTGCTTCTCTTCCTCAGTCATGTCTTCATTCGTTTTACGAATTTTAGTGGTCGATTCAATGAAGCGGAAGCCAATCTCTTCGTAGGCAGACTGGCGGTCGTCCTTGGTTAAAATCACCTTGCCTACTTTTTCACCCGCCTTTTTGTTGCGTGCCCACATGATCTCTAAAACACGTTTCACAGATGGTGCTGATATTTTAATGTAGCCCATATAGCGTGAGTACACTGAACCATAGTTTGCTAAAGCGTCATCCTTCATACCTCGCTTATCAAACGATAAAGCAAAGAGGTAACTTACCTCTGCTGCTTTTTTCGTATGTTTACCCTTAAGGTAAAGTCGTGCATATTTCTCGCACTCGGGCCAGTTAGAAACTTTGGCAGTCAGCTCGACTAGGCGTGATAAAACTTTGCCTTCGGTGACTTTGTCTCCATCAAGCTTACTATAAACTTCTTCTAGGATGGAGATCGCTTTCTTTATTTCAGCTGGATCATCAGACTCTCCTTTGATGTCAGCCATGCCTAAGCGTGCTAGGTTTTGATTCTCTTTACTACGACTCTTTAAGAGCGCCTCGTAGTAAGGCAATGCTTCTGCCGGCGAGTTTGTCTTTTCACGAAGGTAATCACCTATGCGTAATACGATCGAGTCTGATAGTTCATTTGGATTAAAGGTGTTTTTAAGGTCTTTGAACAAGGACTTGATTCCTGATTCGTAACGCAACTTCAATTTATCATCGTTGGCCGCAACAGCCTCCTTCAACGCCTTCTCATAAGCTCCGATCACAGCGATACGAAGTAAAGCGATAGCTCTCTTATTGGACAATCCGATACCAGGCATCTTATCGTAAACGTCTTTCAATTTATCAGCTGTATTACCCTCAATACTTAGAAAAGTATCGGTGTAGGCGTTGACACTATCTTCCAAGAAAAACTGGCTCTTAGTATTTGCTGCCTCCCCTATCACTTTTTTCAAGTTCTCAAGACCTTCATCACCACGTCCAACAGAATTCATAGCACTCAAGCCGTACACAGCTACCTGTGGCTTATAAAGAGAATCTGAATACTGCTTCATGAATCGATCATAATAAGGAACGGCTTCTTTAATTCGCGTATTTTCTTTCCCTCCTAATTCTTTCTGACTGAGCATCCCAATGAGATAGTTCAATGCCTCACTAGCAACATTAGTACGACCTTTTGCTTCAGCCTTCTCTAATGCCATTAAATAAGCAGCTTCCGCAGCTTCGTAATTCTCCAGAGCTTCACTTACATTACCTTTCAGGTTATATACAAGATCAATGATATTCGCTCCTGCAAACTCGGTTTCGATTCTACTCAGCTTCTCAATAGCTTCTTCGTACAATCCATCCGAATAGTAACTTTTAGCTAAGTCGTAGAGAGCGTTAGGCAAGTAGGAGTTTTCAGCCGCATTCGGATATTTCTCAATAAAAGCATTTAATCGTTGTGTCGCTTTCGCGTAGTCTTGTTGACGGAGGGCATTTGAAGCTTGGAAGTACAAGCTACTCATAATGAAATCGCTCTCAGGATACTCTTCAACGTGATTGTCCAGCAGGGGTTGAGCTATCTCATCTTTTCCCAGATAGTAATTACTGCCCGCCTGTATAAAGAGACAGATATCGTGCTGCTTGGAAGGTTTTGTCACTAAACCAATGGTTGAATTGGCAATTGCTAAACTGGCTTCGTACTCACCCTTGAAAAACAATCCAGTAAGCAAGATCTCTCTCACCTGAGAAATCTTTTCACTTTCAGGAAAGTCATTCATAAATTTCTCTGCATAGGCTGCCGATTCAGCAGAGCGACCAACAAGTGGTGCGACTCTTATTAAATTAAACAGGTTTGACTCTCTTTTCTTACTTTTTGGGTACTTTTCTTCGAGTAATTTCAGGGCTGCATAGACTCCGTTGTTATTTCCAGCCATCTGATTTAAAAAACTCATCGAGATTAAAACGGACACTTCTACGGGGTCATTTGATTTCACCTTCGCCTGAATTTCAGCCAGATTCTTTTCCAACTCAGATTTCTTAACTATAAAATCGTTTCCAATAACTCCGTCGCGATTTGGAAACTGAGCCATTTTAGCTTTTGTGTCCTGAATAACATTTTCAGTACTTGGTACAAAGGAATACAGCTTTAACGCTGCCGTGTACATCTCAGCATTAATCGCGTCTGCAGCTAACTTTAAAAATAAGGGAGTGCGCTCATACATACGATACGGAGATAAAATAATAGAACTTCTATTCCGCTCTAAGAAATCAAGCATCACTTTCTCATTTTCAGTCTCGATCACAGCGTCTGACATCGCGAGGAAACCGCGCTTAAAGAAGCTTTCAGAGGTTTCCATATTACCTTGATCAGAAATCGCCTTTTCCAGATACTTCATGCCATCTTCTAAATTAGGCGTACTGAGCTTAAAGTTAGCGTTGGCGATACTTACATAAAAACCTCCAGGTGTGGGGTAAAATTGATCACGTGCTCCACGTTCAGCAAGAAATTGACCGTAGAGTTTTGCTGCCTCGTCATAGTTCTCTAAATTCATCTGAGCTTCAGCCCAGCGCTGTAAACTCATTTTATGCCTAGTGTTCGTTGATTTCTTTTTTGATTCTGCATCATTAGGAAAGTCTTTATAACAAGCCTGCAAAGACTTTGAGGCTTCAAGACTCCACTTTTTAAAGCCAGCATCATCCTTGGCTCTCTTAGCTATCTGAGCTAAACCTAATTCACAAACACCTTTGCTGTAGTAAATATTTCCAAATTTAGGGCCCCACTCTGCCATAGCATTAGAACCATGCTCAGTAACAATTTTGGCAAAAATCGATTGGCATTTTTCATATTCTTTATTTTTCCAAGCTTCATTGGCTAGTGCCATTTCCTCGCCAATACTCTGAGCAGAAGAAAAACTACACAATGCTAACAACAGAGAAGAAAAAAGGGCTACAAATCGAGCGGAAATAAAACAAGGAAACATAATATTATATTATTACTTAGTAAGAGCGGGATAGGATTATTAAAGTGGTATTTAGAAAAAGCAAGTAAAGGACTTCTATGAATGAACCTTAACCAGCTAGAAAGGGACTATGATAAAAACGGGTACAAATTAGAAATAACAAGTACCAGTGAAAGTAATTCACAAAGCTGAAAAGCTCAACGAATTAATTTAGTGAAAGAATCGGGTCACAGATTATCAACCAAGTCCGTGAATGTTACCTTCGCTATTTCTGCACCAGCTAAGCAGTTGAGCACATCGATAACACGTTGTTGCTCTACTTCGCCATCGACAGAAACTTGAACCAGAGGCTCTTGTGCACCAGCCTTCGCTGTTGCAACGTAACTAAATAACCTGCTACTAAGGTCTGGCAGCCTGCGGTTATCGTTATCCGATTCTACCATTTCCTGTGCAGGACCCGTATTAATAAAAATACGTCCTGCAGGATCAATTTTAATAAACATCGGAGCTAAAGGTGACGGCTCGCTTGCTGGTGCCGCTGCTGGCAATGACATTCTGAGGTCTTGCTCTCTAGGCTGGATAGTTGTGGTAACTAAGAAATAAATAAGGAGAAGGAAACATACATCAATCAATGATGAGATATCGAGCCCTGGTGCGTCGTCTTCGAACGTGTCTGATTTTTTTTTACGAGCCATGTTGATTAAATTTTAGATTTATAAATCGAAACCAAATACTGAGAAAATTACGTTATCCACTTTCGCATCCGCCGCCGCACGAATCACGGTCCGTACATATTTGAAGGTTACTTCTTTATCTCCTCTAAGGTGAATGACTGGGAGTCTTCCTCTCGCCTCTTCAGCATCTTTGAGCTCCTCAATATATTTAGTCATGAGGAACTTATCCTTTAGTTCCATGATGCCTTTTTCGTCCCAGAAACTACCATCATCACGCACATTGATTACAATACGCCCTTTCCCGTCTTTGGCTGCTTTTGAATTATCCGCCACAGGTGGCTTCACTTCAGGGTCTTGTTTAACGATAATAGCAGTAGATGCAACGATGAAGAAAATGAGCAGCAAGAAAACCATGTCAATCATCGGTGACATATCGACCGCTAATTCATCATCAGTAGCGCCAGCTTGGGCTCTTAGTTTTTTGGATGCCATAGGTAAAAAAAGGTTGGTAGTATTAAAATCATGGAGAACTTCATCTAGGTATTAACCTAGATCGATCCATGAATGATACCGTCATTAAACAGCCAAACCTTCAGGAATTTTAGCGAGGTGAGCATCACCATTAACAGTCTGAATAGAAGCGTTAAGCAACTCTTCAGCAGTGTGATGACATTCAGCGACGAGGTTGTTCAATTTATTCTTAAAGTAGAAATACGCTATCAATGCTGGAATAGCCGTAATAAGCCCCCAAAGAGTGGTAAGTAATGCTACCTGAATATCGCCAGCCAGCTGACTAGGATCAGCAGATCCGCTTCCACCAGCAAGTGTTCCGAACGCACCGATCATACCAAGAATGGTTCCAAACAGACCTACCATAGGAGCTGTTTGAGCAATCAACGAAATGTAGTTAATCAAGGTCATATTCTTTCTGTTCTCGTTGATCGTAAAGTCAGCGATAGCGTCCTCTACATGATCACGACCAAGATCTTCAATACGACGTGCATCAACGTTAGGTAGTGCATATGCCATCATGCGTCCAAGGTAGCTTGGGTGAGATGCTCCCAGTTCAATAGCTGAGCGAACACGACAGTTGATCATGTGATCAAACATTGCAGCCTTTAAATCTTCGGGCGAAAACTTAGTTTTACTTAAGTTCATGAAATTGAAAACACACAAAGCGATCAAGGTTAGAATCATGAGGCCAATCAGAATCATTGGCCATCCACCATCAATAACGTAGGTAGTCAAAAGGCTTTTGCTACTTGCTGCAAAAAGAGATGAGCTAGATACAAGTAATGCAGATGCTGAGGCAATAACGGTCTTCGATCTAGAAGTGTGTATTTGTTTCATATGTTATGTGTCGGTGTCGAGATTTTTGAAAAAATGAATGGAGGTATTTATGAGCTAGCCAATGTAACTAATCACACGAATTATCAATTCATCATCTAATTCTGCACCATGGAGTAAAGAATTAAATTAGAAAAACGATTCACCTACTAACGTGAGAGAGATTTCCCAAACTCCCCTCTTGACTAGAATAATGATCTATCCCATTAACCAGTCCGCTCATCAAACCCTGATGACCTCTTCTGCATTTTACAATACTAGGAGTATGGGTCCATAGTTCAATGGATAGAACGGCGGCCTCCGAAGCCGCAAATCTAGGTTCGACTCCTAGTGGACCTACCATCGCTAACTAATTTGTTAGGGTACTTTCGGGCGGTTGACCAGATTCTTGAGCGAGCTTATAAAACACTTTCCAAGAAGATAGAAACCCTTCAGCAAAGTCTTGAGGCCTAATTTCTAACCATTCCTGAATAAGCTCGATAGGGAGCCATTGCCCTGTTTCAATCTCACTACATGGATAGCGCATTGCACCGTCATGACGACAAAGGTAGATCCGGATATGCTCCCAGCCATTTTTCTCATCAGGTAAAAGTCTGCCTATTTCCTGTAACTCGGTTTTCTGCACACCAAGCTCTTCGTGAAGTTCACGTACAGCAGCCTCTTCATACCCTTCCCCCGTATTGAGATGACCTGCAGCACTCGTACCCCAAACACCTGAATTCATATCCTTCAGCCTAGAGCGTTTCTGTAAAAAAACCTCTTTACGCTTATTAAATACGAGCATGTGAACTGCACGATGGATCAGGTTGTCCCGATGTACGACTTCTCTAATTTCTTGCCTCACAACTTGATCATCCATGTCCACAACATCAAAAACTTCGTCAGAGTTTTGAGCCTCATCTTTTAAAGGGTGATTATCATAGTACTGACTGAGAGCGATCCACTGATCTAGGCCAATCTCTTCCGCCCTTGCCGTAATGGGCACTCCGATAATTTCTGCCGCCTGCTCCCAGCTGCGCCCTGAATCGTCATCAATCTGTGGCATTTGCTTTTTCACCTGCTTTCTACGCTGTGCAAAACCACGCCGTACAATCTCATCGAATAGTCGAGCGTCGTAAATCGGGGCAGGCTCATCATTGACAGCAGATAAAGGTTCACACACCATTACCGTAGAATCAATCAACGGCCTTGGGAAAAACGCTTGCGGCGGAATCGTCTTGATGGGACGACTTACCCACTCGCTCTGCATCCGGAGAGAGAGAACCCCATACTCCTTCGTTCTCGGTTTAGCGATAATGCGGTCAATGAACTCTTTTTGCAGCATCAGCACGGCACGCGAGATAGGCGATGGGGCTTTCATGAAATTCTTAATGATAGCCCCACCCGCTGAATACGGCAGGTTACCTAACAACTTCACGGGCTGATATTTAAACAACGTCCTGACATCAAACCGAGCTCCGTCAAAGTGATGGACCTCTACTTTATCATTATCTTCGAAACGTCTCTTTAAATCTTCCGCTAAACGTGCGTCGAACTCTACGAGAATCAGGCGGTCTGCCAGCTTTGCGGCATGCTCTGTAAGTGCACCCGTTCCAGGACCTACTTCCACAATGGTATCCCCTGCTTTGATTTCTAGCTGATCGACTATCCAGCGAGCTACATTTTCATCGATGAGGAAGTTTTGTCCTAATTTCTTTGAAGGGATAACGCCCATGCCGGACAAACGACTTTTGATTTCTGTCTGATTCATTGATAATTAAGCGTTGAGAACATCGAGAAGTTTGCCCAAATGAGTCACAGGATTCACCTTTTCTAAGATGGCTTCAATCTTTCCATCCGCCCCTATCACATAGGTGCTGCGCTCAATACCCATGTATTTTTTACCAAACATCGATTTCTCAACCCAAACCCCATAGGCCGCGACAAGCTCTTTACTCGTGTCACTGAGCAGCGGATAGGGAAGGTCTTTCTTATCAATAAACTTCTGATGACTTGCAACATCGTCTACACTTACGCCGAAAACTTTGGCAACGGGGCTCAGTTTCTCCCAGTTATCCCGCATGGAGCAGGCCTGAATCGTACACCCAGGGGTGTTATCTTTTGGGTAAAACACCAGCACCACTCGATTCCCGCGCAACTCTTCGAGTGAAATTCGAGCTCCTTCAGCATAGCCCTCACCGACAACCCCCACATTAAACTCCGGCGCTTGCTCGCCAATCTTTGGTTTCATGCCAGACATGAGACTCTTACTTGAAGCAAAAGGCAATCCTTCCCGTAAAAAAACTTCCCAATCCAAGCACTCAGCACCACAATTCAATTCTTATGACTCTTGCATCCAAAATCACGATTGGTCGCCTGCTCTGCGCGCCAATTTTTGCGGTGCTCGCAGTTTACTACGGCAGATCAGTAGCAGAGGGAGCGCCGAATGAATTTCTCCGCTGGCTAGCCGTAGGTATATTCACCGCGGCGGCCGTCAGCGATGGTATTGACGGCTACATCGCGCGGCATTATAACCAGCGATCAAAATTCGGAGCCTTTATGGATCCCCTCGCTGACAAGACCCTTTTGTTGACAGCTATCGTATTCCTTACCTTCATCCCATGGGGAAATAACTGGCATATCCCACTTTGGTTCACGATACTAATGATCACCCGCGACATCATTATTATTGTTGGAATCTGTATTCTACACTATCTCAATAAGCATGTCCCCATTCGGCCACACTGGACAGGTAAGATCTGCACCGTCACTCAGATGATCTTACTCGGTTGGGTGATGCTCAAAATTATTCCTTTTTCTCCTATCTATCCTACCATTGCCGCAACCATTTTCACCATCTGGTCTGGCACCGAATACTTCCGCCAAGGACTCCATCAGTTAAAAGCTGGAGCACAGAAGTAATTCTTCATCTAATATTCTCTACTTACTTATTTTCACATGCCCACCGTAGCCATCGTAGGCCGACCCAACGTCGGTAAATCCGCTTTATTTAACCGACTCGTAGGTCGCCGCATCGCCATCGTGCACGACATGCCAGGTGTCACCCGCGACCGAATTTCCGCACCTTGCGCCATCAGCACCTCTCCCTGCGACGTTGTCGACACTGGTGGTATAGGAGCCACTCTCGATGATGGATTCAGCGCCGCAGTACATACAGAAGCAGACATCGCGATGCAAACTGCTGATCTCATCCTCTTCGTCGTCGATGCCAAAGACGGCATCACATCCATTGATCAGGCGCTCTCGCAAATGCTACGTAAATCAAAAGCTCCCGTGCAGATGCTGATCAATAAAGCAGACAACGAAAAAACTGATCAACTCATCGGCGACTTCGCCTCCCTCGGCTACGGTGAAGGCATCCCCGTCTCTGCGGAGCTAGGAAAGAACATGGCTCTTATCGCAGATGCCATCGATGCCGTTGTAGAACCACTTAATAAAGATCTCGAAAAAGTAGAGGAAGCTGTTCAGCGTGAAGGCTTAAAAATCGCCATCGTAGGCCGCCCTAACGCGGGCAAATCCTCCCTCGTCAACGCCATTCTTAAGGACGAGCGTACCATCGTTTCCGATGTCTCAGGAACCACTCGCGACTCCATCGATATTCCCTATGAGTTTCTTGGTGAGCAGCACACTCTGATCGATACCGCAGGGATTCGTCGCCGCACGAAAATGGACTCTTCCGTGGAAATCTTCTCCGTCATGCGCGCTGAGAAGTCGATTCGCCGTGCTGACGTCTGTCTGCTGGTAATTGATTGCGCCGACGGCATCTCAGCTCAAGACCGCAAGATTGCCCGCATGATTCAAGATGAGAAAAAGCCCTGCCTCATCGTAATTAATAAATTCGATCTTTTCCACCCCGATGCAGGCCGCTCTGCGCGTCTAGAAGAAGTCACTGAGCACGTCCGCAATGAGCTCTTCTTCCTCGCCTATGCGCCATTCGTAGCCGTGTCCGCACTAAAACAGCAGTCGATCGGCCTCGTTTTCGCCAAACTTGCAGAAATTCGAAAATGCGCTCAAAACCCGATCACAACAGGTAAGCTCAACCGCTACCTCGCTGCCGCATTTGACAAGACTCCACCATCTTCTATTAAAGGAAAACGCCTTAAGCTTCTCTATGCCACCACGGCGATCAACGACCGCTACACCGCGATACCTGTCCCCACTTATATTCTGTTTGTAAACGACAAGCGACTCCTCACAGAGAACTACCAGCAGTATCTTACTAACCGTTTGAGAGAGGACTACGAATCACCAGGCATCCCGATTGTTTTCTCCACACGTTCTCGCAACGCCTCTGATGAGAAAAAAAGAAGATAAACATACTTCACTCAAACCACCCTATTAAGCTTAGGGCACGAACTCGACTATGAAATTCAAACTCAATGAGCGACTCGCAGCTGGCGGCTTCGAGTTCGGAAAACTAGGAATCTGCCGAATCCTACTCAAAGACAACGCCGTTTTCCCATGGTTCATTCTGGTTCCTGAAGTGGATGATAGCGTCACAGAGCTACACCATCTCAGTGCCAATGACTTCGCATCCGTGAGCTTCACGATCAGGCAGTTATCAGAATTTCTCGATCACCAGTTCAAACCCACCAAAGTTAATGTTGGAGCCATTGGCAACATCGTGCGCCAGCTCCATATTCACCTCATTGCTCGTTATGAAACAGACTCCGCCTGGCCAGGCGTGGTCTGGAGTTGTTCTGATAAAGAAGCCTATACTAAGGACAAAGCACTAGAGATCCATCAAGCCTATCAGAACTATTTCACCTCTAGTTAATTGTATAAGAATAGAAAAAGCAGTAACGTTATACAAATGACTATCATGAATACCTCATCACGTCGCCGTTTCCTTAAGAACAGTTTCGCTGCAAGTCTTGCTTTCACTGGATTAGCGCGATGTTTGGCTTCAGAGCAACAGTATCTTACTTCACCATACGGTGACCTCATAAAAGATCCGGCAGGTATTCTGGATCTCCCCAAAGGCTTTCACTATCATGTTATTTCTAAGGAAGGAAACAGAATGTCAGACGGACTCAAAGTGCCTGCAAGACCAGATGGCATGGCAGCCTTTGCGGGAAAAGAAGGACGCGTTATCCTCGTCCGCAATCACGAACTGACAAGAAAAGACGAGACCCGAAGTGCTTTTGATAAAGCATCAAAAATTAGTGAAGACACTATCAATAAAGCCTATGACACCAGTCAGGGCATTGCTTCAGGAGGCACCACAAACATCGTTTATAACCCTAAAACTAAAAAGGTAGAAAAAGAATTCCTCTCACTCATTGGAACAGACTTCAACTGCTCTGGCGGAGCGATGCCGTGGGGATCATGGATCACCTGTGAGGAGACTCTTCACCTCACATCAAAATACGGTAAAAACCACGGATACTGCTTTGAGGTTAAGGCTACCGATGATGGGAAACTTCAGCAAGCTATCCCTCTCAAAGCGCTAGGCCGCTTCCGTCATGAGGCTGTAGCGCTCGATCCCCGGACTGGGATTCTTTACCTTACAGAAGACATCGAAGACAGCCTACTCTACCGCTTCATTCCCGACATTCCAGAAGACTTCACCTCTGGTAAGCTTCAAGCTCTTGCCCTCACTGAGGAGAGCTCCGCAGACCTCCGCAACTGGAAGTCTCGAGGCAAGCCATTTCCTCAGAATCAAACTAAAAGTGCTCGCTGGATAGACCTAGAAGACGTCGAGTCTCCTAAAAATGATCTCAGGCATCGTGGGTTTAAATCTGGTGCAGCCATTTTCGCGCGAGGTGAAGGAATCACTTACGCCAATGAGCACATTTATATCTGCTGCACCAATGGAGGACCGAAGGAACAAGGCCAAATTTTCAAACTTACACCATCGGTGAATGAAGCCGCAGGTGACACCTTAGAACTCTTCATCCAGCCAACAAGTTCAGACCTCTTGACCAATGGTGATAATATCTGCAACACTCCTTGGGGCGACCTCGTCATCTGCGAAGACCTTACTAAACCTTTCAAAAAAAACGATGTCTTCATCAGAGGCATCAAACCAGACGGCAGTGTTTACACCATTGCTCGCAATGCACTTAACAAAAGCGAATTTGCCGGTTCCTGCTTCTCCCCAGACGGCACCACTCTCTTTGTCAATATTCAGCTATCTGGACTTACCCTCGCTATTGAAGGTCCATGGCAGGCATAACTTCTTATTAATAACTCTCATATGGCTCTCCTCGACGTAACAAACCTTACTACTCGCTTCCATACGCGCAATGGCACTGTCCACGCCGTGGAGGACGTTTCCTTCTCTGTCGAAAAAGGACAAATGATCGGTATCGTCGGCGAATCTGGATCAGGTAAATCAGTCACCTGCTACTCACTCATCGGGCTTATCCCTCAGCCTCCAGGAAAAATTCACGCTGGCAAAGCCATTTTTGACGGTATGGATCTGCTTCAATCGAGCGAAAAACAACTTCGTAAAATCCGAGGCAAACGCATCTCAATGATTTTCCAGGATCCTATGACTTCATTGAATCCTTACCTCAAAGTTTCTACCCAACTTACCGAGCCACTAGAGATTCATGAAGGCGTCAAGGGCAAGGTCGCCTTACACCGCGCCATCGACGCCCTCGCAGAAGTTGGCATCCCTGAACCCGAGAAACGCATCCACTCCTACCCGCACGAATTCTCAGGCGGTATGCGCCAGCGCGTCATGATCGCCATGGCACTTATCACCCGTCCCGAACTACTCATCTGCGATGAGCCCACCACCGCGCTTGATGTGACGGTTCAGAAACAAGTTCTCGATCTTATCAAAAATCGTCAAGAAACACTCGGCACCGCTGTCATTCTGATTACTCACGACCTCGCCGTTGTTCACCAAACTTGTGATGAAGTAAACGTCATGTACGCTGGAAGAATCGTCGAACGCGCCGCCACCAAGGCTCTTTTTGAAACCCCGCGCCACGCTTATACTAGAGCACTCATTAAGAGTATCCCAGCCACTCACACCAAAGGAGAAAAACTCTACACTATTCAAGGCACGCCACCCGACCTCTCCTATCCACCAGCAGGTTGTGCTTTTAGCAAAAGAAACACCTTGGGAAATCCTGATCTTTGCCTAACAAATTCGCAACCACCTTTGACAGAAATATCAGCTAAACATTTCGTACAGCAATGCCCAGGTTGCCTGGCTACCTAGAAAAGCCACCAGCTTAGTTCCATTAATCAAAAGGAAGGCTCCTCTCAACTATCTTCTGATAGAAATAAATATGAGCATGTAACTGATTTCAGTGAAATAATTAGTTCGACTACCCAGTACTCATTAACTAACATTTAATAAATTAGATTACACATCATGATACTGTACAACTTTAGAGGCAAAGCCTCAATTTTCTGTAAGGCACTCGTTGCCTTTTTCACCATTTCCCTAGCAAACATAGCTCATTCAGAGAACAACATTGAGGAAAACTCTCAGTCTACTGTACTCATTACAGGCGCAAATCGCGGTTTAGGTTTAGAGTTTGCCACGCAGTACCGAGCCGCAGGTTATCAAGTCATAGGCACTGCACGCACTCCTGACAAAGCCGATGAACTGAAAGCAACAGGGGCAGAGGTCGTCAAATTAGACGTTACTAGTGAAGAGGATATCGCTGCTTTAGCCGACACTTTGAAGGGGAGAAAAATCGATATCCTCATCAACAATGCAGGATACTTTGGTCCTATAGCATTAGACGACAGAAAAAAAGCGAAGATGAAAAACGTCCAGCGTCAGGAAGTTACTGACTGTTTTAACATTAATACAGTAGGTCCTATTTTCATTACTCAAGCCTTACTTCCAAACCTCCGCTTGTCAACAACACCTAAAGTCATCAACATCTCAACTCGTGCTAGTATGATAAGTCGACCGAACCATGCCGCGATAGGATATAGCATTAGCAAAGCGGCCCTAAACATGGTTACTGTGATCATGCACTCTCATTTCTCCAGAGAGGGTTTCATCGTTATCTCTCTCGCTCCAGGTCATAATAAAACTGATATGGGAACCGACAGAGCTAAACTTAGCCCAGAGGTTAGTATCGCCAAAATGATCCCACTAATTAATTCACTCAAACCTGACCAATCCGGGCAATTTTGGTACTACGATGGCAGTAAGCTTGCATGGTAAAGTTATTTTTTAATTTACCAAATAAGAATTCAACTTAAAGCCATCTATTCTATGCAGCAGCATTTTAATTTCTTTACTAAACTAACAAAAATCGAGCCTTCCGAGATCAAAGGCGCCTTAGTTTCTTTTTTCTTCATCTTTATCTTGATGACTTCATACATGATTATGAAGCCAGTAAGAGATGCATTACCCAGCGACTGGGGAGATATAGGCTTGGCTCAGCAATGGACTATTACCTTTTTCACAGCGACCATTGCCGTTTTCATCTATAACTTTATCGCAACTAAAGTTTCCGTACGTCGCTTAGTTCCAGGTGTTTTTATATTCTTCTCCTTAAGTTTCCTAGCCATCTACCTTGCTCACAAAGCCAATGTAGAAACTACACTACTGGGGAAAGTTTTCTATGTATGGACAAGTGTATTTAGTTTGTTTCACATCTCTGTATTTTGGAGCTTTATCTCTCAACATTACAGTAAATCTGAGAGCAAACGCATTTTCAGCTTCATCAATACTGGAGCAAGTCTGGGAGCCATTGCAGGTCCGACTTTAATCTTACTACTTCGAAATAGCATCGACACAGAAAACATCCTCCTCATTGCCAGCGGCTCCTTACTGCTCACTCTGCCGCTCATAGCGATCTTGAGTAAAAATTTCAGAGAACGTGGAGAACGAAAAAATGAGAAAGATATCGCTCTCAACCCTAACCCCTTTAGTGGTTTTCAGGAATTCATCACTCACAAAAATCTCATTGGCATAGCCGCCTTTATATTTCTTTTCACTGGCATTAGTGCCTTTCTGTACTCCACTCAGACGAACTTACTCGCAGACTTTTCTCGGGTAGAAAGAAAGGCTCTACTTGGTAGTTTAGAGCTATCCACCAACATACTTACCATTATTATAGGTATCTTTGCCACCAATCGTATTGCCCGTAAATTTGGTATGCCTACAACACTTTCTCTCGTCCCATTTGTGGTAGCTGCTTTACTACTATTACTCACTTTAAACCCAGCTATCATGCTCGTTCTGGCCCTTCAAGTAGTACGCCGTGCAGGAAATTATGCAATTACGAGACCTGGCAGAGAAATACTCTTCACTGCAGTAGACCGTGAAGCTCGATTCAAAACCAAGCCTATTATCGATGTTGCCGTCTACCGAGGTGGTGATGTCTTCTGGATATGGCTTCTCGCCCTACTCGGGGATGGCTGGCTTAACTTAGGCCTAACAAACATTCTATGTATAGGTGCCGTAATAGCAGTCATCTGGGGTATTTTGGGAATATACTTAGGAAAGAGACATGAATCTTCAGAGAGTCTCTGAGAAAAATATCCCGATTTCAGGCTTCAAGTATCTATCTGCCTTACTCGTATGATCTAATTTAAAAATGGCTTAATCATCGGCTAATCGTATTCTCATCAGCAAAATTGTAGAAAGAATGGAATAAACTCAGCTTCGTTTGACAAACTTAATCTAAAGTCCATAAGTAAACTACCATGGAAAAAGATAATGTACAATCTCATGAGGAGCAAAGTCAGGCGGAACCTACAATTCAAGAGGAACAGGAGGCAACACTTGAACAAGAGATTCATGAAAACTACTGGAGATATCTACTTAAAAAAGGCAAACGCCCAAAAAGCGTCTTTGCTTTCACAGAGCACCTGAAAATTCCAGAAGGGCAGTTCTATAAAGTCGCTTCCAGTCTCGAATGCCTTGAGGCACATTATTGGGAAAGCCTCGTCCGTGAGACCATTGAAGTTCTTGCAAATGATGACGATTATTCCAATTATTCGGCAGAGGATAAAGTACTCTCATTCTACTATACCTTTTTCACCCACGCTCAGCAAAACCGCTCGCGACTCGTTGAATATTTCCCTAAATTTGGCACTTGTGACCCGAAACTTAAAGGTATGAAACATGCCTACGTAGAACATGCCAAGGAGATCGTTGCTCAAGGCATTCATGATGGAACAATCGCCGACCGCAAGAAACTCAGCGATCAATACCCATCATTCATGTTTGACCAGTTCCGAGGTTTGATCGAGTTCCATCGCAAGGATACATCTCATGATTTTCAAGACACTGATGCTTTCGTCGAAAAAACCGTACGCTTCGGCTCCGACATGGTACGTGGAGGGTCCTTAGAATCTGCCGTCGATCTCGGCCGATTCATCCTACGCCGCTTCACCGTTTGAAGTCGTCGCACCTCTTAATTTCAAAGTTTTGAAAGAACAAACCAAAATCCCCAAACACAAACTAGGGCGGGCTGCTAGACTCGCACGCACTGGCGCTCAAGTAGGTGTTAACTACCTCAAATATCAGGCAAAAAAAACCTTTACGGGTAATGATGATAAAACACAATTCCACGAGGCTACAGCAAAACACACCTATGACACCTTTAGTGAGCTCAAAGGAGGGCCTCTCAAGCTCGCGCAGATGCTCAGCATGGATGCCAACCTGATTCCTAAACAATACACTGATGAGTTTTCTCAGGCACAGTATAACGCTCCACCACTCACATACCCACTCGTCGTCAAAACCTTTGAGAAAGAGCTGGGGAAAAAACCGCCCGAACTTTTCGATACATTTTCAAAAAACGCCGTTTCAGGAGCTTCAATCGGTCAAGTTCATAAAGCGACCTATCAAGGTAAGGACTTCGCTGTCAAAATTCAATACCCAGGTGTGGCAGACAGCGTACGCTCTGATCTTGCTATCGTTAAGCCATTGGCAATGCGCCTCTTTAAGCTCGATGCCAAATCCTTAGACCCTTATATGAATGAGGTTGAAGCACGTCTGCTAGAAGAAACAGACTACTGCATGGAGCTTGAACGATCGATCGATCTCATCGAGAAATCAAAGCATCTACCCCTCACAAACTTCCCTGATTTCTATCCAGAAAAGTGTAGCCGCCGCATCCTTACCATGGACTGGGTTCCAGGAGTACAGTTTGACAAGTATGCGCAGTCAGATTCATCCATGGAGAAAAAACAGGCTCTCGGTCAAGCTCTATGGGATTTCTATCATCACCAGATTCACGATTTACGTCTTTTCCACGCCGACCCCCATCCAGGTAACTTTAAGGTACACGATGACGAATTATGGGTTCTCGATTTTGGTTGTACTAAGGGCCTAGAGGATCAGTTTTATCACAACTACTTTGCTCTGATGAATCCTGACGTAATGAGCAATGGTGCTCGATTTGAAGAAACACTTCACAAAATCGGTCTCTTACTCGACACCGATACACCTGCGGCCAAGGCTAAACTCATCTCTGTCTTTAAAGAATCCGTCGAGCTATTATCGCGCCCCTTTATGTCAGGGAGCTTTGACTTTGGAGACGAAAGTTACTTTGAGGAGTTAGCTGCCTACAGCGAAAAAACGCGGGAAGACAAAGAACTCAGCAATCTTAGCACCTCACGTGGTGACCCTAACTCGTTGTACCTCAATCGCACCTACTTCGGTCTCTACAACCTCATGGGTAGCCTAGGAGTCAAGGTCACAGCTAAGCTACCTGACTTTAAATCTGAGACAGCCGCCTAGGGCTACCGAACAATCAAGATGAAGATCCTCGTCACTGGCGCTAATGGTTACATTGGCATGCGCCTCCTCACGGCACTTAGTACGGAGCATCACGAGATCGTCGCTGTAGTGCGTAACAAAGCGCGTATCGATCAAGAATGCATCTCACTCTTGGGGGACCAACTCACTATCATTGAACACGATTTTCTTTCAGAAACAGATATCGACTCAGCCTGCCCTCCTGATATTGATGCAGCTTATTACCTTATCCACTCAATGGGATCAGGAGGTGATTTCGGTGAGCGCGAACAACAGTGTGCCCGTCATTTCACTCGGTGGATAGCTGAGAGCCAATGTCAGCAGATCGTTTATTTATCTGGTATCATTCCCAAGGAAGCTAAACTATCAGCTCACCTAGCGTCACGCCAGCATGTTGCTAAAATCCTTGCAAGCGGCAGCATCCCACTCACCACTCTTCGAGCCTCTATCATCGTAGGTTCTGGCTCGGCCTCTTTCGAAATCATCCGCGATCTCGTTGAAAAACTACCGATCATGATCACGCCAAAGTGGGCGTTCACCCTTTGTCAGCCCATCGCGATCCGCAACGTCATTGACTACCTCACAGGCGTCATCGAGCAGCCCGAATGCCTTGGACAGTCCTTTGATATTGGCGGCGAGGAACAGATTAGCTACAAGGACATGCTATGCGGCTACGCGGACGCACGTGGGCTCAAACGACTTGTCATCCCAGCCCCATTTTTCAGCCCTAAACTATCCTCTTATTGGCTAAGCCTAATGACGGCAACAAACTATCAGCTCGCCAAGGCGCTGGTCGGCAGCCTTCATATGGAAACTATCTGTAATGAGTACAGAATCCGTCAGATCATCAAAGTTCCACTGCTAAGCTACGCCGAGGCAATTGATAAAGCATTTTCCCTCATTGCGCAGAACCGCGTACCGTCTACTTGGTACGGAGCCCTCTCAACAGGCTCGCTAAGCCTCGAGCAGATCAAAAACATCCATGTGCCTCAGTACGGTATACTCACCGACGCCCAGCAGACACCATTAGAAACAGATCGTCAGAAAGTTATCGATGCCATCTGGTCAATTGGTGGTAAAAAAGGCTGGCCCTGCATGAACTGGGCATGGCGACTCAGAGGTATGATGGATGGTATGATCAATGGCATTGGCATGCGCCGAGGCAGACGTAATCCTACTGAACTCAAACCGGGAGACGCACTCGATTTCTGGCGCGTGATCCTTGCCGATAAAAAGTCGGGTAGACTGATGCTTTACGCAGAAATGAAACTCCCTGGAGAGGCATGGCTCGAGTTTCAAATCAAAGATAACATGCTGCACCAAACTGCCACATTCCGCCCCAAGGGGCTCTTTGGCAGGATCTACTGGTACAGCACCCTACCTTTTCACCTCATCCTTTTCCCACGAATGATTAAAGTTCTCAGCCGCGGCTGGATCCAATAACAGTTCACTTAAAAAACCATGAAAAACATCCTCATCATTGGAGGCAACTCCGGTATCAGCGAGGCTCTAGCCGAGCAACTCTCCGCCAGCGGACACAGCGTACACACTGCCTGCCGTGAAACAACCGACTACCAGCACCAGACCTACGATGCCACCACGGCTAACGACCTCGCATTACCTGACTCTCTCGACGGCATTGTCTATTGCCCAGGCTCAATAACGCTGAAACCTTTTCATCGCTTAACCGAGGACGATTTCGTTAAAGAATTCCAGCTCAATGCACTTGGAGCTGCCACCACAATTCAAAAGGCTCTTCCTGCTCTAAAAAATTCTGAGTCCGCATCCATCGTTCTTTTTTCCACCGTTGCTGTACAGACAGGACTCCCCTTCCACGCTTCCATTGCCATGGCTAAAGGCGCCATCGAGGGGCTAACCCGCTCACTCGCCGCAGAACTCGCACCTAAAATTCGCGTTAATGCTATCGCACCCTCGCTCACAGACACACCACTCGCTGAGAATCTCGTCAACTCAGAGCAAAAACTTGAAGCTTCAGCCAATCGCCACCCACTCAAACGCATCGGCGATCCTAAGGAAATAGCGAGTCTCGCAGCTTGGCTTCTCTCTGACGGCTCCAAATTCGTCACGGGTCAGATTATCCAAGCCGACGGCGGCATGGGTGCGGTGAGAACGTTTTAATTGTTATGCCGCTTGCGGCGCATGACTACCAAGCTCCCAAGGATCATTAATAGAGACACACTAGGTTCGGGAACTACACCCGCTATGTCAGGTACAATATCGTTCCACTCCGTGCCTACAAGAATGCTATCGATTTCAATCACATCATCTGCACCTAAGTTAACACTTCTGATACCCAAACTACTGAATTCCTCAAAAGCTATCGAGCCCTCCGAAACCGCTTGCGGAGTTCCCTCATCTGACGATGAAGGGTTAACCCAAAAATCCAACTCATTGTACGTACTTGATCCCGATGTTTTTTTGACCTTAGCAACAATTAAATATGACTCGCCAACCACCAACTGGTTATCAGCATAAGCCTCTTCATTTCCAGTAATTCGTCCCATAAAGTCGGTATTATTTAAACCAAGCTCCGCTTTCAGTCCTATTGCTGGTGAGCCAATATGGCTACCTTCACCGAACCAGAGAGTCGCAAAGTCATTAATCCCAACACTCCCAGCCGACATACGAAAAAACATCGAGATGTAAAAGTCCGATGTAATCACGGAGTCGATATCTGCCACAATAGCACTATTACTATTTCCAGTGATTTGCAGCGCCTTTCCCGAACTAACATATGTTTCTCCAGAAATATTAGTCACCGTCATAGGAGTACTCAACGTCACAACCTCTGTGATAGAAGTTACTGCGGCCCACTGCTGAGTAGAGCTTGATGACACCCCTTGACCGTTCAACTCACCGACATCTAAAAAATCAAATTTTTCATCAAACAAAATAACAGCACTTGAATACGTGCTTAACATTATAAATAAAATGGTGATGTTTATGCTGTTTCTAATCATAACTAACATTGTAATTGATTCTATGGATACTCCAAATCGTCACGATTTATTTCAAAAACATCTATGGATATCACGCAGCTAACCTCCAAGATCTCCATCCCAGCACCACCGCTGCGATAGCTAATCCGATTGCTAGACCCCACCAAACACCCTCAGCTCCCATATGGAGGGGGAAAGCGAACACCCAGCTCAAAGGAACAGCGATGCCTAAATAGCATAGTGCGGCGAGAAAGGCGGGAGTTTTGACATCGCCCATCCCGCGAAGAGCTGAAAACGAAACAATCTGCATCCCATCGACAATCTGGAAAACTCCCACGATAACTAGCAACTTAACCGCCAACTCTATCACATCAGGATCTGCTACAATAGAGCGTGAAATCCAATACCCGCAAAATATAAACAGCAACATAGAACCGGTAGTAAAAAGAAAGCTAAAAAGCCAGGCCCCTAATAGTATTACTCTCTTCAAACCTAAAACAGAGCTCTCCGTCGCCTCACCCATTCTAACCACTAGAGCCATTGCAATTCCCACGGGTACCATCGCTGCGATGTAAGCACATACAAGCGCTACCTGATGCGCAGCGAGAGGCACAACACCAAATATACCGATCATCACTGCCCCTATCGAAAATGCCGTAATTTCCGAAACTAACTGAAATCCTATCGGCACACCAAGAGCCATGAGTTTTTTAAATTCCTTCTTATCCCAATTCCCCCACCAAGCCATTAACTTAACAGGAGTCCACACCTTGGTATAAGGCGCGTGAACTAGCCAGAAGTAGAGAGCCAGCGCTGTGATACAGCGCGAGAGCAAGGTTGCTAGGCCAGCGCCGTCAAGCCCTAGCGCGCTAAAACCGCAGTTTCCATAAATAAATATCCAGTTAAGTAGTACATTAACTAGCACCCCCGCCATAAGAATCCAAAATGGTGTCCACGGTTTATTCAAAGCATCACCAAAGTTCTTCCAAGCCATCGTGATATAGGCAGGAACCATTGAGGCAGCACAAAACATCAGATAGCCTGGCATGGCATCGACAACGGGGTCTGGCTGACCAAATTCACCCAAAAAGGGTAACAATAGTAGCATCAGTAAAACTACCGCTAAACCCAGTATCACAGCCAACCAAGTACCATGACGTAATGCGCCTCTAACATCATCATCCCGCTGCCCACCTCGCCCCTGAGAAACCCTTACAGAAATGGCAATGAGCAGCCCAACGCCAAATAGAAAAGGAACAATAAGAAGCGTATTCGCAAACGTGGCCGCAGCTAGTGGGACAACGCCCACCTTGCCTACCATCACAGTATCTGCAAGGGACATTAACATTTGACCCACCTGGCCAGCCATTAGTGGCAAGGCAAGTATTAGCGTGGCCTTCGCCTCACGAACAAACGAGAGCGAAGACTGATCAGATACGACTAGCTTGTCCCTCATAAAAACCGACCCATTATTGAAAATTTCATCACTGCACTTAACGTAAAAAACAGAAGTCTCGTTACAAGACTTCTGCTTTGAAAAATTTGAGCAAGTAAAATACTAAACGCTGGCAACAGCCTTGATCAAATCAAGGAAGCTCTGTGGCTCAAGGCTGGCACCTCCCACGAGACCGCCATCAATATCTGGCTGACTGAGAAGTTCAGCGGCATTAGCGGCCTTCATGCTACCACCGTATTGGATACGCACTTTCTCAGCTAGCTCTTTACCATAAAGGTCTGCGATGACTGAGCGGACAAAAGCATGTGCCTCCTGTGCCTGTTCTGCAGATGCTGTACGCCCTGTGCCGATCGCCCAGACTGGCTCATAAGCAACCACCGTCTCTCTCATGTCTTTATCGCTGACTCCAATTAGACCACCAGTGATCTGAGTGCGCAAAACATTTTCTAGTTGACCCGCATCACGCTCTTCAAGAGTTTCGCCGATGCAGAAGATAGGTTTGAGGTTCGCTAGGCGCGCCTTCTTTATCTTTGCATTGATGATCTCATCCGTCTCACCATAAATGGTGCGACGCTCGCTATGACCAATAATCACGTAGCGGACAAAAAGCTCTTTCAGCATCATGGTACTAACTTCACCAGTAAAGGCTCCATTGTCGTTTTGTGAAACATTTTGCGCCGCTATAGATACGTCTGAATTGGAACTCAGAGAGGCTATAGCAGCCGGAATGCTGACAAATGGTGGTGAAATGACGACGTCGACATCATCTGTGACGTTATCAAGTTTCGCGGTAAATGTTGTCAGAAAGTCCACAGTCTCTTTAGGACCGATGTTCATCTTCCAGTTTGCGGCAATAATAGGTTTACGCATATTGTTATTTAATATTTAAGTGAAATTTCTGATTACGCTTCAGACAGAGCGGCAACTCCAGGGAGTTCTTTTCCTTCGAGTAACTCAAGCGAGGCTCCGCCTCCTGTAGACATAAAGTCAAAGTCGTCTGCATTACCAAATTGATTGACTGCAGTAACAGAGTCTCCGCCACCTACGATGGTCAAGCCGCTGCACTTTGCCACAGCATCTGTAATAGCACGAGTACCCATGGAGAAGTTTTCTTTTTCAAAAACACCCATCGGACCGTTCCAGAGAATCGTTTTGCCCTCAGCGATGACTTTAGAGAATTCTTCAATTGCAATATCGCCAATATCAATACCCTCCCAGCCGTCTTCGATCCCACCGCCATCGGCGTAGGGAACGGTTACCTTTGTGGGTGCTGTATCGGAAAACTCCTGAGTGACGCGGGTGTTGGCTGGAAGTAGGAATCGAATACCTTTTTCTTCAGCCTCTTGAAGGATTTCTAGAGCGAGCTCGAGAAAATCATCCTGAACGAGTGAGTTGCCGATCTTATATCCCTGAGCTTTGCGAAAAGTATAAGCCATAGCTCCACCGATGATGAATATGTCGGCCTTCTCCATCATAGATTTGATCACTTGGATTTTGTCACCAACTTTGGCTCCACCCATGATAGCGATGAATGGTTTTTCAGGGCTTTCGAGTTTACCTTGAAGAAATTCGAGTTCAAGCGCGACGAGGAATCCCAATGCACTTTTTTCGATATGGTGAGTTACCCCTTCCGTAGAAGCATGGGCACGGTGCGCGGTGCCAAAGGCGTCGTTCACGAAAATCTCTGCGCCACCTGCAAGTTTCTTGGCAAATTCTGTATCGTTGGCAGTTTCCTCGCTGTAAAAGCGTGTATTTTCAAGTAGCAACAACTCGCCTGGCTTCAGTGCCGCGCGTGCTTCTTCAGTCACGGAGCCTACACAGTCTTCTGCAAAAAGCACTTCTTTAGACAGCAGTTCACTAAGGCGAAGTGCTACGGGGCTAAGCGAGTATTTGAGATTGGGCTCGCCGCCAGGACGTCCCATATGTGAGCAAAGAACGAGCTTAGCTCCTCCATCGAGCAAGTGTTTAATCGTCGGGATAGCAGCTGAGATACGGGTATCATCGGTGATCTCGCCCTCGCTGTTGAGAGGCACATTAAAGTCGGCGCGCATGAGAACGCTTTTGCCGCTGACGTCGAGATCGCGAATACTTAATTTGGGCATGGGTGTTTGAGTAGGTGAATATGATGAAAAAGTGGAGATAAAAAAGCGGGGAAAGTTACCTTACCCCGCCTTACTTTAAATGAACTAACAATTAGAGTGATTTACCAAGCATCGCGAGGCCTTCAGCGGCACGGCTTGAATAGCCCCACTCATTGTCGTACCACGAACATACTTTGACGAAGTTGCCTTCGAGAACCATTGTCGTTTGTGAATCAAGAATTGAGCTGTGCGGATTGCTCACGATATCCTGAAGAACGAGTGGATCTTCAGAGTACTCAAGCACACCTTTCATAGGTCCGTCAGCCGCTGCCTTGAAAGCTGCGTTCACTTCTTCAACGGTAACGTCCGCTTTGAGGATTGCTGTAAAATCTGTGAGTGAACCTGTAGGAGTAGGTACACGGAAAGCACCACCATTGAGCTTACCCTTCATTTCGGGAATCACTTCACCAATGGCGCGTGCAGCACCAGTAGATGAGGGGATGATATTGACCGCAGCAGAACGCGCACGGCGAAGATCACCATGAGGTGCATCAAGTAAGTTCTGGTCACCTGTGTAACTGTGAATCGTGCTCATGAAACCTTTTTCAATACCCCATGTGTCATTGAGCACCTTAACAAGTGGAGCAAGACAGTTGGTAGTACATGAAGCATTAGAAACGATGTTATGCTTATCAGCATCGTAAAGGTCATCGTTGATACCAATACACATTGTGAGATCAGGATCAGATGCTGGAGCTGAAATGAGCACCTTTTTAGCTCCCGCAGTGAGATGCTTCGAAGCACCATCACGTGAAGTAAAGAAGCCAGTCGACTCAAGAACAACGTCCACTTTATATTCAGCCCATGGGAGTGCAGCTGGATCACGCTCAGCAGTGGCGTGGATTCGGTGTCCGTCTACGATGATTGCATCGTCGTCGTAGCTCACGCTGTATGAAACACGTCCCTGTGAAGAGTCATATTTTAATAAGTGAGCAAGAGTTTTGTTATCTGTAAGGTCGTTAATAGCGACGACGTTTTTGAGTTCGCCCTTTTCTATAAGTGAACGCAAAACATTGCGCCCAATACGTCCAAATCCATTAATTGCGTAATTAGCCATGGTGTGAATAGTTTTGTTCGTGATGCCTGTGCCTCACGAAAGTGGCGGGATTATGTACAACCATATCTTCACGTCAACACTTGCTTACGTCAATTATCGCTCTAGATTTATGCAATATGCTGCAAAAATTAAGCAATAATAACATTGCTGGGATTTAACCGAATCATTTAGACCTGATTCCTAATTACAGCAAATTCCAGTGCTTAAGTCCATCCAGCTTAGCGCACTCAATATATGCTCGAATCTTCGATTGTAGAAGATAACCTTAAGGCTCAACTCAACATTAGTAAACAAAGCCATTTCATCAATCCGAATGAGTCATTCCCCATCGATCCAAATTGAATATCAAGTAGCTGATGCTGATCTTGCGTCAGAGATAGGACTTTCACCCGAAGACAATTTCCCCAAAGTTCTCTCTACCCCTCGGCTAATAGCCCTTATGGAAGTGGCATCAGCTAGACTCATGCAGCCTATGCTTCTGAAAGGCGAACTTTCTGTTGGAGTAAACGTTAACGTGCAGCACTTGGCAGCCACACCCAACAAGACCGTTATTTTCATCACATCCAAGTACCAAGGCCTGCATGGAAAATTCCATAAATTCAAAGTAGAGGCACACAACGGTGGTGAAGTAATCGGCAAAGGCACCCACACCCGCGCGATCACAAAGGCATCGCGTTTACAATTTTAGTAAGCGATACCTGTATGGCTAACATACGCCAATCTCAATGCCATTATTAACAGCGTTCTACGTTTTAGGTTGCTAATCCACGATTGCATGCCTAAGCCTCCGCTCTAGACCGCTTCGGCATTTCACGGCTTCTCCATGATTTTTGGCTATTCGCGGTATATACTCTATCACCCACATTTATCATGACAGACGTCTCCTTCCAAGCGCTCGATCTTCGCGACGAGCTTATCTCAGCCATTAACGACCTTGGCTATGAGTCCCCTTCCCCTATTCAAGCACAGGCCATTCCTATCATCCTTGAAGGCAAGGACATCATCGGTTTATCCGAAACTGGTTCTGGAAAAACTGCCGCTTTCGCACTCCCAGCGCTGCAGCTCATCGATACCGTATCCGATGACGCACAAGTGCTGATCCTTTCCCCTACTCGCGAGCTTTGCATGCAGGTTTGTGAAGAAGTTCACCGTCTTGGCTCACACATCAAAGGCCTCCGCGCCGTACCTGTTTATGGAGGAACCCCCATTGATCGCCAGATCATGCAGCTCAGAAAAGGTGCTCACATCATTGTAGGCACACCAGGCCGACTGCTCGATCACCTGCGCCGTAAGACACTCAAGCCATCAACGATCAGGCTCGCCATTCTTGACGAAGCCGACCGCATGCTTGACATGGGTTTCCGTGAGGACATGGAAGACCTACTCGGTGCGCTGAAAGAAGACCACCAGACACTTTTCTTCTCCGCTACCATGAATAAAAACGTCGAGCGTCTGATTCAGACCTTTGGTAACGACCCCGTCGAGGTTTCTATCGACAAGAAAAACAAGACCGTTTCTACGATTACACAAAGTTATTACGAAGTTCGTGGCCGCTCGAAAGTGGAGGTTCTTACCCGCCTTCTCGATATGGAAACCCCTCGCCTAGCAGTCATTTTCTGTAATACCAAGCGTAGCGTCGATGAATGCACGGATGCCCTCATCGCCCGCGGCTACCTCGCGGATAAACTTCACGGTGACATCGGTCAACAAGCACGCGAACGCACGACGAAGCGATTCCGCGACGGCGCCTTTGAGCTCCTTGTAGCTACTGACGTCGCAGCACGCGGCCTTGATATCGAAGACGTAGAAGCTGTATTCAACTACGATCTTCCCCAAGACCCAGAAGATTATGTTCACCGCATCGGAAGAACAGGTCGTGCAGGACGTGAAGGAAAAGCTATCAGCTTCTGCTTCGGCAAAGACATCTACCGTCTCCACAGCATTGAGCGTTACTCAAATCAGAAAATTCAACGCGCTAAAATCCCTTCCCAGGAAGAAGTGGAGGGTCGCCGCGCCGACAAACTTTTTGCCTCTGTGCAAGAGCGACTCGAAAAAGAAGTCAATCGTAGCTACCGCCACTATATTGATCGCCTCCTTGATCAAGGGCATACTGCCACAGATATCGCCTCTTCACTCTTCGAACTTCTCCGCGAGTCCATGGGACGCGAGGGACAGAAAATTGCTGAAGACGATCCTAATTACGTTTCTGAAAGCAAAGGAAAACGCAGAGAACGCCCTGATCGCGGTGAGAGAAGAGAACGCAGCGATCGTGGTGATCGCAGAGACCGTCCTGACAGAGCTGAGCGCAAGCCACGCGTCAAAGACGAAAACGCCACCACCCTTTTCCTCAGCCTCGGAAAAGCAGCCAGTGTAGGCGCTGGTGATATTCTCGGCATGTTCTACCGCGAAGGTAAAATCCCCGACGGATCAGTCGGTCAAATCCAACTCTTCGAACGCCACTGCCTCGTCGATGTCGACAAAACAGTCGCTGATCAATTAGTGAAAAACCTTGAAAATTCAAAATTAAGAAATCAGCGCTTCCGCATCGGACCGGACCGGATGTAACCATCAAATCAATCTACTAGATTTCATCTAAAAAGCCCTGCTTCCAGTAATGGAAGCAGGGCTTTTTTATAGCCTATTAGCTAGTTCAACTAACCCGTGTAAGATTCCTCCACACGCTTAGCGACATCTCTATAGCCATAATCAACCTCGTAAATTTGCTTGAAGCTATCCAGCGCTGCCGCTTGATCCTTCATTTCGCTATGGATGATTCCTTTTTCATAAAGAACCTCTTTCTTAGTCGCATCCATCATCGGTAGATCCGCCAAAGCATCCGTCAGCTGCTTGATCGCTAAATCATGCATATTTTTCTCCTTGAAAGTACGTCCTAAGAGCAAAAGCACCTTCGTGCGAATATGTGGATTTCTTGTCGCCTGCTGAAGATGAGGGATGGCGTCACTGAAGCCTCCTGAATTGTAGAGCGCTAGTCCCAGTTCATAACGGAGCTGTGGGTCGGTAGGATTTCTGTCCACTCGAGCCTGAGCCTCAGTAACCTGATGGGCAGTGCGCTCCGCCATAATCGCATCATACTGCGCTTTAATTTCTTCGTTCTCAGGATCAGCTTCATGAGCTGCTTTGATCTGGCTCACTTGATAGTCTGCAGCCATATCCTTCATCTTTTCAGCCTTACCTTGAAGGGCAACGTCCTGATTACTCAAGCTGTAGGCATAATCATAAAATGCGTGGGCGTTTGGCCAATCTTCGAGCTGCTCGTAAAGATCACCGATTTGTTTTACCAAACTCAAGTTTTGATTATCTTCAGCATATTCGGCAGATAGTTTCGCAAGCTTTTCTTCAAGCTGATCCGTCGTCATTGCAGCCCTGTTTGCCGCCTCCAAATCTGCCTTTTCTCCCGTGTCCTTCATGAGTTCACGGATGTCCTGTGCACCTTCCCAGTTCTGCTTTTTCATGGATGCCTGCGCTGTGGCATCTTTAGAACCCTTAACTGCAACCATGTCGGTTGGATCTTGTTCACAAATGGTTGTATAAGCCTCGGCAGCCTTGGATGGAATATCTCTACTAAGATAGAAGTCAGCTAATTTATGTAGAAGCTTTGTATTTTCTGGGGCTCCACTACGTACTGTTTCTAGAGCGAAAGCAGCAGTATCCAACAAATTCAACTTTAGGGCACAATCAAAAAGCATGTCGTTAGCGGCAGGGTCAAAGGGAGATTTGGCCAACTCTTTCTCTAATTCGTGAATAGCAGCGAGAGGGTCTTTTTTAGAAGGCAGTTTGAGCCCGCTACTTCCAAAGAGTCCTTTCTTCTGCTGCTTTCCTGCATTTTCGGCCATTGCGCTGCTTCGAGCTAAACGGCGGGCATCAATAAAACCCGGATACTCTTTCATCAGAGATTGGCATAAACTAATCGCATAAGTATAATTTTTCAACTCATACGCGCTCTGAGCTTTCGCCCATAGGTCTTTCATTCCTGCCGAGATTTCAGCTTCCGTTAATTCAATAAGGTCTTGTGTCATCATTGGTGATTCTTTTTTTAGAGGCCAATTATCGTAACATTAGGTTACGATAATTAAATATACTCTGCCTATGATGACCAAATGAGACACCATTGCAAGCATCCTTGCCACGGTTTATGCAAATTTTAATCATTTTTTAATCCGCCCCCCAATGAAGTTCAATCATAGCCGCAACTGATAACGTTAACTTATAGCACGGCATGGACCGTATTCTTACCGCCTAGTTCTCCGAAAACAGCGGCGCATCATATTAACTTAGACTAAAATCTGATTGTTCCCAGCTTCACACCTCATCACTTTATTTTTTACTTCTCGATCTGCCTTATAGTGTTCACTCTGCACGAGATGAAATATTTTTTCCTACTGCCACTATTCATTTCCACAGTGATTTCAAATGCTGGCGGCGACAAAGCTCCGACCGCTTCTGTTTCCTTCCACCTCGAGGGGGCTGCCGCTGAAGCACCCAAAATATCGCGTGCTGTAGTTACTGAAGCAGGAGAAGGCTACTTCCGCATCATACCCGAGATTAGCAATCGAGACCTTGAGTCTTACAGCCCATTTCCTGCAGAAGAAGACAATACATATGGAGCGGTCTTCAAACTCAATAAACAAGGTGCGCGCAAGTTAGAACTAGCAACGACTGGGAATCAAGGTCGATTTCTACTCTCCATTATCAATGGCACACCCCATGAGGTAGTGCATATTGACAAGCCTATTAAAGACGGCATGATCGTCATCTGGAGAGGACTTAATATAGATCACATTAATTTATGTGATCAAATTTTGCCACGTATCAACGAAGATCCTGCAGATTGGAAAAAGCGCGCCAAAGAACTTAAGAAAACGCTCAAAAAGCGCGCTAAAGACTAGAACTTATAATGTGCTAATTTTGTAAACCGTACAAAACACATTGCCTTGATCACCTTTTTTGACATTTCTCTCCACTTTAGCTCCTAGAACTTGCTCCATCATTCGCAGCTCAAGAACAATGAGACTTGGATAACGGTCAAAAATTTTGTGCAATGGGTGATGATACTCTTCAATAATAAAACCCTCTGCTTCCACGTGCTCGTAATTACAGAAATGGCCCGACTCGATCCTGAAATCAGCAAATAACGTTGCTTTCTCAACAACTGATTTCGCAGAAGTAATTACTTTAACCCATTGATCCTGTTTCTTTTCAAAATAATGATAAAGTAGCTTTTCAGGAGCAGCCTCACCAAATGAAGTTTTCACCCCTTCCAGCAACTCCAAAAGCAACTCGTCACCGCCGTCAGGAAACAAAGGATCACATTTCTCAGTTAACATAAACAACTTACGTGGTCTCCCCATATTAGCACCACGAGGTTCACGCCAACCGCTAATATACCCCTGCTTCTCTAGCTTAATACAGTGAGCCTTAACTCCCATATAGCTCATGTCAAGAATCTGAGCCAATTCCGTTATACCCAATCCTTTTGACCGCTTAATCTCGCCTATAATTGCGAGGTGACTCAACCTACATATATCGTTTAAAATTTCCGGAAACATAATTCTATCTATTTCACGCCACATGTAGCGCTCTAGCTGGCGTCAATATAACATCTATCTGTTATAAACAACAAACTATTTTTTGACAAAAAACATTACCCACCATAAAAATATTAACAGATGTCAAACATCACATTTAAATCTCACACACCTGGTTATTGGAAAAATATTCCATTTGAATCTTGGAATGATCACAAGTGGCAGCTGAAGAACAGAATAACTTCTCTTTCAGCCCTAGAAGAAAAACTCGTTCTCAATGAGGAAGAGAGAGCTGGAATCTTACTATCGGGCAAAAAGCTAGCAATGGCAATTACTCCGCATTTCTTTAACCTCATCGACCCCAAAGATCCTGACTGCCCCATACGCCGACAGGTAATCCCCCGCATCGAAGAAACACTTATCGACCCCTTGGAAATGTCCGACCCATGCGGCGAAGACAGTCACATGCCAGTCCCTGGACTGGTACATCGATACCCAGACCGTGTGCTCTTTCTCACGACCGATCGCTGCGCGGCATACTGTCGCTACTGCACCCGCAGCCGAGTCGTCTCAGGCGTGTCTGACCAAAAACTCGAAACTCAATGGGAGCCTGCTTTTAAATATTTAGAAGAAAACACTCAAATAAGAGACGTCCTCCTCTCTGGCGGAGATCCACTACTGCTATCAGATGCTCGCTTAGAGAAAATCTTATCTAGACTCCACGCCATTCCTCACATTCAATTTATACGTATAGGGTCACGCATTCCTATATTTCTACCCCAGAGAATTACGCCTGAACTTTGCGATATTCTCAATAAATACCATCCGCTATTTATTTCCATCCACACAAACCACCCTCGTGAACTCACCACCGAAGTGCGTGATGCGCTTGGAAGGCTTGCTAACGCTGGTGTCCCACTGGGAAATCAATCCGTGTTACTCGATGGTATTAACGATAATGTCGAAATTCAGAAAGAGCTCGTTCAAAAGCTCATCATGTGTCGTGTGAAACCATATTACCTATACCAGTGTGATCTTATAGAGGGCTCTGCGCATCTGCGTACAAACATCGAGAAAGGGCTCGAGATTATCGAAGGCCTCCGTGGTCACACAACCGGCTACGCAATCCCACAATACGTCATTGATGGCCCAGGAGGTGGAGGGAAAATCCCTCTCAATCCCAATTACGTCGTCCGTCATGACGACAATAGTATAACGCTACGTAATTATGAGGGTAAGAAGTTCAACTACCCAACTCAAGCGACGAGTAAAACTTCATAGTCACTATTACTGTGAACACTCTCTAAATGAACACCCTTTAACATCTCGAGTAAAAGCCATTCAAAAAAAAATCACATTTCTACACGCGTTTTCTTGACCTTATGCTCAGTTTGTGGCTTTTTCCGCGCACGCCAATAGGCATGTAACGCACTTGTAGCTCAATTGGATAGAGCATCTGACTACGAATCAGAAGGTTAGGGGTTCAAGTCCCTTCAAGTGTACCATTTTCGCCCCATATACTACGGTATGTGGGGCTTTTTTGTTCTTTCGTGTGATATATTTGTCCTTTTATCGCTTTAAATTGGGTAAATTACGGGTGAATTCCTCGCATCGTTGTTAGAGACCTTTCCATTCAAAACTCGTTAAAACTCTAGCGAAACCTATTGCAAATCCATAATCAGCTGAGCAACGGGAGCGAAACTTTTACGATGAATTGGACATGGCCCATATTTAGCCAATGCCTCTAAGTGTAATTTTGTACCATAACCTTTATGCCTATCAAAGCCGTACTCAGGATACAGCTCAGCATATTTCACCATTAATCTATCGCGCAATACTTTGGCAATAATACTCGCTGCGGCAATTGAAAGGCTTTTACCATCACCTTTGACAATACCCTCGGAGGGAAGTGGAAACATGGGCACTGACAAACCATCAATGAGGCAGAAATCAACAGGCGGAGATAAACCCTCAGCGGCTCTCGCCATCGCTGCGTGAGTTGACTTTAAGATATTAACGGCCTCGATCTCATCCACATCTCCGTAAGAATGCGCCCAGATGACCTGAGAATGATTCGTTATTTCCTCATACAACAGCTCACGTTTTTTCTCACTTAATTTCTTAGAATCATTAAGCCAGTCATGTGTAAAATCATTCGGAAGAATAACCGCAGCAGCAGAGACCGGGCCAGCTAGCGGGCCTCGTCCAGCTTCATCTATGCCCGCTATAGTAAGAAAACCTTCTTTTCGCTTTGCATCTTCATACTCCATCGTCGGCATGGAACTAAACTGATAAAACATTGCACCGATGACGAGAATAAATGCCACCACTGGAGTGGGTTGATATTTCAACGACTTCTTCTTGGCAAAGAGGCTGTCCAACTCTAGCTTCTAGCTATGCGAAACGAAGTACTTCCATATTTCCTCTCTGGCAGCCTAGCCATTCTATCCCTCAGCCTTATCTCCTCATGTGGAAATAACCCTAATGAACTTTTGATTTCTTCTGAAGCACCTATCAGCCAAGGGATGGCTGAAGCCAATACAGCCCTAGCTGAAGCCCGAGGTTACCAACAAGCTGGAAAAACTAAAAAAGCTATATCAGCTTATAGCAAAATAGGCAAAAACTACCCCTACTCCACAGCCGCAGCGGAAGCACGTTTCGCCGAGGCCACTCTCCTTGATCAACAAGGCGACCTTTTCGACGCCTTTGAAGCCTACCAGGATCTCATTTCAACCCATCCTAGCAGCCAGCACTATGCTGCATCAATAAAGCGTCAAGAAACGATCGCTCACTCCGTAGCTGACGGCTTAATTACTAATAATTTCTTGGGCCTGAAAACGAAGATCAGCCCGAGCAAAACAATCAAAATGCTATCAAATGTTCGCGACAACGCCCCAAGTGCTGTCAGCGCATCGAGGGCACAGCTTGCCATTGGTCGCGTCCTGCAAAAGAGCAACGACTCCGCCAGTGCTATTGAGGCTTATCAAAAAATTGCGATTAATTACGCCAACAGCAAAGAAGCTCCCGAAGCTCTTTTTCAGACAGGTGAAATTCTCATGACGAAAGCGGAAAAAGGTAATCACAATAAAGCCAACGTCAATCGGGCACGTGACATCTATCAAAACCTCATTACCCGCTACCCAAATCACCCACGTAGTAAAGATGCACGTAACCGCGTCAAATCTCTGCGCAGTGACGACATT
Organism: Akkermansiaceae bacterium; assembly: GCA_051252195.1. Taxonomy (GTDB): domain Bacteria; phylum Verrucomicrobiota; class Verrucomicrobiia; order Verrucomicrobiales; family Akkermansiaceae; genus Oceaniferula. The sequence goes on along the minus strand of JBPOGD010000003.1, from coordinate 115,376 downwards.
CAGCGAAGCTACGACACGGCTGAATTTTACCGCAAGAAAGGTAAGGATAAATCTGCTATTTTTTACTACAACGAAGTAATCGCTAAAACGAAGAGCGGGACACTCTATGATCAGTCAAAGCAACGTATCATGGAGCTGGGGCAACAGTAATGTAAGTGAACAGTATCTAAAGCAATTTCACCCATCAAATAACTAATGACCAAGTACCTGCTTATACTTTGTATATTCCTTACATCATGTGCGGGCTATCAATTGGGTGGGGCCAAACCTGAGAAGCTTTCCCACGTTAATAAGCTCTATGTACCCTTGTTTAGTAATTCTACGCTACTTCCACGCGTTGAAGCATATGCTACGAATAGTACCGTCGACGCCATTACCAGAGATGGAACCTATCAAGTTACCAACGCGGATAAGGCCGATGCCATACTCGAAGGCCATGTTTCTGAAATAACTTACAGCCAAGTCAGCTCTTCACGTGATGACAGTCAAATCACAGAAGAACTTGGTATGGATATTACTATCATTTGGAAACTGGTGGATTCAACCGACCCCATGAAAATTCTTCACCAAGGGGAATCGAGAGGTAAAACCCTTTTCTTTGCAGGTAGTAACCTCCACATCGCGAGAACCAATGCACTACCAGATGCTCTACGCTCAGCTTCTGAATCTTTGGTATCAAAGCTAGCTGATGGCTTTTAGTCCTGTGTACCGTCTACCCCTTCCAACCACTTTCCTGTGATATCATTCGTCCCAACACCAATCGGCAACCGTGGCGATGTCACCCTGCGAGCTTTAGAAGTTTTACGCGAAGCTGACCTCATTGCCTGTGAGGACACCCGTCACTCTCGCCCCTTGCTCAAGCATTACGAGGTGGATAAACCTCTCATCTCTCTCCACGACCATAATGAAGCTCAACGTCTGCCAGAGTTGATAGAAAAAGCGCAAGAGGGCCTCAACATTGCTGTCATCTCAGACGCTGGCACACCTCTCATCTCAGACCCCGGCTATCGACTCATTCAGGCATGTATCGAGGAAAACGTCGAATACACTGTCCTTCCTGGCCCATCAGCTGTGATCACTGCCCTTGCTGGCTCAGGCTTCCCCTGCCACGCCTTCAGTTTTGACGGCTTTCTCCCTGTAAAAAAGGGAAAACGCCGCAAGATGCTCGAAACCGCTATCGAGTCAGGGAAAACGGCGATGTTCTTTGAGTCTCCTCATCGGCTATTATCGACGCTGGAAATCCTCACGGCCATCAACCCGGCCTTACCGGTATGTGTCGCGCGTGAACTCAGCAAAAAGTTTGAAACCTACCACCGCAACAGTGCCTCAGCACTGTGGGAACATTTCAAAAACCACGCAGCTAAGGGTGAGATCGTACTGTTGCTAGATACTAGTGGGCAGACGATGTGAGTAAGGGAAAGCTGTTTTACTTGCTGATTATTGAGCTCTAATCAACGCGCTCTCGGCTCGCCATTAACACGTGAGTCCGCTCCTGCCGAACTGACAAAAGGTCCGTCTGCCATGGGTGCTGTGCCTGTAAATGCGACATCTGGCATTTCAGTAGGTTTACCAGCAAGGGGAAACTCCTTGCGCAACGGGAAATAAGGATAGCCCTCCCACATGAGAATACGACGTAGGTCAGGATGATGCATAAAGCGAATCCCCATCATATCGTAAATTTCACGTTCATGCCAGTCCGCTGTCTCCCAGAAATCCGATACCGTAGGAACTTCTTCTCCTTCTGGCACATGTGTTTTGATACGAATATTCATTGAGCAATCCACTTTTGCCACTTCATAAAGGAGCATAAAGCGCGGCTCCTGTCCCATATTATCGACACTGGTGATATCAATGAGGAAATTAAGTTTCAATGCTTTGCGGCAATATTCCAGCACCGCTCGAATATCTTTTAGTTCGACCGTAACACTGTATTCACCACGGAACTCCACCACAGTGGCGGTGGGAAAATCTTGAAGGATCTTACCTGAGATATCTTCGGAAGCGATTTGAATAGCTGACATTTTTTTAGAAGTAGGAGGGCTCAATAATAAGGGCTCAATTACGATTTTAAACTGCGAGTTGACTCTTCACCCTCAATCTTTTTCTGGAGCTTCATAAGCCCCTCGATGAGAGCCTCGGGACGCGGCGGACAGCCGGAAATATAGACATCTACTGGTAATAACTGATCGATGCCTTGCAAGACGGCATAGCTGCGATACATCCCACCACTCGAAGCGCATGCACCCATGGCAATGCACCATTTAGGATCGGGCATCTGATCCCAGACACGCTGAACGGCAAGTGCCATTTTATAAGTTACCGTTCCTGCCACAATCATCACATCGCTCTGACGTGGTGAAAACCGCATTACTTCAGCGCCAAATCGCGAAATATCAAATCGAGCCGAGGCCGTTGCCATTAACTCAATGGCACAGCACGCCAAGCCCATTGGCATGGGCCAGAGTGAATTTTTCCGCATCCAGTTGATTGCCGCATCTACCTGCGTGAATATGATATTCCCCTCGATCTTAGAATCGTAAGATGCATGGGCAAGTGCTGCTCCCATAGACTCGATAGAATCAGGTGGGCTTGATGGATTAGGTGTGTTAGTAGAATTTACCATGATCTTAATAGAACGAAATGCTCTACTACCCTACTAACTGCGGCGATGACCACAAGCGCATTTTTAAATGGTTTTTACCATCAAGACTCTGAAGTGATTGCCAGCATACTAATCTGATGCTCAGCACACATTGCTTTCACTTCATCGACGGATAAAATCAATGTTTTCCCCGCCTCGATAGCAATGACCTCAACACCTGATTTGGCACAGTTTTTCACTGTGTCAGTACCAATAACTGGCACATCAAAGCGAAAGTCCTGATTGGGTTTCGAAACTTTGGCTAGAGTGACGCCTTTACCTTTGCCCTGCTCGCCACCACGCCGAATACAAGCGTTAGTTCCTTCAAAAGCTTCAACGGCAAGCACTGTTCCATTGCGCACAACCACACTTTGACCAATGTCCAAGCGGCTGACTTCCTTCGCGATTTTAAAGCCATACTGAGCATCATCAATCTGGGATTCATCTAAGGAAGGCCCTGCGAAGTGCCCCTCGGCTGGCATTTGGTTTTCCAAAAAAGTGATGGCTGGTAGTACTTCGATCCCGTCTTTCTTTAATTCTTCTGCAATCCCACCAAAGAGTGACTCTGCATTTTTCTTCTTAGTCCGCGCGAGTAACTTGATCACGCGAAGGTCAGGACGAAGATCGAAAAGGTTTTTAGGAGCAATCTGCCCCATCATTACGGCTTCCGTGACACCTTCTTTTTTAAAAAATTTAATGACCTTACTGAGTTGTCCCACACGGCACCACTCCATTGCCTCTACCTGAGTGGCCAAGCTTTCGCTGGTTTCCCCCGTAAAGCCAGCTACAACGAGCTTCAGCTCCTCTGGTTGTGCGCGTGCCGCATCGATAAAAGTTTGAGGATAAATCCCCGAACCTGCAATGATACCAATGGTTCTCACAGACATGTTATTTTAGAGAAGGTACTTCGCAGCCTGCTCAACATCCTTATCACCTCTACCAGAGAGATTGATAATAATGACGTAATCCTTCGGTAAATCACCAGCCACTTTCGCAACGTAGGCAAGCGCGTGTGAACTTTCTAATGCAGGAAGAATACCTTCTATTTCAGCGAGTTGTTTAAACGCAGCGAGTGCTTCATTATCAGTAGCATAAGTATATTCCGTACGTCCAATATCTTGCAGATAAGCATGTTCAGGGCCAACAGCCGCGTAGTCGAGACCCGCACTAACAGAGTGCGTCAGCTCAATCTGGCCGTCATCGTTAGCAAGCAACCATGTTTTTGAACCTTGGAGAACACCGAGCTTGCCGCCTTGGAATCGGGCTGCGTGACGCTCGGGAATAATACCATCACCACCAGCTTCCACGCCAACCATCCGGACGTCTTCATCTTCAATAAATGGATGAAAGAGTCCCAAAGCATTGGAGCCACCACCTACACATGCCACTAGCATATCGGGAAGGCGTCCTTCTTGTTCTAAAATCTGTTTCCGTGCCTCAACTCCGATAACGCGGTGAAAATCACGAACCATCATCGGGAAAGGATGCGCACCGAGAGCCGAGCCTAAAATATAGTGCGTGTATTCTACAGTAGAAACCCAATCGCGAAGGGCTTCATTCACCGCTTCCTTGAGTGTTGCCTGACCAGCAGTCACAGCGACAACTTTAGCTCCCATAAGACGCATCCGAGCCACATTAAGCGCCTGACGCTCCATATCAACAGCTCCCATGTAAACGATGCATTCTAAGCCGAAGCGCGCACACACCGTCGCCGTAGCCACACCATGCTGACCCGCACCTGTCTCTGCGATGATCCTTTTTTTACCAAGACGTTTTGCAAGTAGCACTTGCCCAATGGCATTGTTGATCTTGTGAGCACCCGTGTGCAGCAGGTCTTCCCGCTTGAGGTAAATTTTCGCGCCACCAAGGGTTTCAGTTAAGCGTTCCGCGAAATAGAGTGGTGTCTCACGCCCAACGTAATACTTGAGCAGGTAGTCGATTTCCTTTTGAAATTCAGGATCGGCCTTCGCCTTTTCATACTCATCAGCCAGCTTCTGCTGTGGAGCCATCAAAGTTTCTGGCACGAACATTCCACCAAATGTTCCAAAATGCCCATGTTCATCTGGGACTCTTACACTCTGAACTGGAGAACTTTTCGGGCTAATTTCAGTCGTTGACACACCCCTCCTGTAATAGATGCACAGCTATCCTGCAAGTGCCGTGTTACAAAACCTCCCAAACCGCGATGAACTCCTTGGCGTGCAAGGGGTTGTTCACGCAGATCCTTTGCCCCTTATCGGCATTGTGAATAACCTGTGAGCAAAGTGTGCAAAGCTCTTCTTCACTGAGACTTTTTTTTCTTAAAATTCGGAAGCGCCCCGACTTAGCTGGTGCGTATTTTTTCTGCAGTTCTTTGGCCACACGCCCCATAGACATACGTACATTCAGCTCAACTACATGCTTGAGTGCGAGTGAGCCATCGTTTTGGCGATACACCATTGCGTCAATACCGAGAGGCCCAACATACCCTGTTAGTAAGTTAGATAACATGGCGGGTATTGTCTCGCGGTACCACTGATTCATCTTTGCATCACGGAAGAGAAACTCTACAATCTCAGGCTGGAGATTCGTTCCCCATTTCTGAGGTACAATCGTTCCAAGATAGCGCCCCGATGCATCATTCTCCATCTCGGTCATCCCAATAAACTCGATTTCGCCCCCCACCTTCATTTCATAAAGCGATGAGAAATCCAGCACCCGATCCAGCCATGGCTCCACAACAACTCCACCATGTGCCTTGAGTGTATTTTTCAGCCACGCGAGATAGCTATCAGCAGACTCACTTTGCTTTACACGCTTATGTCCACGGCCAGCGCAGGCGTGGGCTGCCTTGATCAGAACATCACCGCACTTGAGGTGCTTGGCTATGGCTTTCCGAGCAGACTCTTCATCTTTACAGAAAACACCTACACCATCGCTCACACCCAGTTTCTCCGAAAGCTGCACGCCTATTTCCTTACTGAACCATAAGGCGGGTAAAGGTTCGCGCCACTGCCACGCTAACTTATCAGAAATAAAACCTGCAAATGGCTCAAGTATGGCTGATGAATCTGGTGACCAAGCCCAAGGCCGAAGTCCACCAAGCTTCCGCTCTCTGTTTTCTAGTTTCCCGATTTCAAGAATTTCAGGCAGCTCAAAGCCTGCCTTTTTCAAATAAGCCAGATGCTCTTTCCCAGGATGTTGACGGATCAGAGAAATATCATCTCGCCGGCACCACGCTAGCGATAGTAGTTCGAGATCTTCCTCGATCGCGCGCTCCATCTTATTAGGCTGAAATATCGTGCCACAAGCCGCCGACGCTACATAACACTCGGCATTCGGGTTATACCAATGAATCACAGGCGTCCTGCCGCGTGATTGCTCACAAACTTCGAGATGGCTGATAAAATCGTCATCCAGTCCAGCCAACTTTCTGCCCTCGATATTAAACGGTGCCAAGCCCTTCGCCTTCGCGGGTGCAAGGGGAAACTTCAGCGAGCGATTAAACGCCTGCCAGTCCGTATCCTCCTTCGCCTTCCATTTCCTGAACCACTTTACGCCGTGACCGACGTGGTTAATTTCATCGAGATAAATTTTCTCCAAAACCGCCGCCGTCCCTGTATCGCCGACCGTTCTAAAAAGTCCCGCGTAGTGCTTCGCAAAATCCAAGTTCGCCTGCTCAAAGGTCATACTGAGCCGCGTAACAAAATCCATCGGCGTCTCCATCGGCGCAATGAGTCGCCAGAAATAATCGTTCACTGGCAATTCCCCGAAAGCGATCCCGCAGTCCTTCATCCGCCGCATGTACATCCGCGTATGCATCTGCTCTTCGCGCATCGTTTCATAAACGCCTCTGCGGTATTCTTTCGGTGCATCAGGAAATTTTAACAAAACCAGTGCCATCAGCTCGGCAGCCAGCAATTCATGATTGGCCAGAAAATGGAGCATCTTTCCCCGCTCCTGATCGTTTTCTAGTTGATGCACCCCCGGGAAATCCCCGCGCCCCCCCTTAGCCGCCGCCTTGAGAAAATCGGGTCGGCCCGGAGACTCTGGCTGGATGATCGCACCACCTGGCTCGTCATCGGACACCCCTTCAGGTGCCAGCAGGAGTTTCTCCTCCAGCGACTCACCAAACAATATCCGCTCCGCCACCTCCCGCATCTGCATGCCAAAAAGAAAACCAGATCAAGGAGGACAAGCAATGAAAATGTAAGGCAGGAAGATAGCTGCCATGAATTGCACAATATTTCGTATTCCAAAGATGCGCCCCAAATCACAGATCTGTTAAATTTCACGGATAATTACCAAAACTCATGATCAAATGGCCAACAACATTAGTTGATCGATTTTAAATTTACTCAGATACCTCACCAGTGTCAGAAACTTACTCTGCCTCTTTTTTGTCATAGTCCAATGGGGGACTTCCTGTGCCAAACGAAAGATAAACAATGATCGTATCAGGATCTCTTTTAAATGCATTGGTCAGATCATCTGATGGACGCGAGAAAAAAGCGGATCCCAATCTTGCCGACATAATATTCCCATTGATAATTAGTGGCTTGGACCCGCGTATGGCAATAATGGGATACAGATCAAAATGAAGTCCCCCTTTTGAAATTCTTGATTCAGGCTTTGAGTCTTCGAAAAACATCCAGAGATTTGGACGACCCGAATCAAAGCTGGGAAGCTGTGCGAAACCTGTTTGATGAAAATATCCAGTATCGTTAACCCCTACTAACGTCTGTTCATCCATATGCCAGCCAAACGAAATGATGCCTCTGTAGTTTCCTTCAAAAAGTTGAGCCTTCGAATACATGCCAAGTGAGAAACATTGTCTACTCACGCACTTTCCATCTTGATAACGTTCCGCTATGAACTGAGTATTATTCATAAATTGCGTATCTTTATGGCTTTTCTCGATTAGAACTTTGGGCAAAATACAATCACATCGGAACTCGATAACTCTGACCAGCTCCATCAACCGAGCTTCATTACGTGGAATCTCGATCTTGGTGAAATGGCAAATTTCCTGAGCAGATGCTATCCGCATAAGTAGGAACACTGCTGTAAATATTGAATATGGGTTCATCAGTAAGGTATGTTCTTCATTTCTTGGCAGAACAATATTGAATCACACGTTCCTACATCGTATCATGTTACTTAAAACTAACAGAAAAAAGCACGCTATCGATTTTCTTTTAGAAAATGAACTAAAGCCACCTCAAAGCAAATGTGAACTGAAATATAATTTAATTCGAAAATCTTATTTTTTAGAGAAGTTTAGAAAATTAGCATAACCGACTTACAAAAAGTTTTTCCCCACTGCCTTAGAAAACACTCTGTGTGACAGGGTTATTTCGCCCTACCGTCTACTCACGTCTCCAACTGCGTATTATTGAATCAAATGGCCTAAGAGGAAGCTTAGAGAGAAAACCAAAATCGCCACCTAAGTGACCAATTCATCAAGCAAATGCTTCCGTGTATTCAGTGTATTCCGTGGTTAAAACCAAACTCATAAGATAAACAGACCGAAGAATAAACCAGTCCGCAAAACCTAAGGTATTCATGATATTAAAAAACTCAGCACTTAAGAATTGGTGCTATTCGTAAAATTCGCAGCTAAAAATATTGCTTCGCATTCCTTATCCGCTAGCAAAGACACATGTCTGCTACTTTCGACTTTGACAGCATTATCCCGCGCCGTGGCACAGGATCTCTGAAATGGGATAAGTTCCCTACTCTCGATCCCTTCTGGGTGGCTGATATGGACTTCATTTCTCCCCCCGCGGTTATTGAAGCCTTAAAGGAGCGCGTCGCCCATGGAGTCTTTGGTTACGCGGTTCCACACAGTGGTCTGCTAGATAGCATCCTTAGCTACATGGATACGCGTCACGGCTTAACCATTAAAGAAGAAGAAATCATTCACCTTGGTGGGCTAGTCCCAGCACTCTCTCTCGCCGCACGCGCCTTCGGTAAGCCAGGCGATACAGTCATGACCTGTACTCCAATCTACCCGCCATTCATCGGCATTCAAAACGATGCGCAAATGAAGCTAATCACTGTTCCACATTGTGAAATCGATGGCAAATGGGGCTTCGACTGGGATGCCATGGAGAATGCAGTCACGCCAGAAACAAAAATCTTCCTCCTCAGCAATCCACAAAACCCATTGGGTAGAGTGTTTACGAAGGAAGAAATCATCAAACTCGCTGATTTCTGTGAGCGTCACGACCTCATTCTCGTTTCGGATGAAATTCACTGCGACCTCATCCTTGATGACAGCATCACGCCACATATCTGCGCTGCTGCGCTACCTGAACATCTCCAAAAGCGCATCATCACGCTGCTAGCACCGAGTAAGACCTACAACATCGCAGGTCTCGGCTACGCCTTCGCCATCATCCGCGATGACTCACTACGCCGTAAGTTCGCTGCCGCACGCGGACACACTTTACCCGAAATCAACTGTCTCGCCTACTACGCTGCCGAGGCTGCCTACAAGCACGGCGAACCGTGGAGACTAGCGCTGATTCAATATTTAAAGAAAAACTGTACTACCATCACCGACTTCGTACGCAGTGAAATGCCTGGATGTATCATCCCCAACATGGAGGCAACCTACCTTGCATGGATCGACTGCCGTGCTCTTGCAGAGAAGATGGGCCATGAAAACCCAGCAACATTTTTTGAGAACAAACAAGGGCTTTACCTCTCCAACAGCGATTTCTTCGGAACGCCTGGACATATCCGCTTTAACTTCGGTTGCCCACACAGTCGGGTGCTCGAGGGCTTGGAGAAGATAAAGTCCGCTCTTGCTTAAACTCTAAAAATTTCTAGTCTATTCCGTGATCATGAAATGCATTTTACCTATTAGTTTTCTAGCTCTGCTAACGTCGGCGGCTCTTCAAGCCGACTCCGCAGATGATATCGAATATGGAGTCGAGGCGGTTACAGGCTACCGTAGTGACTATGTTTACCGGGGTTTCCAGCTTGCAGAGAGCACGATAGACTTTCAGATAGAAACTGAGATAGCTCTGAACAATAATACTTTTCTCAACATCGGTTCATGGTACGCGACGGAGACGGGTGACGGTGATTTCAGTGAAACCGCCTTCTTTTCTCATCTTCGCTACGCGCAAACTGAAAATCTCACTCTCGGTCTTAGTGCAACGTACCGCAGCATTGATCAAGGTGACAGCACGCTTTCAGCATTTCTCGACGATGGCGTCGAGGCTGGGATTTTCGCCAGCTACTATTTCTGTGACAACTTCAGCGGCTCCATCGGCACTTACTACGATACAGGAGCCGAGGGAATCTACAGCTACCTCGAGGGAAAATATAGCACCGCTCTTTCCGATAAGGCATTTCTCTCCTTCAAACTTGGTCTCAGCGCGGTAGATGATTACTACGATCGTGCGGGCCTCAATGACGCTTACGGGCGCCTTTCTCTCACCTACAACATCTCCGATACTGTATCAGTGAGTCCTTTTGTAGGGACATCCTTCCTTCTCGATGACGACGACGCTGGTGACGACACCACGTACGGCGGCATCTGGTTTGAGGTTCGTTTTTAAGCTAGCGATGCGGTTTCACGACCGTTCTCAGAATTAAAAAACATGGAAAAACCCACCTTCGGAGAAAAATTCCGTGCTCTGATGGCAACGGGACGCGTAGCGAATCTACCGACGGTATGGAGTAATGTGCTGGTGGCATTTTGGATAAGCTGGGAGTTTTTCTCGAATCAAATTAGCCACTGTTTTTTTTTGACTGACCCCAAGTGGTCATTAGCTCTTACTTTAATATCCACCTCCACACTCTATGTGGGCGCATGTATGCTTGGCGATTACAGAGATCTTCATTTTGACACCAAATACAGGCCAAATCGCCCTATTCCAAAGGGCACGCTTAAAGCTCGAAACGTCGCTGTAACAGCCTATGCATTCATAGCTTTTGCTTTGTTCATTGCAGTATTGAACTACCCCATCTCTTGGGTATTGAGTGTTGATTACATCAATGGAGAAGAGGCTCTTCCGTCAAGCATGATGCTCGATATTTTTGGGATCATGGATGGCCGACACCTGACTGTCACTTTGCTACTTTTTGCGAGTGTTGTGCTCTATGCTTTTCATCATAAAAAGATGAAGTTCTATGCCATCATTAATATGGCAAGCTGCCGCTTTTTCCTTATTACTTGCGCCGCGGTTACAGCCGCTATTATTCATAATTCATATCATTCAACACTTTGGATTTTCGCCTTAGTCATATCCTTATTGGCTTTCGCGGTCGCCTTATACACCTTTCTTTTGTCGTCGGTAGCATCCACAGAATCCACACCTGAGCATTACCGTTATCGTAAGATTCTTGCTGTAACGTGGTTTTCTTTACCGCTCTTGTGCTGGATCCTGAACTACAATCTAGCTATTCACTCCGAAAACCCCGCGTCTATGAAGGCAGATCTAATTTCAGTTTCAGTGCTGCCTTTATTTACCGCCATTTATATAGTCTGGGGCATCTTTACTTTCAAAGCTCTTAAGACCTCAAAACCCACCTTCGTATCGCGCGCGCTTGCTGGCTTCTGTTTGCTAGATGCCTGCTTTGCTGCGACATGCTCTCCCGCTCTCGCCGCAGTGTGCTTAGGACTTTTCTGTCTCGCTTTGCTACTTCAGCGAGTGGCTCCTGCGACGTAATTGGAGAGTTTTTTACGAATCCCTGAGAACGATTTGTTATAAGAATTTTCGCGAGAGCTGCTGTCTTAGGGAGCAACTCTCCTGAAACCCCAAAGAGCTTAGAAAGATCTTCTACAACCTAACCCTTGCCTTTGGTGCGGCTTGAGACTTTCCCAACACTTTTCTCGATAAATTTGAGAATCTCGCCTGCAATATCTTTGCCCGTGGCAGTTTCAATACCCTCGAGACCTGGTGATGAGTTCACTTCCATAACCACAGGTCCGTGATTTGAACGGAGTAAATCGACACCTGCTAGACCCAAGCCCATAATACCTGCCGCGCGAACGGCTGTTGCGCGCTCTTCGGGGGTGATGCGCACGACAGTAGCATCTCCACCACGGTGCAAGTTGGAGCGGAATTCTCCCTCTTTCCCTTGGCGCTTCATTGAAGCAATGACCTTACCGCCAACTACGAGGCAGCGGATATCGGCACCACCTGCTTCTTTGATAAATTCTTGCGCCAAAATATTCGCCTCAAGACCACGGAACGCTTCAATGACAGACTCTGCCGCTTTCTGGGTTTCGGCAAGAACGACACCAACACCTTGAGTTCCTTCAAGCAGTTTAATCACAATAGGCGCACCACCGCAGAGCTTAATCATATGACCCGTGGCACGAGTATCGTGGGCAAATGTGGTTACAGGAAGTCCTACACCTCTACGAGCAAGGAGCTGGAGACTGCGTAACTTGTCACGCGAACGCGAAATAGCCACCGACTCATTGATCGAGTAGACACCCATCATTTCAAACTGACGCACCACAGCAGTGCCAAAAAATGTATGCGAGGCACCTATACGCGGAATGATCGCGTCGTATTCGTTGAGTTCCTTATCACCAATATAAATAGTAGGACGATGCGATGTGATGTTCATGTGACACTTGAGGTAGTCGATCACATCGACCTCATGCCCTGCTTTTTCTGCTGCAGCCTTGAGGCTCGCGGTGGAATAAAGTCGAGGGTTGCGGGAGAGTAGAGCTATTTTCATGAACGTTTGTGGTGTAATTTACCTTTGAGATTTTGGATGTTTCCAAACAAGTGAGAAGCCTGAGTATCGACAACAAAATATCCAGATAAAGCTTTCCTTCCTAGTAGCAAAGGACACTGCATTACTGATCGATCTGCAAGGCTGAATAAGACCTGCCACTCAAAACCTCCTGCTACAAGAACCTTCGTCTGAATAATCACTCGCTTCCGCCCTACCCCGGTAGAGCTTTTTATTCTTTTCTTTGTATGAACACGCGCCTCACATGGCACTGAATCTCCGTGGTGACTAAACGTTACGAACTTCACCCACTGCTCTCCATCGCGCTCAAACGCCTCGATATTTTCCGCATGAAGGCTTGAAGTATAGGCACCTGTATCCACCTTTGCCGTTACCATATCGATGCCTAACTCAGGCAAAGCCATCCATTCCCTGCGGCCAATCATAATTTTTGATTTCAGGCGTCCCTTCACTGGCAGCGAAAGTTCCTGAGCAACAAGCTTAGAAGATTGGTTTTTTTGCAATGGCTCCGATGTATACACTCTTGGCATACTGCGTTTCATAGCTAGATGTCTCGTATGGCGCAAGCCCGCTATATAGTTCTCGCGAATTAAAAAAACGCTCAAGTTTGAACGAAAGCGTGCAATACAGATCTGTTTTTATTAAAACTCACTTAAACATGGCAATATCTCACAAACGCAAACGGATCTCCCACCTTACAGTTGGTGAATTTTATGAAAAATACGGAGAAGAACTCAAGCTGCAGTTGCAGGGGAAACCTGTTGGATTCGATCGGAAAATTTTGGAACCTACCGTAAATCACCCAGGCTTAGCACTCGCCGGTTTCCTCTCTTACTTTGCCTACAAAAGAATTCAGGTCTTGGGAAACTCCGAGCAATCCTACCTCAGCAAACTTAAGGCAAAGGAGTGTGAAGAACGCTTTAGAAAAATGTGCGAGTCTGACATTCCCTGCATCGTCAGTTCACGAGGGAAAAAGATCTCCCCCAAGCTGCTCAAGGTAGCTAATGAACTCGGCATAGCCATTTTCACCACCCCTATGGTGACAATGAAGTTTGTCAATGCCGCCACCATCAAGTTAGAGAACGCCTTCGCTCCATCGACAACCAGACACGGCTGCATGGTAGACTTCCGTGGTATCGGCGTCCTTATCATGGGTGACAGCGGTACGGGTAAAAGCGAGATCGCACTCGGTCTACTCGAGCGGGGTGGTGCACTTGTCGCCGATGACATGGTTATCATTCATAATGTAGCTGGAGAACTCGTCGCGAGTACCAAGGAGTTTTCACGTGGCTTCATCGAAATGCGGGGTATAGGTATTATCAACGTCGCTAATGTCTTCGGATTAGGAAGCATTCGCCTAGAAAAAAGGCTCGATCTCGTCGTAACACTCAAGCCATACAAGGATCTCAACAAGGTGGATCGCCTAGGCGTCAACAGAAAGACTTACCGAATTTTAGACAAGGAAATCACCCATGTAGAAATCCCGGTAGCGCCTGGGCGCGATACCACACGTCTGGTGGCCATCACCTGTCTCGACCAACAATTACGAAATATGGGGTACGACATGGCTGCCGAGTTCAACCAACGGCTTATCGATAAGATGCAGCAAAAGACGAAGAAACAACACCCCGCCACTGGTGGTGCAATGGACTCAAACTTCGGAAATGATGGAGGGTTTTAAAAAATATCAAAAAAATCCCTTCCCCCTTTGGATTCTATTTATTAGAGTTCATTTACTTATTTCTAAGTCACCCAAGAATTAAATCCTATGCCTACCCGCGAATTCACTGTCACCAATAAACTCGGTATCCATGCTCGACCTGCTGCGCAGTTTGTAAAAACAGCCAGCACCTTTTCATGTGATATCCAAGTTGAAAAAGACGATGAACAAGCTGATGGCAAATCGATCATGGGACTTATGATGTTAGCCGCTGGCTATGGCTCTGTTCTTACCATCACGACAGAAGGTGAAGATGCAAACCCTGCACTAGATGCCCTCGGTGCGCTCATCTCTAAGAATTTTGAAACCTCATAGTTCTTTTCCTGCTGCTCATTCCTCAACTCTAGCCAGCAGTCGTAATTCTTCTTTGACCGCAGCCTAGCTTCGGTGCATCCTCTTTGCATAATGCTTGGCTATGAAAACGAAATTACCATTCAAGGAACTGCTGGTTCCCCAGGCATTGCCTTTGCTCCAGTTCATGTAGTCGCCCGCGGACTCAATGCTCCTGAGGTTTATCACATCAGTAAAAACAAGGTTGAAACTGAACAAATTAGATTTCAAAAAGCTCTGACAAAAACAAAAGAAGAGCTCAATCAGATACGTACACACATCGAAAATATATCGGGTGAGGGTGAAGGGCAAATCTTTGAGACCCACCTCATGGTACTAGAGGATCAAACGCTTCTGAAGCGTGTCAACACAGCTATCTCCGCACGTTTGCAAAATGCTGAATATGCATTTTATGCTGTGATGCAGACATATCTTGAAGCGATGCGACGTCTTAACGACTCCTACCTCAAGGAACGCGCTGCCGACCTCGATGACATCTGCCAACGAGTATTACGAAATTTCAAACATGATGCCGATCATGAGTACCACGAACACCCAGACCACAAGCACATCCTTGTAGCTTATGATTTATCACCCAGTGCTACTGCCTCCATCGACCGCAATCAAGTCCTCGGCTTTGTTACAGAACAAGGTAGTATTAACTCCCACACCGTCATCCTAGCGCGTTCACTCGGTATTCCCGCTATCGTAGGTCTCGAGAAAGGCATCATCGACATCAAAGCACTATCGGACTGTATCCTCGATGGCTATACAGGAAAGCTTATCCTCAACCCCACCGAGGAAACGATCGCCACTTACCGTGAGAGAGCAAATACGAAGGCGATCGCTAATAAGGAACTAGAATCTATACGCGAAGAAGAAACCACGACCACTGATGGCAGGGAGATCATTCTATCCGCGAATATTGAATTCACGAATGAACTCCCCTTCGTTGCAGAGTCAGGTGCGAAAGGTGTCGGCCTTTTTAGAACTGAGTTCTACCTTCTCGATGAAGGTGAAATGCCAAATGAAGAGGAGCAGTCTAAGGTTTATACCGAAGTGATCAAAGCGATTAATCCGCATCAAGCAATCATACGGACGTTAGACGCTGGTGGTGATAAAATTTCTTCAGAGCCTCTCGCCCATCCAGAGCCTAACCCCTTTCTTGGCTGGCGAGGTATCCGAGTATCTCTCACTCGCAAATCTATTTTCAAGGAACAAGTACGCGCCATTCTTCGTGCTAGTGCTCATGGAAAACTAGGCATTCTTTTTCCGATGGTTTCAGGCTTGCGCGAAGTACTTGAAGCCAAGGAACTCGTCAAAATATCGATGGATGAGCTCAGTAAGCATAATATTCCTTTCGACCCTTATATTGAAATTGGAGTCATGATCGAAGTCCCGTCTGCAGCGCTCATCGCGGAAGAGATTGCGCAAGAGGTCGACTTCTTCTCGATCGGCACCAACGATCTCATTCAATACACCGTAGCCGTTGACCGCGTGAATCCCTACGTTGCCCATCTCTATAAGCCCACACATCCTGCCGTCATTCGTTTGATTAAGATGACGGTCGATGCTGCGAGAAACCATGGCATCTGGACGGGTGTTTGTGGAGAAATGGCAGGTGATCTCTCTATTACCCCCTTACTCGTTGGCTTAGGCGTTGATGAACTATCTGTCGGCTCACATATTCTCCCAAGTATTAAAAAAGCTATTCGTTCGCTGTCCTATGCCGACTGCACTGTGATGGCTCAAGAAGCTCTTAGAGCTAAAATAAGCCCAGATATCTCTGCCTTATCACTCCAGGTGGCAAAGCAATGCTACCCAAGTTTAATTGACTAGCAGCGACGATCTTTTAATCGAATTTCTCTGAATCGCCCCTGCGGTTTTTTCGCTTCCTCACGCTTACCCGGCCTCCTCTCGCTTGGCGCATAGCATCAAAGACAGTATCCATACCCACTTCTTTGATTTCAGCTACCACAGCCATAAGCTCACCGAGACGCCCCTTAGGGAAGCCGCGCGCCGCAAACCACTGTAAGTACTCAGGTGGCAGGTCAAAAATAGGAACGCCGTGTGGGGGGAACTCCTTAGGACCAAAACGACCATACGGCATGTAGAAATTACTAATTTCGTCCAAAACCCTTCTGAAGTCCTCTCGGTCAATCTCAGTAAAATCCATGATTAAGAATAACCAAAACACTGCTAATGCATAGTATGTTTTTATGTGAATAATTCTTGAGGAATCGCGTCTGATAGTTAACTTGGCCGTAGTACATGTTTGTTGACTGACTTAGCAAACTGTCCCCAAACTGCCAACCAACCCAAACGACTATGAAAAAACTAATTACATTAACACTCGCCACTGCCACTGCATTTACATTCTCTAATTGCGCAACACCGACAACACCAGCTAAGCAAGATGCAGCTGTTGGAGCAGCAGGTGGTGCAGTACTCGGTGCCATTATCGGTCACCAATCAGGAAACGCAACAAAAGGCGCACTTCTAGGCGGCGCTCTTGGTGGTGGAGCAGGATATGCTGTTGGCAAATCCAAAGAAAACGCTGGCTACTAAGCCACGTTTCAGATCTAAAGAAAACTTTCAAGGGTTCCATTTACATGGAGCCCTTTTTTTGTTTTGGCACTCACTTTGCGAGCTCTTTACTCCAACCGAATCCGTGTTGAGTAAGAAACTCGTAGCTGTCTTTCATCGTGAGATCGAAGTCGACGTCACCATTTTTAGGCCTAAAAAACGAGCCATTAGCAAAACCATGTCCTTTGCCCTCAAATGGAACTAAGGTACAAAGATTCCCAGCGTCTTTCATAAGCTTCGTAAAACGCTGCGCATTTTCAAACGGCACTGTTTTATCCGCCGTTCCATGAAATACTAGAGTTGGAACCATCCCAGCCCGCACGTGATGAATGGGGGAAAGCGCCGTTTGCTGCTCCGGCTCGAAGTTTGCCGCTCCGTAACCCTCCTTCGTTGTATCCAGTACAGGATTATATAGAATCAATACATTAGGCCGTGAGCTTACTTCTCGATTCTCCTCAGCTTCTTCCACATTATCAATCAGCTCGGTGCAAACGGCGACATGCCCCCCAGCAGAAGCACCAGAAGCCACAATCCGTTCAGGGTCGACACCGAATTCCGCTGCGTGTTCACGCACCCAGCGAATTGCTGATTTACCATCTTTCACGCACTCAAAGGGAGTTGTTTTATTTCGAGATTTCACTCGATATTCAGCGGAAAAAACAACCAAGCCCAAGTTTCTTAAGAAATCTGCTTGCTGGTAAAATTGCTTAGGGTTCCCGGATTTCCAACCTCCACCAAAGAAAAAGACGACCGCGGGACGTTGTTCTGACAATTGGAGGCCGGCAGGTTTAAAAACATGTAGCTTCAACTTCGTTTTACCTACAGATTTATAGATGATTTTTTCATCTGGTTCGAAGTCAGCCGCCAACATAGTAACGGCCGACAGTAACTGGATCATAATTACTAATTTCATAATAACTCACTTTTTAAGCTACTGCTGTAGCTCACTTTATTAATTAAAGTTTAAAAGTCATTAATCATTACTCCGATAGTACCCAAATTCTTACAGCCCTTTCTCAACTTATTTTAATCATTCTTAAAATATTCACCCATATTAGTGGGCGAGATCATCTTTTGCCTGCCCAATAATCATTTGCTGGTACGTTGTGTCAGTCTTCTTCCGCAATGTCTCTAAGACTTCGGCCTTTTCAGGATCAGAAGCCAGATTATTCATCTCGTAGGGATCAGCTGTCATGTCGTAAAGCTCTTCAATAACAGGAGATTGCTCATAATAAATGAGATACTTCCAACGGGCGGTGGTTACTCCGCGGCATCGATAAGATTTATTTTCCGCGATAATATCGCGATTACGGTCTGCCACATCAGGACCATTATTTTTTCCATGCAGCTGCGATATAAAGAGACTTTCCTTAAAGATAACATCTCTCCATTCAGTCATATTCTGCGTTTGCTGAAGAACTCCAGTGAGATTCATTCCCTGCATTACCTCTGGCACTTTCACCCCCGCTAGAGAAAGGATCGTCGGAGCCATATCTGTCGATGAAACTAAGGCTGGTTCGCGGCGTCCACGTTTCTCCTTAGCAACACGTCCATCAAAGATAATCAGTGGTGCTTTGTCCGACTCATCATAGAGAATCGCCTTATCATAAAGGCCATGAGAACCATGGAAGCGGCCATTATCACTGGTGTATATAATCACAGTATTATCTAGGACATCCATCTCTTGGAGTTTTTCCACCAAACGGCCCACTTGCTGATCTACCGTGTATCCTTGAGTAGCAAATCTACGCACCAATTTCTGGTAGAGAGCAGGCGTAGAAGTGCGCCTTTTATGCAGTGGCACACCGCGCCAGAGGTCCAGCACTTCAGGAAGCTTCGTATTTTTCCCCTCTACCCAGTTCT
Source organism: Akkermansiaceae bacterium (assembly GCA_051252195.1). Lineage (GTDB taxonomy): Bacteria > Verrucomicrobiota > Verrucomicrobiia > Verrucomicrobiales > Akkermansiaceae > Oceaniferula. The sequence continues at coordinate 96,528 of JBPOGD010000003.1, read as the reverse complement.
TGGGAACACTAAAATCATAGTTCTCAAATTCTTTGACATGAGGTGGGTACATATCTGCATCCTTATCATTCTTCACCGCGAAAAAGCTTACAGAGAGACAGAATGGTTGGTCTTTTGGCTGAGTCTCCAAAAAGTGAACCATCGCATCCCCCGTTTTGAGTGTTCGCTCATTAGCAGGTCTCTTCTTGTCGTAAATTTTCTTCATCACCTCGTCCTCAGGCCATGCACGGAAATCTCCTCGAAAATGAACCCCTCTTCCTGCAAAAAAGTCAAAATACTGGCTCAGATTCTTCTTCAAATCATAACCTGAAACCCCTCCCGCTGCGTGGTAAGACTCATCCGTTATCGGGAAACCAAATTTGCCAACAAACCCCGTGCGGTAGCCCGCCTTTTTAAGCTGAGCTGGATAGGCATCTTCAAAACTGGCTTTCGATAAAGTTAAGTTATTGGGATAAGAAAAACCAACGCGATGACTCGAAAAATAGCGTCCCGTCATCATACTCACACGACTGGGCATGCAGATTGCGACGCTATAGTAAGCCTTATCAAAGATGATCCCCTCATCAGCAAGGCGATCGATATTCTCAGTTCGGAACTCTGGCCTCCCGTAACAGCCAAAGTTATCCCAGCGCTGATCATCCGTCATCAGGAATACAATATTGGGCTGTTTAGCTTGAGCTGATAACGTCAACGATGCAAACAGCACCCAGAGTGTAATCCTTATAATTTTCATTCTAGTTTAGATTTGTGTGAATTGAGAATATCAGATTAGAGACTTATCTTTACTGCTATTTCTTGCTGATTACGCACAACTTTCAAATTAACCGCTCCACTGACAGATTTTATCACTCGATTGAATCTCCTGAGGTCAGGTGTTTTGCGACCATTGACCGCTTGAATCAGGTCGCCATCCTGTAGACCTGCTTTTGCTGCTTCTGAGTCTGACTTGACACCTGCGAGAGCGACGCCTCCATCCTCTTTACTCACCCCAAAGGCTGAAAACTCTTCTCCAACGAGATCGCTTAAACTAGCACCTAGCCACGGCATGGTTTTCCCGAGAACTTTACTCGCACTAGCAGCACCTAATTCAGAAATGTCTGGAGTTCTCGCAATCGCTTTGAGTGAAGGCTTCTTCACACCAAACTGATCCATCGAGAAGTTTTTAAACCCTACTTTGAACGCAGGAGAACCTTCTTTAACAGTGAAGTCACCCTTAGCAGGATCCACAAACATGGGATCGCCAAAGACGGAATTCTCATCCCATCCAAGTCTATTAGAAACACTCATCACATTAGATTCGTTCGCAAAATAGAGATTGCGGTCAACACTTGTCTCATCAGTAAACTTCTTGTTAATACGAGCAGGTGCTGGCTTATGAGGAGCCATGAAGATGTTGGAAGAAATCTGATCCTTACTTGTATCATACCAAACGTGGGCATGTAGTCCGTTGTTCACTGTAATATTATTCCAAACGTGTCGGCGGAAACCTTCACGCAGTTTCAAACCATTATTGAGCATCAAGTTGTTATAGATGTCGTAATTGCTTGAACCATCATCAAGATCAATATCCCAACCGTGGTCACAACGCCAACGGCTGTCGCGAATCGTTGTTGTCTTAACGGCATCCAAGAAAGCCAGACCAGGCTCTTTGTCGATAGCTGCTTGAGTGACATTGCGGTTTTTGTGCCAAAAGCGATCTCGGCCCCATGAGTTGAAAGAACCGTGATCATGTGTTTCAAGCACGGTATCGAAAACATCACAACCTTCGATCAAATGACCGCCCCATGTGCCTTCACTGACATTGATACCCGCACGAGCACAATCGTAGATAGATGAATCACGTACTGTGATACTCATCGCCATGGATATTTGAACTCCAGCTGGCTGACGCTCTACGCGACCAATCCCGTGAAGTAAGCAGTCCTCTACGACAGAGTCAGCAGGGTAGTTATTTGTTTTAGGACCAACTGTTCTATCGATCTTTGATAGGTCATTTGTCTCGTTATATTCAAACAAAGGGTCACGTACTGCATCGGGATCGCCAACGAAGCAAACCCCACTCGCACCTGTGTCGTGAATATGGCAACCCTTCACCAATATGTTGCGATTATAGTTATTCACGAAAATAGCGTTGCCACCCACTTGATCAAACTCTGTATCCAAAATCTGGATATTTTCTGAGCCAGTTAAGAAGTAAGCTCCACCACGGTAAATCGCCCAGTCTGAGCGTAATAGTGGTTCCTTACTGTCCATGAATGTACGAGCAGCGTGGCGTACGACAAAGCCTTGAAGCGTAATATGCTTCACAGGACTTTCCTCCGAACCGTCGAACTCAATCAAATGGCGCAAACGTACCACTTCAACTTTCGCTGCATTTAGATCCTTACCCTCCTCTGGCTTATAGTAGAGCGTATTAGTTTCATCATTGTAGTACCACTCACCCGCGGCATCCAATTCCTCAAAAATGTTTTCTACCATCCGATATGACTTATGCATCCCCATTTGACGGTTATTCTGCCAACCCCCTTCATAGGTCACCTCACCTTGGTCATCTTTCCCTGTGATCAAATAATGATAGCCACCCCAACGAGAACGGTGCATCGCATGAATATATCCACCTTTTGGGTCAGCCCACTTTTCTGCACGCTTTTTGGAGAAGGCATCAGCTGCAAATCCTTGGTAGGCCTCTGTTTTTTTAGATGCATCGTAATTCGGATAACGAGCCATGCGCTGATTAATCCCGTCGATGAATAGCTGATCGATTTTTAGGTCCTCTTGAGTTTTCGCCTTATAAATGCCGTCCTTGTAGGATTCCCACTTCAAGGTTAACTCAGAACCTCCACTGAGCACTGCACCACCCTCATTATGGGAGCGGTAGATAATCGGGTGCTTCTCGCTACCAGAATCTTCAGGCTTAAAAACTACTGTATCTGGGAGATAATAGATACCATCAGCAAAGTGCACTGTAACTGCTTCCTTACCCGCAAAATCGCGCGCTTTCTTCTGTGCCGCTACCCATGAGGCTAGAGGCTGGCCTGCAAGACCACTATTTGTGTCTAGTCCATCAGGGCTAACATAAAATTCAGCTGCCTGTCCGTAAGACATTATCGTCCCGAACAAGACACCAACTAATTGTCGTGTATGTATTTTCATTATTTTTTTCTTAAAATATTATCGTTGTTATTCGTTAAAGAGCTTCCACCTCCGTGAAATACGCTCCTCCAGCCCTTCCCTTATCGTCATATAACCATGTAACTAGTTCAGTAGGACCTGCGGGGAGACTCACTTCAAACACGACGCCCTTACTTCCAGGCTCCACTGCTCTCTCTTCCTCTACGCCAGCAATTTTTAGTTTCGCTTTGACTGCCACAACAGGTTTGTCCGCCTCTTCAGGGAATTGACGGAGTGTGATACGGTAGAGTCCTGCCTGCTTCACTTCAACCATCCACGGCCCCGTCATTTTCGGTAGTCGCTTAATTGTCGCAAAATTCCATGGTGGGTTTCCCTCCCCCTCCGCCATGTACCAGTCCTGAGAGCATAGTACCGTTGGATTTTCAGCTGGGTTACCCAAATCGATCCGAACAGGCGTCATACGAGGAGAAACTTTATCCCAAAACGGCTTATACTTGTCTCGTAATTCTTGCACAACTTCAGGAAAACTTTCCGAAACATCTTTGCGCTGAGAAGGGTCGTTCCCCATATCATAAAGCTCCTGTTCTCCAGAATTAACTAGTCTCCAACGCTGTGTTAACACAGTAGAAAAATTAAATGGCGTAGGAGCAGTCTTTGCAAAGGGGCCACAGTGGTACTGGACAACTAGGTGATCTCGCTGCCATTCTGTGCCCTCATCTAGAAGTGGTTTAAGTGATACGCCGTCAGCTTGATACTGACCAGAAACTGGAATATTACAGAGTTCAGCAAGAGTAGGCAAAACATCAATATGTGCCGTTAAAGTATTGATATCTTTACCTCCTACAAGCCCCCCTTTAGGCCAGTGAATAAAAAATGGCACTCGGTGTCCACCCTCGTAAACAGAGGACTTCTTCCCTCTCAAGCCTGCATTGTATCCCCGAACAGCCTCGGAGTTTAATCCTTTAAACTTCGCGCCAGCTGAGGTTCCATTATCTGTCATAAAGATCAGAATCGTGTTTTCTGCCAAACCTAAATCTTCGATTCCCTTACGAAAAACCCCCATGTTATAATCAATATTAGCGATCATCCCGTAGAAGTTTGCGTTCGCAACTTCCTTTTTCCCTTCATAAGGTTTCGCCCATTCATTGGGTACATGATAAGGGCCATGAGGTGCGTTAAGTGCGAGGTAGAGGAAAAACGGCTTATCCTGGTTTTTTTCCACAAACCGAAGTCCTTCACGGAACCAAACATCTGTACAGTAGCCCTCAAATTTTTCAAACACACCATTGCGTTCATAAGTATCATCATAATAGTCGTTCCCCCAGTAATCTGATGCTTGCCCAATCCCACCACATCGATGCCAGAGAACATCTTGGAAACCTCTATCCTGAGGACGATGTGGAGCGTTGTCTCCTAAGTGCCACTTACCCACCATACCCGTCGCATATCCTGCTTCCTCAAAAAGATGAGCAATAGTCTTCTCATCGGGGTGCATCAATGTACGCCCAGAGCTAGTGCGGTAAGCTCCCGTATATGCAGGATAATTCCCTGTCATAAGCGCAGCTCGAGACGGCGTACAAAATGGACTCACATGAAAATCGGTAAAACGAATTGATTCCCCATGCAATCGATCCAGCTCGGGTGTTTTTAAAATTGGGTTCCCATGACATCCAAGGTCACCATAGCCCTGATCGTCTGTCATAATTAGAATAACGTTAGGCTTGGCTGCTGGAATTTTAGGTTGAGCTTCAGGGGCTGCGGACAGCGACGCCATACCCATGCAACAAATGATTACATACGTAAGTTTTAGCGGTTTCATAATTGGCAATTAGTAAAGTTAGAAATTTTGATCTACTGTGGAATAAGTTATCAGCTACCTTGCAATTGAAAGGTCAGCACTTCTTACATGTCAGCAATGTATCTCGCTTTAATAACGGATTATGCCTACATTTACAAAACATTAATGACCCCCATCTTTCAGGGGGTTGTTCATTTCATGACAACATAGATAATGCAAGCCAGCGCAATGATTCATATTGTTAGATCAGAGTAATATTATATGCGATACCCCACAATCACAGTAAAATTTTTACTAATAGTAACTCTGTTAACGAATTTCTGTGAGGCCGATCAACAGCCTTCTTTGCTCGGAAGCATGCCTTTGCCCCAATTAGAGCAGCGACTATCTAGTATTGACTCTGAGCTCAAGCAAATAGCCAGCTACACTCTTCGCGGTGATACAGGTTCTCTAGGATATCGATCTAAAACTTACAAACAAGCCAAAGTCAAAGAGTGGATTAAAGTTGAACTCGAAAAAAACTTTTTCATCGATCAGGTCACGCTGATTCCCACCCTCTGGCGCGACTCTAACAGTGGTGTCCGTTCCGAAGGATTCCCGCGTGCTTTTCGCGTGTATGCGGGTACCGATAACGAATCGCACTTGGTTCATTCCTTCACCATAGAAGATCAGCTCGTACCGCGTATAGCACCACTGGTGATCACCTTCCCCTCCATCGAAGCCTCTTGGATCAAAATCGAAACCTCCATTTTATCACCTAGTATCGGCGAAAAGATTTATACACTTCAGCTTTCAGAAATCCTTGTATTTAGCGGTCAAGAAAATGTGGCGCTGCAGAAACCAGTGATCGTGCCAAACCGGCGCACTAACAGAGCCACTAACCATGAGCAGTTTCTTACTGATGGCTTCAGCCCATTTCTCATGGACTCCGCTCAGGGGCTCTGGAGTAAGACTGAGCTCATTCGCGTCCTCGACACCACAACTCCTCCCACACTAAGCATCGATCTCCAAAAACAACGTACAATTAACCAGATCAACCTGCACACTGCTGGCGTCGCGCTCTCGATTCCTATGATCAATTTCACGAGCTGGGGTGTACCCCGCCACATACGTGTCACCGCAGCTAACAAACCTGATTTCAGCGATGAACACCTTCTCTTTGAAGACAGCCAAGAATCCATCTATGACACAGGGCCGATCATTATGCGGCGTTTTCCAGAAACTCGCTGCCGTTATATTCAAATCACCATCCTAGATCATCGTGCCGTTATTTCTTTGAACGAGAACTCTGCTAGGATAGGATTTTCAGAAATTGAAGTATTATCAGCAGGTGAAAACATTGCTCAAGGTGCCACCGTCACGGCCAGCAGCAACCTTTCCTTTCTCTTGCTAACACTGGAGAAATTAACAGACGGGCGCAATTATTATGGAGAAATCCTCACCACCCGAGACTGGATGAATCAACTCCATCTCCGCCATAGGCTAGAAATTGAGCGACCCCTCGTGATCCGTGAGCTAGGCAGGCGCTACCAGCGTCAAAGGAGAAACTTACATATTCTAGCATGGTTCGCGACCTTACTCACCGCAGGAACCATCATCACCTTACTCAGCGGAAAAGTGCTGAGGCAACGCGCCATTTTTCAAACCCGTGAACAAATTGCCGCAAATCTTCACGACGAACTTGGCGCCAACCTTCATGCCATCGGGCTATTTGGGGATCTCGCCAAACAAGAAGTTTCTAAGGTAAAGGGTGAAGACACATGGAAAAAACTCACCCATTATATCGAGGAAGTTCGCGATCTCACCGAACATGCAGGGAATACAGCACGCTATACCACCAACATGTTGGAGGCGAAAGAACTCTACGAAGATTTATCCCAAGAAATGAAGCGGACAGCTGAACGCTTACTTACGGATCTAGAACACGACATTTATTTTTCTAATGAGGATTTGCTGCAAAATTTATCGCCACACCGACGTCTCGGACTCTTTCTTTTCTACAAAGAATGCCTTACTAACATCATTCGCCACTCAGGAGCGACTCGTGTTACGACAGATATGATAGCTACACCAGAAGAGATCTGCTTAAGCGTTTGTGACAATGGCCGAGGACTCAATGAAACACCTGCTTCCCTTAAACGCCGAGCTCGCTTACTCAAAGGCAAACTAAGTGCCCAAGTAATCGACGAATCAGATGCCGGGCAAAAATCTAAGGGTGGCACGCAAATCACCATCAAATTAAAACCACGGCGCCAGTGGCGTCTTTTTAGAAGAAGCAACAATGAATAACAAGTTACGTATCATGCTGATAGAAGATAACTCAGCTTATCGCAAAGGGATCAATTATGCATTGGCAGAGCAAGCTGATATGGAGCTCATCAGTGAGTTCGGCACAGCAGAAATCGCCCTCCGCAATCTTAAAACGAATGTCCCAGACCTCATCCTCCTCGATCTGAACCTACCAGGGATATCTGGGCTCGACGCTATTCCACTGATTAGAAAACAAGCCCCAGAAACAAAGATAATCATCCTCACTCAGTCTAATAAAGAAGCCGATGTACTTGAGGCCATCGAGCTAGGAGCTTCAGGTTACCTTCTGAAATCCTCATCAATTCAGCAGCTGATACAAGGTATCAATTTAGTGCGAGAAGGAGGAGCTACGCTCGATCCTAATCTAGCTCGATTCATCCTTAACACTCTGCATGATCAATTGGCAAAATCGGCTTCCGCTGATTCCTCTTCTGAAACCTCTTTATCCAAAAGAGAGCTTGAAGTTCTCACCTTAATTGCCGAGGGATTTGCCCAGAAGCAAATAGCAGCTCAGCTCAAAATAAGTATCTACACCGTCACGGAGTATATCCAGAATATTTACGTAAAGCTCAATGTCCCTAACGCTCCGGCTGCGGTAGCAAAGGCCTATCAAACAGGCTTGTTTTCATCGGAAAACAACTAGTCTTGCAGCCTTAATTCTTTTTACCCTTTTTCTTCTATCAGCTACGGACGGAGTGCATTGGCCTCATAGTCATTTTCACTTATCCAACCCAACTCTTTCCAGTAACTGCCTTCATTCACCTGTGCTTCGCCAGGTGTTGTGCGACCTTTGACCACTATTTGAGTGATCTTTTTAGTGAGCTGTTCTACTAGCTCAGGGTTCTGTTCAGCTACATTTTGAGATTCAGCTCTATCATCTTGAAGATTATAGAGCTCATACGTTTTCTCTTGAGCACTCGGTAGCACAAGTTTCCAAGGTCCCTCAGTAATAGCGTAGCGATTGGCTTTAGCACCATTTCCATAGTTGATAAGTGGTAATCGCGTATGATTTGACTGGGAGTCACGTAACACTGAAACAAAACTTTGACTATCTTCGCCCGCGCCGTCAGGCAAATTAACACCTACAATTTCTGCGAAAGTCGCAAGCAAATCTATCTGCCCCACGAGGCCATCCCAGCGACGAGCTGCCTGATCAATGCCTGCTGGCCAGCGCACTATAAAGGGTACGCGGTGACCACCTTCATAAACAGAGCGCTTACCTTGTTTCAAACCACCGCGACTATCATGACCTGTCTCCTCTAGTCGCAACGACCAAGATTTTTCAGGACCATTATCGCTACTAAAAACGATCATCGTATTGTCATCGAGACCTGATTTTTTAAGGAAGTCCATAATCCGCCCGACATGGTAATCGGTTTCAATCATAAACTCACCATAGGCCCCTGCTTCGCCTCGGCCCTGAAACTCGGGCAAGGGACAGACCGGGTAGTGAGGAGATGTATATGGCAGGTAAAGGAAAAAGGGTTTTCCAACCTTTGCATCAGTCGTCTTACCGTCCATCCACTCGATTGCCTTGTCTGTGAATCGAGTTAAACACTGATTATCGATAAAATCAGGTGCCACTTCAAACCCCTGCATTTTTTGCAGCTGATACTCTGAAGAAGGGCCAGACGTCTCGTTGTAAGGAGGCATGATACGATAATCAAGATAAAGGGGATTGTCTTTTTTGTTCGTATATAGCGTAGGGGGAACCGCTGCAAATCGCCCTTCAAACCACGCTAAAATACCAAAATTCAGTGAGGCTGGAATACCATAGAAATAATCAAAGCCCTTGTCCAAGGGCATGTCCTCGACAGGCTTCGACCAATCGCGATTTTTCCGAGTTCCGGGAAAGTCCATGCCGAGATGCCACTTACCCACTATTGCCGTGTGGTAGCCATTGTCTTTAAGCATGGATGCTAGCGTCATTCGCCCGTCTTTGATCAAGCATGGACGCTCAGCACCAAGTACACCGCGTTTCATCGAAGTACGCCAAGCATAACGCCCTGTCAGTAAGCCGTAACGCGAAGGTGTACAGACGGAGTCTGGGCTGTGGCCATTGGTAAATGCAATCCCCTCATTAACTAATCTATCCAGGTTTGGTGTTTGAAATTTCGCCTCGGGATTGAGCGCACTAACATCGCCATAACCCTGATCATCTGTGTAAATTACGATAATGTTCGGCTTTGTAGGATCTGCATTCACGCTGGGAGCTAAACCAGAGAGTGTGATCATTAATATTAGGTAATGAGTGAAATGTTTCATATCTAAGTTTTAAATCTATTCGCCTTTTGAAAAATCTATACGAGAAGCTGCACTTTCTTGGTGCCACGACATCTCTGTATGCATTTTTGTTATCCCCGTGAATAAGTTATCGAATATGAATACCTAAGCCACGGACTCCTACGAAGTCTCTCGTAAACTTCTATTTCTTATCTCTGATATTTTTAAGTAGCTTTTGCAGCACTTGAACTTTTTCAGGGTGCTCTTGAGCAAGGTTCTTATGCTGTGCCGGATCTTCGCGAAGGTTATATAGCTCAACGGGAAAACCATCATCAGCTGCGTAGCCACGCTTACTTTCGACCCGCTTTAATTCTGGCTTCACATTCTGATGACCAGACTTGGCGTTGATTAAAACCCAATCGCCTTGGCGAACGGCATAAGCGCTTTTATTTGTATTATGCACCATGTCATTCCTGACATCTTCAACTTCCCCGTTCCAAACAGGCAACAGATTCTGAGAATCCAATGCCTGTCCTTCTGGGATTGAGCTACCAGCCGCAGCTCCAAGTGTTGCCATCAAATCCACTTGTGAGATAAGTGTATCAGATACCGAACCTGGTTTTGTCACTCCAGGCCATTTTACAATAAATGGTACATGATGCCCTCCTTCATAGAGATCTCGCTTCAAACCACGATACGGTTCTGATGACCAATGATCATACTTAAGCGCACGAGGGTAAGCGTAGTGCTCAGAACCATTATCTGCGGTAAACACCACAATCGTATTATCATCCAGCCCCGTGCGTTCCAGTGCAGCTAACAACTGACCACACGTCCAATCTGTCTGGACAACGAAGTCACCGTATGGGCCTGCCTGTGAGCTTCCCTCAAACTCCTTCGCCGGAACGATAGGTGCATGCGGTGAAGGGAATGAAAAATAGAGAAAGAAGGGCTTTTCAGCGTCTTTTTGACTTTCAATATAAGTGACTGCACGCCGTGTGATTTCAGGTAAAACCTCGTAAGGATCCCATCCAGTCACCATCGGGCCTTCACGGGACTCCCAAATCCCCTCCTTGAGTGGTTCCCAAAGATCTGTAGACATCTGAGTGTCAGGAGCCTCAAGAACCTTATCGTCTTCAATCCATGCATAAGGAGGGAAGTTAATCACATTATCGCCAAAATAATGATCAAACCCATGCGCTAAAGGGCCGTCAGGAATCGATTTAGTCCAATCATAGTCCGAGAATTTCACATATTTATTACCTTTGACTACCTTGACCTTAACATCCGGCTTACGTATTGCATTCCAGTCCCAGCCAAGGTGCCATTTACCTATCGCTGCCGTCTTATAACCTGAGTCTTGGAGCATTTCAGGTAGGGTAAGCTGTTCAGCCTTAAAAACACTATCGCCAAAAGCTTTAACAATATTGTGGAAATCTCTCCAGTGGTAACGCCCAGTTAGTAAAGCATATCGACTCGGGGTACAGATACCAGATGAGGAATGACCATCCGTGAAGCGCATTCCTTGCTCAGCTAACTTGTCTAGATGAGGTGTGGGAATTTTAGAGTTCTGATTCTGTATAGCTAAGTCACCATAACCCATGTCATCAGCATAAAGTATGAGGATATTTGGCTTTTTCTCCGCGAAAGTGGAATTAGTCGCAAGTGCCACGAGCGAAATGCAAACAGCTGTTGTTAATATTTTCATAGAAAGTGGAATTTATTGGAATTAATTCGCAAACGAGTCACGAGTATTTCCGTGAAGGTCGGCGTCTAGTGGAATAAGGAAATCGTCATTGTTATCTCAGATGACATCGATCTTCATCATGAACTACGAGAGGAAACTTCTTATTCTTTCCCATCAATACAACAGGGTCGCTATTATTGACCACTATTTTAGCAGTAAAACTAACAATATTTATTTAAACCTCTACATTCTCGACAACTCAAAGCTTAGTCAGGAGCAATTGGAAGGTGAGGAAAGCTCTCTCAGCAAATAACAATTAAGATGATACAGAGCTAATTGCCCATAAACGCTCGGTAGGCGTATTCAATGTCAACGGGATCCTTCATTGTTTCTTGAAGTTTCTTATAATCACTGAACAGATTATTCATCAGTTCTACGGGGCGGTTCTTATCTTCCGCCAAATCCTTCGTCTCTAGTGGATCATTGACCATATCATACAGGCGCACCTTGTTAATCGTAGGGTAAATGATCATCTTGTATCTCGTATTCCGTATCATTCGCTGAGAACCAAAATAAGCTCCATAAATTGCTTCATAAGAACCTTGTGTTGTCAGCCCCTTAGCCAAGGGCATCAGACTATGAAACTGAACTTGGTCAGGTTTAGCTGCGCCGGCAATTTCCAAGCAAGTTGGCATCACGTCTTGTAAGTAGATAGGAGCATTCACAGTGCTTCCCGCGGGAATATCTGGTCCTGCCATGAGGAATGGCACGCGCATGCTACTATCATACATGTTCTGCTTACCTAAGAAACCGTGATCACCCACTGCTAATCCATGGTCTGAAGTAAAAAAGATGTAGGTGTTATCTGCCTTACCAGTTGCTTCTAAGGCATCTAAAATGCGACCTATCTGCTGATCCATATGAGTAATCAAGGCAAAATACTCTCGTTTCGTCACTCGGATGGCGTGCTCTGTGCGTGGAAAAGGAACCGTCCTTTCGTCACGCAACTTTCGCCCTGCACCTGCAGCCTGATTATACGGGTACTCTGGTAAGAAGTTCGCAGGGACTTCCATTTCATCAATGGAGTACATATCGATAAACTCCTTGGGTGCTTGGCGTGGATCATGTGGTGCATTAAACGCTAAATACATGAAAAACGGTTTCTCATCTGCACCTGCTTGTTTAAGGAAAGTTTCACTGTCGTCACCTAGCACCTCACTCCAGTGCTTACCTCCCTGCCAATAACCACCTTCTGATTCATCAGACGACCAGTTATCAAGTTCCCCTGGAATAAACTGACGTGAGTAGTTTTTCTTTGGTGCTTTCGGCATCCCTTTACGCTCATTAAGGACGTGGTCAAATACATCAGCAGCCAATATCTCTGGAACATGCCATTTCCCACTGAAGTATGTCTCGTAGCCTGCCTTTTTCATATATTGCGACCAGTAGGCCTCTGGTTTGCTTCTCGGTATTTTATAATCAACCGTACCTTTGGGCGCATTCTTATCATGTATGTTGTTCCCTTTTGATGAAAAGGCAGCTGCATTCCAGACAAAGGCCCCAGTATTTAGCATCGTTCGGCTGGCTACGCAAACTGCAGGTGTGTATGAGCCTTGATTATAGGCATGGCTAAATAGAGCGCCTTGATTGCGTAGTCGGTCTAAGTTCGGTGTCTTTACCTGACTACCTTCAAGACAGCTGAGGCTGCTCCACATTTGATCATCAGAAAAAATAAAGAGAATATTGGGTTTTGTAGATTCTGCCGTGACAGAAAGCGAAGAACTAATGATAAGGCTTACACTTACCAAGAATTTGACCATCGTATTTTTCATTATATTTTTTGAGATTTGCCGATTTACTTATTTTATCCATATAACACTGCCATTCATAATGGACGACTAATTTAAAGATTTGGGTTTTCGCAATTTCAATTTAATACCAATCTCTTTCTTCCAGTGGTATTTTCTAGTGGCTTGAGTATCGACAACAAACGGCTCGTCAAATTCAAGAACTACAATAGGAATAATGACACTATCAGCCACGGCAGGAACTTGGCTTTGCGGGGTGACTTGAAGGTCATTTCACGAGGGTAAGAAAGACTGAGAGAACTGGAGTCAGCTTTTTAGTAATTTAATTTGCCACCCTTTGATGGCTTCTGGCGTTCATTCTTCCACCATTCGCTTGGTCCTTCTTTCTCGATACCTTCCCAAACTTCGATGATCGTACGTTTCATCTGTTCGGTTTTCTCAGGCATTTCCGCAGCGAGATCATTTTCCTCTTTCCAGTCCTTTTGAACATTATACAGCTGAAATTCAGTCATTGTATCATTTCCAACAATTTTCCAGTCACCCATACGTAGTGCCACACGCTCCTTGTAGGGAGAGACGTGTGTACGCCAGAAAAGAGGGACCTTACGCTCGACTAGTTCACCAGAAAATGCAGGAACGATGCTGGCGCCATCGATGGTGCGGTCCTCAGGCAGATCAATACCTACAATATCGAGAACCGTAGAGAATATATCCGTACCAATTACTGGCGTATCACTGACTGTGCCTGGCGCTATTTTTGCTGGCCAACTGACGATCCCTGGAACACGGATTCCGCCTTCATACCCACTGCGTTTAAATCCACGTAGACCACCAGAGTCTCCACCATACGCTGGCACAGGACCATTGTCTGAGGTGAAAAAGATAATGGTATTCTCGGTGGCACCTTGAGCTTCTATAGAATCCATCACCATACCTAAAGCATGATCCATCTGAGTAATATTACCCATGTATTTGCTATTTTCCTCTCCTTTATAAAGAGCCTGAAATTTGGTGTCTGTAGCGATTGGTGAATGTGGTTCGTGCACCCAGACTGACATAGCAAAGGGCTTAGATTTATCCCGTACATCTTTAAGCCAGTGATCAGCCTCTGCTGCAACTAACTGTGCGGAATAACCCTTTGTTTCGCCAACCGCTTCACCATTACGAATGAAGTTCTTAGGGTTCTTGTGGCTAGGTACGGCATTGTTCTGCGTATACATCCAGTAGTCATAGCCGTGGTCTCCAGGATTGGGAAAGTCTGAGTTTTCGAACTTATCTTTCGAATTCAAATGCCATTTACCAACGTGGCAAGTTTGGTAGTCAATCCCTTTCAATAACTCCAAATAGGTTATTTCACTTTCTCTTAAGTAGGCATCCCCATCTCCTGAAAGGTGGCGCCATACACCATTACGATACGGTGTACGACCTGTCAAAATGGCTGAACGCGAAGGAGAACAGACTCCAGCCGCAGAATAAAACTGATTAAACTTCACGCCTCGAGCGGCCAACTTATCCATGTTAGGCGTTTGGATCATTTCATGACCGTAGGTTCCTGAATCTCCCCAGCCCATATCATCGGCAACAAAAACAACAATGTTAGGGCGACTATCATCTGCGTTCAAAATTGGGACAAAGCTAATACACGCAGTAAGCGCAGCTCCGATTAAACATATTTTACTATTTTTTTTCATATTTTATATAAGCTCTTGTAACTCAACCTAATATTTCAAGTCAAATGGCATTTTCATCCTCCGTATCAACAAGAGCTCATTTATGAAGCACGAAACTTCTACCCTAGAGACCTTAGGTGAAAACCACTCGCTTTACCGCTTGATATCAACATTTACTAATACATCCAGAAACGTCACAACATTTCATAAAAATGCCCCTTATCTTAAAAACCGAGGGGCTTTTGCTATTTTTATAAATGCTTACTTGAGTGTAATTTTGAACCCAATGACTAGTGACGCTGGTAGGCTGTTTGGTAATTGAATCGAAAGCCCTTTGTCGGAGCGATCCCACTCAATTTTGTCGTCGCTGCCCATGAGAGAAATAGTATCGATCTCTTTGTCGAGTATCCCTTCGTTAGCCAAGGTTTTGATGAGGATGTCTTCATTCGGCACGCTGAGAATATAGGCGTATAAAACTTCGTCTTTCATCGTAAACCGAACATCTTCCTTTGAGAAGCTCTGGTGATTTTCACCTTGGCGCTTGTCTTTCACCTTCACGGTTCCTTCACCAAATATTTTCCATGGACGGCTCCCATAGATACCTTCTCCATTAATCTTTAGGAAATCACCAAAAGCATCGAGATAAGTCTGCTGCTTTTCAGGGATTGTTCCATCACCGCGAAGTGCTATATTTAACATTACTACTCCATTTTTGCTGATAGCATCTACGGCATTACCAACCATCACAGGGACACTCATTTTGTTCACTGCACCTTTGCGGTAAAACCAGCTCCCAGAAAGGTCCGTCGCCCACATCCAAGGCTCTTGTTTAATTTCTCCAGCCCCACCTCTTTCGAGGTTATAGGTAAATGCTGATCGGTCGACGTTCGGGTCTTTTAAAGAAAGCACGACAGTTTGCTTCCCCTCATTTTCCTTAAGGTCGCGATTAATATAATCTGTGAAAAGTTTGACCCCTATTCCCTTCCCTGGTCCTATCTTGGGGTATGGAGCATCATTGTTAAACATGTCGGGATCATATTTTTCGATGATTTCCCAGCAGCGATCATACCAATGCTCATTCCAACTATCCTGTGAAGCGTACCCTTTTGGATCGTAATCCATGTTGAAAAGTTGCCACTCGGGAGTACCCCCTTTCTGATATCTACGGGCAGGACGCCACCAACCTGGTGACCAGTAAAGATGTGTTGACACTCCAAACTTCAAGCCATGCTTCGTAGCAGCATCTTTCCACTCCCTGAGAGTGTCGCGCTTAGGCCCCATTGCAACCGAGTTCCATGGGTGCGAAGAATCATACATGTCAAAATTATCGTGATGACATGCTACCGGCATCACAAAGCGCGCGCCATTGTCTTTCACGTATTTCACTAAGGCATCTGGATCCCACTTTTCCCCCTTGAATTGAGGGATGAGTTTTTCATAACCAAACTCTTCGAGTGGTCCATAGCGCTTAATGTGAAATTCTGAGAGATCTTTAGCGATTTGCTTACCTCCGCCGTACATGTTGCGTCCGTACCAAGAGCCATCATTCGGACGGTCTTCATCAGTAGCTGAAGGAATCCCCCAGTGCATCCATACCCCAATCTTGCCATCTTGAAACCATTCAGGAACCTCGTAGTTAGCCGATAATGATTCCCAATCCGCACTAATTTTACCATCTGCTGGGGCTGAATCAGCAATGGCACTCGCCGTAAAACAATAGGAGGCGCCTACTGCAAATGCACATAAAGAATTCGATATCAATTTCATAGGTTCAGAATGATTAAGCCCATTATTAGTCTAATAGAACTTTAATAACCGTGTTGTACTCATTGAGAGCTTTTTCGGGAAGGGTAAGCTTCATGACCTTGCCTTCTTGGGTGAAAGTTGCATCGTCGCCAGTCGCTAAGAAAGAAGCTGATTTAGCATTACCTGGTAAGTCACTCACTGTAATTTCTCCTGACTCTGGCCAGTTAAGAACGTGGAGATAAATGCTCTTGCCATCCTTACTTGCTGAACAATCACCCCACTCAGGACGCGTTGGTAATGGATTACGTACCGTTCCATAAATGGACTCGCCATTTACCTTCAGCCAGTCACCGATCACACCATAAAGCCGGACAGCTTCAGCATCAAGTTTCCCGTTACCCATCGGGCCGTTGTTAAGCAAGGAGTTACCACCGGCACAAACAGTGTGAACTAGACGGTCAATCATCTCTTTTTCAGTGTGATAGTAATGATTGCCTTTGGTTTTATAGCCAAAAGACGAGCTGACGCTGTCTGGAGATTCCACATAGAGTGGTAATTTACGATCTGGCACCTCCTTGTCACCGATAGAAACGTAGTCATAAAGATGAAGGTTCTTTGGTTCAATTTTGCCTTTTCCACGATGGATGATACGTGAGTTAATCAGGCAGTTAGGACGATACTTGCGGACGACATCCGTAAATAATTTCGCGCGCTCAGGGGTCATACCTACGGGTGTATCAAACCAAATCAAATCAATTTCATAATTCTTCATTAGCTCTTCCACCTGAGGCAAGCTCTTCTTCATGAGATAGCGATCCATGTCTGGCTCGAAATCAGCGGGTAAATCTGGGTGCAGCACATTTCGCTTACAACGGGTGTTGAGGTAAGGAGCATCTGGCTCGTCCCAATCTTGTGCATGAGAATAGTAAACACCAAACTTCAGTCCTTGGCGATGACACGCCTCACTGAGTTCCTTGATGATATCACGCTTGAATGGTGTAAAATCAACAATGTTGTAGTCGCTCACCATTGAGTCAAAAAGAGCAAAGCCGTCATGGTGCTTCGAGGTGATAACGACGTAACGAATACCCGAGTCCTTAAATACTTTTGCCCACTCGTCAGCATCAAAATCAATTGGATTAAACTGCGCTGCTACTTTGCGGTACTCCCCAGATGACATCTGTGCGGAAATCTGAATCCACTCGGAATAGCGAAAACCAGAACCACGACCCTCATATTCACCTTCAAGTTGAGAATAAGCACCAAAGTGAATGAATGCGCCAAACTTGGCATCCCGGAACCAACGTTCCTGCCTTTCTATAGAATCAGGTGTTTGTTGAAGTTCATCAGCAAAACGAAATTCAAAGCTGACGTCACCCTTAGGTTGATTGGGAGCTTTTTTTTCCGCGTGTAGAGGCATAAACCCCGCACTAAGAATGATTAACGAAGATAATATTTTTTTCATGGTTTTTTCAAATTTATTTAATTTTAAAATAATAGTTTACAGGGCTTCTGGTGCCCACTCAGGAATACCCTTTTCCTCAAGCTGCTTATTGTAACGGATAGCAAAGGGATGAACTTCTACCTTGGGGAGACCTTCATTCACCATAAGAGGTAGCGCCGACTCCCACCATTGGTCGTAAGACTTACGTAATTGATCGATTACTTCAGGGTATTGCGCAGCAACATCCTGAGTCTGGCCTGGATCAGCGGAAATATCGTAAAGTTCTTTATTATTCACAAAACGCCAGCGCTCGGAACGAACAGCACAGCTCTTGTATTTAAGATCATCCCTCTTGCCGGGCTTCCAACGACCACAATGAATAAATAGCTCACGGTCTGCCCACTCCGCCTGAGGATTGGCAAGCAAGGGTAATAGTGAACGACCATCTAACTCCTGCATTTCAGCAGGTAATTTAGCACCAGCAAGTTTTGAGAATGTTGGGTAAAGGTCTAAGTGAGCAGTCAGGACATCAATATCAACGCCTTCTCCCAGAATCCCTTGCCAATACCAAAATGCAGGAACATGAGTTCCTCCTTCATGAGGAGAATTCTTTGCAGCTTTCATACCAGCGTTGAAACGCTCTACCTCTTTGCCATTTTTTGTAATGGGACGCATGGACATTCCATTATCCGTCATAAAAATGACCAAAGTATTATCCAATGCTTTCCACTGAGTGAGTTTATCAATGAGCACACCAAAGTTATCATCGATATTCTCTACCATTCCGTATCGAGCCGCAGTATCCTCATTATAACCCTCGTCGAGAAAACGTTTCTTATAAGAATCTGGCGCAATGAAAGGTCCATGGGGTGCGTTCAACGAAATGTAAGCAAAATAAGGAGTTTCAGCATCTTCCTGCTCTTTAATCCACGCTAGGCCAGCAGCAAAAAAGACATCGGTACAGAACCCCTTCGTCTTCACTACAGTGTCGTTATGTAAAAGCACATTATCGAAGTAGGTATTCGTACTATTAACAGGGAAATCACCATACTGTTTCTGGCCAATACCACCTGCTCCGTGCATCAGTACTTCATCAAAACCTCGATTCTGAGGGAGATACTCCTCATCGTCACCAAGGTGCCACTTACCAAAAAGGCCTGTCTCGTATCCTGCTGATTGAAGTGCTTGGGGCATCGTAAACAGATCCAAAGCCATGCGTTCACGCTGTAAGATCGTATGCGTCACACCTACCTTGAAAGGTGGACGTCCACTCATCATCGCTGCTCGGGTAGGTGCGCAGGTAGGACTTACTTGAAAATCAGTAAAGCGAGTTGAGCGTTCATAAAACCGATCAATGTTCGGAGTTTTTACGATCTCATTCCCCATACAGGATAAATCACCCATTCCTTGGTCATCTGTAATCACAAGAATGATATTGGGTCGGCTCCCCTCGAGCTTTGCTTTTGAGGCTAACTCTACGGGGTCTGCCGCGATGTAAGTGATGGGTAGAATAGTAGCTAATGCGCTAATAAGGTATTTCATTTTCATATGTATATTAGGGAATCTATGCTTCATATTTCAATTTATCCAATTAAAATTTAGCTGGTTTCCATTCAGGAATCCCTTTTTCTTCGAGTTGCTGATTGTAGCGTAGAGTAAAAGGTTGATCGGAGGGCGCAACTTTAGGAAGCCCCTCATTTACCATCATCGGTAGCGCAGACTCCCACCAATTGTCGTAAGCCTCCCGCAACTGAGCTACAACTTCAGGGTATTCAGAAACCACATTCTTTGTCTCCCCAGGATCATTTGAAATATCATAGAGTTCACTATTATTCACCCAGCGCCAGCGAGATGTTCTCACTGCACAGTCAACATATTTAGCTTTGTCACGCTCACCCGTATCCCAGCGACCACAATGGAAAAACAACTCTCTATCGGCCCACTCTGCATTAGGATTTTCCAGTAGAGGCAGTAATGACCTCCCTTCGAGCTCCTGCATCTGTTCTGGAAGCTCAACTCCAGCGAGCTCAGTAAATGTTTGATACAGGTCGAGATGAGCCGTGAGCACGGGAATATCCACTCCTTCTCCCAATTTACTTTCTCC
The DNA here is from genome assembly GCA_051252195.1 of Akkermansiaceae bacterium. Lineage (GTDB taxonomy): Bacteria > Verrucomicrobiota > Verrucomicrobiia > Verrucomicrobiales > Akkermansiaceae > Oceaniferula. Next base: position 76,606 of record JBPOGD010000003.1, on the reverse strand, counting down.
AGCCTTGCCTTTCCACTGCCAAAAGGCTGGCACGTGACTACCTCCTTCATAGGGGCTATTTTTCCCGCCTTTAAAATTTGCGTTGAATGCACGCTTCTTTGCTTCGCCTTTAAGTCTCACTTGAGGTGCCGCCATGCCATTGTCCGTCATAAAAATGATCAAGGTGTTTTTTAGCGCATCCCACTCCTCGAGCTTTTTGATCATCAAACCGAAGTTATCATCTAAATTTTCGATCATCCCGTAACGTGCTGCTGTTTTTTTATCGTAACCCGCATCGAGAAAACGTTGCTGATATTCTTGAGGTGCTATCCAAGGGCCGTGCGGTGCATTCAAAGAGACATAAGCAAAGTAAGGCGTTCCAGCGGAATGCTGCTCTTTCACCCAGCTCAGAGCGGACGCTACAAATAAATCGGTACAATACCCCTTGGTTTTCACGACGGTCTCATTATGTAATAAGACGTTATCAAAATAAGTATTTTTGTTATTGGTAGGGAAATCACCTAAATTAACCTGCCCTAGACCTCCAGCACCATGCATTAATACCTCATTAAAACCTCGGTTCTGAGGCAAATACTCTTCTTCATCGCCAAGGTGCCACTTCCCAAAAAGGCCAGTCTGATATCCTGCTGATTGTAAGGCCTGCGGGAAAGTAAATACATCCAGTGCCATACGCTCGCGTTGATAGATCGTGTGAGTAACCCCATTTTTAAAAGGCGCGCGCCCACTCATCAACGCAGCACGCGTCGGCGCACAAGTAGGGCTTACTTGAAAATCAGTAAATCGTGTAGATCCTTCGTGAAAGCGGTCGATATGAGGGGTTTTAACAATTTCATTGCCCATGCAAGAAAGGTCTCCCATCCCCTGATCATCTGTCATGACGACAATAATGTTGGGACGACTTCCTTTCAATGGCGTAGCTCCTGCATTCAATAAAAAAGCGCTGCAGGTTATCAATAAACAAATACTGTATTTCATAAGGTGGTAAATTAACTCGTTGGTAGTAATATACTGTAAGAGACTGATTTTTATTACAGCTTAACTGTAAAAAAATTACTTTCTTATCCTCCAGTCACATCTTTACTTAATCGGATATTACCATCTACTCTCGTCCGCTAATTTACACAGAGTTGCACTCAAATCAGTGAACACAGACTTTCGCAATTTGATCTCTAGCACGAGACAGCAATGCTGACTTCGAGAAATCGACCGTACCTACAAATTACTTTTGAAAAAATTAACAGTCATTTCAGTAATTTCTTCTTTGCTAGGATGAATATCACCGCCTGCTCTCCTCCAGTTATGGCCAGCATTTTTGACAATAACCGTCTGGACTGGTGCGGAAAGGGCTTTGGCTGTCTTTTCCATGAGATAAGCATGTTTCACGGGAATAGTCGTGTCCTTATCCCCCTGAATCATCAGTAGAGGAGGACTGTCTTTCTTTAAATACTGGATAGGGCTCATCTCGCGGTACAACCTGAGTTTCTCCTCTTTTGAGACTTCTGCAGATACGATGCGAGCACCAAAACGATCAACGAAATCAGGACGATCATCATAATTAAATAAGTTTTGATCCTCAAAGTCACACGGCCCGTACCAAGAGACACCAGCCAAGATGTTATAATTTATATCGGCTAGATCAGAATCGCCCGCCAAGCTACCAGAGGGAGAGAGCAGCAGCATTTGCGCAATCTGTCCACCCGCTGAATCCCCCATCACATACAAACGGTCGGCGTCAACTCCCAAGGGCTTTGCATTCTTAACAAGATAACGCACGGCATCTTTGGAATCGATCACGCAGTCGCGAATTGCCACCTGTCCACTTTTGTTATAGAGCCTATAATCTACTGAAACTACGCAGAAACCCTCTTCGAGAAGTTGTAGAAAAAGAGGTGAAAATAGCGTTTTTGTAACACCTCCTCTACTTCCAGCCGACCAACCTCCACCATGCGTGTAAATAATGACAGGTGGTGCTTTATCACTGCTTTTCGTTGGGTAATAAACATCAAATTTCAACTCTCTTTTACCGATCTTTTTATAAACTACGTTCAGCTCCCTTTCCCCACCAGTTTCTAGGTAAGAGGATTCCTTTGCATTCGATTCCACAGTGAATAGATGAGCAATGATGGCGACTAAAACAATGAAGGGTAACTTTGTCATTTTATTTGAATTGATGGTTGTATTGAGATGTTTGTTATTTCAGTAAAAAAATTAAATCCTGTGACTAATGATTTTGGCAACTCTTGAGGCAGATAGATCTCCATTCCCTTAGTACTTCAATTCCATTGGGCTTCCACTGGCGTTTTTCGCGGCTTCCCACGAGCCCTTCAATGAGTTCCATGGAAAGAAAGAATCGTATATATCGAAGTTATTGTGTTGCGTCGCGACAGGCACGATAAAACGGGCGCCATTATCTTTAACAAATTTATTCAATTCTTTGTCCGCCTTACCCTCTTTTGATGGTAAAAACATCCGACGCCCGTAGTGGGAACCATCGTTGGTTTGATTTTCGTCCACCGCTGAAGAAGTCCCCCGGTTCGCCTCAATTTCACTATCTAATGGGGCTGCTTCTACTATTTGCTTAGGAATGACATCCGCTTCAACTTGAAGCTGCAAAGTCACTAACACGGCACTGAGAAAAAAAGTGTATTTCATGTTCACCCTTTTAAAATTAATGATCTTTATTTAAGAGGCCCACTTTTGATAAATCAATAGGCACGAAACCTAACTTTAATGCAGGAGACTCTGGCTTCAAACGAAAATCACCATTCGCAGCGTCCACAAAGAGCGGATCGACGGCTAGGCTATGTTTATCCACTCCCTCTTTTTGCGATTTTTTCAACTCCTCCACTCCCACGGAAGGGTCCTCTGCACAGTAATAAATATTAAAATCGGTATCAGCATCCTTCGCAAGCGCTGCCTTTCTACCTCTCGTGGTTTTACCTTGTAAGATAAACTTGTCGGGAACCTTTGTGCTGTAAAAAATATTTCTTTTGATTGAGCCACCAGTAGCAGGTCCTTCGAACATCTTAATACTATTGGGCAGGACTTTTTTGCCTTTGTGTTCCGTGACAAGCATATCAGCGATGATATTGTTCTCCGCGCGGTTATTCAGCTTCAACTTAATTCCGTGCGATCCACATTTATAAAGTAGATTCCCTACAATAAGTGTATCCTTCTGCCCACCGTCGGTGCGGATGGCAGACTGCATCACGATGGGCGAAACCAAGTGGTGAATATAGTTATGACCAATTATATTTCCTGGTCCAGCACCACGGATGTAAATAGCATTACCATCAGCTAATAATTCCATGACATGATGGATCTCATTGTAAACGATTTGGTTATCGTGCGAATGTAGAAATGGAATGAGCTCTTCAAATGTTTTCTCGCTCGGAGAACCCACCTCATCTCGGCGGATCGTCCTAAGAAGCTCGCGAGCATTACCATGTTTGGCAAAAAACTCAGTCATCACTCCTGAAACGATAACAGCAGCATAAGGTGCATGATGAATTAAATTATTTGTCACGAGGTTCTCACCACTCTGCCATAAAAATATCCCAGGTGAGTGCCCGTAAACTTCTCCAATATTGTGAATGTGGTTATTAGACACGAGATTCTTAAAGCTAACATCCTTTGTCCCAGGACCATATCCAGCGATCAAAATACCTGCAGCACCCACATTCTCGATATGATTATTTATAATTTGATTCCCTTGGGCATGTAAATCAAAGCGAACCGCAGAACCTCCACTCTGGCTAAAATGACAGTTTTCGACAACACAGTTCTCTGCCCCGCGAAAGCGCAACATAGATGTCGCTTTATCCTGAAAATCCCAGTCATGCTGCAAGCCTTTGTCATCGTTCTCTAATACGTAGCGCTTTCCATGCATGAAAGTGAGACCACGGAAATGGAGATTTTGCACGGGCACATCAGCTTGTTTTTTTTCATCAATTTTACCCTCCACACGAATGTACTCTAGTAGTGTCGGAGCCATGATTTTTGAAGGCGGGAAGTTATCTCTCGTCCACAAGTAAACCTTACCTTCCTCTGTATTTAAAACCCATTCACCTGGCTCATCGAGCGCTTCGAGTGCATTTTCCACCCAGCAAGAATTGGTACCTTTGAGGTAATGAAGTTCGCCTACTGCGTATGTGGCGGCAACGCTTGTTCTAGCAATACGCCTCTCAAGGTCTACTTCTGTCAAAGGTAAGATATTCACAACCCATGCGTGATGAGGACGAACAACCAGTTCAACGTCTTCCACATTTGACCAGTTCTTGAAAATGGTACCTTCTGGAAAACGCAGCCCATTTCTACCTACTTTTGCCCCCTTGGCTTTTTCATTACCCTCATCAGGTATAAAACCTTCAGAACGAGCTCGAGGCAAGCGTCCCCTGCCATCATATAAGGTATAAAATCGGCCGCTTGATTTAATTACTTCCGACACATCGGCTACCCATACTTTCCCCTGAGCAGCATCAGGAAGGTTGGGGATAGTATCTTTTACTTTCATCCAGCCAACAAGTTCAGTCGCAGAGCTCAATATAGGTTTTTCATTGGGGTATGCTTCGTACGCTATTGTTGCCTCTTTGTCTCCAGAGTCTTCTAATCCGAAAACTACCGTCTTTTTGATCTCATAGCGACCACCGCGGATCATCACGGTGATATTCTTTGTGGGCTCTTTACGTTTTAACTCGCGCACCGCATCGCGGGCTCGGGTGAGTGTCGCAAAAGGACCATCACTCTGCTTTGAGTCAGGTGCATCTAATTTCCCCGACCAGGTATCCGAACCATTCGTAGCTACGTAAAAATCGGCCTTATCAGCATTAACTTCAGCGGCATGGAGCGATCCCAAGGATCCGCCATAAGTGAAACATAGCGGTAACGCTAGCAGCAGAGCACATTGCTGCAGAATTCTTTTTACGCTGCAAAGTTTCGGACAACTGAAGGCGAAAACGGTCTTAAAAAATTGGCTCATGTGTGATCTTATTAAAAGGTGCGCTTCACTTATTAAGGAATAGGAGGATTCACTAGATAAAATGCCGCTGTTGGCTTTTCATCCAGATCACCTATTTCTCTTAGTACAGGTGCATATAGCTGTACAGTACTCTTGATTTACCTGTGGTCTTTCAAGATAAATACAAAATTACACATTTGAGGTTTATTAACGAAAGTGTGAAAGCCTCATTGTTTAAACTCATTGGAGAAGTCGCCTACAGTGCTCATCAAAAAAGCCTAGAGCGAGATGCCCTAGACTAGTATAAAACCGCACCTATCCTAATAACAAGGTGTGCAATCGTTTCTTTAAAACAAACGACGGCTTTACAGCGAAATCTTCAGTACAGTATCGTACTTATTAAGCGGCTGGGAAGGTAGCGTGATTTGCAGGACGTCGCCATCCTGAGTGAAATCTGCATTTTTCTCATCAGCTAAATACGTGGCCGCAGTCGCTTTCCCTGGCATGTTCTGTACTGAGATCATTCCTGAATCTGGCCATTTCATTACATGCAAATACAGTGACTTACCATCCTTGCTGATTGAACAGTCACCCCATTCTGGGCGTTCAGGCAAAGGATTACGTAATGTCCCAAAAATAGATTCCCCGTTCACCTTGAGCCAGTCACCTATGACTCCGTAAAGACGCACCGCTTCAGGATCGATTTCTCCATTACCCATCGGCCCATTATTGAGTAAATAATTACCACCAGCACAGACCGTGTGGACTAAGCGGTGAATCATTTCTTCTTCTGTATGATATTGATGATTACCATACTTTTTATAACCGTAAGAGGTGCTGACGCTGTCTGGAGACTCGAAATAAAGTGGCAACTTCTTCGTCGGCACTTCCTTGTCACCTACTGAAATGTAATCGAAAAGTTCTAGGTTTTTCTGTAGCACTTGATTGCGCCCCCTCTGAATCAAACGAGAGTTAATCACGCAATTTGGACGATGCTTCCGCACGATATCGGTGAAAAGCTTAGCTCGCTCATAGGTCATCTCGATCGGCGTATCAAACCAGACTAGATCAATCTCATAGTTCTTCATTAGCTCCTCAACTTGAGGAAGAGATTTCTCTTTCAAATATTGATCAAAATCGGGTTTAAAACCCTCTGACACATCAGGGTGCATCACGTTCAAACGTGTTCTGCGTCTCATCATCACGGGCGCATTGGGTTCATCCCAGTCCTGAGCTTGCGAATAGTAAACACCAAATTTTAAACCATTACGGTGACAAGCTTCACTAAGCTCCTTGATAATATCACGTTTAAACGGTGTGGCATCGACTATATTAAAGTCACTGACAGCAGAATCAAAGAGGGCAAATCCGTCATGATGTTTCGAGGTAATCACCACATACTTCATTCCGTTTTCTTTGAATATTTTAACCCACTCTTCGGCATCAAACTTCGCAGGATTAAAGCCCTTAGCGACTTCCCGGTATTCATCAGCAGATATTTTTGCATCTGCCCAAATCCACTCGGCATACTTAGGTCCCTGTGCCTTACCTTTGTAAGCTCCTTCAAGTACTGAATAGACTCCAAAGTGGATAAAGGCGCCAAATTTAGCGTCATAGAACCACAATTTGTTACGAGCTATTGAGTCGGGTGTTTGTTTCAAACTGCTGTCAAAGCGATACTCGTAGCTATCCTGATCGATTTCTGCTTCAGCCTGTAAAGACAGGCTGCCCGCCATAAGTGCCGCTAAGAATAGCGCATTAGATTTTATTAGTTTCTTCATATTAGTATTTTATTTAGTTTCGGTATGGCAATTATTTCTCTTCCCTCCCTACAAAAGTTAAGTCCCATCTCTTATAGGAGATCCATGAGGTCGTAGCTCTCTCCCACTTGAGTTTTCAAGTTAACCGTCTTTTCCCCGTAGCGCAAAACACAGCTTTGCCCTCGCTTCGAGCGCAAGTTGGCGGCAGTGAGCACACCCTTTTTCCAACTTAAATCAACCTCAAAGCCACCGCGTGCCATCAGTCCCTTCACAGAGCCATCAGCCCAAGCACCAGGCAGAGCAGGAAGAAGAACCACAACTGGCAGCCCCTCATTGGCCTGCTCATGCGACTGCAGTAACATTTCGGCTATTCCCGCTGTTGCGCCAAAGTTACCATCTATCTGAAAAGGAGGATGCGTATCCAACAAGTTAGAAAAAGTTGACTTGACCAGTAGCGCCTGAATATTTTCGAGACATTTGTCCCCATCGAGCAAGCGAGCGAAAAAGTTAATGATCCATGCCCGGCTCCATCCTGTATGGCCACCGCCATTTGCTAAGCGATCATCGATCGTCTTACGCGCCGCAGTCGCCCATTCTGGCGTTGTCCCTGGTGAGATCTGCCATGAGGGATGAAGCGCGTAAAGGTGCGAAATATGACGGTGCCCCTTCGTTGCTTCTTCGAGGCCTTCCGCCCACTCAAGCACGCGTCCGTCTGAACCTATTTGCACAGGAGCTGCTAATTGATCGCGAAGTGCCATCAGCTTTTTCCGAAATACTTCATCCTTGTTCAGGATTTCTGAAGTTAAAATAGTATGGGTGAAAAGTTCATAAATAATCTGCTGATCCATCGCTGGGCCCATCGATAATGATCCTCTCGTGCCATCTGGAGCTTTAATATTGTTCTCTGGTGAGGTCGTTGGCCCAGAGACTAACTTGCCCGTGACTGGATCTTTCACGAGGAAATCTACGAAAAACTCGGACGACTCCTTCATAATCGGATACGCACGCTCTTCGAGAAATTGACGATCACCCGTGTAAAGCCAGTTTTCCCAAAATTGGCGAATACTCCAAGCGGGACCCGTAACCCACATTCCAAAACGTGGGTTACCGAAAAGCCAAGTATTACCCCAGATGTCGGAGGTATGCCCCGCTACAAAGCCACCACAATCGAACATCGTTTTAGCCGTAGTTCGCCCAGTAGGAACCAGTGATTCAATGAAATCAAAAAATGGTTCGTGGCATTCAGAAAGATTTGTCGACTGTGCCAGCCAGTAATTCATCTGGATGTTGATATTGATATGATAGTCTGAATTCCACGGCGGTTGATAGCCTTCAGCCCAGAGTCCTTGTAAGTTCGCTGCCACACTACCAGGTCGAGAACTTGAGATTAGCAGATAGCGACCATATTTAAAATAGAGTTCGATAAGCTGTGGATCAAAGGCACCATTCTGAACTGCAGTTAGCCGAACATCCGTAGGGCGCTGCGCTGCGCTGTCTCCACCCAGATCTAGATCCACACGACGATAAAGGCGTCGGTGCTCTACGAGATGATCGCGCATGAGTTCCTGATAAGTTTTCCCTGCAGCAGCAGTTAATTGTTTCCCACTTAATACCATGGGATCTGCACCGCGGAAATCCGTTGCAGAGGTAATGAGAATTAGCGCTGAGTCAGCACCTTTCACCTGTAATCGGCCATCGTCATAAGACACGGAGCCTCCTTCTGGTATGACTTTCATCTGAGCCGCGTAGCCGACGCCCTCTTTGTGGGATGGGAACCCTGCCGTATCTCGCTTCCGCGTGTTGATACTTTGAACTTGCCCGGACATTACCAGTCCATCATTGCCCAGCGCTTTTATACTGGCGTGGAATTGACGCTTCAGCGCGGCATCAAAATCCACTTTCCCAGGCTCGTCGCAACTAATCCGAACGACTATTGCTTGGTCCACGGGACTTGAAAAAATCTCGCGTAAATACTGAACTCCATCCACCTCATACTGCACACGTGCAACGGCCTGATCTAAATCCAAATCGCGACGGTAGTTCTCCACAGTTTTTGTCGTTGGAAAAGTCAGCTCCAAATCACCCAGCATTTGATAAGTATGAGTTCCCGATGGAAAACGCGGGCTGAGAAACTTTCCTTTGATCAATTTTTCAGCAGCGCCGTATTTACCCGCGAACATCAGCTCGCGAGCTTGGTTCAGGGTCGCTGGACCGTCTGGTTTGTAGAAATCAATACTAGCTCCCGACCAAAGTGAGTCTTCATTGAGCTGTATCCATTCGCGGTTTACTCCTCCGTAGACCATGCCACCGAGCCGACCATTGCCAAATGGAAGTGCCTCGTTCCAATCTTGTGCCGGCTGCCGGTACCATAGCGTATCTGCCGATTCTGGCGCAGCCGCTTGACCTACCAGCTTACTGGCGGATTCAGCCAGCAGTTTGATGCGATAATCATTGAGTTTTTGCTTCGATGGAACCTGAGCGAAAACCTGGCTCGCGAGACTGGCGAATAAGGCCAGAGATAAGCAATGCTGCTTCGTTATTTTTAACATATTCATTATCTTGTAAGCTTCATTTCACGAGCACCTACTGAGATTGGTAGATCGGCAGTATACAAGCCATTACCCAGTGATTCAAAAGAGATACCTTCCATCTTAGGAGCACCCTTTTCACTCCATACTGCCAAAGGACCAGATTCCGCTAATATAAATACAACCTCTTTATCAGAAACTGACTTCAGCTTAATGGCTGCGGACGGCAGATATTTGTCCGTGCGACCAATTACGGCCCAGCCATTGTTTTTCGGATAAAGAAAGAACAGCTTAGCGTCAAAATTGGGAATTTCCGCTGCGTATTCTCCCTTCAGCTCGACAAGCTTTTTAGCCTTCGGATCGTAAACAAGTAAGCCTTCATCGGGCTGCGACCACTCCTCAGCTGGCTGCAATAACTCACCGGCATACGGATAATCTGCAGCTGAAAAGGACGATTTCAAAGCCTTACCTCCCTCCGTAAAATTAAATAGGGCAATGGCAGCGACCCTGTCTTCAAGAGGTGCCGTCACTCGGAAGACGACCTCATCGCGGAAAGGATGAATGAAGAAACTTTCAGGTAGCAGCGTCGCTGGTGCTTGAGTTCTCAGCAGCTTACCATCTTCGAAAGCTAAAGGAGTCAGCACCTCAGGAACGATCTTACTTGGCTCATCTGAAATATAAACCGGCCCACCTGAAATCGCGCGAGCAATCACCATCGAGTTCACATCTCGCTCATCGTGACTGTGAAACATGTCGAGGTCGCCCCAAACTGTTTGCCCCATCCATAGATGATTGGCAAAGCTCTGATAGGTATTGCATTTATTCTTATCCTTATCCTTCTGGTTGTAGTCGGGGCTCGAACGGGTAAGTGCACTGTATTTGGTTTGCAGCGAGTTGATATTGGGCTGAGCGATACAATTGAGCAGTGGAATATCAAACTTTCTACAAGCTTCCTCGAGTGCTTCGTTATTCGCACGCATCGCACTAACAGGGTTCCCAAGTCCTCGATAGAGTTCAAAGGTTTTCATCTGAAAATCTACTTTGGTAAAATCAAAGCCGTTGTCCTGAGCATCGCGCATGGTTTTATCATAGAATGCTGTGGCAGCTTCTTTTGTACCGTTAGGCAGCATTGCGTTCCCGCTTGCCGTTTTTGTTAAATAAGGAGTTAAATCCTCCATGGTATTCCCATTGGCGATCCCTGACATATATCCAGCCGTATGACGCCATATCCCCATCCATTTGATTTTTTCAGGGGTTTTAAGATCGGTAATGGGCTTCCATCCATTAGGGAATTTCTTCTTATCAGGAACCAAGGTGTTTAGCTTACCCCTATTATGATTGAAGTATCCATCATCGACAATGATCCAACGGAAAGGAGCCGCTGTATCTTCAAGCGTGTGGACAGCATCACTGATAATTTTTTCCGAGATATCCTTTTTATAAAACTCCCAAGAACACCAGCCCAAATAATCATACATTTCAGGGAATTTTTTATTCGAGCGCCAGTCAGTAGCTACGAAACCAGAGTCGATCACTTGTTTCCAAACCGCTTGAGTAGCGGCATATGGGGACGAACCGTATGACCAAACTAGAAGAGGAACATCCCCCTTTACTGCATCTGTTCCAAAATGTCCTGATTTAAGAATCAGTTCTCCATTCTCAACATAAAATTGACCATAAGTCTCCGCGGAAGTCATTGGTAGCAGGGCTAGGTATTTCCCCTCTACGATTTGTAATAAGACAAACTGCCCTTCCTGAACGTGAATATGAGACTTCCGGGTCTCTGATGGGCTGTAAGCTTCTATTTCACTAATTGTTTCAAAAGCGACTGCTTCAACTCGGTTCCCGCGCGCAATGGCTCCGCCCTTGCCTGTTCGGCTGGTATAAGGGCGGTAATAAGCACCTTTCTCAAAAGCAGGAAGGATAACTTTTTGAGAAATAATCATTCCCTCATCGTCGGGTGTTAAATCGACATTTTTCTCAATGATGAAACCAGCTGGTTTCGAGGTGATAGTAATGTCTTTTGCCTGTGCAAATGTACTGCACAATATTGATGCGCCTATGATGGCGTTGAAGATCTTTAGTTTCATTTTAGTCTATTCTAATTCTTGTAAATTGCTCTTGAGTTCTCTGGCTATGCCTTGTGATTTTAACTCTTTGTTTGTGTCTCTTATTTGATTCCCTTAATTTCTAGTACTGTTTAAAAAAAGCTGTCTCTCTTAAGAAAAATCGTTCAAAAATGCGGGGGAAAAAACCTCTGCATCTTAGTATTGAGTTAAATAAGTATTTCATTGAAATGTTAAAGTTCTAACGATGAGCTAGGAGGTAAAGGAACCGCGTTATCTTTGCGCCATTGCACAAGCCGTATCAACATCGATTGAGCAAGCTCTGGCAGAGTATCTGCGAGATCATTCGCCTCTTTCAGATCCTTCTCTGTGTTATAGAGTTCTATCTCACCATCTTTTAAAAATTGAATTAACTTCCACTTACCATCACGCATAATGGAACATGGAGGATCCTTGTATGTACTGGCAATGTGCCAGAAAAGCGCACGTTTTTGTAGTGCCTTTCCCTGCATGAGGGGGACCAAGCTATCGCCGTCAAGCTGGCCAGCGTAGTCTGTCACACCTGCCAAATCTAAAAAGGTCGGAAAAAAGTCTAACCCTTGCACTGCGGTGCTCAATCTATCAGGCACTACCGTATTAGGCCAATTAATCAATGCAGGGACACGCAGGCCACCATCATAAACATTGCCTTTCGCCCCTCGCAGATTGCTATTCACACTTTGAGCCCCATTAAATCCATTATCTGATGTGAAAATGATAATGGTATTCTCGCGCAAGCCCGCTTGATCGAGATATTCTGTGATGCGTCTGACATTCTCATCAATCGATTTTATCATCGTCGCATAAGCCGCTATTTCCTCGCGGGCTCCCTCACCCTGCCCTGTTGCCAGATCACTTGGCTTTTCCATGAAATGCTTTAGCGATTCGTCATCGCGCGAAACAGAAGGTCTGTGTGGTGCATAGAAATGTAAATTAACAAAAAAGGGCTGATCTTTATGACGCTCAATAAAATCGATAGCATCAGAAGTGAGCCGATCTGTCAGCCAGCCATCATCTTCTTTATCCGCAACAAAAGGATTCTTAAAAGGTGCACGATAGCCACCACCTGGGGCATTATAACCCTGCTTATGTCCTCGAGCAGGATCCCCCCACCAACAACCACCGACATTTTCATGAAATCCACGACCAAGCGGATAAAATTTCTGAATTGCTGGTGTTTGATGAGCCTCTAACCAGCTCAGGTTGCCATTTCCAGGCTGCTTCAGTTTTTTGTTGAAGGGCAGCTTCGTTTCCTGATCTGGATAAGGCCCAACAATATGCCATTTGCCCAAATGAATGAGCTTATAACCAGCCTCATTGAGAGGCTCGGAAAACACGAGGTGCTCAGACCCAACTGTCCACTTAGAAAAAATATTATCACGGCTATTCCCCTTCTCCAGAACCGGTACAGTGTAACAACCTGTACGGAAAGACTGCTTACCTGTGAGCAGTGCTGCACGAGAAGGCGAGCAAGTGGGATACATAAAAGCGTTTTCTAAAACTAAACTTTCCTCTGCCAAGGCATCAAGGTGGGGTGTTTCAAAATACTTACTCCCCATAAAACCGACATCCTGCCACCCCAAGTCATCTGCTAGAATCAACACAATATTAGGCTTCAGCTGTTCTGCCATGAGCGAAACACTGCTATGAGTCAGCAGTATACTGACAATTAATAAAAACTTCATTTTTCTATTCATGGCTTTCCGCTTTCTTCACACCCTCGGGGAGAATTTTGAACACGCAGGAGTACGAGCCCTTACCTCCATTAAAGTTTGAAGAACTGGCTGCATAGAGGTACGTGGGTCTCCCATCTTGGATAAGTAGCTGCGGTCTATCGAGCCTCTCAACACGCGTTTTCAGTTTGAAAGATTTTTCTAATAGATCCGCTGAGATATATTGATCCAACGTTTCAAAACCAAGCTTTGGTTCATCAAATCTAATACCATTATTAGATTCCCATAAATAACCTGCACCAGCTTCGTAATCGGTTGTAATAAGCTTCACTCTCTTATTTTCAATAAAAACGTAAGCATCCTCAATTTTTGTAGTATTACTGGTAAGGGGCTCAGGGTAGAACACATAAGGCCCTTCAAACTCGTCTGCGATCGCAACGCCTATGCGACGTAGCTCTGTTCCCCTTCTAGCCTTGTAGTAGAGGAAAAAACGTCCGTCTGGATGGGCAAATAAAGAAGGGTTAGTAATTCCTACAGTCGATTTATAACTCCAGATTACTGGCTCATCAGGAGATGAGAGCAATAAGCCATCCTCACCTATCTTCTTCCACGGACCTGCTGGATGATCGGCTGTCATCATCCCAATACTCTGTGAAACTAGCCGCGATGATCTTTTGCCTCCCCTGCTGGCCATGTATACAAGCACATATTGATCCCCTATTTTCTGCACATGGGGATTATGAGGTGCTTGGTTATCCCAAGTGCGATTGTTTGTGCCCGTTAAGATCACTTCTTTGAACACGAATGGTCCCTCTGGAGTATCGCCCACGTAGCGAGCTATTTCACTATGTTCAAACCACCCGCCAAATGTTGTAGAAATTGGCCAACGAGAAACAAACAGATGCGTCTTACCTTCAGGCCCAATCACCGGTGAAGCCCCCCTCACATGATATTCAGACTCTTCCACCGCTATCCCTTGATATTCTATACGGTCTGACCAAGACCTATCTACGGACTCAAACTGCGCTTCACTCGCAGTCAGAGTGCTCAAGAGAGCAATCATGTAGGCCGTGTGCTGTACTATTTTCCTCATTTGGTTTGATTTAGTATGATATTTATGGCCTCCATGGATCTGGACCATTCCCTTTTTTCTGTAAAAACTTGGCATCCATCGATTCGTACCAACTGTGAAGATTTGCACGCATCGCAGCAACTCGCTCAGGCTCTTGTGCTGCGATATCATTCTGTTCACCCATATCATCCTTGAGATTGTAAAGGTGCACACGACCATCCTCATACCTTTCCACGAGCTTGTAATCACCCTCGCGAACAGCGCCGGCTGGTATACCGCCCTGATTACTGTAATGTGGGTAGTGCCAGTAAAGGGATTTACGACCCAGCTCCTCACCTTTTAGAGCTGGCGTTAGGTCGATGCCGTCTACCTCATGTTCAACAGGCACACCAGCCGCGGAGAGAACGGTCGGGAAAAGATCGATCGAGCAAATGGGCTGCTCACTCACAACACCCTCTTGTGTCACTCCCGGATATCTAATGATCCATGGCTCGCGGATTCCACCCTCGTAGACCCAGCCTTTTCCTCCACGCAGTGGTAGATTACTTGTTGGAGATCCTTCTGATGTTGATAGTCCTCCATTATCTGATGTGAAAATGACGATGGTATTATCGGCAACACCCGATGCTTCTAACTGGTCAAGCACTTCACCCACCGCTTCATCCATAGCCTCCACCATAGCTGCATAAACGGCATGTTTTTGCAAAACACGCACCTTACGCGCTTTTTTACCAAATACCTGCTCTTCATTCGCAAACTCAGCACCATTGATATCAGCAGCTTTCTGTTTGTACTTTTCCACCAAATCCGGGCGACCCATTAAAGGCGTGTGAACGGAATAGAATGATAGATACACCAAAAATGGCTTATCTTTGTTAGCCTCAATAAAACTAGTCGTTTCACGCGCTAGCCTTGCTGGCAAATGCTCCCCTTTAGGACTCTCTACTTCCATTTCTGGATTTTCAAAAGGGGCAAAGTATCTCTTACCCGTGTAAGGACCTCCACGATTGTAACCACCGATATTGATATCAAAGCCACGATGCTGAGGATAATTCGATGCCTTATGCCCTAAATGCCATTTACCTGCAAAGAACGTAGCGTAATCTTTCGTTTTAAGCGCATCCGCTAAAGTAATCTCGTCCACTGGCATGTCGATAACCAATGGCGCTGGATTAAATGTACCACTACGCAGTTTAGCTGGATCTTTCGGGAAAAAATTTGTGACCCCAGCGCGCGTAGGATAGCGACCAGTTAGCAAACTGTAGCGCGTCGGTGAGCAAACTGGGTTCGCCGCGTAGCCATCTGTAAAGCGCATACCTGTCTTGGCAAGAGCATCTATCCGCGGGGTCTCGTAAAAGCAGTCCGGATTATTTGCACCAATATCCATATACCCTAAGTCGTCTACTAGAAAAACGACGACGTTAGGCTGCTCCGCAAGTACTAGGGTATTGCCTACCACCAAACTTAGAGCACCAATCAGTGTACGGGACATTATTTCGCGAACTGTATTCATAGATGCTCATGATTACAGATAACTACCTAATAGGCTTTCATTATTTGAGTTCTTTTTTTTAAGCGAATAGGTCAACGGAAACATTGATTTAATAAACAACCATGTCTCAGACACGTCTTATCACTCTTAAAAAAGGTCATTCCCATCAATTATTTAAACCCTCATGGATCTATGGTGCCATCAACGGCACCAGGAAGACTTAAGCACTCACCACGTAGATCAAGGCACACCTCTCAAATCCTGTTCATATACGTAGTGGTTTCCTCCATGCACAATGGGCAACACACCTTTTGCACTAGGTTCGCTATAAAATAAATTAAGCTGATAAACGCGAAGCCATACCAGCAGCTGATTTCTATTTACTCACCTTAACTTTCGCATTTTGACGATGAGATTGAAGTTCTTTGCTTAATTCTTCGACGAGCTCAGGGTACTCATTGTAAAGGTTCTTCGTTTGATTTACATCGGCCTCAAGGTCATAGAGTTGGCCTTCTGGTGCGTCTTTCTTAATTTTGCCATCAACGATGTCACTATTAGGCGTGTTTACCAGCTTTGTCACTGCAGCGCCACCCCAAGCATGTTGATTAGGCTTGGATCCCTTGAAACCACCATCGCTTTTTGCAGGAATATACATCCACTTTCCTTTCCTCAATGCCATGTGAGAAGGTTTATGAGGTGTTACGATCATTTTAGTTCGCAGTGTTTGTTCCGGATTTCCTATAAGCGCAGGCAGCATGTTGATGCTATCTTTTTGATCGTCAGCGCTCAGTTCTTGTCCCGTCAGTGCCGCAAACGATGCCAGCATATCAACATTGTTGAGCAACTGATCTGAGACCGTTCCCTTCTCAATTTTTTCTGGCCACCATGCGATGAATGGCACTCTGTGACCACCTTCCCAAATACCAAATTTCGAACCGAGAAGATCACCATTAATTTTATGACCTAACTCAGCGGCATGGCGACCGCCATGATTAAACATACCACCATTATCACTGGTAAAAATAATGAGCGTATTATCTGCGACACCAGCCGCCTCAAGGCTGTTCATCACCTCACCTACAATCCAGTCCAGCTCGTGAACGAAATCACCGTAAAGTCCCGCTTGGCTGGTTCCCTGAAACTGCTTGGCTGGCGTGAAAGGATGATGCACATTGGTTGTCGCAAAATAGAGGAAAAACGGTTTGCCTTCACGAGTTTTGATCCAATCAGTCGCTTTGTGCGCTAAGGTCGTCCCGACCTCATAATCATTAAACAATTTGTGTGCCTCGACAGCGCCACTAAAGCGATTATCGCTACGTTGAGCCGCTTCCTTGGGAATTGGTGTTATCGGGGTAGCCTTATCTGTCGGCTTATTACCGAGATAAACCAATGGGTCAGCAGGATCTCCGCCTACAATACGGTCATTCTCCACATAAACATAAGGTGGAGCACTGTTCACGATTGGCATACCAAAATAGTAATCAAAACCAAGATCTTGTGGGCCAGGACTCAACGGCTCCTGCCAATCATTAACTTTAGTTCCGAATCCCAAATGCCACTTACCAAAGACAGCTGTGTCGTAACCACTGCGTTTGAAAACATCAGCAATCGTGAGTGTTTCCGTATCAATCATTAGCGGGGCATTGACACGGGCTGGCCCCCAAATCCCTTTGCCCCCATTGGCTTTAAAAGGATATTCTCCAGTTAGCAGCCCGTAGCGTGAAGGGGTACAAACTGCCGATGCCGAATGCGCATCTGTGAAACGTCGCCCCTCGGCAGCCAGTTTATCGATATTTGGTGTCTGAAGTTTTGTCGCTCCATAGCTGCTAAGATCTCCATAGCCTAAGTCATCGGCAAAGATAAGCACGACATTGGGAGCTTTCTCCTCTCCCGCCTGAAGTTGTATTGCCGGCAGCATCGCGATGGCTGCGATTGTAATTAGTTGGTAATTTTTCATAAGTCTTTATTTGGTTTGCATTGTGAGTGTTCTATTGCTGATTATTTATGGATTTTTAATGAAATCTACTGAGTAAAACTTCTTCATTAGTTTATGCATACTGCACATTCAATTTTTGCCCTGCTTTCAGAACCAGTTCTTGTAAGAAACTTATTACGTAACGCCCTTCCTTATTCTTAAAAAAAACTTTTATTTCTTTCCCGTCGACTTCGACGACTGCCTTATTCGCCTTCGTGCCTTTGACTTGATCAACTGCGAATTCTTTTAACGCCAGTTGACCATAAGCCAGTTCGATGCCAGTAGACTGCTGCCCCTCGGTAACCTTTTGCTCAAAACGGCCCCAGCCCTCAGCGACAGTGAAAGCAGCGCGAAAATCTTCTGGTCTTAATTTGGGGCCAAAGCACAGCTTTGCTTCCGGACCATCATAATGATAGCCACAGATTGCCAAATATGCACCATAGCTGGCCATAGCTCGTGAATAATGGTCGCTACATTCGACTTCGTTATAGGGATTTCGAACGTCTGGCGAATAGCGGTCATAGATCGCTTTTCCAATCGCA
This sequence comes from Akkermansiaceae bacterium, assembly GCA_051252195.1. Taxonomy (GTDB): domain Bacteria; phylum Verrucomicrobiota; class Verrucomicrobiia; order Verrucomicrobiales; family Akkermansiaceae; genus Oceaniferula. The sequence continues at coordinate 58,502 of JBPOGD010000003.1, read as the reverse complement.
AGACCTTCTTCGACCATGTCTTCGCGAATCATGTGTGCAGCCACCTGCCATTCAAAACCAGTCATGCATTCATTGAGATAACCTGCGTAGTTTTCATTACCGCTCTTCGGCTCAACCTTACCATATGGGAAACTTGTCATTACAAGCCCCGCATCCCCAGGACCAGCATACCAACGACCATTTGTCATCACTTTACGAAAAGCACCGACATCTGGAGTGAAATTATACTTCCAAAGTGCTTGCAGAGCTTTACGAGTTTTTTCTCTCGGTAAGTTAGGAGCGAGTCCGACCTCGTACATCCAGCTATCACCTAAAACCTGATCAATATGGCAGCCATTGGTGGAGCCATGCATTTGGCTGTCATCCTTTGGTGGAATGTGGACAAAGTAGCCGAAGTCTTCGTTCCAAAGTTTATCAACCATCTTAGGAACTCCTTTGGTGATAATCTTTTCGTATCGTTCGGCGACCGCCCCCTGCTCCATTTGTCGAGCCATCACTGCCGCCGCCTTGAGCGCTCCGTGATAGAGGTTAATCAACCAGTGAACTTGACCATACCATGGTTCATCAAGGGTGTTATGTTGAGCTCCTTCCAGCAAACCACCCTCCTGTGGATCCCACTCTTTGATAACAAAATCCATAGAGAGCTTCACCCGATCCCAGATGCTTTTAAGAAAGCTGTAGTCCGTCGTCATCTGACTTTCACGTAGCACGCGGATAATTGTGCCGCAAGTACCGTCAATGGCGTCGTCTCTACCATTTTCCCCTTCTTGCATGGAATAACGAAAATAAACCATTCCATTAGAATCATCAAACCCAGCACCATACTCAATCTTATCGCGGCATTCGCGCTCGATCTCTGGAAAAATCCGTGCGAGTCCTTGAGCATAGTTCCAAACGTGTGTGCAATTGCCAGGACAGCAGCGTACACCTTCCTCTAAATTGTAAATTTCAGTATCGCTACCTTTCGGGTAAACACGCTGCCCTACCTGAGTTTGCATACAATCGATGGGGATAAAAGCCCGCTCTAAAAACCAATACGGCAAGGTGGAATCATACCACGTGTCGATCCACTTTTTAGTGGTTCCATAAAGCTCAGCTTCACGACTGGCTACTTGCCCAGCAGCCTCGCTGGCTGAGTTCCAAAGAGTCGCGTAGTGATTCCGACCAGCAGAAGTTCCTTTCTTTCCGAAACTCGTACCGTAGCGAACATTAGGGAAGCGCCAAGAAATAGCGAAGGACACAGTCTTCGACTCACTTGGCTCAAGTGTCAACTTGCGCCCTATCGAGGCGAGAGCTGGCTGCTTAGCATTGCGTGTAACACGATCGCCATCACTGACTGAGCTATTCGCGGCAAAAACCCCTGTGACGCCCGGAGTCGTTTTCTCTAGATCAACCAGCTCTGGCTTTTCCTTACCGAAAACACCTAAAGCCATGGCATTGGCTTCCCCAGAATCAGCACCGCACTCGACGGTCGCTATGTCCTCCAACTCACGATAAGCATTTACTTTCTGCCCCTTTGCACCGTTGGTGTTATTATCGATCCAGCCAGCAATAGCCACCTCCTGAGAAGTAGAAGAACTGTTCGTCACCGTATAGCGCATGACAATGACAGGATAGCTAGACTCATCCCTGTTGAGTGGGATAAAAGGCGTATAGGCTTCTAACTGCACTTTCACCGGGCAGGAAGAATCCGCATAGTCAACCAAGCCCATCGGGTATTGGTTCGTAAATTTCACATCTGCAAAACCCTCTGCATCCAGAGTATGTACTTTTCCTTTTATTTGTAACGCAAAGCCCTGCCCCGCTGGTGATTTGGCCCTATCTGGCTCCATGTAGCGCAGGCCCTTCGGGTTATTTTTTTTATCTTTAACTGCGGTGAGGTTCCAATACCACAGCTGTCCATCCCCCCCCAAATAAACCTGCCCCGTGCAAATACCACTAACTGGCATCCCAATGTATTTTAGATTCCCTTCCTTAGACGTTGCAGTGAATGCTTCACCGCGAGCATAGAGACTGGCAATCCAATCTACACCCAGCTTTTTATCAAAAGGGATAATCTTATCAAAATCCGCAGCGGAAAATGGGCCTGCCATTACCTTGATGCGACCAGCAATGAGCATGGCCGCAGTTAGACCAGAAGCCTTAATAAAGGCACGGCGTCCAATCATTTCATTTTCTGACCCACATGATTCGAATGGTGAACAACAGTTTTTTTTCAGAGACATTTTGTTTTGTTTGTAGTTAGTTATTGGTTGTTAGGGGTGGGCAATTCTCAATCAAGTTCGCAATGTAACTAAAGTATTCAAACTCTATGATTCCCAGCTAATACCTTATTTAGAATTGCTCGACTACAAACCCGCTATTTGTGATATTTAGTTTTTCTTTTAGTCAAAGTTTCGAACTAGCATGATTAGTGAAGCTTACAATTCTTGAAAATAGAGTGTCCTTAAATAGTCAAAAACTCGCTTCATGTCCTGCTCGTTCAAAGCTGTTTCATACATTAAAAGCCGGGCGAGTTCACCATCGAAAGATTCTTTTCCCTGATGGTTAATGGCATTTCTTTCAGTGCCAATAGCCATGCGACTAGGCTCTACGTCCCCTACAGGATAATCATGAGAATTCACCGCGTCAGTTGAATCATTTACAAAGAGTTCTAACTTAACAACTCCCTGCCCTGAGCCTTGCCGTCCCATCACAATGTGCCATTTATTAACTGCTGGAGCAGGTGCCTCCACCTCAGGCGTGTTTACTGGATCTCGGACTTTTTGACCCATGCCATTGCGGGAGCCCATATAGATTCGACCGTCAGGATAAAACGAACCCCAGAAGCCTGCATAGAGGCCTGATTCATTTTGAGGTACGTTTGAGCTCCGAAGACAGCCAAAAAAGGCGCTAGGATATTTAGAGTTCATTTTCCCAGGACCACCCTGCTCGTAGGGCTTAATAACCGCGAACCATGTATATCCGCCTCCAGTCATCATTCCATGGAACGCCTCATCGTTATCATTAATCAATTCATTTTCCCTGAAAACAAGGCTGTTGTGCCCATTAATCTCAGTTGTATTGATCTTAAGTGTTGGTCGCCCTGTACCGAGCTCTTTCTGCGATATGATAGTTTTCGTACGTCCCTCTTCAGTATGTTTGAAATCAATAGCTTTCGGATTAGGCGCTTGGTTTGTCCAGATGGTGACTCTGTTTTCATCCTCCAGAACTACACCAGCATCGGCATCTAGATCCAATACTAAATCTTTGGTAACGGGAATTTTGCTAAGATTACCAACTGCGTCTTTTTGAGAGTCTACCAAATTGGGAACTTCTAGAGTGTCCTCTTTCCAATAATTCTCCCAGCCAGAGAAAGTTGCATCTTTAGCGACTGCAACCACCATTATTTTGACATCCATAGGGAAAATTTCTTCTCTTGTGTATTTTTCCCTTCCCCATTTATGCCATTTGATAAGCCCAGGTCCTTTTAGGCCCTCCCTTTCATTCAAGAGGAAATGCAAACCATACATTTTACGCGGAATAGTAAAATCCAGAGGAGTCTTCTTTTGCCCAAGTCCAACGTGAGTATTACTCACGAACTCTACAGAAGACCCTGGTACGGCTGGACAAGCAAAAACCGATGTCCAATTTTCGGCACCTTCGTCTTGCCATATGTTCCACTTAACAGTCATGTTGGGAATCTTTGTGGGGCAGGAGCGAATCAGGATTTTGAAGTGCAGTTGTCCATCACGAAAATTGACCGGAGTTACCCAGTTACCATTTTTAAGCGGCGGTTGGTCGAGAAAAAAACCATCATCTTTTTTCTCATCTGTGTCATGCAATAAACCATCACGCTCGTAGATGAGCATTTCCGTCACAACAGACGCATGTCCAACTCCACTCAAAAACACACATATCACGACTAAATTTAAAAAAACTTTTTTCATACTTATCTTTATTTGAAATATTAATATAACTCTACTGATAATTTTTGACCAGAAATGATTGAAATTGGCGAAGCGAGCACGACGGTAACTCACGATAAGCATTTACTTTCTGCCCCTTTGTACCGTTGGTGTTATTATCGATCCAACCAGCAATAGCCACCTCCTGAGAAGTAGAAGAACTGTTCGTCACCGTATAGCGCATGGCAATGACAGGATAGCTAGACTCATCCCTGTTGAGTGGGATGAAAGGCGTATAGGCTTCTAACTCCACTTTCACCGGGCAGGAAGAATCCGCAGCGGAAAATGGGCCTGCCATTACCTTGATGCGACCAGCAGCCTTAATAAAGGCACGGCGTCCAATCATTTCATTTTCTAACCCACATGATTCGAATGGTGAACAGCAGTTTTTTTTCAAAGACATTTTGTTTTGTTTGTAACTAGTCATCGATTGTTAAAGGGACTGGATTCTCAACGAAGGCGGCCGGGCGGCTGTTCTGGGCTAAGTCTATTTCGAAAGCTTTCACATAAGCGCAAAGTCGTGCGGCGGCCTCGGGATTCAGTGCCAATATATTCTCCCGCTCGCCGATATCAGCATCCAAATTATACAATGCTGATGCGCTCCCGTCTTTTGCTAAGTGAACCTTCCATTTACCCGCACGAACAGCCTTTAGGTCATTGTCTCGATAAACAAAAAAAGCCTTGTGCGGACTTCCTGCGTTTTGTGTCAGCACGGGCCAAATATTCTCACCATCAATCACGCGATCACTGGGAAGCTTTCCACCAGCTAGGCTAGTCAAAGTCGGCAATAAATCCATCGCGGTCAAAACTTCATCAATTGTTTGTCCAGCGGGGATCTTTCCTGGCCAACGAATAACCGCAGGCACCCGTGGACCACCTTCAAAGGTGCTCCCTTTCTTTCCCTTCAGCGGAGTCGCCTTGCCAATGGAAGGACCATTATCCGAGGTAAATATCACAAGGGTTTTTTCATCCAACCCGTTGACTTCGAGGGCATCAAGAATTTGACCGACCGACCAGTCAATCTCATTGATAACCTGTCGAAATAAACGCTTACGTGTACCGTAATTGATGCGCTTCCCTTCTTTGGCCAGACGCTGTTTGGTGGTAGTTGACACACCTTCTAGAAACTCAGGCGATACAGCTAGCGGACCATGCGGAAGCGGATGCGGCACGTAGAGGAAGAAGGGTTCTCCTTTGTGCGCTTCAATGAATTCAACAGCTCTCTGAGTAAACCGTTTCGTTAGAAAATCAGGATCTGGCTCCATCTCTATCACCGTTTCCCCTTCTAGTAAGGGTAATAAAGGAAATTGAAATTGTTTCTGTTTGGGGTGGTAAGGATGAATGTCATGACTATAGGGAAGTCCAAAAAACTCATCAAATCCTTGGCGAGTAGGAAGAAACTCTGGTTGATCGCCTAAATGCCACTTACCAAACATCCCCGTGGCGTAACCCGCCTCTTTGAGCACTTCGGCGATTGTAATTTCGTCTGGATGTAATCCTTTTCGATCCCCCGCCAATAAAACTGCAAAGTCGTCTCCCATCGCCATATCTATGCGACGCGGATAACAGCCTGTCATAAGTGCTGCGCGCGAAGGAGTGCACAGCGGAGCGCCCATGTAGAAGCTGGTAAGTTTTGCTCCTTCCGTTGCCATCTGATCGATTCGCGGTGTACTGACGTGGTTCCCTCCAAAACAACCAAGGTCAGCATATCCCTGATCATCAGTATAAATAATGACGATATTGGGCTTTGTTATTTCCGCATTTGCCAGCTGAGACAAAAGAGCACATAGGCCAACCTTTATGCAATATTTGAGGTGCTTAAGTTTCATTCTTAATTTTTTAATTTTGAACCCCACAGGCAAAGAAAACTCTATCATTGAGATTCTTAGTAAGTATCGATTTTTTTCTCGAAGATCAGTGCTAAGACCAAAAACACTCTTATCACTTCGATCGAAATCAGATAACATCTAGTAAAGCTACCATAAAACCTAATCTACAACTACTACTATGAACGCCAATAAATAATACTTTTGATCTCACCGACAAGTCCTGAGAGTCCATAAAACAGCCTTTGACGGATGAGGCTGAGACTGTCCGCAATGGAATGCTTCGACCACCTATTAAGCTCAAACAACTATGTATCGCGTATGGGAGTAGATCGAGAAAAAGCACCGCTTATTAACTAGAAAGTCTCCCGTCGTAAGCACAGCGTACACGGGAGAGCAGACAGAATCACCAAGATTTCCATTCCAACTAATGAAAGCGTACTAGAGACAATAAGCTAGAAATTTGCGCTTAGCACTCTACAGGTGACCTTTCAATTATTCTGCCCACTCTGCATCCCAGCGCTGGATGTATGGCAGGCCTCTGCTTTTCTTAGGGGGATACTGCAGCTCAACCCCCCACTCTACGTTTTCTCCAAGTTTTTGATCAGTGAACGAGCCAGGACGGTAGCCGCCAGCGCCTACAGGCCCATTCACGACCTGATGCGTTTTTACAAAATGAAGTCCGTCTTCTGCGTAGAGAATCGAATCAGTAATTGTTTTAGGACCGACTTTACCAATCATTGCAGCAACACCATTGCCCTGCGCCCAGACAAACACTTCGTGATTTCCGGGTATGACAGGGTTCTTCTCATACTTCACGTACGGACCACCAGGTTTATCTGCGATCGCAAGCCCCATTTGAGTTTCTCCAGGGCTCATACCAATCTGGCGACCTTTGTAGTAAAACCAATATTCGCCGTCGCGGACAATCAAACAGGCATCATCAATCAGATGACTATCGAAATCCTCAGGATCGTCACCATTCGTTAAAGCTGGCTCGGTACTCGTTCGCGTCCAAGGACCATCAGGTGAATCCGAAACTGCTATCCCGATTTTTGAATCTGGGATGAATGGCTTTTTGTAAAACTCTTGGGAAGTTCCCGTGTAAAAGAGCCAGTAGCGACCCTCTGCGACGAGGATATTTGGCGTAAAGACGCTCGCAGCCTCCCATGTACCAGGTTCACCTTTTGCCAGTGCCATCCCCTGCTCTTTCCAATCAATTCCGTCAGAAGAGGTCGCGTACCAGATAGTAGCATCATATCCAGGCGCTATCGGCCCCTTGGAGTACCATACGTAAAAAAGATCACCCACTTTGATAATGTCACTGGGATCACGCCGCATCACGTCTTTCTCCAAACCAATTCCTGAAAGCTCTGTGTAGCTCACGTTGACTGTACCTAGAGGCTTTACTTCTGCTGGGTCGGCCATCACAGAAGGAGAGGTAATCGTTAATAATAAGAGTGCCCCCAGTGCTTTGATTGTATTTCGTTTCATCTTTTCTATTCTCTAATGGTTGGGTTTTCTAAATTCATTGCTCTCTGGTCTGATCCAACGAGCGAGTTGTCTCCCAGTTCAGCACGTATGCGCCTTGCTTCTCTTTGAAGCATATTAACGACTTCTGGATACTGATCTGCCAAATTATATTTTTCACCAATATCTAGCTCTAAATCAATGAGCATGGGCTGATCGAGAGTAATGAGCTTTTTTTTGTTATTACCCCCAGCTTTCTTTGCCCAAAATGGCTGATCGGCAACCGTCCGCGGTAAATGTAACTTCCATTTGCCTTTACGTACCGCCTGTAAATTAACCCCATTGTAGTAATAGAGAAACTGATGCGGAGATTCCGTTGCTTCACCTCGCAGTACATCCAAAATATTAGTACCATCATACTTTCGGTCTTGCGGTAGATCAACTCCAGCTAATCCACAAAACAAGGGCAAGAGATCTAGACTCGAAACCGTAATATCAGAAACCTGACCTGCAGGTATTTCACCAGTCCATCTGAAGATTGCTGGCACGCGATGGCCACCCTCCATCGTGACATATTTACCTCCACTTAATAATCCAGCGGATCCCGGCAAAGCTGGACCATTATCGGAGGTGAAAACAATTATGGTATTTTCATCCAGGCCTGCATCCTTCACCGCTTGTATTATGCGTCCTGTACTGCGATCCAAATCTTGAATAAAATCAATAAATGAGGCTTTTTTTGATAAACCTTCACGCGGCTTAGTCGCAAACATCGAATTATGAGCAATGTGCTGTGCAACATAAATAAAAAAGGGCGCCGTTGTTTGCGCTGAACCTTTCGCAGGAGTCTGAGCTTTGATAAAGCTCACCACTTCATCCGTGTAACGTTGCGTCAGTTCATAGCCGGGCACTTCCAGTTGTTCAATTTCTTTACCACGATACAGCGTATCCGAATGTTGATCCTTATGAGAGTAGTTATTAGGAATCCCGAGGTACTCATCAAAGCCCACATCCAGCGGATGCGACCCCTTGATTTCCATACCTAGGTGCCATTTGCCGACCATCAAATTATGATAGCCCGCCGTCTTAAGTAGCGCTGGGATCGAGACCTCATCTGGTTCAAGCCGATAGCTCGCATACTTAGGCAGTATGAGTCGCGAGATAGGATGTCCACAACGCATCGGATAACGTCCCGTGAGTAAGGCCGCTCTTGATGGGCCACAAACATTGGCTGGCACAAAGAAGTCTGTAGCCCGCAAACCTTCATCAGCCAACTTATCGATAGCAGGGGTGGTATAATCAGCACCATAACACCCAAGATCCCCGTAGCCGAGATCATCCGCAAAAATAAGGATAATGTTCGGCTTTTTCGCGGCATGGAGTGATGAAAGGCAGAAAACACTCAGTAAAGAGAGGCTTCCCATCATCCACGATTTCTTAGTTGGGTACATTGTTGATGAGATATGATGGAAACCTTGAAACGTTAAAGTTGCTTCGTTTGCCCTTTTTCCAAGGATATCAGCTTACCTAATTTCCCATCGTGATAGAGGCGGAAATTTGCATCACGTGTTGCACGAACTACAGCGCGGGATAATTTACCATCCTTCCACTCAATATCGACCTCCAAACCACCTCTTGCTCGCAGGCCTTTAACAGAACCATTCGACCATTCCGATGGTAGTGCAGGAAGGAGATGCAGGATATAAGGCGCGTTGATGAGCTCTTTGTTAGGCACTACTGGCAGAAAAACATTGGTTCGTTCAGGATCTTCTACATAGGCGACAAATGCAGCTTCTTCAACAGTAGTTGCGTCCGCATTAACACTGCGTAGATGACTCTGCAGCAGCATTTCACATACACCCGACACACCTCCAAAGTTACCATCGATCTGGAATGGCGGGTGAAAATCAAAGAGATTGATATGCGCGCGCTTCGCTGTGAGGAATTTGATAAATTGGTGAGCCTTGTCACCATTATGAAGTCGTGCCCAGAAATTAATCTTCCAACCAGTACTCCAGCCAGTGGATTGATCACCACGGTGTTTCATGGTAACAAGTGCAGCGTCAATAATCTTCGGCGTGGTCAGTGGAGAAAAATCACGACCCGGGTGCAGTGCAATTAAATGCGAGATATGACGGTGCGTGTTATTAGGCTCGTCCCAATCTTCCGGCCATTCCTGCAACTGACCGTGCTGGCCAATGCGCTGGGGGCTCAGCTGAGGAATCAGCTCCATCAACTTGGCACGAAGCTCTGGATCACGATCAAGGATCACTGAGCTTTCGATAACGTCGGTGAATAAATTCAGCACAAGCTGTTGATCCCAAGCGGCACCCCAAGTTTGTTTATTTAACTTACCGTGTTTTTTAGTGAGATAAAAATTCTCTGGAGACCACGTCGGGTACACCACCAAAGTGCCATCGCGATAAGGCGCGAGGAACTCGACGAAAAACTCCGCAGCACCTTTCATCAACGGATACGCTTCTTCGAGAAACTGCTTATCGCCACCGAAGGCGTAGTGCTCGAAAAGGTGCTGTGTCAACCAATGTCCCGCCTGCTGTGCGCGGCGGCCATGCTCGTTCTGCGCGGTAAAGCCGAAAACATTACCATTGAGCCCCATGCTCCAACCTTTATCGATACCAAAAGTTTCGCGTGCGGTGTGCTTACCTGATTCTGCAATGACTTTCATATACTTCATGTACGGAGCAAAAGATTCTGGCAAGTTAGCGGTCTCAACCATCCAGTAATTCATCGCGAGATTGATATCAGTGTGGTAATCGCAATTCCATGGTGGCTTAAGTTCAGTGTTCCAGAGACCTTGCAGATTTGATGGTACCGACGCTCCGCGAGAGCAGCTAAACTGAAGGTAGCGGGAGTAATTCAGATAGAGATTCTCGAGTTCAAGGCTGCTGCCTTTTTTCAGGAGTTTATCCGTCGGCAAACCCGAAGGTTCGTAATCAAGCTTAAGCTGAAAGCGGTCTGTCAGTGCTGAAATATCAGCAACATGAGTTTGCTTAAGTTTCTCGTAACCAAGGCCAACAGCTTTTTGCATCGTTTCAGAAGACTCCTTCACGTAATCGCGACCCTTGAAACTTGGATAAACTGGCAGGTAATCGTTGTAACCTGTCAGGTAAATGATGACCTCTGTCGCACCTGTCACTTTGATAGTTCCGTCCGCTTGGGCAACGACCTCGCCATTACCAGCATCGACTTGAACTGTTTGCAAAAACTCAACGGGGTCATTCGTCATGTGCGCCGCGCCTTGCAGCTGGATTTCATTCCCCTTCGAAGTTATTGTATGATTTTTGTGCGCTGTCTTAGCCGCGATAGTCAGATTGAGTTCGCCACCTTCAGCTGTATAGCGGGCAGCAAATACATCTTGAGGATAACTAACGAAGTATTCCCGATTGTAGCCAGCCTCGCCGATTTCATAGCTGACCGATCCCAAACCTGTCGAGATATCCAAGGCTCTTACATAGTTTTTAGCCTCCTTCATTTCATGTCCAGTGAGAATTTCTAGATCTACAAAAGGAGCGTAATTGCCCAACTTCTTTTTCGTTCCGAGATACTTCGTCGCCATGGACTCCATACTTCCAGCAGCAGTACCAAACTTATCTTCGCGATAGGCCTGCCGCACTTTATCGAGATGCACTCCCGCTCCAATGCGCGTGCTCGATTGCTCGGCTTCGCCTAGCCCACGGTGAGTATTCATCCAAAGTGTGATGTCATTAAACACCAAATACTCACGGCCAACGCCACCAGAGAACATCGCGCCTAAGCGGCCATTCCCAAGAGGCAGAGCCTCTGTAATGTATTTCTTTCCCATAGCGGACTTTTTATTAACATCGCGATCGATGTCCGTGGTAGCCGCTTGGTGGTAAAAGAGCGTGTGCTGTGCTTGCACCGATGTCATCATACAGCAAGCAGCCGCACCGCTGTAGAATAGATTAACGAAAAAGTTTTTCATAATTTGATTTAGATTATAGTTATAGTGGGCGAATAATCATTGCATGACCGCCTCCATGGGCCATTACAGCTGAAATAACATCACCTGCTTTGACCTGTTTTTTAGAGATTTGATAGACCTCGGGGTTTTTAAATCCGTGTGCCTCCTTTGTATCTTCAAACAGCTCAGCCTCGTAAGTAACACCCGGCTTAAGGAAGTCCAAAGTCACATCAAGACTGCGAGGTTCTTCATTATTGACGGAGCCTACAAACCAAGTGTCGCCTGTCCTGCGAGCCACGGTGATGTATTCCTCCATCTTGCTATTGATAACACGTGTGTCATCCCAAGTAGCTTTCATTTCGGTAAGAAACGCAAATAAGTCAGGCTTCTTGGCGTACTCCTCGGGGGCATCTGGTAAAGTTATCAGTGCAGAACTTATCACTAGGCAGCGAGCCACCTCACTCACCACAGTGGAGACATAACTGTTTGCCTTACGAGGACCTTTTTCCCTTTCTCCAGCGTTAATGCTTTTGATACCAAAGTTTCCATTGGCTTGATCTAGCGGACCTGTAAGCGCGTTAATCATTGCCATCTTCAAGAAACCAGTCGGTGAATAAGCCCTTCTTGAATCTTGCTGAGCGTGACAATACTCACGAGTGAAGAAGTTCGGCATCGTTCTTTCCACTCCCGTTAAAGCGGCAGGGCCATCGTGATAAAAGATAAACATTTGCTTATCAGCAGTCGCTTGAATGGAAGAGCGTGTAAATGGAATCTTTGATCCCATAAATCCATATTTCATACCAGCCGCACCTAGCGAGCTATAATAATCGAATAATTCCGGATCAGCGATCAACTTACCCTTCGTCTTACGGCGATCAAAATAGAGAATGATCTCAACTCCCTTTTCCTTGCCGTAGGACATCACTTTTTCGATGTCTACATTGGGGTCGGTCACCAACTCCCCATCTTTACCACCATTGTACCAATGATCATCAATGGTAAAATATTCGATTCCGTGCTTCGCTGCAAAATCAATGAATCTCATGTAACTACGGGTATCGATGCCGTATTTAAATTCACCATTATCATAACCATGCACTCGCCAGTCCCATAGACCTTTGCCAGGTTTGATCCAGCTTGCATCTTCAATTTCGTTGGGCGCAGCTAAATTAAGTGTCGTCTGACTGTTTAATAAATCGCCTGGAGAATCGCCTATCAGAATAACTCGCCAAGGAGTGATAAAGGCATTCGCCTTTGCTGTTCCCTTGCCATAGAGATCGACCAATAGATTTTTATTATTAATCTCGTAACCCCCTATGGAATTAAAAGAGGTCGCAGAATATAGATCTGACTCGAGCAACGCCATCCAAGAACCAGAAGCTGTATTTAGAATAACAGGAAGCTTTGATAGAGATTTAAATTTACTAAGCGGTATGGGGCCGACGGGATCTTTCTCACCTTTCGCCGGAGCATAAGTCACAAAGTCGGCAGCAGCAGCGCACTGCAGTGAAAAACTTAATTCTTTACCCTTCCAAGATTCATTTTCAAGCGCTTCAAACCGAAACCCGACACTATCATCATAAACTCGGCAAATAAGATTTAACGGCAAACCTGACGCCTCAAGTTTCAAGGTCAGCTCATTACAATGATCATTTATTTCACTGTAGGAACCCCAAACAGGCTTCCAAGATTCATTAACAAGCTTTGATTCCTGTCCTATAAATTTGTAACTGGCATCTGAAATCAAGGATATTTCAGCTGGTTTTAGCAACACCTCACCCTCGTGAACGAGCGAATATTTCAGACTCGACTCATTCCAGGATAGATCGATCACAGTTTTACCATCAGGTGACTGGATGCTTACGGGGTTCGCCCATGCGCCCAGGCTGCTAATACAGCTTAACACTAGGATGTTGATTAATTTATAGTTTTTCATTACTTTGCGTATCTGCATTTATTTTTTGGACTGGCTTAGACTCTTAACATTAAAACACATGGAAAGAAGCTTCGTTTACCAATTTAATTTACATAGTTGTTTACCCGTATGCACAGATAAAACTTCCAAGCCATTAAGTCTAAAAATTAATAAATAAGATCACACGGAAATAGCGGCAACATCTATTATAATAATAGCCAAACACGAAGCCTCTTGCCGCTTTCAACAAAAGTCTTAAATCAAATATCAATAAATCAGATCACTTGAGAAAAAATCTCAAATCTGTAAAAATCCTCATCAAGCTCTAAAAAATAGAGGCCACTAAAGTCAGAGATTGACTCTTCCAGTCAGCGGATTGAATCTCTCCCCATGCATCAAGAACTCCGCTACTGCCAAGACTACTTCGCCTACTCGCGTAGAAAATCTCGTGAAATACGGGTAGGCAACGTGGGAATAGGTGGAGACAACCCCATCCGCGTGCAGTCGATGATCACTTCTGACACCCGTGATACTGAGGCATGCGTAAAACAAATTCTCGATCTAGCCGCAGCAGGCTGCGAAATAGCACGGGTGACTGCACAAACGAAAGTTTACGCTGCCAATTTAGAAAACATCCGCGATGGCGTTCGTGCTGCTGGTTGCGACATTCCCCTTGTTGCCGATATTCATTTTAAACCCGATGCAGCATTTGAAGCGGCAAAGTGGGTAGAAAAAATTCGCGTTAATCCAGGTAATTATGCAGACAAGAAAAAGTTCGAAATTCGCGAATACAGCGATGAGCAATACGCGGAAGAGCTAGAACGTATCCGCGAAGACTTCGCGCCACTCGTGAAACTTTGTAAGGAACTCGGCAGAGCCATGCGAATAGGCACCAACCACGGATCTCTATCAGATAGAATTATGAATCGCTACGGTGACACCCCACTGGGCATGGTAGAGAGCGCACTCGAGTTTGCCCGCATCGCACGTGAGCAAGATTACCACAACTTCTGCTTTTCCATGAAGGCGTCTAACCCCAAAGTAATGATCGAGGCATATCGCCTTTTAGTTGCTCGACTCTATGCAGAGGGTGCTGACTGGAATTACCCTATCCATCTGGGCGTTACAGAAGCTGGGGATGGTGAAGATGGCCGAATCAAATCTGCTATCGGTATCGGATCTCTACTTTCTGACGGTATCGGTGACACTGTCCGCGTTTCTTTAACCGAGGATGCCATTTATGAAATACCTGTTGCTAAAGCTATCATTGCTAACATCAAGAACAGCCAACTTCCATCTGAGCAATCGGCCTCTCAGCACAGCACTGTTGGCTACGATCCTTTTTCCTACGAACGCAGAAAAAGTCAGCCACTCACTTTAAATGGCGTACTTCTTGGTGGTGATAATACAATTCGCGTCATCACTTCGCGCCTGAAATGGGATGCCTTAGCTCATAAAATCGATAAACTCGGAGATTTCACTCCAGAGGCTGTTCTAGAAGACTCGAATGTTATTGCCGTAGACCCATATGATCATAGCACCATTAGTAAGCTCAACGCCACCGAAGAGCCCCAGCTCGTTACTGTAGCCGATAACACGCAAGGAACCGCTGTCATCCATGCGTTTAGACTACTCGCTTCTCAGCTAGCTCCCCATCACCCTATTTTACTCAAGGACACATTGACACCCAAGGTCGACAGTGGCGCTGACTTTATCGATAATCTCATCACTGCGTCGCGAAACATTGGCTCATTGCTCTGTGACGGTATTGGCGATGCGATTATCATTCAAGGAGAAGCCGCTCCTGGCCAATCACTCCGCCTCGCCTACAATGTCCTCCAAGCAGCAGGATCTCGTATTTTCAAAACAGATTACGTCGCCTGCCCCTCCTGCGGTAGAACGCTCTTCAATCTACAAGAAACAACGCAAAAAATTCGTGCTGCCACCGGTCACCTAAAAGGCGTTAGACTCGCCATCATGGGCTGCATCGTGAACGGACCTGGAGAAATGGCTGATGCTGACTTCGGCTATGTCGGAGGAGCCCCAGGGAAAATTAATCTCTACGTCGGTAAAAAAGCGGTACAGTTTAATATCCCTGAAGCAGAAGCCGTCAACCGCCTCATCGACCTCATCAAAGAGCACGACAAGTGGATCGAGGCACCGGAAGCAGCAACTCAAATCTAACCCTAAACATCATGGCAGAAAAAACTTACATCGTTTACCTACTTAAAAATCGTATGAACCGCCGTTTTACGGGAATTACAAACGACGCCGAAGCAGAGCTCAAAGCCCACAATAGCGGTCAATTCAAAGGAACCAAGCAATTTAAGCCATGGCAGCTCGAGTGGTATAGCGAGCCTCTCTCGCGCAACGACTCCCTGCGCCTCGAGGAACAGCTGCGCCTTCACAAAAAAAGCACCTCCATGCTTGAGCAAATTACCAAAAAACAGGACATGGGGCTTTAACCTAACTTCGACTCTATAAGCACCTGAAGTAGTTCCACCAGCTTAAGCAATACTCCACCCTTTTAGCATGCTCCATCGGAATCTATAAAACCGTGAAAGACGCTCAAAATATAAGTTCGTCTAACCGTCACTTTAAGTACAACCGATCTAGAATGCAGAATTCTTAATAAAAACAGCAAAAAACGTTTGCTTTATTGAGGCTAAGCCCCTTTATTCCCGCTCCCCGCGAGCCAAAACTTGCCGTAGGTCCTCTGAAAATCTGCCAACTGTCAATCCTTGACGAATCGCTGATCCCCGCTCGCCAGAGGGTAACCCGGTCACCCCAAATAAAATATGTCTGAAGACACCACGAATAATACTGAAGCCACCGAAGAGTCCACAGCTTTCAAGCTCGACCGCTTCGAACTCCCCAATCGTCTCATCAAGAATGAGGAAACTGAAACTGAACTTTACACTCAGTTCTACGCTGAGCCCTTTGAAAGCGGTTACGGCCACACCATTGGTAACTCCATACGCCGCGTCCTCCTTTCATCTCTCGAAGGCGCAGCTATCACCTCTGTCCGCATCGCTGGTGTTCAGCACGAATTCTCAAGCCTACCTGGCTGCGTAGAAGACGTCACGGACATCATCCTTAACCTCAAAAAAGTGAAGTTTAAGCATCACGGCAAAGAGCCACGTGTTTTAACGATCAAAACTGACAAAGAGGGCATCATCACTGCTGGAGACATCCAAGACGACAACATCTACGAAGTTGTTAATAAAGATCAAATCATCTGTACTCTTGACCGCAAGGTAAAGTTTGACTGTGAATTTGAAATCAAAGTTGGCCGTGGATTCAATACAGGCGACGAAAACAAGCGTCTCGACATGCCTATCGGCGTTATCGCTATCGACTCAATCTTCTCACCTGTTGTTCGCGTTAAATACGCTGTTGAAGCTACTCGTGTTGGTCAAATGACTGACTACGACAAACTCATCATCGACGTCTGGACTGATGGTCGCGTAGCACCTTCAGATGCCCTTCTTCAAGCATCTGCCATTCTTCGTCATCACCTCGACGTATTTGTTAACTATGACGAAAACGCGGTTAACTTCGAGGAAGCACCTGCTGAGCAGAGCGAGGAAAACGCAGCACTTAAGAAACTTCTTAATATGAGTGTAAACGAAATCGAACTTTCCGTTCGCGCCGCTAACTGCCTCAACAACGCTAACATCACTACTGTCGGTCAACTTGCCACAAAGAGTGAAGCAGAAATGCTTAAGTACCGTAACTTTGGTAAAAAATCACTGAATGAAATCAAGGAGAAGCTCGTTGAGCTCGGCCTTGGTCTCGGCATGAACATCGACTCCTCCCTTCTTGCTGGATCACTCCAGCCACTCGCTGCACCACGCCTTGGCGCAGAAGAAGACGCACCAGTTGGCCTCGCCGACCTTATTGCACAAAACTTAAACGACTAAATATCCGTAAGGACCTATTCCCATGAGACACAGAAAAAAAACTGTCAAACTTCAACGTGACGCCGCACACCGCCGCGCACTCCTTGCTAACCTTACATGTAGCTTAATCGAACACGGACGTATCCGTACCACATTAGCAAAAGCAAAGGCTCTTCGCCCTATTGCTGAAAAAATGGTAACACTCGCTAAACGTGGTGACCTTCATGCTCGCCGTCAGGCGATTGCATTCCTTCGTCAGAAGGAAACCGCCAAGAAGTTATTTGATACGATCGCTAAAGCATCCGCCGACCGTCAAGGCGGATACTGCCGTATCACTAAGCTTGGTGCTCGCGCCAGCGACTCTGCACCTATGGCTTATATCGAGTGGACTGACATCGAAGACCTTGCCGTTTCCACCACAGCTGAAGAATAAGCCTTCTCATTACTGAGAAAGTAATCTTCTGACTAATTACCCATTGCGTATTCTTTAATTAGAATGCGCAATTTTTTTGCCTCTTTTTTAACCCCACTATTAACGTCAGTCATAACAACTATATAATATACTAATAAGCTATCATGCACTAATGAGCCAATCTCCATTTTAGAAGATGTTAGTATTCTATCAGGAAATCACGCCATTTATGATAGATTGCTATACTACATGAAAATTTAGGAAAAAATTGCAAATAAACTTACTTTTTAAGAAAAAAACTCTGTTTTTTGATAGGTCTTAATGGACAAACTCACACCTATCATATAAGTGTATAACGAATTCATCAACCCAACATGAAATCTAGAAAAAACCTCACCCGATTCACGTACGAAACAACAGCCTTCCAAGGCTGGCGTCTTTGTCTAAGCCGTTCTGGTACTACTTTCACCAAGTATTACTCAGACAAAAAATATGGTGGCGAGCGCAAAGCGCTCAAAGCTGCAACTACCTCACTAACAGAACTTAAAGAGCTCGTTGAAAGCTCACGCAAAGTAAATGGCAAATTAAGCAAAGCCACAATTAACAAAGCACAAAAACTTCTAAAAGCTTCTTAGAACTAACAAATTCAACAAATTTAATAAAAAAGAGCAGACAGTACTTTCCTGTCTGCTCTTTTTTCATATCATCAGCTCCGTGAAACCAATTAGTTATTACAACCGTTATTCTGACAGTACCGAAAAGGAACAAGTGTACGGTGAGGGCTTTCTGAAATGGACCTATGGTAATCCCTTGGGGAAACTTGCCCTTCATGCCTTTGTAAAAAGGCCCTTTTTTTCAAAATGGTATGGAAGCAGAATGAGTCATCCTAAGTCCGTAAAAAAAATCGCCCCTTTTATTCGTGATTTCCAGATTGATTTGGCAGAACTCGATGACGATCCCGATGATTACCAATCCTTCAATGAGTTCTTTTACCGCAAACTGAATGAAGCAGCTCGCCCAATATCAGAGAGCAGCATCGTATTTCCAGCTGACGGAAGACATCTAGGCTTTGATAACCTCCAAAAAATCAACGGAGTCTTCGTAAAAGGACAAAAGTTTAATATCACCCAGCTTTTAAATGATAGCCGTCTCAGTCAAACTTACAACGGTGGCAGCTTAGTTCTATCACGTCTCTGCCCTGTCGATTACCACCGCTTTCACTTTCCTGTTTCAGGCACTCCTGGAACACCTCGATTAGTCAATGGGCCATTATTCTCCGTCTCCCCCATCGCCTTATGCAAAAATTTGTCTTACCTCTGGCAAAACAAAAGAACTATTACCGAAATTGAAACGGCGAACTCCGGGAGAGTTTTATGCATAGAAATAGGAGCGACCTGCGTAGGATCCATTTACCAGACGTATCAAGCTGGAAGACCTGTCAACAAAGGAGATGAAAAAGGATATTTTGCCTTTGGCGGTTCATCTACGATCACTCTCTTTGAGCCTGGAGCCGTCACCCTTTCCTCAGACTTGCTGGAGAATTCCTCGAAACAGCTAGAAACCTATGCTCGCATGGGTGACACGATGGGTGCCATCAACGACAAGTCATCTAGCTCTCGCTAAAATGCTCCCATCCTCCTGGAAGCCTGGAAAAACCTGTCGTCTCTTTCGTTAAACATCCTATTTCTGTCAGTTTCAACTCAGGAAACGCAATAGCCCATTTTGTTAAGAGCTCCACACAAGAGGAACGAGCCACAGTAAACAAAAGTTCATAATCCTCTCCATCTCCAAGTGCTTGCTCTAGACTCAACCCTGAGTTAATTGGAATTTTTTGTTCTTCGATACTGTAACCACAACCACTTGATAGGGCCATTCGGGGTAAATCTTTAGCTAGCCCATCAGACAAATCCATCATTGAAGTGACCGAAGTATGTTTGACTAACCATTGCGCCTCATGGAGCCTCGGCTTAAAATTCAAATGCTTACCCCGAATGGAACCGCCTAGCTTCCCCGTGACTAGCACAACATCCCCGACCGATCCACCAGCACGAGTCACGTACTGCGATTTCCTTACCCAGCCCGTGCCAGCCACTGAAATCATTGTTGCGGCCCCCTCAGGCACTGTGGTTGTTTCGCCTCCCGATATCATAGCTCCATACTCTAAGGCGCACTGATTAAGTCCTCGGTATAAGCACTCGACATAACCCACCTCCGTATTGCTGGGCATCGCTATCGTAATAAGTAATTGGCTCGGCAAGCCGCCCATTGCAGCAAAATCACTGATTACTCTAGCTACAGCTTTCCACCCCACTTGTTGTGGATCAGCACTCTCTAAATAATGAACCCCTTCTACAATGGAGTCCGTCTTCAACAGCTGGAAACAATCGTCTAAACCAACATCAATAACGGCACAATCGTCACCAGGACCAACAATGACTGAAGAGCTTGAACTACCGATTGATAACTGTTCGATGATGCTTTTCACGAGAGCATCCTCTCCTATGTCACTCAACTGTTTCATCACGAAGGTATTGCACGCTAGATTGCGAATAAACCCAAAACAATTATTGGAAATTTTATTATAACAATTTCTGTAATTTTGTCAAAATTGCCGCATAATATCGCTGTGTTACTCAGGCTCACTATTTTTTTACTTCTATTCGGTACTTCCACAACGGTCTTTGCTGCAATGTTACAAGTCCCCAAGGATGTCTTGGACGAACTGAATCAAATAAGCCATTTTAAGGCAGGCACCTATGCATTGGGAAATCAGCTCCCCGATATAGCCGTAGAAAACTTTCGTAGTTCTCTTAATCAACAGAAAAACGACCCAACGCTTAGCGATCAAGCACTCGCTTATCTAACGCTTGCTCTTGCTGAGTCTTTGATTCACTCGGGAAAATTAATCAATGGCACCAATACTGCGGCACAGGAAGCATTGGTTCTACTAGAGCAAGATGGCTTAATAGAACTTGCGGCTACTCCCCTCTGGAAAGCTCAGGCACTGATCTCTCTGGGAAGGTATGACGACGCAAGCCAAACTCTATCGAGCATCACAAAAACACACCCACTCTTCAACCAAGCCGTCATCACTCAAGCGCGTATTCATCTAGCATTGCTTCGCTACGAAGACGCATTGGGTAGCTTGGCAGAGATCCAGCCATCCTCATCTCAGGAAATTAATGACACGGTCCATCTACTTACGGCCGAAATCCTACTTAATAAAGGCAACACCAAACTAGCTACCGCCGCATTAGAAAAGATAGATACATCCAACTCTAAGAACTTGAAATTTAGAGAGTACCTTCAAGCCAACATTGCACTTGCAGATAAAGATCGAGACAAAGCAATAGACTATTTCCAATCTCTCACTAAATCCCCTCTTTACCTGACAGAGCGCCTTTTTCAAACCTGCCTATTAAATCTAGCGGATGCTCAAGCCCTGCCTAAAGAAGATGGTGAAAGCATTGATCAATCAGAAGCGATCAGTACATTGGAAAAATTTATTCAAAACTACCCCAGCACAGTTCTGCTACCTTTAGCTTTCACCAAGCTTAGTGAGCTACTTCCAGATAATCTTCCAGACGATCACCCATCCATAATTAAATTACGCGATTGGAGTGGCTTAGAGCAATCGTCTATTCAATCGACCGATCTCACAGATAACTCAGCTACGAGCCTTTATTTCTACCAAACTCGCACCACTTCAATTAACGAGCTACAGGCTTTAGCTCTGTACCATCTTGCTGTCCTATCGGCTAAATCAAATGAATTAGACAAGCAGAATTTATCCTTGGCGTTATTTAATCGGCTTAGAACTTTAGCCCCCTCCAAAAGCCAAGAGCAAATAAGCTCAATCCATAAAAATCTCATCGCATCGTCCCTCATTGAAACTGCCCACCTCTATCTTAAACAAGGGAAGCCAAAGCTAGCATCCTTCTCACTTACACTGATCGATGAGTTTTCTGTTACAGCTTCATTGAAGAAGAAGGCAAAAGTCATCCACGGGCTTCTTTTAGCAGAAAACAATAAACTTGATGCTGCCATTGAGAATTTTAATGAAGCGCGCTCTTCAAAAAACAACATCATCACTCAGACCGCAACTATCAACGCCGGTATAACAGCCCTCAAGGCTAATCATTTAAACACCTTTATAGAAATCTTCGAGACTACGAATGATCGAGAAATAATGGTCGCCCTCACCCTTGAGCGAGCACTTTGGAAAAGTAGTCAACTGGACATCTCTGGCAGAGAAGAGCTCGAAAGCTTCATCAACAACAACCAAGGCCATGCTCGCGAGCATGAGGCACGTATTGCACTAGCTGAAGCTTGTTTAAACACAGTACCCAAGGATATCACTCTCGCTAAGTCCCAGTTAGACATTGTTTCCCCCTATCTCACAGGTCCTGATGATCAATACCATATTACACTCATCAGAATCAGAGCTGAAGAACTTGCCGGAAATTGGAAATCCATAGCAGATGCCATAGAAAAATTCACTGCTAGTTTCCCCAATGATTCAAGGAAACCAAATCTCATGCTGCAGAAAGGAGAAGCTTACTTCCATAATGAAGACTATAATCAGGCACGATTAACCTTTCAAGACATCGCAACTAATTATCCAGAAAGCGGCGCGGCTCAATATGCCAATTTCTACAGTGCCATGTCAGCACGCCTAGTTGGTACGAATCAAGCCAAGGAGGAAGCTATCGATCTCTTTCAAGCTGTAATCGACAATAAAAATGAACTCGCTGCCGAAGCGCGTATTCAGCAAAGCCGTATCCTCATCGATTTAAGACAATATGAAGCTGCCGAAGAATCACTAGCTCCACTACTTGAAGATAAGAACACCGTCTCTTTCATTCTTTGCGATGCTGGGCTACTGATGGCAGATTGCCTTTATCGCCAAGGTGCCAATAAACCTGAAAAGTATGCCGATGCCATAGAGCTCTACGATAGATTATTATCTCAGAATGACCTTTCACACGGAAAAAGAAATCGTATCCATTTCCTAAAAGGAAAAACATACGAAAGCATGGGAGATACCCAAAAATCTTTTAGCGCCTACTACAGCGTCATCGCCAATGCACGCACACCTGAAAATAATACCATGGAGGCAACCGAAGAATGGCGCTGGTTCTATAACTGTGGATTTAGGGCACTTTATATGCTAGAGACAGCTTCTCGCTGGGAGGCCGCAGTAAAACTGGCAAGAAGCATTGCCTCATTTAAAGGTCCTCGTTCAGAAGAAGCTGCACAACGTGCAAATAATATCGCTATCAAACACATGATCTGGGAAGATGAAGATCCGTTGTCGAAAGAAACTGAACAAATCGTCCCAACCGATCAATAATCACCCACCACTCTCAATATGCGCACCGCTGTATACGCCGGGTCATTTGATCCGCTTACCAATGGTCATCTCTGGATGATTGAAAAAGGACTTGAAATGTTTGATCGCCTCTATGTAGCGATCGGTAGTAATCCTGCCAAAACTTACACTTTTTCTGTGGATGAGCGTTTAGCCATGCTCAGAGACTCCATCCCTTCCTGCGAGCGACTTACCATTTCTGAATTTGGCAACCTCTATCTTGTAAACTACGCGCAAAGCGTTGACGCGCAGTATATTTTAAGGGGAATTCGCTCTTCGAATGACTACGAATACGAGCGCGTCATGCGGCATATTAATGGCGATATGGCACCATCCATCACGACTACAATTCTCATGCCACCAAGGGACATCGCAGAGCTATCATCCAGCATGGTCAAAAGCCTCGTTGGACCCGTAGGTTGGGAGGACTCTCTACGTCGTTACGTTCCCCCCGCTGTTTTTTCTAGCCTTCAGAATTACGCCGCCGATAAGGCCGAAAAGAAACGCCGTAGATAGACACATCTCATGGTTCACTTTCAAGATATTCAGCAATCCTTCCTCGCTCTCGGCGATGATCAGCAGGACTATTGGCAATGGTCAGCGATCGGCATTAGCTTAGCCGCAGCATTCGGCATTTCTCTTTTACTACGAAAAACTCTTTTTTCTAAAGGTTCGCGCTGCCAAACCGCACTCACTCGATTTTTTGATCCAGGTAAACGTGTGAGCAGTACGCCCATCGTATGCGCTATTCTTCTCTGGATGACCTGGGCAGCACGCGGCAGTTGGTCAAACAAACTAGTTCTTACAGGAGCTGATGCACTACCATCTAACTACATTCATACAGCTGCACTCCTCGTTAGTGCTTATGTCGTTTACCGCATTACTACAGCTGTCTCAAAAGGACAGGCGGCACCTAAATTTATTGGCGGCGGCATTCTTTTCCTTTTTGCCCTTCATCTCTTTGGTTGGCTAGAGCCTGTCAGTGCAGCATTCCAGACCATCCGTATCCCGCTCGGCAGTGTGGAGATCAACCTATGGGCCATTTTTTCAGCCATTGCGGCACTCTTTCTTTTACTGTGGTTAGCGGGGCTTTCCACACGTTTCCTAGATGCATTCGTAAAGCCAAGAAACGACATCCCGCCAACTATTAAAGTTCTGATAGGGAAAGCAGGTCGTCTCGCCCTCTATACCGCGGCCATTTTAGGAGCTCTAAAAATTGGTGGTGTTCCCCTTGGCGGATTGGCCATTTTCTCTGGCGCACTGGGTCTCGGCGTTGGCTTTGGTCTTCAAAAAGTGATTTCCAACCTGTTTTCTGGCGTCATTATCCTCCTTGATAAATCTATCAAACCAGGTGACGTCATCGAGATCGAAGGAACCTTCGGTTGGATTAACTCACTGAGAACACGCTACATCTCTGTTATCACACGTGACAGGAAAGAAATCCTTATCCCTAACGAGGACTTCGTTACCAATAAAGTCGTTAACTGGTCGTTTACTGATCGTATTGTCCGTATTAAAGCGGACGTTGGAGTTTCTTATGACACCAATGTTCCTGAGGCAATTGACATCTGTATTGCAGCAGCGAACTCAATCACCCGAGTACTCAAAACACCCCAACCGTCTTGCCTTCTCATGGGATTCGGCGACTCGTCTATCGACCTCCAGATCCGCTTCTGGATCAATGATGCGCCACAGGGCGTAAGTAACGTTCGTTCGGAGGTTCTTCTCGCGGTGTGGAAGGCTTTCCGTGATAAAGGCATTGAAATTCCCTTTCCCCAGCGCGATATTCATATCAAATCAGGCATTCTCCCAGCCGACCAATCACTGCCTAGCACCGAGAGCTAGTCCTCTTTATCAATTTCATCATTTTAAAAACATCATGTCAGCCCTCATACTCAACTCTATCGATGAAGTCATCGCCGATATCGCCGCCGGAAAAATGGTCATCGTAGTCGATGATCCAGGCCGTGAAAACGAAGCTGATTTAGTCGCAGCAGCCTCCACGATTACTACAGAAACCATCGCTTTTATGGCGACGCACGGTCGTGGCCTCATCTGCGCTCCGATAACTGCTGAACGCGCTGAGCAGCTCGACCTCGCCCCTATGACGCGGAGAAATAAAGAGTCACTCAAAACTGCATTCACTATTTCCGTCGATGCCGCACGAGGTATCACCACAGGTATTTCTGCAGCCGATCGCGCCCGTACGATCCAGCTCCTCACTGACCCAGCCGCCACCGCCGAGTCACTTGTTCAGCCCGGTCACATCTTCCCCCTCACCGCAGCATCTGGTGGTGTTCTGCGTCGTGCAGGCCATACAGAAGCCGCTGTCGATCTCGCACGGCTCGCTGGTCTACCTGAAGCAGGTGTCATTTGTGAAATCATGAATGAAGATGGCACCATGGCACGCGCTGGTGACATCGGTGAATATCAGCAGAAACATCAACTAAAAGCATGTAGCATCGCCACGCTTATCGAGTACCGCCGCCGTTCAGAAAAGCTCGTTCGTCGTGGTGAAACCATTGATATGCCGACTGACTACGGAGATTTTAAATGCCATCTGTATTACCTAGAAAACAGCGACGCTCACCATCTCGCATTCACCCATGGTGACATCTCTCCAGATAAGTCCACTCTCGTCCGCGTGCATTCTGAATGTCTCACAGGAGACGTTTTCCACTCCCAGCGCTGCGACTGTGGTGGTCAGCTCGACTCCGCAATGAAGCAAATCGCCAAGGAAGGTGGTGTACTACTCTATCTTCGACAAGAAGGGCGTGGCATCGGGCTCCCCGCCAAAATCCATGCTTATAAGCTTCAGGAAGAGGGCTATGACACTATCGAAGCCAATGAAAAACTCGGCTACGGTTCAGACCTCCGTGACTACGGAATGGGGGCGCAAATTCTCTGTGATCTCGGAGTAAGAAAAATCCGCCTCCTCACAAACAACCCCAAAAAGATCGTGGGTCTCGAAGGTTATAATCTTGAAATCACCCAGCAGATTCCTCTCAGCATGCCTTCTAACGAGCACAATGCAAAGTATCTACAAACCAAAAAAGACCGTATGGGTCACACGCTTTAAGGAGTTAGTTTCTAGAGATCTAACTTCTCCTTGGTAAAAACAAGTCTTTCTTTACCAAGTTCAACGGCATCATAGTAACCTCTACTGTGATGCTGTGCTTACCACCACCTGTGACAGCGCCTTTGATCATTGATACATCAGAGTAATCTCTGCCATATGCCACTCGGACGTGTTCGTCTCCACAAACAAGACGGTTGGTAGGATCTACTTCAACCCAGCCCAAGTTGGGAATAAAAACAGAAACCCACGCATGGGATGCATCAGCACCTTCCAGACGTGGCATCCCTGCCGGCGGAGTTGATAAAATGTACCCACTCACATATTTAGCACAAAGCCCGCAAGCACGTAGTGCAGCGATCATTAGGTGAGCGTAGTCTTGGCAGACACCTCGACGTGTTTTTAAGACTTCTGAAATAGGGGTTGAAACATCAGTTGCCCTCGAGTCAAATTTAAATTCATCCTTAAAAACATCCAGCATGTCTAACACAGCACGACCAATCGGCTTCTGATCTTGAAAGACCTGCTGAGCAAAAGTGACTAATTCAGGGAAGCGCGCCGTGATTTCAGTAGCATAGCTAAACTCCCTAATGCCTACATGATCACGTGGATTTTCCAGAGTGACAAAGTCACGAACTTCAGCGCATGACATAGTAGACAAGGATAGATTGAAAGTTTTAGCATGCACATTTACCACGCTCTCTGTTTCTAAACTAAATGACTGATGCATTTCTGGGATAGAAAACATATGGGCGATGTTCCCGAAATAGTCTTCCCGAAACTCGACCTCATCGCTCATGGGTGAAACCTTGATACTGAACTTATCACAAGTCTGCAGGTCATTACTCAATGGCTTCACACGAGCACAGTGGTGAGAAATACTCACTGGATGTGAGTAATTATATTCGGTTCGATGTTTGATACTATATTTCGACATTTCTATAAATTTTAGGCTATCACAGAATCATCTAGGTCTGACTGAGCATGAGCAAAATAGGTCTGCTCTATCTCGTAAGCGATAGACACAAGATCGCTCATCGTATCATCAAAAAACTTCATCGCTTCCGCACTATTTCCCTCAAGATAAGGCTCAGTTAGTTGGGATGACTTACAGAGGGCGATTCGGCTATACAAACTGAGTGCACAAATATCCATAGGATGTTTACGCGTCGTGCTGTGATGTGGGAGTTGGGCAAAAAGCTCTTTAATCTCTACTGCTTGATACGCGAGCGAACGTGGATTTGTTTCGTCGAAACAAAGGACATCTAGCACACTATCAGGATGCAACGAGTTGAGATAAAGTCGGCGATAAGTGATAGAACTGTCACCCCATATCAAGAGGTGCTCTAATGTACTCTCAGCATTAATCTGACCCGTCATGAATACAGACTTCAGAATACGTGCTATCGAGAGTGCTCGCTCGACACGCCGTCCAATCTGAAGGTAAAACCAGCCCAAACTACGCGTCATATTCTCCATTAGATTCCCAACAAATCCTGATAGGTTATCAAGGGTCTGATTTAGTGAGAGCACGACATCATCGTCATAGACAGAGACCTTCTGATTATTCTCTTGCTTTGCCACGTCACAAACTGCGATCAGCTTGTGCCAACTATCGTTAGAGAGACGTTCCTTCACAGTAGAGGCCGCTTTCTCAATATTTGCAAAGTTGGCTCTCAAACTTTCGCCCGAGAGCTTATCATAAAGTGCGTGCAGCATTCGCTCCTCCGTTTCCTCTAAACTTATGGGCAACAAATCATAGGACAGAGCAAATTTTTCCTGAGGAAGCATCGGCAACTCGTTAACGAACGGTTTCGCTGACTTGAGTGAGTAGCTTCCTGCTTGGCTAATAAGCATACTGCTGATCGTTTTTAGTAATCGGGCAAGTGACTCAGCACGTTCGAGATAACGTCCTAGCCAAAATAAATTATCCGCAGATCGACTCGGTAGATCTTCTTCGAGTTGGCTTCTTGATCTTGGCAAACTCGCTTTCACTGTTTGCTGAATTTCTGTCGCGTCGTTTACTTTAGACGAATCTCCAATAACCCAAATATCTTTACTCCCTGCTCCTCTCTGCATGGACACGGAAATTTCACCATCTTTTTCCTCTGGATAGCGGATTAAACCTCCTGGCATGATCTTCCAGCCATTTTCAGAAGGAATCATCATTACCCGCATTACATAGGGTCTAGGCTCTAAACTACGATCTTTTGCAATGGGTACCGTGGCTCTGTTAATAGCCGCTATTGCACAGTATTCTTGAGGATTTTGTTTAATACGTGCTATCAAATCGGCTTTTTCCTGCTGGCTTAAACGAGGACCATTATAACTAGGACTGGTAACTGAGCGGAATGTCGATTTGATGATAAGTGTGTCAAGGTGCTCAATGACGTACTGGAGATTGTCAGGTTCACCGCACCACCAGGTTTCTACTGATGGCATATCGAGATTCTCACCGAGGTAGTTTCTAGCAAACCACGGTAAAAGAGCTGGTAATGCAGTTGTCTCAGCAAAACTACTTCCCAGTGCATTCGCTACCGCTAAATTACCCTTGCGGATTGTGTTCACTAAACCTGGAACACCTAGTAGCGAACGGTTGTTCAGCTCAAGAGGATCACACCATCCCGAGTTAACTCGCCTCAGTAAGACATCGATGGACTTCACACCCTTCACAGTTTTCATGTAGAGGTGGTTATTTCTCACCATGAGGTCTGCGCCTTCTACCAAGTGGAAACCTAAGTTTCTGGATAAGTATGACTGCTCGAAATACGTCTCATGATGCGGCCCTGCACTTAATAAAGCTATATTGGGACTATCTACGTAAGATGGAGCTAAGGACTCAATATACTGACTAAAGTCATGAGTAAATGGTTGCAGAGACTTCACTCCCGACTCCGACATAATTACGGGGAAGACGCGCGACATCAGCGCCCTATTTTCCAAGGCGTAGCCTAGGCCGCCCGCCGATTCAACTCTATCAGTGAGTACTTGCCAGTTACCGTCGGACCCGCGAATCAGATCGGCGGCATAGACATGAATGTGACGACTTCTTGAACCTAACAAACCGTGACAAGGTCTTAGATAATGAGGATTTGCATAAACTAGATAAGGATCAATCCTGCCGCCTTTAAGTAAAGTTTGACGTCCATAGACATCTTGTAGAATCAAATTCAACAGAAAAGCTCGCTGGCCTAACATTGATTCAATTTGATTAATCTCAGCTTCTGGAAGGCACTGCGGCAGCATATCCATGGACCAAGCACTTCTCTCACTCCCTGATGAACTGTAAAGGTTGTAAGTCACTCCATATTCGTGGATCAGCTTATCCAGCTGCACCTTTCTACGCCTCCATGAATCGGGAGAAATTTGCTGTAATTTCTGAGCGATACCGCTCCAGTGAGGTCGGATATTGCCTTGAGCATCCATATACTCATCGTAGCTACCTGACTCGGCAGCGTACTGATAGAACCAGCTAGGGGGGCTACTGCTGGCCATAGATTGTGACTGACTCATATTCATAGGTGGAAATGAAGTGAGACCACAAATAAACCAATTCAGCAATAACCCAACTCTTCTTTTTTACTTTAACTTTCCACCAATTCAGTCGACGGATCCGATATTTCGGAGAACATATACTGGTCACTAAGTGCAATAGCGATCTCAGCCAGTTGATCCTCAATGGACTTGATTAGTTTTTTTGTTTGCTTGCGATCAAGTTTTTCTGGATCTGTGTATTTCAGCTGCGAAATGAGCATTCCAACCTTTCGTTCCACTTCATTGGCATAATGAGAAATAGGACAGCGTGAGATGGCGTGGATTGCTGTTTGTAAGCGTGTGATACAAAATAGCACAGATCTTGGAAAGTCCCTCGAAAGCATGAGAAAACGAGTTACTGAATTATGATCACCACGTCGCACAAATTCTTGTGAATAGGCATCATACGCACTGCTTGCGCGTAAGATAGCCGTCCACTGCGCGCTGTCTAAAGTACCGTCGTCCTTCACATTGCGTTTATTCATGAAGCGCTTAGTGTCAAGAATACGGCAAGTTTTGTCAGCACGTTCTAAATAATACCCACAACTTAAAAATTCGTAGCCTAGTTTATGATTGAAGGTCACCTCTTTGATACCTTGAAAAAGAAGGGTATATTCTTTGATTTTCTGAAAGAAGTCGAAATTTAATTCGCTACAAACTTTTTCTGCATCGGTATTTTTGAGAAACAAATAAAGCCTATTGATGGTCTCCCACATTTCCACCGATATCTGGTCGCGAATCATTCGTGCATTTTCACGTGCATAGGAAATACAATTGATAACAGAGCTCGGGTTCTTAACACTGAATGTCAGGAAATAGGTTGCATCGACGCTTGTCTTTTCAGGGAAAATTGACTCGAAAAGCTCATGGTCACCTAGACTTTCTAAAATAGGCGACCAGTGCTTATAGCTAAGTTCGTCACACGACTCCGCTGTCTCTAAAAGCGATTGAAGGGTCACATCCACGAGACGGACTGTATTTTCAGCACGTTCAATATATCGGCTCATCCAGAAGAGCGAATCGGCTACACGACAAAGCATTGTATTATATTAAGTTTTTTGTTTTTAAATGAATTCAGCGCACTTATTATGAATCCCCTTTGAGAACCCAAGTGTCTTTACTACCTCCACCTTGTGAGGAATTCACTACCAGAGATCCTTTTTTAAGAGCTACGCGTGTTAGCCCGCCAGGGATAATCGTAGTTTTCTCTCCGCTAATGATATAAGGACGAAGATCAATATGGCGACCACCGTAATCATCCTCATCATCAATAAATGTAGGGTGACGTGACAATGAGATCGGAGTTTGGGCAATAAAGTCTCTTGGCTTGGCCTTCACCATGGCACGAAACTCTTCAATCTCTTTCTTAGTGGCGTGCGGCCCTATGAGCATTCCGTAACCGCCCGCTTCGTTAGCTGCTTTAACTACTAAGTCTCCTAAGTTCTCCATGATGTACTGCATATCGTCTTTACGATACGGCAACCAAGTTTTCACATTTGGTAAAATCGACTCCTCTCCGAGATAGTATTTAATCATATCAGGCACAAAGCAATACATCACCTTGTCATCTGCAACACCCGTCCCGATGGCATTTGCCAAGCCTAAATTCCCGCTCCTGTAAGCTCGCATAAGACCAGGAACACCCAGCATAGAGTCTTTTCTAAACACTTCTGGATCAATAAAGTCATCGTCAATCCGACGATAGAGTACATCAACCTGTTTCATCCCCTCGGTCGTACGCATGTAAACTTTATCATCCGTGTCCACAAAGAGATCACGACCTTCCACAATGGCTACTCCCATCTGACGAGCGAGTGAGCAATGTTCAAAATACGCACTGTTGTAAACACCGGGAGTGAGCACTGCGATCGTTGGATTTGGGTTTCCATTAGGCGAAATGTGCTTCAATGCAGAAAGTAATTTCTCTGGATAATTGAGAACATTACGCACATTGGCGTTGGCATACATCTGCGGAAAAGCGCGCATCATAGCATGCCTGTTTTCTAGCATATAAGATACACCAGAAGGACAGCGGCCATTATCTTCTAGAACTAGGTACTCGCCTTTATCATCACGGATAAGATCCGTGCCGCAGATATGAATGTAGATGTCTTTTGGTACATCAATGCCCATCATTTCTGGACGAAAATGCTTGGCTGACTTCAGAATATCCATCGGCACGACACCATCCTTGATGATTTTCTGATCATGGTAGATATCGTGCAAAAACATATTCAGAGCTGTCAGCCTCTGCTCTAATCCTTTTTCTAGATGAACCCATTCCTTGTTAGGAATGATACGAGGAGTTAGATCGAAAGGGAAAATCCTCTCAGTGCTTTCCTGCTCACCATAGACGGTGAAAGTAATCCCCTGCTGAAGAAAGGCAAGATCGATGGCTTCCCTTTTCTGCTGAAATTCAGAGTAACTGAGCCTACTAAGTCGGTCGAAAAACAACTTGTAGTGCTGCCGTGGATCACCTTGAGAAGAGAACATTTCATCAAAAAATGACTCCAGTTCATAGTCCATCTTCAGTTTCTTTTTATCGGAGGTTGCATTCATAAGCGTCAAAATTTCAGTACTACTGGCGACGGAGGTCTAAGGTTACAGGCATCTCATTCGACCTCGGGAGTTTTCTCATATTAAACGGCCCAGGAGTATGCCCCATGGAGTGGAATCTCTCTGCCCGACGAGTCTCAGCTTCAAGCGCATTTACAGGGAAGGACTCATGACTGCGTCCGCCGGGATGACTGACGAAGTAACTACAGCCACCGATAGCACGTGCGTTGTTTGTATCAATAATATCGATAATCAACGGCGCGTGCACCGGGATGTTAGGGTGTAGACAGCTGGGTGGCTGCCAAGCACGGTACCTTACTCCTGCTACATATTCCCCAGGAGTTCCCGTAGGTGTTAGCGGCAGCTCGATGCCGTTGACAGCGATGGCTCGCCGGCCTTCATCGAGACCTTTTACAAATACCTGTAAACGCTCTAAGGAAGAATCAACATAACGAGCTGTACCTCCACCTCCTGCTTCTTCACCAAGGACTAACCATGGTTCGATCCCCTGACGAAGTTCAACCGTAACGCCATCGCAAGTCACCGTGCCAATAACTGGGAAACGGAACTCAAAATGGGTAACAAACCAATCTGCTTGGAATGAATAGCCAGCTGTATGCAGCATATCAATTACCTCTTTAAAATCCTCTTTTACAAAGTAGGGCAGCATAAAGCGGTCATGTAGGTGAGTCGACCAGCGTTTCATGGGCGCTTCGTATGGTTTATCCCAAAAATACATGATGATAGATCTTAATAGCAGCTGTTGTGCCAAACTCATCTGCTGATGCGGCGGCATTTCGAAACCACGGAACTCAACTAAGCCTAAACGTCCCGTCGAGCTATCTGGGGAAAACAGTTTATCGATGCAGAATTCAGCCCTGTGGGTATTCCCCGTTAAATCTGTGAGTAGATGGCGCAGAGTTCTATCAATAAGCCAAGGCGGCACATTAGGCTCACCCTTATTGGGTATTTGACTCAAGGCTATCTCCATCTCATATGCTGCGTCAGGACGGCCTTCGTCAACACGTGGTGCCTGTGACGTTGGCCCGATAAACAAGCCACTAAAGAGATAACTCATCGATGGATGATTCATCCAATAACCAATCAATGACTTCAATAAGTCAGGACGGCGGAGAAATGGTGAGTCTGCTGGCGTAGCACCACCGACGACGATGTGATTGCCTCCACCAGTACCTGTATGACGACCGTCTAACTGGTATTTATCGGTGCCAAGGTGTAACCTTTTTGCCTCTTCATAGAGAGTGTAGGTGTTTTTTACCATCTCACGCCATGAGTAGGCTGGCTGGACATTGACCTCAATCACACCTGGATCAGGTGTCACTTTCATGTAATCGACTCTAGGATCATGCGGTGGTGTATAACCCTCGATGATAATAGGCTTCTTGAGTGTACTCGCGGTATTTTCAATTGCTGCTACTAGATCAAGATAATCTTCAATGCTTTCAACAGGCGGCATAAAGACATGCAGTCTGCCATCGCGGCATTCGATGCAGCAAGCCGTCCGGATCACCCAAGGGGCGGATTCGCCGTAAGCTGGCATTTT
The DNA here is from genome assembly GCA_051252195.1 of Akkermansiaceae bacterium. Taxonomy (GTDB): domain Bacteria; phylum Verrucomicrobiota; class Verrucomicrobiia; order Verrucomicrobiales; family Akkermansiaceae; genus Oceaniferula. The sequence continues at coordinate 24,986 of JBPOGD010000003.1, read as the reverse complement.
ATTTTGCGGATCATTTAAAATTTCTTCAAAACTGTCGGCCGCATCTTGCTCCTGATTCGCTCTCTCGATGACACGCGCTTTGTGATCATCACCTCGATCTTGCGGCACCACCACGGAACGACGCCCTGGTAGTGGCTGTCTATTCACAGCAGGATCCGCTGGCATGAAATACTTAACATCTTTTTCATTCACCCATGGAAGACTTTCCATAGGTAAACGCAAACCTAGTGGCGAGTCGCCTGGTGTTAGGAAAAGCTGCTTACCCCGTAACATCCACATCCCGCTATGCCATTCTTGGGCATCATAGGAATCGCGCTCGATCGGTAACACGTAACCTACCGGATTATTGAGTCCTCGGTTAAATACTCGCAGCAAATTCTCACGTTCTTGTGCATCTGACAGGTCGTTTTTCAGCGGATCAATGTTAACAGGTAACTTCCGCTCCTTCAGCGCAAAACTCACAGGATCTTCATAAGCAGGATTAATATATTCTGCGCTCACCCCTAACTGATTCGTTAGCTCGAGCATGAACTCCAAGGCATCTTCATGCGTGAAACCGTAGTCGACTGTTTCGTCACCTATGAGAGCTTCATTGTCCCAGATAGGTGCGCCATCACGACGCCAGTACAAGCCTATCTCCCAACGTGGTAATGGCTCTCCTGGATACCACTTTCCTTGCCCGTAATGGAGCATACCTTGAGGGCCAAAACTTTTTTTCAGGCGCCTAATAAGCTGATCAGACAAAGGCTTTTTCGTAGGCCCCACCGCCTCTGTCATCCACTCGTCACCATCTTGGTCAAACTGGGAAACAAAAGTCGGCTCACCACCCATACTTAATCTGACATCTGCCGCTTTGAGCTTCGCGTCTACTCGGTCACCTAAATCTAAAATAGCATCCCACTGACCCTCGGTGTATGGCTTCGTCACCCTCGGATCCTCATGAATACGTGTCACGGTCATCGCAACGTCAAACTCAGTTTTACACTCAGTAATCCCACCTTCCACGGGGGCGGCACCTTGTGCATCCGCTGAAGTCGCTAGTGGAATATGACCCTCGCCACAGAACAATCCGCTGGTAGCGTCTAAACCAACCCAACCTGCTCCTGGAAGATAAACCTCACACCATGCATGCAGATCACAGACGTCCTCCTCCACTCCAGCTGCGGCATTTTCATCGACAGGTTTTTCGTCTGGAGCGAGCTGGATCGAGTACCCAGAAACAAATCGAGCCGCTAGGCCTAAGCGGCGATATAGGTGCACCAACAGCCACGCAAAATCACGGCAACTTCCACTACCTTCACGTAAGGTTCGTTCGGGACTGTAAATGCCTGGGTCCATCCTCAAGGTATATCTCAGGGAAGAAAAAACCTTTTGGTTGACCATCGCGAGAAAATCAATCGATCTCACCTCGCTGGTATCAATCGTTGCCAAGAAATCCTTAAAGAGTGGTGTCAGTGGATGCTGTTCAAAATAAGATCTTAGCTCGCGCTGAAGTGCTGATTTATATTCGAAAGGATAATGCTCTGCGTAGTCATCCAAGAAAAAATCAAACGGATTAATCGGTGCCAGATCGACAACTAAATCCACCTCGATACTAAAAACCTTGGTTGGCTGATTCACAACCAATCTTGCAAGATAGTTGCTTTGAGGATCCTGCTGCCAGTTGAGGAAATGATCTTCAGGTAGAATCGTCAGAGAATAACTAACGATAGGAGTCCTACAATGAGGAGCTGGACGTAGTCTGATAACCTGTGGCCCTAATGTGGCCAAACGATCATAATCATACCTTGTTTTGTGATAGAGTGCTACGCGAATTGCCATTGAATTATTGATGTACAGGATCAATAGCACGCCCTGTGCCAGCAAGCAGTGTTTAAATATTAATCAACTAACAGAATGGCGCTGACACCCAATATACAACAGTAAAACTGACATCTAATCTTTCCTCGTGAGTTCGACAAAAACTTCCTCAAGTGTGGCTTGGTGCCTATGAATCGTTCTAATCTGCCAGTTGTGCTGAGCTGCTAAACTGGAAATGCGTTCGCGAGTATCAGTATGAGCATCAACAAGGATTGAAAAATTCGCCCAACCCTCTTCTCCCTCTTCTTGGGTGATTTTTTTGATGTTCGCAAGCTGACTAATCGCATGAGAAGCTTGCTCAGGATCGGCTTTAATTTCTAGCGTGATTTTACCAGCTGCCCGCATTTGGCTTACGAGCTCAGCAGGTGATCCTGTGGCTTTAATTACTCCTTCATCAATGATGATAACGTGATCACAGATCATTTCCACCTCACTGAGGATATGGGTAGAAACCATAATGGTATGTGTTTCCCCCAGACGTTTGATCAGTTTCCGAATGGAGCGAATCTGGTTCGGATCCAGACCATTCGTCGGTTCATCAAGGATGAGTAGATCAGGCTTATGTATAAGCGCATCCGCGAGACCAACACGCTGACGGTACCCCTTAGAGAGAGTTTTGATCATTTTGCGCCTAACGTCGGTGAGACTGCACAGATCCATCGCCTCAGCTAAATTGGCACGTAAATGCTTCCCCTTGAGCCCCTTCAATTGACCTCGATAACGCAGGTACTCACGCACGCGCATTTCATCATACAGCGGTACATTTTCTGGCATATAGCCGATATGGCGTCGCGCTTGGAGAGACTGACGAAACATGTCGTAACCTGCTATCTTAGCACTGCCTGAAGTTGGCGGCAAATAGCCAGTCAGCATTCTCAGTGTCGTGGTTTTACCTGCACCGTTAGGTCCCAGAAAACCAATTATTTTCCCCTTTCCCACTTCAAAACTAATATCCTTAACAGCAGTGTGCTTACCGTAGCGTTTACAGAGATTATGAACTTCAATCATGGAATGTATGAATTGTATTATTGGTAAATGGGGAAAAATAATAGATAATGATACGCTTGCGCGTTGACTCTATTGTCGTGTAGCAGTAATTAGACCCAAGTTTCCGCTCGTACCAAGTAATAAAAACAACTTGCGTCAGTAAATATTCATTTCCCCATCTATGAAATCATCCGTCTCAGCTCGATTCAATGCCGATCTACTCGACCAAAAATATGAACAGTGGTGCGACGACGCCCAATCTGTTGAAGAAGATTGGAAATCATTTTTTGAAGGCTTTGAGCTCGGCACTGCACAGGTTGGTGGCAATTCTAACTCTGCACCTACAGCAACTGTCACTGGAGACCCGGCATCCGCCGATGAAGAATATCTCAATTTCCGCGGTAAAGTCGTTAGCCTTGTGTATAACTACCGTACCCTCGGTCACACTCAGGCACACTTAAACCCTCTTGATGCCAGCGGTATCAGAAACCCCCGTCTTGAGCTTTCTCAGTTTGGCCTCAATGACAGTGATCTCGACCGTGAGGTATCCACACAGTTTTTTCGCAATGGACAAAAAATGAAGCTCCGCGAGATGATCGCGGCCTTAGAAGAGACTTACTCCAGCTACCTTGGAGTGGAGTTCATGCATATTTTTAATACTGAGATCAGAAACTGGATACGCTTCCGCGTTGAAAACCGTGCTGAAGTTCAGAATACAGTGAAAATCGATGAGTCACGTGTCTTGCAATGGCTCCTTGAATCTCAAATGTTTGAATCTTTTCTCGCGAAAAAATTCCTCGGTGAAAAGCGATTCTCTCTTGAAGGTGGTGAAGCGACTATGGTACTGCTCAACACTATTCTCGAACAGTGTCCTAGCTCCGATGTCCGTGAAATCGAGATGGGCATGGCTCATCGTGGTCGCCTAAACATACTGCGTAACTTTCTCCAGAAGTCTCTCACTACTCTCCTCTATGAATTTACACCCAACTACGTACCAGACCTTGTGGCTGGTGACGGTGACGTGAAATATCACTTAGGTTACGAAGGTGTCCGCACCCTTGAAGACGGAGAAGTTCGCGTAAGTCTCGCGGCAAACCCAAGTCACCTTGAGGCAGTTAATGCTGTCGTAGAGGGTAAGGCACGCGCCCGCCAGAGACTCATCGAAGGCGACATTCTCGAGTGCAACCGCGACGTAACCGAGGAGCACCGTAAAAAAGTCCTCCCTATTCTTCTCCACGGCGATGCTGCATTTGCAGGTCAAGGCTCCGTAGCTGAGGTTCTCAACCTATCACAATTACCTGGTTACCGTACGGGTGGAACCATCCATATCATCATTAACAATCAGATTGGCTTTACCACCATGCCTGAAGACGCCCGTTCATCGCAATATGCTACGGACGTTGCTAAAATGATCGAAGCTCCTATCATTCACGTCAATGGCGAAGAGCCTTCGGAGCTCGTATGGGCTGCAGTAGTCGCCCTTGAATTCCGCCAGCAATTTAGTCGCGATATCGTCATCGACATGTACTGCTACCGTCGTCACGGTCACAATGAAGCTGACCAAGCTGCTTTCACTCAGCCGCACATTTACAAAAAAGTTGATGCACGCAAACCTATTGGCGACCTTTACAAAAGCCGCCTCGTTGAGAGTGGTGCCCTTTCTCAAGAAGCGGCTGACGAAGTGCAAAACTCGATCCAAGACCGCCTCGACGCTGGCTATGAAAAAATGGTTAAGCACATGGAAGCTGGTGAGCGCGATGCTTTTAGTGGCTCCACTGCCGAAGCTCAGCCCGATTATACTCACGATCCAGTTAACACTGGTATCAGCAAAGATGCATTACAACATATCGGCAATGTACTGACCACCATCCCTGATGGTTTCAACCTTCACAAAACTCTCGCTAAGCGTTTCATCCCAAGACGCCTCGAAGCTCTATCAGAAGGAAAAGGATTCGATTGGGCTTTCGCTGAATCACTTGCTTGGGGGGCGCTGCTTACGGAAGGTCATCCAGTCCGCCTTTCAGGTCAAGATGTACGCCGTGGCACCTTCAGTCATCGTCACGCAGTGTTCTATGATTCTGAGACTCGTGAGCGCCACATCCCACTTAAACAAGTTTCCCCAGACCAAGCCAAATTTTGTGTATACAACAGCCTACTTTCTGAAGCCGCTGTACTCGGATTTGATTACGGTTACTCACTCGGCGCTACCAATATGCTAATCATGTGGGAAGCTCAGTTTGGTGACTTCTCAAATGGAGCCCAAGTCATTATTGATCAATTTATCGCTTCTGCAGAATCCAAATGGCAAACGCCAAGCAGCCTCGTCATGCTTCTTCCTCACGGCTACGAAGGCATGGGACCTGAGCACTCAAGTGCTCGTCTAGAGCGATTTCTCCAGCTTTGTGCTGAGCAAAACATTCAAGTGGCCAACATATCCACACCTGCTCAATACTTCCATGCTCTGCGCAGACAGAAGAAGCGTGGTTTCCGCAAACCTCTTGTCATCATGACACCGAAGAGCCTCCTCACCAGACCAGAGGCTGTCTCTAATGAAGAGGACTTCCTCGATGGCACAAGCTTTCAGGAAATGCTACCTGATTTAAAAGTTTTCAAAGACCCAGAGGAGATCGAGCGCGTTGTCTTCTGCTCAGGCAAAGTCTACTACGACCTTGCTCAGCACCGCAATGAAGCGGGTATTACTAACACCGCCATCATCCGCATCGAGCAACTCTATCCATTTAACGAAGACATGCTTCAGCAACTCATCAAGCCATTCACAAACTGCACGAAGTGGGTCTGGGCACAAGAAGAGCCTAAAAACATGGGTGCCTATACCTATGTAGCTCCTCGTCTCGCAAATGAACTCGATTCACGTATTAGGTACGCAGGACGCAAATCCTCCTCGAGCCCAGCAGCTGGATCAAAGGCTCAGCACAAACGCGAGCAAAACATGCTTCTTGAACAAGCATTTGAAGTTTAATATATCATTTTTCCCCAATTTACATTTAACCTATTACTATGGCTACTGAGATAAAAATCCCCAATGTGGGTGAGTCAATCACTTCCGCAAATGTTGCATGCTGGCACAAAGCTGACGGCGAGTCTGTTAACAAAGGAGACGTGGTTTTGACAATTGAAACAGATAAAGTTTCCAACGATATCGAAGCTGACGAAGCGGGAACTTTAAAGATCCTCGTCCAAGAAGGTGAGGAAGTTTCTATCGGCACTGTAGTAGCTAACATCGAAGCTAGCGATGCCGCTCCAGCGGCTGAGAAATCTGACACCACTCCTGCCGCAACACCTGCTGAAGATTCCTCACCAGCGCCAAGTGATAGTTCTGCAGACGCTAAAGTCATCGATATTATTGTACCCGCTGCTGGCGAGTCAATTACATCTGCCAACATCGGTCATTGGCATGTTGCTGATGGTGCCGCGGTTAAAAAAGGAGACCCGCTAGTCACACTTGATACTGATAAGGTTTCTAATGAGTTAGAAGCAGAGGAAGATGGCACTTTAAATATCATCACTGCTGAAGGTGAGGAAGTAAACATTGGTGCCCTGATAGCAACACTCACCGTTGGGGCTGCTACTTCAGCACCAGCTGCAGTGAGCACTCCCGCTCCATCAGAAGCTAAAGCAAGTAGTACTCCGTCACCAAGCGCGTCGACGGCACCTGCCGCCAAGGCGACACCATCCACGCCTGCCGCGTCGGTAAAACCCAATCTATCTGTTTCCCCGAGCAAGGGCCAGCCTGCTGGCAAATCCGTGGAGGAAGATGGAGGCCGTACAACACGCACAAAAATGAGCATGCTGCGCCGTAAGATTGCGAGCCACTTGGTAGGTGCTCAGCAAAATGCAGCTATTCTTACGACGTTCAATGAAGTCGACATGTCGGCCATCATGAAGCTGCGTAAGGAAGTACAGGCTGATTTCATTAAGAAACACGATTGCAAGCTCGGCTTCATGTCCTTCTTTGTCAAAGCTGTGGTACAAGCGCTCAAGGATGTACCATCACTCAATGCACGTATCGACGGAACCGATATCATCCAAAACCACTTCTACGATGTGGGCTGTGCGATTGGTACTGATAAAGGGCTCGTCGTTCCAGTCCTGCGCGATTGTGATCAAAAAGGCTTTGCTGAAATAGAAAAAGATATTCTCGATTACGCCATGAAGGCTAAAGAGGGTAAAATCCAGCTCACGGATCTTCAAGGTGGTGTATTCACCATCTCGAATGGAGGTGTCTACGGATCACTACTCAGTACGCCTATTCTCAATCCTCCTCAAAGTGGTATTCTAGGTATGCACACCATCCAACAGCGCCCTATGGCAGTTAATGGTGAAGTAGTTATTCTTCCCATGATGTATTTGGCAATGAGCTACGATCACCGCATCGTTGATGGCAAAGAGGCTGTCACCTTCCTTATCCGCATTAAAGACTGCTTGGAAAACCCAAGTCGTATGATGCTTGAAATGTAAGTGTTAGCTTTTTTACTCCTGAGTAAACTCACGCCCCCATGGAATACTTCTTTATTTTCATTAAAGGTTTTGCAATGGGGGCGGCCAACGTAATCCCTGGCGTTTCTGGGGGTACGATTGCTTTTATCACAGGCATTTACGAGAGGCTCATCAACGCCCTGAAGTCCTGTGATATCAATGCTATCAAGCTACTTCTCAAAAGAGACCTTCCTGGTTTTGCCCAGCATATTGATCTTTTCTTCATTGCATCCTTGGGTACAGGGATGGTAACGGGAATCCTTACCTTAGCAAAGGTGCTGAAGTACGCCTTCGAGTCCCACCCTGTGATCGTCGCGGCTTTATTTTTCGGCCTCATCTTAGCTTCTGTGTTTTCCGTGGGCCGCCTAGTGTCCAGATGGAGTGTCGCCCAATATGTCGCCCTATTAATCGGCCTGTCAGTTGCTGTTTCAATGGCATTTATTGAGCCTGCATCGGAAAGCCAAAACACTCTCTACCTTATGGTTTGTGGCGTAGCCGCTATGTGCAGTATGATTATCCCCGGTATCTCAGGATCCTTTGTGCTTCTACTACTGGGTAACTATCAACTAATTATGATCCAAGCGATCAGCGATTTAACCGACCTTAATTTTTCCGCGTCGCTGCCTATCCTGATCCCTGTTGGCATCGGCGCGGTGCTTGGACTAATCGCCCTTTCGCATGTTTTAAGCTGGCTATTTAAACGTTACCACAGCACTGCCATCGCTTTAATCACGGGCTTTGTGGCTGGTTCTCTCGTTATTATTTGGCCGTGGAAACTGCCAGTCTATTCTCTAGAGATTGAAGATAAAATCATAGGCTGGAATCGCACAACGCCTGATTTCCAGTCTACTAACACTTGGATCGCTCTAGCTTGGCTCATCGGAGGTATCGCAATTATTGTGATGATGGAGAAACTCTCCTCTAAAAAGCCTTCATGATCATTCAACAACGGTTTATTATTTTCAATCACTACTTCGCTAGTTAGGTTTCCTACGATCATGAAGGAAATAGAGGTACAGCATATCAAACCGTGCGAAGCATGCGCTTGCTCGATGGACATGTCATCCGTTGACCCATTCATGAGCTTTGTCTGTCCATCTTGTGCGTATCCAGTCCAAGTAGATTGCCAGCTTGGCTCTTATCTAATTGATGAGCCCTATGCGGAAGGAGGCATGAGCATGATCTATAAGGCGCACGACGTCGTTTTGGATCGCGTTGTCGCCATTAAAATTCTTAACGAGAAATACTCCCAAGACGAGCAGCGCATCGCCCAGTTCGAGCAGGAAGCGCGTATCACGGCATCCATTAGTCACCCTAATGTCGTCAGGGTCCTCAGTGTCGGCTGGGAATATGGGAGACTCTACATCGTCATGGAAATGGTGATAGGCAGCAGCCTTGAGCAAATCATCGAATCGGAAAAGTCCATTACAGAAGAGAAGGCACTCCACATCGCTTCTGAGATGATAGCAGGATTAAACGCAGCGCACGCTACAGGCTTGATTCACCGCGATGTAAAACCAGGTAATATTCTTTTTGATGCAGAAGGGCATGTGAAAATTGTCGACTTCGGCCTCGCACTGATGACGCAGGATGGAACCGTTCAGGCAGATGAAATCTGGGCAACGCCTTACTATGTTTCTCCAGAAGTCCTCGATGTTGCCGAGGAAGATTTTCGAAGTGATATTTACTCATTAGGAGCCACCTTATACCACGCGCTGACAGGACAAGCTCCTATACCAAGCGATGTCAAAACCACTGGCTCAGTTAGAGCGGCAAAGGAAAACATCACGCCACTCAAAGTGATCGCGCCTCATTTACTTCCTGAAACTTGTTATCTTATTGATAAAGCCATGGCGCTCAATCCAGACGACAGGTTTTTATCCTATGAAGAAATGGAGCTAGCATCACAAGCAGCTCAAAAGGCTCTTTTTATTCAGCAGCAGTCAAACATTGTCCAAGCTGAAGTTGACACCCTCGATGATACAGACTCCAGTCCGCGCGCGCCATCGCGCCGCCCCATGCTAACTATAGGAGCCGTGATTTTGTTTTTTATCTTGGGGGGGGCTGGTTTTACTTATCTAAAAATTCAGCCAATTGACACGAAACTGCCTGAACCACCAGCTCCATTAGCGAATACCATTAAAGAACCAGAAATTGATGAGCCAGAAACCGACCGCAATGGGGAAGCACTGCGCACGCAGGCATTAATTGATCATGCCTACAACCAGCTCCAACATGATGCCTTTCTAGAAGCAGATCAGCTCTTCCTCAGTCTTTTGGAGGAAGAAGCTTTGACCCAACCTAGCACTTCATGGTTCGGCCTCAAAAGCGTGATGTGCTGCTATCTCAGTGGCGATGGCGAACTCGCTGCACAGCGCGCTAATGAGCTTAATAACCTATTTTCTGATGCCACAGCGACCAATGACATCCTGCTCATCGATCTAGTTGGAAAAATCTCTTCATTAGAAACCGTCTATGCTATCGAGGCTGGTAACTCGCCCGTTGGTATCCCCTACTACATGCTTGCAGCATTAAAGAACTGGGATATGGGAGCCTGGAATGAAGCAGCCGCTATCTTTCAGAAAATAAAATCCCACCCCATTCAAGAAGACAGTCATTATGAAATTTATCACCGTTTAAGCGATCGATACTTAATAGACTACCAAAGACTAAAAACATTTTCCAAAAACCTTCGCCTTGATGATCTTGCTGCAGCCAATATGAGTCTATCCGAAATTAATGAAGTTCTAAGCTCTCTGGAAACAAAAGGCCGTGCCCAATTTCATGCTCGAAACCTCAAGCTCCGTGTCCATCGAGGCATCAAAAAGCTCAGCTTAGCTAGTCTCTCATCTCCATCACCCGAGACGGCTCCCTAGAGCAAAGGGCGCACTCATCAAGAAATCACTGGCGAGCATTCGTCTTGATCCGTCGGGTTGAAGGTATTCAATTTCCAAGGCTCCTTGGCCGCAGGCAACCACCAGTAGCCCGTCTGTGGAGATAACTTCTCCTGGTATACCAGTGAGCTCAGATACACAAACTTGAGGGAAAATTTTAAGCCTCCGCTTCCTCCCCTTTTTATCCAAATAGCTCGTCGACGTGCCAGGCCATGGATCGTAGGCGCGAATCCTTCGCTCAAGAGCCTCTGCTGTCTGAGTCCAATCAATTTCCCCATCTTCACGCATTAACTTAGGGATATAACTCACCAGAGACTCGTCCTGTGGCTCACCTCTGGCCGCCCCTCTTTCTATCATGGCAAGAACCTTGAGAAGTGTTTCTGGGCCAATGAGAGCCAGCCGGTCATGCAGCTCCCCCGCTGTTTCTTGCTCACCTATACGCAGCTTTGTTTTTAAAATAATGTTTCCAGCGTCCAGAGCCTTCACCACATGCATGATCGTAATACCTGTGTACTCATCACCTGCATCAATGGCAGCCTGAATACATGCCGCTCCTCGATATTTAGGGAGCAGTGACGCGTGGAGATTAATGCATGCCACTTTTGCGATGTCCAGAAACGCTTGAGAGAGAATCTGACCATAGGCCATCACTACGATTAGATCTGGCTCCAGTGCTCGAAGTTCAGCCAGAAACGCTTTCTCCCTAGCCTTTTCAGGTTGTAGCACAGCTATACCCTTCTCCTCTGCCAACTCCTTAATTTTTGGTGGTGTCAGTATCTGCTTCCTTCCCACTGGTTTATCAGGTTGAGTAACAAGCGCGATGAGGTTCTGATCAAATAATGAAGTAAACGATGGGATAGCAATATCACCTGTTCCCATAAATACGATTCGGAGTTTAGACATACTTTCGCACTCTAAAACCCGCCCTATTGAGTGCAAGCCTTTTCAAAACGCAAAAGAAATAGAAAAAAATTCGCTACCATCATCCGTATTAAGGGTTAGAGTGATCAGAACTCAATTGGGGCTAGGCTCACGTTTCAAATATGAAAAAGAAAAAATCATCTCCCTACTTCATAGCTGCCTTATTGATACTTGCAGGTATTGTAGCATATCTATTTAGCAAATCTAATGTTGTAGAAATACCTGCGGAAAAGATAAGCCAAAGCGCGCCTCAAATCCAAACACCTCAGACATTACCCGAAAACAAACCTCTGAGAAGAGGTGAAATAAAGGCGAGATCAGTCAATCCACACCCAGAGCTTCCACTATTTGCACTTCCCAACGAACGCATCGCACGGTTTGCCAATGAAGAGGACTACCGTGCTTTTCTTGCCAGTATGGCGGCACGCGGGCTTAAGCTTTTAGGCAGTTCAGATTCATTAAGAGCAGTGAGATTTGGGTTAGGCAGCGACTCCGATTTCTCGAATATCAACGGTGCAGAACTCTTCTACAATTACCTCGTTACATTACCAACCCCCAGCACGGCTTCCGCTCAAGATGGCGCCTTAGGCTTTGGTAGCCAGTCACTTGCTTGGCTTGGAGTCACGGGTGATAACTCCAGCTGGGGACAGGGCATCTTTATCGCCGTCATCGATTCTGGAGTTAATAATCACTTAGCACTCAGCGGCAGTGGTGCACTTTCGTTTATCAATCTCACAGAGCTTGCAAATGGAGCCGATCAACTAGGTCACGGCACCGCTGTGGCCTCGATTATTTCTGGCGATCATTCACTTACTCCAGGAGTCGCTCCTTCTTCCGATATCTTATCCATCCGCGTAACTGATGAATTTGGAAACTCCGACTCGTTTACACTCGCTGAAGCCATTATGCAGGCAGTTAACTCGGGAGTTGATCTCATCAATATTTCTATGGGCTCTGCTGTCAACAGTACACTCGTGCAAGAGGCGGTTAACTACGCATTGGAAAACGGCATTATAATTGTCGCTTCTTCTGGTAACGAGGGAGCGGAAAATGCGCTATTCCCAGCTGATAATGAGGGTGTCATTTCCACAGGTGCCATCGAGGCAGAAGGAGAACATCTCGATTTCTCCAGCAGTGACGAAGACCTCAATATCACCGCTCCTGGTTATGGGGTTAATGCGGCGTGGGGAGATGAGTTGCTTATTTCATTCTCTGGCACATCTGCCAGTGCCCCTTTTGTGACGGGTGCAATAGCCGCTGCTATGTCCGAGTATGATCTTTCTGCGACTGATGCCGCTAACCTTGTGCTTAGCGTTACCAATGACGCAGGTCTCCCGGGTGACGATAATGATTACGGCGCAGGCATCCTAGATATAGGACGTATTATGACCATTAACACAGCTGGTGTTTACGACATCGCCGTAGCTGGCCAAGTCCTCTCCCCTGATTCTACCTCTGAGGCTTGGGTAACAATCCAAAACCAAGGAACAGAAACTCTTATCAATAGCGATGTTACCGTCACGACCTCAACGGGCACCCAACGCTACAATATTAGCAGCCTCGCAGTTGGAGAAATACACACCTACACGTTGCCCATAGTACTTCCCAGTAATGGTGACACCATTAGTATAGAAACAACGGTAAACATCACGGAAACCGAAATTGATACCGGCAACAATTCTAAAACAACTGAACTCCAAGTTGAATAGAATAGCCTGAATAAAGTTTACTTAAGACACTATCTAGGAGTTATAATTTTCTTTGTGTATTGGTAGCTGTGTTTCTTGAGTAGGTCATCCTGAAGAATCCCCGACTTCTTAGCGAGCGTCACACCTTTATCGGTTAGTACGGTAATACTTATCTCAGCACCAATTACTGAGCCCGACTCAATAAGCTCATTGCTGGGAGAAGTAACGATCGAATTACTTTTTAAACGAAACTCAGTATAACCATCAGAAGTATTATGGGCTAATATCACTCGCTCAACCTCAGTATCTTCATTATCTGTGTACTCGACCATGAATGTCACTGTGAACTCATAGATATTTTCCACGAGGAAGTTTTCAGCACTAAGATCTTCGGATTCCGAAAACACAGAGCTTGATCCTGATTCTAAGTCCTCTAAAGCTAGGATATCAAAGGCCTCGTCAGGATCGGCTAAATGGCGATACAGAGAAAAAACAGCATGCTCTTCATCGTCAGTGTCAGAAATCTGATCACGATAAACAAGTCTGTAACTTACCGCTGAGATATCGCCGCCATTGTCAGATGAACTACCAATGTCACCATTGTATCGATCTGTAGCAGCGGTAAAAAAGATTAGGTGACTTGAGTTTGGTATCTCTCTACCGGAGGGACCAGTAAGATCACTAGTTTCAGCCCCAATGTAAAGCCACTCGTTCTCGTCAGCGCCGCTGCGTACGACTAGACTCTCTAGATCTCGACTAAGTACTTCTATCGCTTCTTTAGCTTGTCGGGACGCCTTTACCTCATTGCTACTCGAATTGTAAGTTTCCATGGAAACTTGCGTCATGTAAATTAAGATACCTACAAGTACCAAAGTAATGGACATAGACACAAGTAGCTCTATTAAGGTGAAACCCGACGGACGTGATTTGGCTTTGACATTCATGATAAAAAATTGGCAATTATTTCGGTTATCTCATAATCGCCATGTTGGTAGTAAAAATAGATCTCCCAGTGGCGTCTGGGTGCCCATCATTGTTTCCGTCTGATAAGTTGAAACTATTGCTTACATAGGAATAAATATTACTTTTTAAAACATAGAACTCAGCCTCGAAGGCAAGAGAAGCATCAGGATAATCTTCGTAGGAAGACACGTCTTCTCTTGCACCCGATGAGTCCAAGGTAGGATCAATAATCTCTCCTGCAGTACCAAGAACCAGCCCCGTCTCATCAAAAATCAACTGTGTAAGTTTGACGTAAAAAACTCGCCCAACGACAACGCCTGGCTGGAGTTCCTCGCTTACCTCGCTGTCACCGAGTCTTCTAATTACCGACTGAAGAACATAATCTTCACCAGGGATTTGGCTCGATGTGTCTGTTTGAGGTGACAGTGTCTGGTCATCTCGCAGCGATGACGGATCACCTCGGTACTGGTAGATTAACAAGGCGTCATCCAAAGAGTCACTACCTGATGCCTCAATCCACTCATATGCTTTGTGAAATGCTGTATCGTAATCTGTCTGCTCGTCACCTGATTTCAAATAAGAAAAATCCGCTTCCAGCGTAGCCGCCAGACGGTTAATATCTCTTTTGGAAACAGACTTCTGTACACCTTTTACCGCTGGACCAAATGCGCCGATAAAAGCGGTCATCAAAATCGCGATAATCCCCATCGCAATTACAGTTTCAACTAAGGTGAAACCTCGTTTATTTCTTAATTTCATGTATTTCATCAATTCAATTTTTTAAAATGTAGAGCCCGCTTTGATACTGCTTGGAATGCCGAGCTGATCAGGATGCCTAAAACCTGAAGTCGTTCCTTTTTTCCAAATGATAAATCCGTCAAATCCTTTTATTGAATTGCCAGTAACTCTTGGGAAAGCCTGTTTTTGCGCCTTGCTTCCCGCATTTACGACGAAGCTAGCTCCCGGAGTCGTTGAATTCCCTTCCGCGTTAAATTCGTAAACAAAGTAATTCCCCGACAGGTTCGTGTTCGCGCTACTGTCGTCAATGCCACCGTAGAGATCCACGTTGTCTTCTTCAACTGACCCACCACCTTCAGAATGTTCGCTCGAACTGTACTGTTGACTGAAATACACCCCCTTCGGTAAATACACTCCCCTAGACTCAGCTACCCATCTCGTTGAAGAATCATCATCTTCTGCATACTCATAGGCTACGATCATATATCTCAAATATTTTTCGTGGTCATTCTGATCAGCGTTAATCAATACCCGAGCACTTGCTCCTTTACTAACACCGAGATCACGGGCCTGCGCAAAGATAGATTCAGCCAGTGGCACCGCCGCAGAGACACCACCGCCCTTAGAGAGGTTTTTCAAGCCTACCGCACCCACTGAGAGCATGATGGTCACAATCGTCACGACGATCAACATCTCTACGAGTGTAAAAGCAGCCGCTAGTCCGCCCCGAGCTTGAGTTTTTTTCATATGATACCTGAAGTTGTTTTTCATAACAGAGAAGCAAAACACTAGTTAACATTTCATTTGTTAAAAGCACCTTTTTCAAAATATAGCCTATTTCACACCCTGCCACAAGCATTCATTGTAAATACATTATACTTATTTTTTCTTCTTCAAATAAATACAATCCAAAAAAAACGGCGAGCTACCTAAGTAGCTCGCCGTGAAATATTGAGTAATCTCAAAGGAAAAGGCTACGCCTCTACCGTTTCAGATGCTGCTTCATTCTGCTTTGCTTCACGGGCGGCAGCACGGATTGACATCTTCACACGACCGCGATCGTCAACGCCGATGCACTTCGCCGTAACAGTGTCACCCTTCTTAACAACATCTTCACACTTCTCAACGCGGCCTTCTGCCAGCTCTGAGATGTGGATTAAGCCATCCTTACCAGGCATGATCTGCATGAACGCTCCAAAGTTTGTCGTAGAAACAATCAGACCCGTATAAACAGTACCAACTTCTACCTCAGCAAACATCTGCTTGATCATCTCCATTGCGCGATCAAGACCTTCTTTCTTAGACGCGTAAACGTGAACTGTACCATCGTCTTCGATGTTAATGTCAGCACCAGACTCAGCCTGAATACCTTTGATGTTTTTTCCGCCAGGCCCAATAAGCTCACCGATACGCTCAGGATCAATTTTCGTTGATTCGATACGTGGTGCGTGCTCACTGAGGTCAGCAGGCGAGCCAATGGTTTCCGCCATCTTAGCAAGAACCTTGTCACGTCCACCAGCAGCTTTTACAACGGCTTCTTCAATGATTGATAGCGGGATACCAGGAAGCTTAAGGTCGAGCTGATATCCTGTAATACCAACACTCGTTCCACAGACTTTAAAGTCCATGTCACCGTAGAAGTCTTCACTTCCGATGATGTCGAGCATGGTCTTGTACTCCTTGATCTTATCATTTTCATCGAGCTCAGTCACAAGACCTACTGCGATAGCACCCACTGGGCGGATAAGAGGAACACCAGCATCTAGAAGAGACATTACGCCTGAACAAACAGTCGCCATAGAAGATGAACCATTGGATTCAAGAACTTCAGATGTCACACGCATGGCGTAAGGAAAATCTGCCTCAGCAGGTATCACTGGTGCAATCGAACGCTCAGCAAGAGCGCCGTGACCGATCTCGCGACGATTCAAACCACCGAAGCGGCCTGCTTCACCTACTGAGAAAGGAGGGAAACTATAATGTAAGATGAAGCGCTTGCTATCTTCACCACCTGCATAATTGTCAAAATACTGACGCTCATCAGCAGGAGCAAGAGTTGCTGTAGCAAGAGCTTGTGTCTCACCACGTGCAAAAATAGCAGAACCGTGTACACGGGGGATAGTACCAGCTTCTGCGTAAAGTGGGCGAAGTGCATCAATGTCACGCCCATCAGCACGAACGCCTTTTTCCATGATACTCACGCGGAACGCTTTCTTCTGAAGATATTCAAAAGCTTGCTCAATTTCGAACTCAGAAGTCTCAGGAGCACGCTCCATGATCGCTGTTTCCACTTCGTCACGTAGTGCTCCAACTTTCTTCTCACGCTCAATCTTGTTAGCTGCGTAGATAGCACCTTCGATGCGGTCACCTGCAATCTCGTAAGCAATTTCAAGGAGTTCCTCCTTAGCGAGCGTTACTTTATATTCACGCTTTGGCTTTCCAACCTTAGCAGCAAACGCCTCGATAGAGTCAACGATGATCGCTACCTGTGTCTGTGCAAAGTGGAGAGCTTTAACAAACTCCTCGTCAGGAATCTCATTTGCAGCACCTTCCATCATGATAACCTCAGTTTTGTTACCTACATAGACGAGATCGAGATCACTCTCTTCACGCTCGGCAAATGTTGGGTTTACGATGAATTCACCATTTACACGTCCTACACGCACAGCACCGATAGCACCTGCAAAGGGGATGTCTGAAATACAAAGTGCAGCAGATGCACCGTTCATGCTGAGAATATCAGCATCATTCACTCCATCAGCGGAGAAAAGGAGTGCTACGATCTGTGTGTCGTAGAGATATCCTTTGGGGAAAAGTGGACGTAGCGGACGGTCTGTCATACGGCATGTAAGGATTTCCTTCTCAGTAGGACGACCTTCACGCTTGAAGTAGCCACCAGGGAACACACCAGCTGCCGCTGCGCGTTCTTTGTATTCAACAGAGAGCGGGAACCAGCTCTGACCTGATTTCACTTTAGATTGCGAAACAGCCGTTACGAGAATGCTTGTTTCACCGGACTGCACGAGCACAGCTCCGTCGGCCAACTTGGCCAGCTTACCTGTCTCCATTGAGATAGGGTTCGATCCCACAGGAATCGTCATTGTTTCGATATTCATATTCATATTCTTCTTTTCTTCTTCTTTATTTAATTGCCACCACTTTGCTTGTTAAACGCACTTTGCGCCAGCGGGGCGGCTTATTTGCCTCTCTTCAAATTCAAGCCTTCTTAATAACCTATTAAGCTGAGACTTGATAAAACTGCATAAGTGCAGCTTTGTAACTATTTGCTATCAGCGAGACATAGTGCCTTTAGAAATAGTGATTTAATATAACAGCCTCTATAGGCTGTAAGCAAAACGGCCACGGAAACCCGTGACCGTTTAAAAAATTGTTTAGCGACGTAAACCTAAAGCTTTGATGAGCTTAGAGTAGCGTTCTTCTGATTGTCCTTTGAGGTAGTCAAGCAACTTGCGGCGCTGAGCAACCATCTGGAGAAGACCACGACGACTTGCAAAGTCCTTTTTGTGTTCACCCATGTGATCTGTAAGATGTTTGATACGCTTTGTAAGAAGCGCAATTTGGAAGTCAGCACTTCCTGTGTCACCTTCATGAAGGCGGAAGTCAGCTGGGTTGATAATTTCGTCTACCGTAGTTTTTTTACTCATATTGTTTTTAATTTCAAACTAGCTCCTTGCCAGTAAGCCCTAGTGCGGGAAGCAGGCAATTAATCAGGAATTTTCTATTTAGCAAGCCGTTAATGTCCAAAAACTACTAATAAGACCAAGCTCACCTCATTAAACGATTCAGCTCTTTTTCCAGTGAAAGCCTTTCTTTTTTCCATTCAATGAGATCTTTCTTGAGAGTTCTCATTTTATCAGAGCATTCATCCTCAAGTATTCTCGCTGTGGAGGCTTTCTTCTCATAAAATTGAGCTTTCCCCTCTTCTTTACGAGCATTGGAGTAATTAAAGCCTTTGTTACCTTCCGACTTATATTGAGATGCCTTACTAAGATGTTCTGCTCGCTTCTTAGTGCTTTCAGAGGCTACCCTTTGGTAATCATCATGCTTTTTTTCGTAATCAACAATATTTTGCCGACCTTCAGACTCCTTGTCTTTGAGCTCAAGAATCTTCATTTTCAGTAAGCTGGCTTGATCTTGAAAAGCTTGAGCGGCAGAATTTCCAATTCTTTCTTCTTCTAAAGAAGCTGCTAATTCGCTCGAAACTTGAAACCTTTCATTCAAAGCATCTGATAAATTTTTAAAAGGTACAGCCGCAACACCTCGACTATGCGAGAACCTAATATCTAAGTCGTTCACATCTTTAATAATTATCCTTTGATACACTTTGTTATCGTTAGTAACTAAAGTGTCCATTTTTTCTCCTATCGCGGCAGTACGCACGTGATCCCGATAAGCCGAGCGGTACTCCTTATACTCTTTGTCGATCATCAAGATTTTATTACCCAATGATTCGATTGCCACTTTGTGTGATGAGCATAGTAAACGAGCCCTTTCAATTCTGGCGTCTATCTCTTCAATATCACGAGCCAATTTTCGGTTCTGTAAACGTTTTTCTTTAATCTCCCTGGTATGTTCGATCTGCCCTTTGAGATAAAAAACCTGCTCTTTGTTATCCCTAACTTGATCATGAATACTCGTCCCTCCTTGCAACTCAATCGCAGATAGCATCAGCGTACTTAAACAACCCAAAACCAAAACACCCAGTAACATTGCTAATAAAACCTTACTGCGGAACCCTATAGCAAAACTTGCACTCATATTGATAAAAAAATAATTAATTTGTTGAGTAACTCTGCTTGTACGTTTCAAACATTTCTAGCTTTTCTTGGTACAAACTCTCGAGAACTAGCTTCTCACCATCCAACAGCTCTAACTCCCCTTTCACAATCAACCAATCTTTGTTTGCTTGTTTATATATGTAAGATTGCTCGCCAGGATCCTCTATCATAGATTGCTTAACACTCTTCAGCTCCTCCTGCATCTCAGAGATCATCATTTCTAGCTTCTCGTTCTCTTCCTCTCTTTCTCTATTATTACAGGATGAACAGCATAAAATGCAGAACCCCATAATTGCGTGCAGACTTAAAATGCGTGTTGAGGCTTTCATGTTGTAAATGAAAAACACCTAATACGAAGAACAATTAAATCAAGGGTATTTGATCACCTAATAGTGTCATTTGAAAAACTAAATAACAATGAGTTTCTAAAATTTAAATTTTATATTTAGAGCAAAAAAAGCATCCTATCAGACAAATAACAAAATTCATTATTGCAGGCGACGCCATTTATAAAGATACTCTGTTTATTAAACATAAAGCGAATGAATAAAGAACGATACGAGATCAAAGGTAAAATTGGCCAAGGTGGTGTAGGTGCAGTCTACAAAGCTTTCGATACGCAGCTAAATCGAGAGGTTGCCATCAAACGAGTTTTGGCAGAAGAAGGTAGTGACGCAGGTAGCGATGCAACTAAAAGTCTCCTCAAAGAAGCTACAGCACTGGGTGCACTACAACACCCACACATCGTGACCATCTACGATGCTGGAGTTGATGAAGAAGGTCCTTATGTAGTTATGGAGCTGATTAACGGTCGCACCTTAGATGAAATGGTGGAGCGTGGCACATTAACATGGGATGACCTTTTTGAAGTGGCTCTGCAAACGCAGGAAGCTCTCATCGCAGCACAAGACCTAGGCTTGGTACACCGTGACCTTAAGCCAAGTAACGTAATGGTTTGCTGGTTGGCCTCAGGGAAATTCCAAGTGAAAATCGTTGACTTCGGACTTGCTAAATTTTCAGCCACCCCGTCCCTACAGACCATTGATCATGGAGATGCAGTTTTTGGATCTATATTTTTTATGGCTCCTGAGCAGTTCGAGCGTACGCCGCTGGATCAGCGTACAGACATGTACGCTATGGGAAGTCTCTATTATTATGCTCTTACAGGACAGTACCCTTTTAATGGTGAAACTGCAGCCGCCGTGATGGCAAGTCATCTTCAACATTACGTCACCCCACTTAGTGAGCTCCGCCCTGACATCCCTCAGTGGGCTGCCGACTGGGTGATGTGGCACATTGAAAGAAACATGGACGACCGCCCTGTTAATGCACGCACAGCACTCGAACAACTACTCGTCGCATCCAAACAAGCGACACAAGCGGTCACAGTTTCCACTGGTCCAGTGCAAGGCTCGCCCAAGTTTAATTTCAACCCAGAAGCATCAAGTGCTATCACTCAAGTCGCAGCGATGGCAGCCACAAAAGCTGTTCCAACGGTAGAATCCAATAATAGTTCAACTGCTCCCGTACAGATCACCGCGCCTAATAACGCGCTCAATCCTCACACTCAATCTCAACAGACGGTACTCGATAACACTGGGCGTCAGACTCTACCTACAATTACTGCCACCACACATGTATCGGCACAGGCAGTCGCTAGCCCTAGTAATATAACAGCGAATCAAGGGCTTGCATCAGCGGATCAAAAAATGAAGTTACCCTCGTTTTTTGAATCACTTCCCAAAGCAACCAAGATTTCCATCTTAACTGGATTCATACTCGCTCTAATCGTCATTATCTTCGTCGTCATTAATCTTAGTTCAGAAAGAAAGGAAATACGTGCTTACGATGAGCTAATTGAACAAGCTAGATCACTCGAAAAAAACAATAGCCTACAGGATGGGATCAAAGTTACTCAGCTACAGTTAGATACATTACTTAATAGTGCTGCAAGTACCGCCATCAATAATGACAGACCTATCATTAGAAAAATTCTAGCCTCATGCATAGGTGAGGGCTTTGATGCAGACTCTGCCATAATGAAATTTGTAACTTCGGCAGAAATGCCCAAGAATCTGCGCGAAGAACTATTCTTGGTTGCAGGCAAACGCAAAGATTCTACAAATATTGATCAGCTCATCGATTACGCAAAAGACAATAAAGACAAAAACTTAACTATTGCAGCGCTAAAAGCAGTTAAAGAACTCATCAATAGCTCTAATGCTGAGCAGTATTTTGTCGCTTGCCTAGAATTAATTAACAGCACAGATGACATGGATATACTCAATGCCACTGAAGCCGTAGCGAGTAAGATAATTGGAGAATCAGATTCTAAAGAATCATTTAACCTCCCTATTACTAAATCTTATGAAGCCGCTATTGTAGACAACGAAAAATACGTTTTGCTTCGCCTACTCGGTTCACTAGCTACACCTCAAGCAGGTGAAATCCTCAAGGAACTGATACAATCGGAAGATTCTGCGATTACAAATGCCGTGATTAGTGCATTAGCTAAGTGGCCTAACAACGATCAAATACCTACTTTGGTTGATTTTATAGCTCAAACAACTAATTTATCATTAAGAAATAATGCATTTCAAGCCATCAGTGATTGCACAACATCAAACGGTAATGGATTGACTGAAGGAGGTAGTGTTCATTGGAAAAAACTTGTTCTTTTGGCTAAATCCCCTGGTGAAAAATATAAAGTGATTGGGTGTTTGTCTCGTTACGAGACTAAATGGTCAGTTGCCTTACTAGAAATCTACGTCAACGACAGTTTCGCAAAAGTTTCTAATAGAGCAAAAGCAACACAGCAAAAAGTCCATCAGGCCTTATCTAATAATAGATAGGAAAGAAGTGGCTTCATCCTTTTTCAAAGTGAAGCTTCTCATTTATCAAAGTAACACTTATTAAATCTCCGTCCGTAAAATGGTCTTCAAGGAGCTCCAGCCCAAGGGGGTCAAGTAACTCATGCTGTATAGCTCTTTTTAGCGGTCTAGCACCATAAACTGGGTCATATCCTCGGTCTCCTAAGTATTCTCTAGCTTGATCTGACAGAGTAAGCCCAATACCCTGTTTTGCTAAACGCTTGCGGACACGCTCAAGTTGAAGGTCCACGATTGGGCTTAACTCAGCAAGCGTGAGCCTGTCAAAAATAATGGTTTCATCGATACGATTCAAAAACTCGGGTCTAAAGTGTGCGCGCAATGCTGCCAGGACCTTAGCTTCTCTTTGTTCCGCGCTCTCTTCTTCAAGAATAAATTGACTCCCAATGTTAGAAGTCATGATAATCACGGAATTTTTAAAATTGACCAAACGCCCTTTTCCATCGGTGACCCTGCCATCATCGAGAACTTGAAGTAAGATATTAAAGACATCTGCGTGAGCCTTCTCCACTTCGTCCAACAAAATAACAGAATAAGGAGAGCGACGTACACTTTCACTCAATTGCCCGCCCTCATCATACCCCACATAACCTGGAGGTGCTCCTATTAGACGAGCCACACTGTGTTTTTCCATATACTCAGACATATCAATCCGAATCAAAGCGTTTTCATCATCAAATAGAAATTCAGCCAAAGCCTTCGTCAGCTCCGTCTTCCCAACTCCCGTTGGACCTAGAAAAAGAAAAGAGCCTATGGGACGGTTTTCATCCTGCAGACCCGCACGTGCTCGTCGTACCGCATTAGAAACAGCTTTAATTGCCTCATGCTGGCCTATCACACGTTTCCCCAGTCGTTCTTCCATCTTGATGAGCTTCGCTCGCTCGCCCTCTTCAAGCCTTGAGACAGGAATACCTGTCCAGCTAGAAACTACACGAGCAATGTCTTTTTCAGTTACTTCTTCTTGAAGTATGCCACCACTCTTTTGTAACACTATCAGCCCCTCTTTAGCAGTTTCTAACTCACTTTCAGCTTGGGGAAGTTCACCATAGGCCAGTTCAGACGCTCGTCCTAGATCACCTAGACGTTTGGCTTGATCGATCTCTGTTTTGATAGCGTCTATTTTTCCCTGCAGGACTCTTACCCCGTCTATCACTTCTTTTTCATTTCTCCACTGCGCCATTAACCCAGATGACTTTTCTTTCAGATTTGCCATCTCTTCATTAACTTTTTCTAGACGCACGAGGCTGGCGTTATCGGACTCTTTATCCAGTGCGCGCCTTTCCATCTCTAATTGCATCATCTGCCTTTCTATCTGATCGATTTCAGTAGGCATTGAATCTAACTCTATTTTCAAACGAGATGCCGCTTCGTCAATAAGGTCAATTGCTTTATCGGGTAAAAACCTATCAGCAATGTAGCGATCACTTAAAACGGCAGCACCCACAAGAGCTGTATCCAAAATACGTACCCCATGGTGTAGCTCGTAACGTTCTTTAAGGCCACGGAGAATCGCTATTGCATCTTCAACACTCGGCTCATTTACTGTGACAGGTTGAAATCGACGCTCCAATGCCGCGTCCTTCTCGATATATTTCTGGTACTCATCCAGAGTCGTTGCACCGATAGCGTGCAGTTCACCACGTGCCAACTGAGGTTTGAGTAAGTTGGAAGCGTCTACAGCACCCTCACTCGCACCCGCCCCCACTATCGTGTGCAATTCATCGATAAATAATATAATTTGCCCTGCACTATCTGTTACTTCTTTCAAAAAAGCCTTTAACCTATCTTCGAACTCACCGCGATATTTAGCACCAGCAATCATTGCGCCTAGATCCAATGAAATAAGAGTTTTACCCTTCATTGAATCAGGCACATCACCACTAACGATACGTCTCGCTAAGCCCTCTGCAATAGCTGTTTTACCCACACCCGGCTCTCCGATCAAAACAGGATTATTTTTTCTCCTTCTAGATAAAACTTGCAGCACACGGCGTATTTCTTCATCACGCCCGATCACTGGATCTATCTTCCCTAAACGTGCTAGTGCTGTGAGGTCTGTTCCATATTTCTCGAGTGCTTGATACTTTCCTTCTGGTTCTTCATCCACCACAGACTGGCTGCCTCTGACATCTTTGAGTGCAGCGTGAAGCTTATCGTCAGTAATACCGGCTTTTAATAAAATCGTGCTCGCTGGAGTTTTGGTCTTCAGGAGACCTAATAAAAAGTGCTCTACACTTAAAAAGTCGTCTCCCATCGCTTCGCGTACTGTATCAGCAGCCTCCAACGTTGCTTTTAAGCCATAACTAATCTGCGGCTGGGATGTTGCGCCGCTTACTTTAGGCTCTTTATCTAAATTCAACAGCACTTCAGCCTTGAGCTTTACTATGTCGATTTCAGCCTTCTGTAGAATAGGTACTACTATCCCTCCTTCCTGTTGTAACAAAGCTAACAAAACGTGCGCGCTCTTCAGTTCAGAGTGAGCTGACTTCCCAGCCAACTGTTGCCCTACTTGTAGAGCTTCTTGCATTTTTACAGTAATTTTTTCTAGTCCCATAAGATTAACAGTTTTATAGATTCGAAATCAATATATCGCAACTTAGTTTTTCTGACTACGTCTTTGGTAAAGCAGCTTTTAGTGAAGTGATTTTGCTGAAAATGCCGTTAGTTCACTGGTATTCAGTCCGATGAAATATTCTTTAATTTATCGTTTTACTACCATAAAAAACTAACAATCGTTCCGTCAGGACAGCC
>JBPOGD010000002.1:0-382597 GCA_051252195.1 Akkermansiaceae bacterium | reverse complement strand
AGTCGGATCCGCTCGTTGACACGTAAGTATCCGCCTGAGCGGATATTCCAGTGAACAGGGAAACATATAAAATGCATGATTTCGCATTTTTCATTTTAGTGTTTTTTCTTTTTTCCATTTTTTAAATTTTAATATTTGAGACGTATAAAGAGCATTTCTTGAATGCTTTTTGATAAAGAGAACCAACATCCACAAGGGATCTTGGTTCTCTTTAAATGTTAATTATTCAGATCAGAGAAATCGACCCCCTGAATCCAAGCTGGAAAGTTCTGACTAGAGTTACCACGACTTATGGTGACTTCGTTATCGCTTGTGTAACGACTCCAAAGCTTTGCTCGTGATACTGACGTCCCAGTTCCATTACATCCATTATATGCCCAGCCGAAACGTGTGCCTGATGGCGCCGAATCCACGGCTACCGCAAGATCTGTATTCCCACTGTTGCCATCTACCTTAAAGCGATAATCAACATTCAAATCAGGGTGGGTCATCGTATAGACATCGAACCAATAGGTATCGGTGTATTCGGAGCCAACAGCTACTGTGCTCTCCGTAGTATTCTGAGCTACTCCGTTTCCCAGAGTAACTAGACAAGCTTCTGCGCCATCACCTACACCCGAGTCGAGACGAGTTCCTGTCCCCCAGACCCATGTGTTGTCGCGGGATACGGGATCGATAGCTACAGAGGTGTACTCACCGGCTGCATTGGCTCCGTTTCCTCCATTACTGCCTGTAACTAGGCTGTGTTGAACATTCCACTCGGAACCCCACTCAATGACAAAGGTCGTTGCCGTAACGTCGAGTAAAGTCTCACCCGCGCTGTTTCGGGTCCAGCTGATCGTATTGCTCCCACTTGGGTAGAAGCGGGTGTGGGCACTCACGTTGTCGTATCCTGTAGTAGGAGTGCCTGTATAATTCACGCCACCACCACGGTATCCACCGAAGAGGACAACTTGGTTGATGTCTGCCCAAGATACGCCGACCTCGGTTCCAGAGTTTCCGGAAATGTCTACGGAAGCAATATCCACGAGATCAAAGCCAGCTGAGCTTGTTGGATTCGTACATTCCACGACGGTAACCACACCTTCCCAATTATAGCTCGCAGAGGAACGGGTAAGGGTAATTTGATTATTGTTTCCGCTTCCCGCCATGTCTCCAGCATATCGATTGCTGCCATAAGGCACGCCTGTAACGCGGGCATAATCATTGTCTGGAAGAGAGCCTCCATTACCGTCACGTGAACCGCGCACGAGGATGAAGTAATCATCCACGAGGTTTTGATCCAGAATAAGGGTCTTCTGAGTTCCCGTGAAGTCTCCTGTAGTCAGATAGTATTCTGTAACCCTGATACCAGCACCTTCACTAGAAGAGTTGTCAGCAACTAATGGATCAGTCCCATTCTGGTATTCCTGCCAGTTTGCCAATCCATCGCCATCGGCATCTGCCAATGCGCCTGCATTCGTTGGATCGATTCCATTAGCGATCAGCCAAACCTTGGGGGTTTCATTTATTGCCGTATAGCTGTAGGCTAAATCAGAAACTTCACTCGCACTCAATGCCACATTGTAGAGCTGTACTTCGTCAACAATGCCGTCGTAAGTATTATTATTCACATCGCTACCCAGTATGACATTAGTGATACCAGTCATGCTCCGAGCCTTGCCTGTTCCGCTATGCCAAAGCTCGCCATTAAGGTAGATGGCCATTTCACCTGTGGTAGCATTCTTAGTGAATACCCAATGATTCCACTGATCTTTGTATTCTGAAGCGGAAGCTGCTTTATTAATGCGGTCATAATTTGAGCCTGTATTACCAGCATCCCAATACACGATCCCATTGCTCCAAGGAAGGTGGATATTGAGGACTCGGTTACCAGAACTATTTTCTGCATAGAGAACTGTATCCTTCTTTGCTTGTGTAGTATCTCCGTAGATCCACATCGAAATAGTAACTTGATCAGAAACACTCGAAAAGGCACCACTCGGGAGTGTTACTTCTGAGTTTGTTCCGTTGAAGTCGAGAGCTGAATTCTCCAGCCCTGTTACCCAAGTTCCATTGGAACTTGTAGCGTCATAACCATTGCCAGAATCGTCAGTAACTTGGTTGCCATTACCATCATCCATGGACCAATCAGCTATAAGCCCTCCTGAGCCGTCGCCTGAGATAGTAGCAACAACACTAATGTCTTCAGCATAGATAGTTCGATCTGTTAATTCGTAAAAAACTCTCATTCTCGAAGTTGCACTTTGCCCCGCTGTTAAGTTGGCGACTGAGTTATCGAAGGTAACTTCGATAGGGTTAGTCGTAGGACTGTTTTCAGAAATCAAAAAGGATGTTTCAGCAACAGAAAACGCACCCGAATGCGTTTCGTTAACAAACCTGATGTTCGTAATGGGCAAGTTGCCAGGGCCATCTATGGTGACATTAACGGTGCTGCTACTGGATACATCAGTTGCATCGGAATGGTCGATGAGAAGTCTATCACTAGGGTCTAGGGTTACTTCAAACAATTCTTGATAATCTGAAGATACTGTTAGGTCACGATTCCCAGAGGTAGGGTCTGCAAAAGCATTTATAAAGAAAGCAGTAGTTGTATCTGGTAATGTCGTGGTAACCGTATAAGTCCCGTCTCCATTATTAACTGGCGCATTAATCGCCACATTTGACCAAGCACTATTATTAGAATTATTTGTCGTGGTAACATCGAAGGACGAGGTCGACAGAAGGCGAGCTGTATGAAGATTTTTGGTGGAATTAAAAACAACAGTCACTTCTGAGCCGGAAATGCGAATGCTTTTTTGTGAACTCCAAGGAGCCCCGTTTTCTACGATGCTATCAGCGTAGTCATAAGGTTCTGGTCGTGCTTCCGCCGCAGGATTGCTATGTCCCATTCCATGAACGATAGCAACCGAGTGTATGCCTGCTTGCTTTCGATAGGTATAGGCTTGGGAATCCATCGGGAAATGGTTATCCGTAGGCCAAGATAGCCATAGCGCTGGAGTCGTCGCGTTTTGCATGCGTAGGAACGGATCCCATACGAGCTTATATTTTTCGTGATTCCCTAGTCTGGAGCCATATTGATTACTAGAACTAAATTTGTGTCCGCATCCGTAGACAGGAATGGCAAAAGCAAAGCGGTCATCAATTCCAATAGCAGTACTTGTAATCACGCCGCCCCATGACACGCCCATGACACCAACCTTATCTTCATCAACAATGTCAAGGTCGCGTAGAAGTGAGTTAGCCAGAATCGTGTTTGCTGTCGCATGATACATCCATTCTGCGGAGAGGTCAGCTCTAGTAGTATAAAAGTTCCGAGAAGGTCCTGAGAGCTCATGTTTAATATAGCCTGAAGAAGTACGTGATGTACTGCTTGGGTAGATGCTTGCATCGTATCTAATATCAGTATGCCCTTCAGTAGTGATTGCGATGGCTGCGTAGCCTCGTGCCTCCCATTGCTCGGCCCAACCTTGGAAAGCGGTGCCACCACCACCATGAACAAGAACGACTCCAGGGACGGGATTAGCGCTGCTAGCATTTGCTGGAATATTTATCCAAGCAAATACACGTGTAGGATTTCCTTCTGTGTCGAGCCCGGCATAAAATATTCTTTTTAAATCTCCAGCTCTCGGGGTGTATATCGCTCCATATGTAGGGATTCCATCGGCATTATACTCCACCTCATAAACATTGGGAGCATTGAGCATGACAGGATCAGTTCCCAATGCTTCCACTTGAGCAATTTCTGCTTCGAATTGACCATAGCAAGGAGTAAGGTTGCTGAGAATTGCTATGCCTAGTAGTTTAACAACACAAAGAGCTTGATGTTTTTTTATAAATTTAACGTATGTTTTCATATTCTATAATTATAATTAGTTTTTATTTGATTCTAACTTCTTGAAAATTCCTTGATTAACCATTCATACCAGAAAAGTTGATCCAATGAACCCAAGTAGGGAGGTTCTAAACGGTGTGTATCGTCATAGATTTCTATCGAACCTCCCTTGTATTCTGTGTAATCGATCGTTCCTATAGCCGGTCAATGATCACAGCAATGTCATCAAAGGTTAATCTTCCCTGCTATGTCATCTCAGTCGTTTTTTAGAGAACTGATGCAATGAAAACGAATCGATTGATCATCAATAACTCTGATACAGTTGCAGCGCTTCGGTATCGCTCAACTCCACATTGTAGAGCAGCACATCGTCAAGGACACCACTGTAGCTGAGGCTCGATATCTGTGCGCCATAGGCGGCGGCATTGACTGAACCAATACTCTTCGACTTACCGCTTCCGGTATGCCAGAGGCTTCCATTGAGATAGATATTCATCACGCCAGTGGTCGCATTCTTGGTGAAGATCCAATGATTCCACGCTCCTTCATACTCGGCTGCGGTTGCCACCTTGTTGATGCGATCATAGCCGCTCCCATCACCAGCATCCCAATAGACGTTGGAGTTGCTCCAAGGTAAGTGAACATTGATCAGGCGGTTGCCGGAAGCATCTGCTGCGTAGAAGGCCGAGTTGTTTTGCGGCAAGCTCGCATCCCCATAGGCCCATAAGGCTACGCTGAGCTCATCGCCAACAGTAGCAAATGCCGCAATGGGAATGTCTACACGTGAGTTGCTGCCATTGAACTCAAGAGAATTTCCCTCTATGCCAGTCATTACTGTGCAATTCTCGGAAATTCCTGCAAAGCCATTGCTGGAGCTATCCGAAACAATTACTCCGGAGGCTTCATCCATGGACCATTGAGCGACGAGCCCGAATGGGGGTGCAGTGATGGCTAATTCAACGGCACGAGAGCCGTTGTAGCCATTCGAATCTGTGGCCATCAAGCCGAATTCGATTGTGCTACCTTCGCTTTCAGTCGGCGTTCCGCTCAGAATCCATAGTCCTGGATTTGATGGGTCTTCACTGATATTCAGCCATGCAGGTGCATTGGAGTCGCCACTAGATACAGCCAAAATACTTGTGATGTCATCGCCTTCTGGATCCCAGAAGTCTACTCCTTCGATCAGAATGTGATAGTAGGGCAGCCCACTACTTGCTTCCGGTAAGTCCGTGTACTTCCGAGCCCAGTTAGGAGCATTAGGTGAAGCAAATTCTGCCAAGTGCGCATCAAGCAACTCCAATTGAGTAATCGCCCATGGACGAAGCGTGCCTGACCCTCTGTATACTGAGCCCTCCCATGTCATATGACCACCTGCCTGCATGGCCTCCAAATTCCATTGGTTGAAATCTGTCTGCGTCCATGCCTGAGTACCACTGAACTGCCATGAAGCTGTGCCGAGCTTAGAGTGGAAATTCCCGACAACTAGATCATCCCAATCATATAGGCCGCCGTCATGAACATTACCGTTCTTTTCCGTCATTTTTGAGACGTGCCTATAGTTACTCGCAAAAATACTTTCTCCTCGAGTTGGATTCACCGCCGAGCTTGCATGATTGTTATTACCAAAATAGGCATGCCCAAACGTGAAATCATCGAACCGAGTAGGACGAGCATACGGGAAAGCAGAATCATTGATGAGATCGTCGCCAAGGCGCCCGCGATTAAAGGCTATCGGGAGTTCAGGATTTCCTGCATGGATCGCATTTGCAAATGCTTGAAAAATCCTCTCTGACTCGATCACTCCTGTCCCGGCAGAATCTCCATTCTTAGCCATGTCATCTGCTGAGTCGAAGATCCATGAACTTACGTATTTACCGTAACGCAAGGAATACTCTTTCAGCACATACTCCGCATAGCAGAACATGTATTTACGGTCAGGATATGTAGCTGTGGCATCTTCATACTGTTGAGTGGTGCTATTCCAAATTCCAGTATGATAAGGCTGGCTATTAATGAACGCCTGAACCTCTGGGTCTGTATCACAATACTCTTTCCAGCGTTCAGTAAAGGCCGTCAAATCAACGGTATTGCTACCAACGAAGTTTTCAGAATTTGAGTAGACCTTAACTCCTATTCCAGCATTTCTGACCTCTAAAATCTCTGCAAGAAAGGGGTCGTCTTGCGGTTCACTCTGGCTTAGGTCACCCCAAGTTGGAACTGGAGCAACAATCGCACTTCCACCAACTGCTGTGAGTCCTAGGGCAATGCTTTCCAATAAATTATGTGGAGCATTATGATTACCTGATCCAATAGCGCCTTCATTCAGTCTAGCAATGGTCGAACCAATAGTTTTGAGATGCTTTATGTTTTCAACATCACCTTGGCCACCATTCCAGCTACCTCTTAAGCCATCTGCGCGTTCTCCTAGGGCGTAAGCGTTTTCAAGCTTTATAGATTGGATCGACTTAGCTCCTCCATTATCATCCTGAGCATAGACCGCCACGTGGTAATCCTTGCTTAGATCAAATCCTTCAGGCAATGCACCAGAAG
Organism: Akkermansiaceae bacterium; assembly: GCA_051252195.1. Lineage (GTDB taxonomy): Bacteria > Verrucomicrobiota > Verrucomicrobiia > Verrucomicrobiales > Akkermansiaceae > Oceaniferula. The sequence goes on along the minus strand of JBPOGD010000002.1, from coordinate 376,212 downwards.
CCTCATAAACTCCATCGATGCGGTAGCACCAATAGCCACCGACGCCAATTTCGAATGTCACCTCGCATGTTTCACCTGCTTTGAACTGAGCTCTTGTTCCAGATTGGTCTAATGTGACACGTGTAGATCCATTGGTGAAGTTGAGCCCTTGGGAAGCCGCTCCGCCGAAAGCTGTCACATTTGCGCCGATGCTATAGACGCTGTTGTTTGCACGGAAGGGGTTATCACCGCCCAAAGTGGCGAGGTTTGTATCATCACTGATAAGGCCGAATGCCAGGCTATTTGCCCCTGTAATACCAATTGAACCAGCCGTGTAATGAACTGTCAGTTTAAAGCCTGTATCCGACTGAAATGTATTGGCAGAATACAATACAGCTCTGGCACCGGCTCCTGTTCCATTGATAATAAAATCCGCATCGCCTCCATCGGCCCAAGCGTTCGTGTTTATTGTTTTATTGACTGCTCCTCCGCCAATTCCTGAGTTACTGCTTAATCCATCACCATCGAAGTAATCTTGGTAAAGGGTATCTGCTTGGGTAATCGCTCCACTCAGGAGTAATGCCGACATGGTGTATATTCGTTTGTATTTCATTATTTTTATAAGGTGTCAGTAGGCTCTACTACCGCTCCGATATCGCTAAAAAGTGTGATGCTAACCAATTGATCGAGATGAATCATTTTGGCCTAGATCGGGCTTATAAAGTGAGCCCTTGCAAGTAGCGCCTAATTGTTAGTCGGAAACATTTTCATAGATTCGACCCTTATATGATATAAATTCATCGTTTCAATGAAAAAGAGATATATCTTGTTAGTTTTTGTCATTGAGGTGAAACTCTGTAACTTTTGTAAATTAAAGTAATTTCTTACTATATCTTCCTTTAAAGAGGCTTTCCTCTGTGTTTTAACTCAGGTTATAAATGGTCGTATTCCTTCGTAAGCATCAAGCTACTAATCATTTGACAGTATGATTCGCTTCGAATAGCAGGCTACATGTTAAAAAAAGTTGGGGTTGTCGCATTGTCCATGCTGGTGGTTTTAGGTGTGCTCGTGTGGATGCTTGCAAGAGAGGAAGCTAATCAAAAACAATCAAGCGCTCGTTCAGATGCGCTGAGTGTTGTCTCAACCACGACGATGGTCACGGATATGGTTAGAGCGATCGGTGGAGACCGCATTCATGTCGAAAGTATGATGGGTGCCAAGGTCGATCCGCACAGCTATCAGGTGACTTTTAGTGATACGGCGGCTTTAAAAAAGGCAGACCTTGTGTTTTACAGCGGTCATCATCTAGAAGGTAAAATGCAAGATGTTTTGGAAAAGCGAGCAGCGAATACAGGTGGCGTGTATGCCGTGACGGATGGCATTCCCGACGAGCTCCTACTTAAGCCACAGGAACAATTTGAAGGCTATTATGATCCCCACCTCTGGGGAAATCCTGAGCTTTGGGCGTATTGCGTGCCCGTTGTCGTTGAGGCACTCATTAAGGCTGATCCCGAGGGTGAAGCGCAATATCGAGCGCGTGGTGAGGCTTATCACGCGAGCATTCTCGCTCTGCATGAGTGGGCCACACAGCGTATCGCAGAAGTTCCCGCCAAGCAGCGTGTGCTAGTAACCAGTCACGATGCCTTCTTCTATTTTGGTAAAGCCTACGGTTTCGAAGTTCGCGGACTGCAGGGTGTGTCGACCAATTCCGAGTCAGGTCTCAAAGACCGCGCGGAGCTTGTTGAGTTTATTCAAGATCGAAAACTCAAGGCGATCTTCCCAGAATCCAGCGTCAATGCCAAGGGCATCAAAGCCGTGGCTAGCGAGGCAGGTGTAGTTGTCAGTGAACACGAACTTTTTTCTGATGCGATGGGCGAACTTGGTGATACAGTCACCTTACACGGTGAAACATACGATAAGGGCACCTACATTGGCATGATTAAGCATAATGTGAATACCATCGTCGACGGCCTTAAAAACTAATCGCACCTCATGGAACCAGCACTCGAAACACACGACCTCACTGTCACTTATAGTAAGCGACCAGTCCTCTATGGTGTAGACGTTGCGGTTCCTCAGGGAAGTCTTGTCGGAATCGTCGGTCCTAATGGAGCTGGCAAGTCAACCTTGATCAAGTCGATCATGGGGGTCGTACCTTCATCGGGAGGCTGGGTGAAAGTTTTTGGAAAACCTCTGAAGGAGAACCTCCACCGTGTCGGTTATGTGCCGCAGCGGGGAAGTGTCGACTGGGATTTCCCGGTCACCGTGATGGACGTTGCACTGATGGGAACCTACGGAAGGCTCGGGTTATTTCGCCGTCCCGGAAAAGCGGAGAAACTACGTGCCAGTGAGGCTCTTGATAAAGTAGGCATGCTTCCTTACTCAAATCGCCAAATTGGCAATCTCAGTGGCGGCCAGCAGCAGCGTGTTTTTTTAGCGCGCGCCTTGGCCCAAGATAGTGACCTCTACCTGATGGATGAACCATTTGTCGGAGTCGATGCCGCTACCGAGGCCGCCATCGTCGTCCTGCTCAAAGAAATGCGGGAGAAGGGGAAGACGGTACTCGTTGTCCATCATGACTTACAGTCAGCAAGTGAATATTTCGACCGCTTAATTCTTCTTAACATGCGCCTCGTCGCTTTCGGGAAAGTCGAGGATGTTTATAATCGTGAACTTCTCCAGAAAACCTATGGCGGCAGATTGACAATCTTAAGTGAGGTGGCGGATCAGGCTGCTAAGATGTAAACGATGTATCTGCTCTCTTCCATATTGGATTTCATGATCCCTGCCACAGGTGCTGGTAAGGCTTTGCTAGCGGCGGTTCTTTTAGGAGCGGGCTGCGGTTTGCTCGGGTGCTTTGTCGTGCTCAGACGTGTTGCTTTGATGGGGGACGCTGTATCACATGCGGTGCTGCCTGGTGTAGTCGCTGGTTTGATCTATAGCCCAGAGAGAAATCCTAGCGTGATCTTCTTCTTTGCGGCAGTCGCTGGCTTGTTCGGTGCAGGCATTGTTCGCGCGATGATGGCGACAACACGGCTGAAGTCAGATGCCGCCTTAGGTATTGTACTTGCGACTTTTTTTGCCTTCGGGATCATGTGGCAGTCGCGTAATCAGCAGGATACGGTGGGAGTAATGAATTTCCTCTTTGGAAATGTAGGCTCGATCGATGCCAACGATCTTCGTATGATGATTATTACGACGACATTGATCGCCTCAACGGTTTTTGCGCTCAAGCGACCATTATTACTGATTAGTTTTGATGCAGGTTTTTCACGAGGTCTTGGCTATCCTGTGACGGTTCTGAACGCGGTTTTTTACTTCCTTCTCACCTTTTCCGTGGTGGTAGCGCTTCAAGCGGTGGGCGTGATTTTGGTTTCTGCGATGCTAATCACTCCAGCAGCTGCAGCTTATCTGCTGACGGATCGGTTTGGTAAAATGCTCGGTCTTTCGGTGCTCTTCGGTATGCTCTCAGGGATGACGGGTGCGCTGGTTTCAGCTAATTATAACGATCTCCCTACAGGGCCAGTAATTACTCTCGCCGCGACAGTGGTTTTTGCAGCAGTTTATTTCATTGCCCCAAGTCATGGTGTTTTAGCGAAAATTTACCGCGTGACGAGTCGACGCAATCGAGTGCGACGCGAGAATACCCTGAAGTCGATCTACCAAATCCTTGAGTCGGAAAGCTTTTCTCACGAAGAAGTCAGTGTGATTATGCTGGCTAAGAAGCAGCGCATTACGGAAGACCTCGTGCGTGGTCGATGTAAGGCGCTGAGGAGCCATGAGCTAATCGAATACTCACCCGACGGCGCATCACTGCACCTCACTCAGTCAGGATGGAAGCGCGCGATGGAGCTGGTGCGTAATCACCGTCTCTGGGAGCTGTATTTGACTAATGAAGCTGACTATGCCGAGGATCACGTTCACGACGATGCGGAGAAAATCGAGCACATTCTCGGTCCTGGTATGGTGCGCATGCTGGAGAAAGATCTTAATTTCCCTGAACTCGATCCACACGGGAAGCCTATCCCGCAGGTGCCGCACCTACTTTCACCACAAACATGATGAGCTACTTAACAAGCCCTTGGGAGATTCTCGGTATTGGCGCGCTCTGGCTGATACTGATGGCGTTTCTCGTAGCGTTACCTTGCGGTCAAATGGGATCATTTCTTATCCTCAGAAGGATGGCTCTCACGGGCGATGCCATCAGCCACAGTGTGTTCCCGGGTGTCGTAATTGCTTTTATGTTTACAGGTGACCTTGCTTCACCATGGCTCATTGTGGGAGCGGGGTTAGCTGGGTTGGCATCGACAGTACTAATAGAGCTGATTCATAAATGGACTCGTATTAAGCAGGATGCGGCGACAGGGATTTCCTTTACCGCACTCTTTGCGCTGGGAGTGGTACTGATGGAAACGATGTTAGGTAAAAACGTGGATCTCGATCTCGAGTGCGTACTGCATGGCCGATTGGGCCTTTTACTCGAGGATGACACCCTGCCTTTTCTCGGGCAGCTAGTTCCGATGCCTATCTTTGTTATGGCGGGAGTTGCTGCAGCGACCTCTATCTTGATCGCTGTTTTTTATCGTGTGATGCTACTCAGCTCTTTCGACTCTGATCTCGCGGCATCCTATGGTTACAAGCCTGCTGTCATTCACTACGTGATGATGTTTACCGTTTCTTTCATCGTGGTAGCAGCGTTCCAAGCGGTTGGAGCGATCCTCGTTATCGCGCTGCTAATCCTTCCGGGCGCGTCGGCGTATCTCTGCACGCATCGGCTCAAGATCATGCTATTACTCGCCGCCGTTCATACGCTACTTTCCGCCATAGGTGGGCTTTATCTCCACGTCTGGTTTGATAGTAATATGGCGGCATGCGTCGTGGTTACGGGTGGTATTCTATTTATCCTCTCGTGGCTACTCGGACCGATTGACGGCATTATTTGGAAATGGCTGAAAGAGGATGTGGAAGTACCCGATGAGGTATGAGCTCTCAGCGAGCGTCAGATGAATCCTGCTGAGTGAGAGAGCTTCAGAGAATGAGCATGCAGTCGCCGTAGGAGAAAAAGCGGTATTTTTCTTCGACGGCCTGCTGGTAGGCATCGAGGATGAGGTCTTTATTGGCAAAGGCGGAGACGAGCATGATGAGGGTGCTCTGGGGAAGATGGAAATTGGTAAGCAGACAGTCGACGGCTTTAAAATCATAGGGCGGGTTAATGAAAATATCGGTTTCGCTAGAAGTCGCTGAGAGTTCGGCGTTTTCTTGAGTTAGGCTTTCGAGCACGCGGGTGCAAGTGGTGCCTGTGGAGAAAACCCTTCCTCCTGAAGATTTGGTCTCATTAATGCGCTGGGCAGTTTCTTCACTGAGATGAAAGCGCTCAGAGTGCATTTCGTGATCCTTAATGAATTCAGCTTTTACGGGGCGGAAGGTGCCAACACCTACATGGAGGGTGAGGAAGCTGTGATTGAGTTCAGCTAAGATTTCGGGCGTAAAGTGAAGACCTGCAGTGGGCGCGGCGATGGCTCCTTCCTCGCGGGCAAAGGTAGTCTGGTAGCGATCTCGGTCTGCGCGGTCGCTTTCGCGGTTCATATAGTGCGGCAGCGCGAGCTGACCGTGAGTTTCCTCATCGACCTCCCGGTCCCACTGGATGATCCGATTACCATTTTCCAAGATAGAGAGAACCGTACCCGTGGCGGCTCCTATTTCGACGCTGCGCCCCACCTTCATTTTTTTTCCTGGCCTCACGAGGCACTCCCACTCGGTGGGGCTGAGTTTCTGCGTGCAGACGAGCTCAATGCTGTCGTCGTTAGAGAAAAATCGTGCCGGCGTAACCTTCGTATCGTTGAGAATAAGGAGGTCTTCATGCGTGATGTAATTCGGGAAATCAGCAAATAGCTTATGCTCAATTTTTCCAGAATCGCGGTGAATCACCATCATGCGTGAAGCAGCGCGATCTTCGAGAGGTCGGCTGGCGATGAGTTCATCGGGGAGGAAGTAGTCGAAATCAGTGGTCTTGAGCACGGCGTCAGTGTTTCGTTTAAAAAATTTAGTTTCAAGGATGGAATTCTACAGATGATCAAGTGTAGTCTGCTCCCGTGTCCACTAAGCAGCTGCATCTATCTGAGAAATCACCTCGATTAAAGGTCGACGGCAAATTTTTTCAAGCTGGTGGTCGGCGTGTTTTTCTCAAGATGGTGACCTACGGTCCTTTCCCTGATGATGTGCCTGATTCGAGATCAAGCCATTCTGTAGAGCTCGAGAGAGTTGCGGCAGCTGGTTTTAATGCAATCCGAATCTACACCGCTCCGAGCGACGCTTTGCTAGCTGTCGCAGAGGACTGCGGTCTGTGGGTTTTTGTCGGACTCGAGTGGTCAAGTGGTTTTGATTTTATCGGGAAACCCTCGCTCTACTCTGCTGCGAGAGTTTCTTTGAGCGAAAGTCTAAGAAAATGGGGGAGTTATCCAGCATTAGCGGGCGTCTTTGTCGGTAACGAAATTCCAGCGGATATGGTGCGCTGGATGGGTGCGGTGAAGGTAAGGCATGCGCTGGAGAGTTTGATCGATCTGGGGCGAGAGATCTGTCCAGAGCTGCTTTTTGCCTACGCTAACTTTCCCACCACGGAGTATCTTGAATTAGAAAATGCGGACTTCACTGCGATGAATGTCTACCTCGAAAGACAAGAGGATTTTGCTTCTTATCTGCCTCGATTGCATAATGTGGCGGGGGATCGTCCGGTGGTGATTAGTGAGTTTGGTCTCGATACACAAAGAAATACCGAGCAAGCGCAGGCTGAGAGTTTGCTCTGGTTCGTGCAGTCTTGCTTAGAATCAGGAATGGCGGGTATGACGGCCTATGCGTGGAGTGACCTTTGGTTTAATGGTGGTCGGCTGGTGGATGACTGGTCGTTTGGTATGACCCGACGTGATGGCAGTGAAAAACCTGCCTACAATGCCTTGGCAGAAGTGCTGCCTAACATAAAAGTTCCTGAGCATGCGTTGATGGCCAAAGCATCACCCCGATTCTCCGTCGTGGTCTGCACGCACAATGGCGAGCGACACATTGAGGCGTGCTTGCGAGCTTTGGGGAAATTAGACTATTCCAATTATGAAATGATCGTCGTCAATGATGGATCGTCAGATAGCACCGAGGAAATAGTACGAAAATACCCTGAGGTCCGCTTGATTAACCTTCAACATGCAGGCCTCAGCGCGGCGCGAAACAGAGGAGCGGAAGAGGCGAGCGGTGATATTATCGCCTATACCGATGATGACTGTGAACCCGATGCTGGCTGGCTGAGTTGGTTAGCCTCGAGTTTTCAAACAAATAACTGGGATGCCTGCGGAGGACCTAATTTACCGCCATTACCTCGCTGTAGCGATGGGAATGACAAGGGGAGAGCCGTCGACGAAGCTGTCGTGGCATCTGCGCCTGGCGCTCCGTCCCATGTTTTGTTATCGGATCAAGAAGCGGAGCATATCCCTGGCTGTAACCTTGTGGTAAAAAAAGCGGTGCTAGAGCAGATAGGAGGATTTAATCCCATTTACCGCGTCGCGGGAGACGATGTCGATTTCTGCTGGCGACTCATTGATGCAGGATTTCACATCGGTTTCAGCGGAGCGGCATTTGTCTGGCACCGTAGACGGACAACGATATGGCGGTATTTCAAACAGCAACTCGGCTATGGTAAGGCAGAGGCACTTTTGATGCGAGAACACCCCCATAAATTCAAACGCGGCTGTGGAGCCTCATGGAAAGGTCAGGTTTATGCTGGCGGTGCTCTTAGTGTCGATGTTGGTAGCGTTATTTACCATGGAGCTATGGGCTCTGCACCCTATCAGCAGCTAGCGCTCACCATGCAGCCACAGCGACCACTCGCACGCGGTTTTGATACGCTCGAAGCCCGCCTTAAACTTTTTCTCGCCCAAACCTTTCAGCCGTGGCTTAGGAAATACGCACGCTGGCGGCATAGTCTCAAATGGCGAAAACAGGTGCCTCGAAATGTGGGGCCACGGCAGCGAGGTGCTGAAAATAATCAATCACTAGAAACTCACGAGTCACATTGGTGGAGCGATCAATTTATCTCTCGCGAAGACGTCCTTGAAGCCTTGCAGGAAGATGCTTGGGAAGCGCTTAACGACTATAGTCATTGGGATATGGCACAGCAGGGTACTCGTATTATCATAGCTTGTGAGCATCATGCCAAAGGTGTCTTGCTGTTAGTTCGTCTAGGTTCAGAGCAAAGCCCTCAAACCTCAGATCAACTCACAAAATGCCTGAACGAATTGGGTTTCTTAAAAACTGTGTCATGATTGTGCCTCGGTTTTGAATCGAGCCCACCGTAAGGTGGAGATTTAGCCAATGGAGGTTTCATTGGTCCGTAGGGTTATTTTGCCAAAAGAACCGTTAGTTCACTAGCTTTCATAGGGCTTCGTGAGTATTCAGCTCACGAATTTTTCACGCCCTAGAACAAACGGTCGTTTCAGCGAAACGCACCTACTGTAAGCTTCCTTTTGCATTATAAATAAACGAGGCGATTATATAGGCCTAACGTCGTTTTATGGTTTATTATGACGTTAATCAAAAAGGCATTTAATCAGCCTTCGAGAACAACAATATAAAAATTATGGAAACAGAAAATAATCATCAAGATACGTACCACCAAGAAGCTGAGGGTGGAGAAAACAAGCAATCGTTTGATTCATGTGCCGATGCTTTTAAAGCTGGCTGTGATAATGCGACAGAGAAAGCTCGTCAGGCAGCACCCAAAGTGAAGAAAGCTTTGTCCGATGCTCTTTATGAAGTCGCTTACAACGCCTCCTATGGAGCAGTCTTTGCTGGAGCCTTTGTTAAAGAATTTGTTCCAGAGAATGTTAAAGAAGCGATGGAAAAAGGAAGGTCAAATGGCTCTACAGCAGCAAGAAATGCCGCAGAGAAAATGCGCGAGCGTGCCAAAAATACCTGTCCAGAAAAAGAAACTCAACATTCTGAAACAAATGAGCTACCCCAGCTCGCTTAATAATTAGAAGATAGCAATATCTATAATTAAGTTAAAAAAATGTGTGTGTTCCGCTACCTCAGCAATGGGGTAGCGGTTTTTTTTACAGAATTTTGGGGCACGTCAATTTGCCAATTCTACTAATGCTGTCTTAACAAGGAGCAAGCGAGCTTACTCCATCGGTTGATTGATCACTTTGACAGGAGCATCGGGAAGGGCGTTGATAAACGATTTACCGTAGGGTTTTGTGACGACGCGGTTATCGAGGATGACGACCATGCCACTGTCTTTGGCAGTGCGGATGAGACGACCCACTCCTTGTCGGAGTTTGAGCACTGCTTCAGGCACAGAGTATTCCATAAAGGAATTCCCTCCTTGTAGCTCGATAGCTTCAAGCCGTGATGCCACCAATGGATGATCTGGAACGGCGAAGGGAAGGCGAGTGACGATGACGTTCGAAAGAGCCTCGCCAGGGACATCGACACCGGCCCAAAAGCTATCGGTGCCGAAAAGGACACTATTGATGTCCTTGCGGAAAATCTCTACCATTTTATGTGGTGCGATGCCACTGCCTTGGACAAGGAGCCGCCAGTCGTTATCAAAGAAGAAATCCTCCATCGCTTCCGCGACGCTATTCATAAGTCGATAGCTGGTGAAGAGGACAAATGCCTTTCCCTCAGTAAATTTCAGCACGCGACCTATCCAGTGAATGAGGGCTTCCTCGTATTTTTTATCACTGGGATCTGGCATGGATTTGACCACGTAGACCTTCATCTGTTCTTTGTAGTTAAAGGGGCTACCTATTTTGACAGCTACAGAGTTTTCGGCTCCGATGCGTTTTCTAAAGTAAGTGAGATCCTCGTCACCTGTACCTAGTGTGGCACTGGTCATGATGCACGTTCTCCCGTGTCCAAACATCATTCTGCGAAGCCTATCGGCTACATTGACGGGAGCCGAGTGGATGCTGAGCGAGTCGTTGTCGCGTCCGCCTTTTTGTACCCAGTAGACACTTTCTTCTTCATCATGATCTAAAAATATGCGTGTTGCAGCATGTATTTCTCGCATGCGTCTAGCTCCGTCCATGAGCTCTGCTTTCGCCGTAGACTCTTTTTCGAGGCCATCGGCTGCGTGTTCGATTTCTTGCCAAAATTGTCTCAGTGGCTCGGCGAGGGTGTTTTCTACAAAGTCAGGTTTACGCACGCGGAACTCCTTGCTGAATTTACCGAATTCGACCGAGTGCTCAATGCTGCTGTAGAAATCTTCCGCCGCGTGTAGCACATTTTCCGCTGCCTTTATCGATCCCGCATGACGAAGTGCTCGTAGGATACCTTTTTTGTTTTTTGGGTTATAGAGGCGCTGAACCTCAAATTTTAAACCAGCATGGCTCTGTCTAAGTCCTAGTTGAGTCGCGGCAACATGCTCCATAGTGTGAGCTTCGTCAAAAATCACAAAATCATCGGCAAAGAGGTAGCCTTTATCATCTTCAGCGAGTTCACTGATGGCGAAGAGAGAGAAAAATAAAGTGTGGTTGACTACCACGATGTGAGCGTCCTCCATGATTTTACGAGCTTTCTGGTAGAAGCAGTTGCCACTTTTGCCACAATTACGGATTGTACACACCGCGCCATCGCTACATACCTGCGCCCAAACTTTAGGGCTGGGCATGAAATCGAGATCTGACTTCGTGCCATCTTGAGTGCCCTCAGCCCAATTCCAGATCGCCTTTAGTTCCTCACCTTCGCTGGTGCTAAAGAGCTCGCCTGTTTGATCCATAGCTCGGCGGAGTCTCAGCGGGCAGAGGTAGTTGCCGCGTCCTTTGAGCAGGGCAGCACGCAGTCCACCGCCGAGGATTTTATTGGCTAGTGGGATGTCTTTACTGATGAGCTGCTCTTGCAGGTTGATCGTATGGGTAGAAATAATGGCTTTCCTGCCACTTTCAAGGGCGTGCTTGGCAGCGGGTAAAAGATAAGCCAGCGACTTGCCAACGCCTGTGCCCGCCTCTGTGCAGAGCACGTGTCGATCTTCGAGTGCTTCCGCTACTGCCACCGCCATCTGCTGCTGCTCAGGCCGGAACTCAAAGTCGGGAGATTTTGACAGTCCTCCAGTTGCTGAAAACATAAGCTCCGTTTCCCGCGTAAGTTCGCCCCTTGTTTCTTGCGTGCCACCTTCTTCTGCAAATCCTATCATCTTGTAGTGCGGAGCCTAGCCAAGACCGTGATTAATACAACTCGCAAGGAGGGATTATTCCAGCGCTTGGTACTACGGGGGGAATGATGACGGAAAATGTCTTAAAGGTTATAATGTGCTTGATTTTAATAGAGTTCCATGTTTTGAAGTCCTACCGTAGCACGCTTAACCCTAAATGTGTGCTGATTATATCATCTAAAAATTTCGGAAATACAATGGATCAATCAAACATCATTCCGTTTGAACAAACAGAGCCAGCTTCCGGATTTCCAGCCACATCCATGAAAAGCAGTCTTCTTACTCAAGCCGCAGAGGTCATTACTGATCCACAAATACTTGTAAACGTCGTTTCAAAGCGCGTAGCCCAGCTGAATCAGGGGCGCGCTCCACTTATCCCTACCGTTCCAAGTATGGGAGCTGCTGATATCGCCTTGACTGAAATCATTGAAGGCAAAATTGTAATCAAACAGCCTGAGCTGTAGGCATTGATTGGGCAATGACCCTGAATGCTTTAATTTTTTAAATAGCATGCTTGTTTGCGCAGGCATGCTAAATTTTATGGAACTCGTATGAGTGCGGATATTTCAAATAACAGGAAAGCGCGTCGTGATTACCACATCGCTGACACCTATGAGGCTGGTATTGAGCTGAAAGGAACGGAGGTTAAATCGATTCGCGACGGGAAATCCAATATCATGGATGCCTTTGCTCGGATCGAAAACGGTCAGGCTTTTCTCTACGGTTGTCATATTCAACCGTGGCAAACGGCGGGTGAATGGTTCCAGCATGGGGTGTCTCGCCCCCGCCGATTATTGCTTCACAAGAAGGAGATCTTAAAGCTCTCCGAAGCAAGTGCTCAAAAAGGCTGCACTCTTCCTTGCCTGCGCATGTACTGGAAAGGCGGAAAGGTAAAAGTCGAGATCGGTGTTGGTAAGGGCAAGAGCCACGCGGATCAACGTCAGGATTTAAAGAAGAGAACCGAGCTGATGGAGGCGAAACGCGAAATGGCGAGGTTCAATCAACGCTAGTTTCAATCGTATTGAGCCCATATGTTTGATCTAAGTGAGTTTGATTGTAGGGCGCCTGAGTGGGCTGCGCGACTAAGTTATCATAGCGAGCTCGGCTCGACTAACGACGAGGCATTGCGCCTCGCTAAAGAAGGTGCTGCGCACGGCACTGTGGTTCTGGCTGAGAGCCAAACATCAGGACGTGGTAGACGCGGTACAGAATGGATCTCGAAGCCTGGTGATGGTCTTTGGTTTTCCATTGTTATACGCCCTGATTATTTGCGTGAGTACTGGAGCCGACTAGCACTTGCCACAGGACTTGCTGTAGCAGCCTGTCTGCGCCACGAATGGCAATTACCCGCAGAGGTGAAGTGGCCGAACGACATTTATATTTCAGGAAAAAAATGCTGTGGGGTTTTGGTAGAAGCACGTGAAGATTTTGCCATCGTTGGCGTGGGTATCAATGTTGCCTTCTCACCAGCTGATACTGAGAGCACCTCGATATGGCAGGAACTGGGTCAAGCTGTAGCGCGGGAAGAACTGCTTGTCGATCTACTCACAAGCATCGAGAGGGAAACCTTAGCATGCGGCGGAAAGGATTTTACAGAATTGCTTATTCGATTAAGAAAATTTTGCATGTTGACAGGGAAAGAGGTGACGTTCATCTCTAACGGAAATCAACACCAAGGCACTTTCATGGGAATCGGATCCAATGGTGAAATGCTTGTTCGAGAACGAGGTGAAGTCAGTCCTTTCTTACAGGCTGAAATGGTAAGGTTGGTTTGATGGATAGCTTGCGCCTGCTATGATTCCTTAAACGTTTGGTAGGCATCCAGTGCGCGTTTTCTTCCTTCCTCGTGGGAGACGATAGGGTGAGGGTAGTTTTCTCCAAGAGTGATGCCGGCAAGGTTAAGCTCCATCGGGGTGGCCTCCCAGGGAGTATGAATATGCTCGGCTCCGAGTTCTTTGAGTTCGGGACACCAAGTTTTGACATACTCGCCTTTTGGATCAAATTTTTTACCCTGAATGATAGGGTTGAAAATACGAAAGTACGGTGAAGCATCAGCACCTGAGCCAGCGACCCACTGCCAGCCCATGGAGTTGTTTGCTAGATCGGCATCGGTAAGTGTGTCCCAGAACCATCGGGCGCCTTCTTGCCATGGAATGAGCAGGTGTTTCACGAGCAGAGAACCGGTGATCATGCGGACGCGGTTGTGCATCCAGCCTGTGGTATAAAGTTGGCGCATACCTGCGTCGACAATAGGGAAGCCCGTTTTACCAAGCTGCCATGCTCTGAGCTGAGTTTCATTAAACTCCCAGGGGAACGAGTCGTACTGCGGTTTCAGTGCCGTGTCTTGGCTGTGGGGGAAGTGATAGAGTAGATGGGCGGAGAACTCGCGCCAGTAAAGCTGACGTATGATACCGCTATCGGCTTTTTTGGTATCTGAGTTGTTTCTTACGTAATCATAAAATTCATGGGGACTGATTTGTCCGAAATGGAGGTAAGAGGAGAGCAGGCTGGTGCCGTCTACGGCAGGGGAATCACGCTGCGAGCTGTAGCGAGCCGCCTTCGTGGCAGCTTTCTCAAGAAGAGCGAGGGCGCCTGCTCGTGTTGGGTTCCAGAATTCTTTTAAGCCCTCGTCCCAAGGAATCGATGGCAAGAGATTGAGCTCGTCGACACCATCCGACTGGATGTCAGGAGTTGCTAGTTGTTTGCTGGCTTTTTCCGTGTGCGGTGTACTGATGACAAATTCAACACAGTGTTTCCAAAAAGGAGTGTAGACCTGAAAAGGCTTTCCACTTTTATTTTTAATAACCAAGGGGTCGAGGAGGAGAGATCCGTTAAAGCTTTCAGTATGGACGCCATCTGAAATTAGTGTTTGTTTGACCTTCTTGTCTCGTTCAACCGCTGCAGGTTCGTAACATCGGTTCCAGAAAGCAGAGTTAGCTTCGGTTTCAGTGATGATTTTTTGAAGAACAGCGAGGCTTTTCCCTTTTTTGATAATGAGGCGGCTGCCGTGAGCTTGAAGCTGTTGATCAAGGTCGGTCAGCGCGTGGTGTAAAAACCAGTTAGATGCGCCGCCACGGGGCCACTTACCCTCTTCCTCAGGGCAGTGAATGTAGAGCGGGATAATAGGTGAGCCAGACTGTATGGCGGCGTTCCATGCAGGGTTGTCATTGAGTCGGAGGTCTCTGCGAAACCACACGATGCTGGGGGTGTTGGACATGATGTTTGAGAGCGATGAAGCTAATTAGTGATTCATGAGGTGTGTTGCAATTTCTCGCTTATGTAAAATTTGGTGAATGCGGTGGCGGCTGAAACGCTGGCTGAGAATGCAGGGTAGGTTTGAAATCACTGCCCATGCTATGATGACGAGATTGGCGGGGTAAGGATTCCAGATGATGAAGAGGCTGATGGCAATGAGTTGGAGCCAGTGGGAAAATTCGCCCCGGCGGTTCTCAGCGGCGAACCTTGTCAGGTAGGGCGTATCACTGGCTGTGATTTTACCTTTGGAGAATCCTTTGAACCACGGGCCAGCATCGGGGAGTGAATCTTTCCAGAGGCGGATAAAAAATACTTTTTCGTAAACGGGGCTGATAGGTTGGCCGAATTGTGGGGAAAGGAAAGGAACTCTGGTGGCAAATAATCGATCGGGAAGGCACGTGCTCCACCACGCGATAAGCAAGTGGGTGAGAGGAATGCCGATAACATTGATGACAATGATCCAGATGTTGGGGAGGGTGATAAGCATGTTAATTGACGAGGCGGCCTTTCCACTGGGTAGTTTTACCAAGCTTTCTAGAGATTAATGAGGTGAAAAAGAGGGCCTGATAAAAAAGCAGGCTTATAGGGAAGAGGAGTGCATTTAACAAAGAGAAAGAGCCAATTTTCCGAAATGTGGAGTAACATTGTACGGCATAGATGGTGTAAACGCCCAGCGTGATGTAGCGGAATGTTTCATCGCGACAGCAGAGGCAAATATGCTGCGGAATCAAGGCGATAATAGTGCCCACGGCGGCAAACATGGCACCGCTAATCCAGATTGAAGAGAGGGCCAGTGCTCTCGGAGCAGCTTGAGCAGCACCTGAGGAAAAACCTTTTTTCCAGCTGTTCCAGAGATCGGCACACCCGTTTGGAAACATTCGCATGGTGATCATTTTTTTTCCTAAATAACAACTGCGAGGGATACCGATATTTTTAAGGTTTTCTGCTAAATGAAAGTTTTCAAGGATATGTTGTTTAACGACCTCGTGTCCTCCAACTTCTTGATAATGAACTTTGGAAATAAGCATGCACTGGCCAAACAGAGCGGAGTTGTTAGCGGAACCCTTTCCCACTCCAAAGGCGTTCGCTCCCGCTACCATGAGGAGGTTGAAAAAAGCAGATAGCTCTTCGTAGGTTTTTTTAACAAAATGAAAGGGTGCTACGGAAATGACATGCTTGCCGTCAGTTTCAGCAATGGCACCTTGAAGGTGTGCAAGTGCATTTTTCTCAAGACGGACGTCGGCGTCTAGAAAGAGGAGCCAGTCGCCTGTGGCAAGATCAGCTCCTTGTTGACACGCCCAAGGCTTACCTTTCCAACCGAGAGGTAAGGGGCGGGCGGAGACAACTTTCGCGCCATGCTGCGATGCAATACAAGCGGTGTTATCTGTCGAGCCATCATTAATGACGATGGTTTCATGGGCAGTAACAGTTTGTGATAGAATAGACCCAAGGAGATCTTTCATATTCTTCTCCTCATCACGAGCAGGGATGATGATAGAAATGCGCCGATCAGATGTATCTGGCTTGAGGTTCGCTAAAAAGCGCGTTCTCCCTAATATAAACCACAGCGTAGGAGTGCTGAGCAAAGCAACGACGGCGGAAAAAATTAGGAAGCTGGTCGTCACAGTGTATCGGGTGCTGAAAGTTACTTAACGGGGTGGCGCTTGATGATTCGGTCTGCACACTTTTGACCTGATAGAACCACCATAGGCATGCCCCCTCCTGGATTAGTGCTGCCGCCTGTGAAGTAGAGGTTTTTGTATTTGGTGCTGACCTTAGGTGCTTTGAAACCGTAGTTCTTTTTCCAATCAGTGACAACGCCGTAGATGGATCCTTGATTGGAGTTATACATTCGCTCGATGTCCACTGGGGTGAGGAGATCCTCAGTGATGATGCTTTCCCGCAGCCCTGTTAGTCCACAGCGCTCCATTTTATCGATGCAGCGATTTTTCAGTGCGACATAGTCTTCATGGGTAATGCCAGAGCCTTCTTCTAAGGGCGGAATGTGCGGTAGAATCTTGATGTTATCACAGCCATCAGGGGCTTTGGTCGGATCGGTGCGCGTCGGTGCTACCACATAGAGTGTGGGGTCTTCTGGGAGTTGTTTTTTCTGAAAAACAGTATCGAAGTGCTTGTGCTGGTTTTCTGAATAGAAAAAATTGTGATGTGCTAGCTGGGGGAAGTGTTTGTTTGTGCCAATGTGGAGAACAATACCTGAGCAGGCAGGAGCGAATTTTTCGAGCTTGTTAGTGAAACTTTGCGGCTCGTCAAGGAGGTGTTTATAGGTGGGTATGACCTCCATGTTGCTAACGACAATATCCGCAGAATGTACGGTGCCATCGGCTAGGCGGATACCTGTGATTGATTTCCCCGATTTCTCAATCGCTGCGACATCGGTATTGAGATGAACCACGATACCGAGCTCGTCCATGAGTTTTCCAAGACCCTTTGCGAGATTATACATGCCGCCGCGCACATACCAAAGACCGTAGTCAAACTGGATGATGGGCATGAGGTTCATGTAGCCCGGTGAATCCATCGCCGAGGAGCCAACATACTTAATGAAATATTCGAAAATCATCCGCATCTGAGGATCAGTCAGCCGCTCGTAGATCGACTCTGACATCGTATTTTTATAGTCGATATCGCCGCTCAGTAGTTTGAAACCATAGTGTCGGATAAATTCCCAGAGGTTGTCCAAGCCCTGCTCGAAGTAGCCATCGTTGACTATTTGGTACTGATCCCTGCCATATTGGAGGAAATCCTGAAATTCTTTCCAGTTAGCTTCCAGATCACCAGGGAGTTTCGCCAGCTCCGCTTTCATGAGGTCGGGCTCCTGATAGAGATCGATCGTTGGTTTGTTTTCAAAGAAATTCCGCCAGTGGGGCGTAACGGCATCTAGTTGCACGTAGTCCTCCATCTTTTTTCCTGCTCGCGCGAAGAGCGACTCGAACATTTGCGGAAGCGTGAAAATTGAGGGGCCTAAGTCGAAAGTAAAACCGTCCATTTCCATGACGTTGAGCTTCCCTCCAATCTGGGCATTTTTTTCAAAGACCTCGACGTCATAACCAGCAGCTTTAAGCGAAATGGCGGCGGATAGACCACCAAGGCCAGCTCCGATGATGATAACTGATGAGGACTTCATACTTGGAACTATCTTTGACGATATTAAGACCTTGTCAATGATCTCAGTCGCATTAGTTTAAACTAAGTTAACGTTTATGATATCTGAAACAGCAAATGAAGATCTATCTTCCAATCAGAAAGTGCCACTGCATAGTATTGTAGACAAACAGAGAGTGTATTTTCAGAATGGAAATACAAGCGATATAGCCCTGCGCTGTGAAGTGCTCAAATCATTAGAAGTATATCTAGTAAGTCATCGTGAAGAGCTTCTGAAGGCGTTGGCAAAAGATCTGGATAAGCCTCATCTAGAGGCGTTTTTATCCGAGTATTATTTCCTCATTCAGGAGATTCGTCTTGTCTGTAAGTCCTTGCAGCAATGGCAGAAACCAAGACGCGTGAAAACACCGTTTTACTTCAAACCGTGTAAGAGTGAAGTTCTACGAGAGCCCTTTGGCGTGGTGCTTATCATGGCTCCGTGGAATTATCCTATTCAGCTCGCACTGAGCCCTCTCATTGCAGCGATTGCGGCGGGAAATACTGTTGTTTTAAAGCCGTCAGAGATTTCTACGGCGAGTGAGAAATTTCTAGTTGATTTGGTAAAGGCGTGCTTTTTGCCCGAACATGTTGCCGTGGTGACGGGCGGAAAGGATGTTTCTGAGGCTTTGTTGGATATTCGCTACGATTTCGTATTTTTCACAGGAAGCACAGCGATCGGCAAGGTGGTAGCTGGGAAAATAGCCCAGCATTTAACGCCATCGGTACTCGAACTTGGTGGCAAATGTCCTTGTATTGTCGACTCAACTGTAGATGTCGATGTGGCTGCGAGAAGAATACTGGCAGGGAAATTTTTTAATGCGGGGCAAACTTGTTTCTCTCCTGATTTTGTAGCGGTTCATGAAGATGTTCAGCATGCTTTCATTGAGGCCTGTAAAGAAATTCTAACGACAACACCGTGGGATGAAGAAATGGCGAGCATTATCAATATCCATCACTACCAACGTTTGCGTGACCTTTTAACAGGACGTGAGATCAAGAACGGTGAGGACGATCCTGAATGTAACTTTCTAGCAGCGCGTATCTTGCCTGATGCAGATTGGAATGATGAGGTACTGAAAGAGGAGGTTTTTGGCCCCATTCTACCTATCGTAGCTTTCTCGAATCGGGATGAGCTGCTAGAGCGACTAAGAACTTACGGAGCACCACTGGCCCTCTATCTTTTTTCAGAAAATGAGCAATGGGTGCATGAGGTTCAAACGGCGATCCCATCGGGAGGTGTGTGTGTTAATGATACGATGAAACAAGGGATTAATCTCGAGCTGCCCTTTGGCGGGGTCGGCGAGAGTGGTCATGGACGATACCGTGGTCAGGAGGGTTTCCTTGCCATGACCTACCAGCGCGGGGTGGTTACTCGGAGCGCCCGCATACCCCAGTGGCTGGACCTGATGCCACCCTATGAAAAAGCTTATCAGTGGATGGCACGGTGGATGAAGTAGCTAAGGGTCACCACAACTTTTCTATGACAAAGATGACATCATTTTTTACAAGACATCTTGGTTTGTATCGATCAGTGTTCTTAGACCGTTCCTACTATTCAACATCCAGCCCCATTCTCTCCCTATTACTTCAATGACTCAGGTCACGCCACTTTCTCTCAAAGCTGCTATTCATATTGGTGCCAGCTCGATTTCACTGTTAGTAGTTGATGCCCACCCCGATGCAGACGCAAGTACGGGAGAGTTTCTAGAGCAGTCGGTTTCACTAGCTCGTGATGTTTTTCAGAGAGGTAGTGTCCGTAAATCGACCATTGAACGCTGTGTTACTATTATCAAAGGCTACCGTGATACACTCAGTGAGTTAGGAGCAAGCGATGATACCCCCATCCGTGTGGTGGCGACGAATGTTCTTAGTGAGGCCAGTAACCAAGACGCTTTTCTCAACAGAATTCAGATTGGCTGTGGTTTGAAAGTCGAACCTCTTGATGAAGGAGAGATGACGCGTTTGATTTATCTCAAGACACGCCGGCGTCTCAAGGATATGCCCTCGATGATTGGCAATACCACGCTGGTTCTCCACGTAGGCCCTGCTAACACGCGTGCATTACTGTTTAAAAAGGGAAGGATTTCTCGCTACAGTAATTATCGCCTTGGGGTATATCGTACGAGCCAAAGTATTGATGTAAGTACCACGGAACACGAGGGAGATGCGAACATTCGTAAAATTATTCAGGAAAATATTCGCAGTCAGGTAAGTCAAATTCACCATGATTATGCCGACGCGGGTATCGAAGAAATAGTGTTGATGGGATACGAAATACAACACATTGCTGAAGTACTGGCAAAACCTGGCAAAAGAAAAAATAGCTTCGTACAGCTACAGGAAGCGTCGAGTCAAATAGCTTCAATGTCTGAAGAACAGCGTGTAAGGAGTTATCAGCTCGATTACAATACCGCTCACGCTATCGTCCCTGCTCTGGAGATTAATTTAGCAATAGCGATGCATCTTAATATTCAAACGCTGCGCATACCAGGTAGTGACTACGAGAAAGGTCTGCTGCTAGACATACCAACCACTTTTTCACTTACAGAGGGTTTTAGAAAAGAGGTGATTCGCTCGGCAGAGAGTTTGGCAAAAAAATTCCGCGTGCACCGTGCTCACTCGACTCAGGTGGCTAAGCTCAGTAAGCAAATTTATGACGCTACTCATTCTTTGCATGAGCTGGATGAACACGACGCTCTTCTCTTGAGGTGTGCCGCCATCGTTCATGAATGCGGTAATTACATCAGTACTCGTTCACACCACAAACACTCTCAATATATTATCCAACACAGCGAAATTTTTGGCTTAGGGCAAAAGGACATCAATATCGTTGCGCAGATTGCACGCTATCATCGGAAATCGGGACCTAAGCTCGATCATTCTGCCTACCGTGATCTAGGAGCCCTAGATCGGATGCGAGTTTCTAAGTTGGCAGCGATCTTACGCATTGCCGATGCCCTAGATCACAGCCATAGTTCAAGAATAGGAAATCTTGCCGTTGCTATCAATCACAGGAAACAGAAGCTTGAAATTGAGCTGCTGGGCATCGAGGACGCCTCGGTAGAGAGATTAGCTATGCGAGATAAAAGTTCGCTTTTTCACGATATCTATGGGCTCAGAGTCGCTCTTAGTGAAGGGGCTATCTAATCATTTTAAATTAAATTAATTCTCAAAAATATGTCTTTTATAAATCGTGAATTATCCTGGTTAGAGTTTAATCAGCGTGTGCTAGATGAGGCGCTACGCGAAGATTTACCACTGTTAGAGCGCTTGAAATTTCTTGCTATTACAGGTTCTAACCTGGATGAGTTTTTTCAAGTGCGCGTAGGTGGTTTACAGCTAGTTCGTGCCACTGGCTCAAGGATTAAAGGGATCGCTGGTATGACACCTAATCAGCAGCTCACTGCCATTCGTGCGCGCGCCAAACAGATGAGTGTGGACCAGTACAACCTACTCCAAGATCAGCTTTTACCAGCATTGTATGAAGAGGGGATGAGGATTATGGATCACCAGAAATCCACACTGACACCCGTGCAGAAAGAAGAACTCGCGACCAAGTTTAGAGAGACTCTTTTTCCTCTCCTAACACCCCTTGCATACTTCCCTGATGATTTAACTCCCAAGTTGCCAGCGATGAAAATCATCGTCGTTGTTGAGCTTCAGAGTAAGGACGACGACTCATTGCGCACGGTATTCATTCCAGTGCCCGAGGGGCAGTCGCGCTTTATACGTATTTCACCGACGGAACCTACGGCTAGCAAAATCAGTCTAAGACGCACGGAGAATCTTATGCCGGTAGAGAGCGTCATAGCGCTATTTGCTGGGACACTATTCCCAGACGAGAAAGTTCTCTGTAGCATGCCTTTTCGGATTACTCTGAACAGTGATATTGTACTGCAGGAGGAGGATGCCATTGATCTAGCAGGCGAAATGGAGGAGGTTCTCGCAGCACGTAAGCATGGTAAAACTGTGCGTCTCGAGCATCCGGCAGGTTCACCGCGGAAACTAGTCAGTGTCGTTAAGGACATTGTGGAGGCTGAACGTGCGCACATGTGCCCCGTGAGTGGTCCTCTAGCTCTGAGTGATTTTATGGGCTTAGCCTTCTCTACTGGTTTTGATCATTTGCGTGATAAGTCATGGGAGCCACATTCTTCACCTGACATCGAACCAGGGGTTTCCTTATTTGAAACATTGGCAGAGAAAGACATCTTACTCAATCATCCCTATGAAAGTTTTGAGCCAGTTCTTCGCTTTATAGAAGAAGCTGCGTCAGATCCATCCACGATTGCGATCAAACAGGTTCTCTACCGCACCGCATCTAACTCGCGCGTTATTGATGCCTTGATCAAGGCTGCTAGTAATGGCAAACAGGTCACTGTACTGATCGAGCTCAAGGCCCGCTTTGATGAAGCCCGTAATCTGCTCCGCGCCGATGAGCTCCAGCGCGCAGGGGTACAGATCGTCTACGGCGTTAAAGGTCTGAAAACGCATGCTAAAATTTGTCTCGTCATCCGTAATGAAGACGGGCAACTCAAACGCTATGTGCATTTAGGAACGGGTAATTATAATGAAGCCACCGCTCGAATTTACACTGATATTTCTTACCTAACATCCCACCCTGCATACGGAGCAGATGCCTCACTATTCTTCAACGCTGTCACTGGTCGATCAAAGCTAACCCGCTTTCAGAAGCTCGTGCCAGCGCCCACGCGAATGAAGTCACTCCTACTCGAGCTTATTGCAGGAGAAGCGAAACGTGCCAAGAGTGGTGAAGCCGCTTCCATCACAGCAAAGGTGAATTCACTGCAGGATGAGGAAATTATTAATGCTCTTTATCAAGCTGCGGATGATGGGGTGAAGATAAAACTCAATATTCGCGGAGTTTGCTGCCTTAAAACAGGGAAAACCAAGGGGCTTAAAAATATCCGAGTCGTCTCTGTCATTGATCGCTACCTCGAGCACGCTCGTATTTTTTCTTTCCATCACGGCGGTAGTCCACTGGTTTATATTGCGTCGGCCGATTGGATGACGCGCAATCTCGATAAGCGAGTTGAGCTCATGATTCCTATTGAGGAAAAGAATGCCAAGAAGCGCCTCCTGAGTATTCTTGATGCCGCTTTTATGGATAATTGCAATGGCTTTGAAATCCTTGAAGACGGAACATCAAAGAGAATTGTGCCCGATAAAGGCGAGAAAGCCTTCCGTATGCAAGAGTACCTTCAAAGCGAGGCAAAAAAAATTGCTCGGACACAAGCACATGCGCGGAGCACAACCTTTGAGCCGCATAAACCTGTGAACTAGGTTCAAATTTAGCATTTAAATCAAGCGAACGCTCTTCACTCTATTACACCAAGGCTCACAGATTCGTTATTTTGATGAAAAAAGGTGTTGCATCTCATCAAGAATTAATACACAAACCGCCCGTCTAGCTCAATGAGCAAGACACAAGACAAGTCCAACAAATGCAGGAATAGCTCAGTGGTAGAGCATCTCGTTTACACCGAGGCGGTCGGGGGTTCAAATCCCTCTTCCTGTACCATTTTTTAAAGGCTCAGATTTAGTTCTGAGTCTTTTGTTTTGATAGAGGTATGGAGGATTCTTTGAATGACACGTGTTTCTGACAATGAGATTGACAGTTTGAGTAGTTTATCTAGACCTAAACATAGATTATATATAAATTTTATGAAAACGTTAATGCTACTTTTGTGTGTGTGTTTTACAACCTCGATTTCCACACTTTTTGCTCAGACTGACCCAGTTGAATTTGGTTCTATTGATATAGCAGTGTTGGATGATTGGGTGACAGTTGACTTAATTGGAATTTATACTACGCCTATTGTTACTACGGGGAGTGTAACAAGAAATGACACTAGCCCAATAGTGACTCAGGTCAGAAATGTGACAGCGTCATCTTTTGAAGTTAGGCTGGCTGATTGGGGCACAGCAGGGCTGCATACAGAGGTGGAGACAGTT
Source organism: Akkermansiaceae bacterium (assembly GCA_051252195.1). Taxonomy (GTDB): domain Bacteria; phylum Verrucomicrobiota; class Verrucomicrobiia; order Verrucomicrobiales; family Akkermansiaceae; genus Oceaniferula. The sequence continues at coordinate 352,646 of JBPOGD010000002.1, read as the reverse complement.
TCATTCATGGTGATAGAGGAGGGTCGCCACGTGATAGGGGGTGTAATATTTGACGCTGGGAAGAAGACAGACGTGGGAACTCTTTTTGCTGGATCGACAGGGCAAACTGGATTTCGATATGTTTATTTTGATTCTATTGAAAAGTTGCCAGATGCCGACGGCGAATACAATTACGCTCCGTTAACACAGATTGTAGGTGATGCTGATCCTAGTGCTATTGATGTTAGGCATTATGTTTTAACATCTTGGTCGGACCGACTTCGGTATAGGTTTGAGCAAAATTTCTATGATACATCTTCGGTGACGGTTCCTGAGCTGCATTATGTTATTATTCAAGCTGGTGCTGGGGTGACTGCAGTAGGGCTACCTTTTAAAGCGTTTAGCACGGTTGAGGTCTATAGCACTGCGGTGAAGAATTTAAGTTATGGCGAAACATTTATTGATCCTCTTATCTTTACAAAGACTCTTACCACCAGCGGTTCTGATTCGGCCAATCTAAGGATTTCGAGTGTTGGTGAAGACCAATTAACCATGGTGCTACAAGAGCCTGCAGGTTGGAATCCAGGTCATTTCAGTGAAAAGGTATCTATGTTTGTATTAGGTTCTCCTCGCGAAGATCAATCTGTTGGGGATTTAAATGCGTCTCATGTGATTACTAACTTTAGCCGTGTTCGTTATGACCTCCAAGTAGATGGTGATATTGAGCTCGGAGGAGGTGTTGTACTAACTGATTCTGATGGAGGAGTGGTTTCTGTAGATACAGACCTCTTTGGTTCACTTACCGATGCAGCATCCTTGCTTAGGGCTGATGGGACGAGTTTTAGTGTGGGAACAAATAATTTTTTGAGTACTCCTGAAAGCTACGTCATAGGGAGTAGTAATAGTTCTATCTTAGAAGATGGCTCCGGAGAAAGAAATATTATTATTGGCTATGATAACTCCTTAGGCAGCAGTCAAGGTGCTGCTGAAAACTCAATAGTTATTGGTCATAACAACATTTACGACGGTAGCAATTTCAGTTGGGTGATTGGTAGGGGAAATATAGGGCAATCCCATACCTTGACGGTCGGTTCATATGCTCAAACGATGAATGAGGCATCGTTGATAGTTGGCACTGGATCATCAGATTTGGATCGTGATGCAGCCATGGTTGTTTCTACATCAGGTTTGACTACACTAACTCACGATGATTGGGATAACCAAGGCTTGGGTGCGCCCTATGCTTTAGAGGTGAATGGTGGAACGAGATTAAATGGCGAAGTTATTATCTCAGAGCCACAAGGGGATATTTCTATGGGGATTTTTGGCGAGTAGTTCAAACCCTTTGAGAATACTATAATTACTAGAGAACTTCCATCAATAGAACCAAAACTACACTTTTAACACGTCCACTTTTTTGGAGTCAGGTCAATAGCATATTCTTTCCGTGAATTCCAGTCTGTAGGGAAGCTTGCTATTTGTACTGGCTCAATAGCGTATGACCTAAATATAAAGATTATAAACAGCTAGCTGACTCTTAATGAAATCAGCTAGCTGTATTGTTTTGAGAGATGGTTCGCTAATAGAGCGCTAGCTAAATTTAGCCCGTTGTGCGCAGGCCACTGGCGATGGCGTTGACGGAGAACTGAAGGGCGTTGAGTAGCTGGGCTGCCGCTTGAGTATCACCACTTGCGGTGGCTTTTCTCCAATCTGATAGCAGAGAGATTTGCTGTTGATGGAGTAATCTAAGTGGGAGGTCACGCATTTTGAGGGTACGCAGCATTTTTGGACGACGTTCGGCAAATGTGGAGCCGAATATCTCATCGATCATTGCTCCTGTGCGGTGGAACTCTGGAACAATGATGTCTTGGAAGCGATCGCGAAGTGCGGTGTCTGTGACTAAGTCCGCATAAGCGGTCATGAGCTCAAGGTTGGCGCTGACTAAGTTCGTTTCCACGTTCGTGAGGAGGTAGCGTAAGAAAGGTTCCTTCTGAATGTGTGCTGCAAGAGTGGCGAAGTCGTCAGGGCGCTCTTGTTTGAGTTTTTCGAGGCCCGTACCGACGCCGAACCAACCAGGAAGATAGTAGCGTGCTTGTGTCCAGCTGAAGACCCATGGGATGGCGCGAAGATCATCGAGCGTTGCTGTACCAGTACGGCTGGCGGGACGTGAGCCAAAGCAGCCGTTTTCGAGAGCGTCGAGAGGTGTGGCTTGGCGGTAAAATTTCATGAAATCAGGCTCTTCGAGAAGAGATCTGTATCCAGCACGACTTTCTGTAGCTAGCCACTGCATGATTTTTACGTAGTCGGCATCCCCTGCGTTGGAGGAGATCTGATTATTTTGATTGGCAATCGAAACTCTAGCGACACCAGCTACGAGAAGCTCGAGGTTATAAGCTGCGGAAGAGCGGTGTGCGTATTTGCGAGGAATAACCTCCCCCTGTTCCGTAATGCGGATAGATCCTGTTAGGCTCCCTGATGGAAGTGAGCGGAGGAACCATTGCACTGGACCTGCACCGCGGCTAATCGTGCCGCCTCTACCATGGAAAAACTCACAGCGAGCACCCATTTCAAGAGCTGCATTAGTGATCTGAGCTTGAGCTTTCTGCAGCGACCACTGACCTGATAGAAGTCCGCTATCTTTAGTGCTATCACTGTATCCTACCATGACGGGCATATAGGGAAGACCTGAAGTGGACTCTCTGAGGAAACTTTTTCCTGAAGGAATAGAAAGGTAGGCTTTGACAATATCTGCGCCATTGTCGAGGTCTGCGCCTGTTTCGAAGAGTGGGCTGGCGGGGATGATGCTTGACCAAATGCCGTCTTTCCATGCTGCCATATTACTTTCACGAGTAAAGAGGTGAACGAGTAAGATGTCGGATACCTGACGTGTCATGCTGACAACGTAGAGGCCAAAGCTATCGAAGCCGTACTGGGTTGCGTGATCACGTAGAACTTTCATGCATGCCATCACTTTGCCTGCTTCTGAGTCAGGACAAGCTTGCCATGGTTTGAAAGGTCGTGGATTTTGCAGTTCTTGGGTGAGGAATTCAACACGCTTCTGCTCAGGCCATGTAGGGAAATTTTCAGCATCTTCGACTCCAGCCATCGCGAGCATTTGTGCTGCAGCACTGTCATGGAAAGGCGAGTTTTGACGGATATCGATCGTAGCGAGGTGAAAACCAAACACCTCAGCTAAGCGGCGGAGTGGGTGGACGACGTTACGCGCTGTAGTCGCGGCACCAAGACTGATCAAGGTGTCATTAAGGAGATCAATGTCTGCGAGGTATTCCTCAACACGGGCGTAAGCAACGCATTGGTTTGAGCTATCGAGCTTTTCACGCATGAGATAAGCAAGGCAGCGCCATGGTTCCATGGCGTTGAGTGTTGCGATACGGTCACCCATGTCTCCGATCTCTTGCTGGATTTCAGCAATACGAGCTGTGAGTACTTCGGGGATATCGCTGGTATCTGGAGAAAGGGTGAGGATGTCAGCTGCGGTTTTGAGCTCGCGCTCGTGAATGCGGAAGGCGTGTTTGCGTAGACGTTTCAGCGTGTCTGCGGTGACGTCTGCAGTGACGAGTGGGTGTCCATCGCGGTCGCCACCGACCCAGGTGCCGAATTTGAGCTTAGGATAGGCAGCGGCATCGCGGAGTTTCTGCACGTCCCAGCCAGCAGCTTGCCAAGCGGATTCCAGAGAGGTGTCGAGTTTTTTAAGGACGTTAGGAAATACCTCACGGAGATAGTAGATCACGTTACGTAACTCACCAAGGATGCTAGGGCGCGATGCGTGGATTTCTCCGGTATGCCAGAGTGTTTCGAGGCAAACGTTGATCGACTCCATGATGGAATCAAGGCTGCCAGGGTCATCCTTATTGAGATCCCAGCGGACGAGCTCATTGTAAAGTGCAAGGTGGCGCTCACGGACTGTGGCGCGTTTTGACTCTGTGGGGTGGGCTGTTAGTACGGGGCTGATGCTAAGATCAGGTAGTGCTGCCAGCATGGCGTCTTCCGTAAGACCTTCTTCTTGAAGCTGTGCGATGACTCTGCCCCAGAGACCTTTTTCTGCATTATTGCCCAGTTCATTACGTCTGCGGTGACGTACCATGCGGGAGGTGCGCTCCTCGACCATATTGAGGATTTCAAAACAAATGGCTTGAAGCTGGGCGATAGAGGCCGCGTTTTTAGGATCGGTCGATTGATCGCGAATATCTTCACCGCGCCAAGGAATACTGCTGCTCAAAACGGCGTCTTTTCCTAAGACCCCTTTGAGCATATCCATAAGAGTAGCGAGGCGTGATTCTAATTCTTGAAAGCCGTCACGACGGTAATCGAGGTTGGCTTCACGGATTTCTTGAGACGAGCTGGATTCGGTAGAGGTATTCAAAACGGTAGAGATTGAGAGTGCTTGTTGGAATCTGTCTAATAACACATCAAGAGTCCAGTCGATATAAAAAAGGCTGCGTCATCTTATTGTCGCTGGACGCCGTTTTTAATGAAGCTTTTGGTGAGCTGCATCACTTCTGGTGCCGTAGAGATAAAGGTATGATCGGCGTCAAGAACGTGGAACTCATTCATACCGTCGATTTTTCCACGTTCTACGGAGACAATGCCGTCGTTCTCACTATCAAGCATCGATTTGAAAAAAGGGATAAGGCACCTGTTTCCCATGATGATAGCAGTGTCGACATGTGCGGGGAGTGTTGGTGAGGTGATTTTTCCTGAACCAAGATTCATCCCGGCTGGGCCAAATATGAGGCGCATAGGTGGGCTGTGAGATATCCAGTCGATAATCTCGCTGCCTTGGTTAGGTGGAGCTAACATCACGAGTCTGCCGACGCGTTCCTCGGGGATGTTCTGGACGATTTCACGCGCGATGATTCCGCCGAGCGAGTGGGTGACGAGGTGAATTTTTCCCGCACTGGAGTGTTGTTCTATAGCGTTTTCTACAAGTTGGACGATCTCTGGAAGAGATTTGGTAAATGAAGGGTAGGGGATATTTACCGTCTGGTAGCCAGCCTCACTGAGAACTTGCGCCATGGGTTCCATCGCCCATGTGCTGCGCCACAAGCCGTGCAGAAGAATCACGGTATCAGCATTATTCTCACTGGCTTTTCTCACTCGCGGCTTGTGCCACGGCATGGGAAGGCGGATGATGTTGAGTTTCGCGATGGTGCGTTTCATAAGAAAAAGGGCATGGCTTTTAATAAGCTAATCACAGTTGATATCCAGATACTAATAGCATGCGCCTTTTTTAACAAGCGCGAGACAGAGAGATAGGCTGTCCGAAAGAATCAATAATCTTCCACGGGAGATCTCGTTTCGCCTGTGTAGTCGATGACTTCCATGGCCTTTTCCTCACCGAGGGTATCGATGCGGAGTTGAAGAATGTCAGCATTGATAGCATCCCAGACTTTGGGGTCATATTTCCAGGGGAGCTTAATCTTTTTCTTAAGCTTGGCGATGCGCTTGAGCGATTCTTCTATTTGATAGGCGGGAATTTCCTGCAGGTGTTTAAGCGCTATTTCTGAGCTGTCGACCTGGTGGCAGATCATGGCCATGTCGTTGCCTGCTTCGATAGCGAGTTTAACATCGGGACCCCGGCCGTAGGTGTTGAGGATGGCTCCCATATCGAGGTCGTCTGTCATGATGACACCATTGTAGCCTTGCTGGTAACGAAGAAGCTTGGTGATGACATTATAGGAAAGTGAGGCAGGAAGGCCTGGCGAATCGGGATCGATAGCGCTGAAATGTGTGTGGCAGCTCATGATGGCATTCAGTTCAGGCATGAGAGCGGTGTATGGTTGTAAGTCAGTGAGGAGCATTTCATCGATGCTTTTATCTACCCATGGTAGATCGTGATGCGGGTCTTTATCGGCTAATCCACAGGAAGGGAAATGTTTACCGCAGGACATCATTTTGTGATGACGGAGGTTGCGGTTAAAGACGCCTGCATTGAGGATGACCTCCTGCGCATTACGGCCGTAGGTTCTACCTTTGAGTGAGTTCTCAGCAGTGTCATCGTAGGAAATATCCAGCACGGGACACAGATCCATGTTAAGGCCTAATAGATTAAGTATCTCGGCGGTGTATCTGCCGTGTTTTTCGATGAGGGAAATATCACCCTTTTCTCTAAGTTCCTGAGCGGAAGGTGGCTGAGCACCAATGTCTCGGGTGCGGGTGACTCTGCCACCTTCTTGATCGATCGCAATGATCGGGGTGATTTCACAGATGTCGCGGAGGTCATCGGTAAGTTTACGGACTTGCTCGGGCGAACTCACATTTCTGCCAAAAAGTACGAAGCCACCTGGTTGGATTGCTTTGTAGAGGGCTGCGTCTTCAGGCGTGAGTTCGGTGCCTTTGACACCGAGTAGCAGTAGCTGACCGTGCATGGTGTGCTGAGAGTGGTCTGGTTTAAAGATTCATCAGCTCAACAAGCACAGCCTTTTGAGCATGAAGACGATTTTCAGCTTGCTGGAAAATAGTGTCTGCATGTCCTTCAAGGACGGCCTCAGTAATTTCCTTGCCGCGGTAGGCGGGAAGGCAGTGAAGGACGATGTGACCATCTTTCGCATGAGCGAGAAGCTCAGCATTGACTTGGTAATCTGCAAAGAGCTCTTCCTTATCGGTTTGCCCTTCTTGCCCCATAGAGAGCCAGACATCTGTGTTGATTACATCAGCATCTTTCACTGCAAGTGTAGCGTCTGTAGTGATAGAAATATTAGGTGCGTCAAGGCTTCTGATGTATTCCTCAGTTGGCAAGCAACCTTGAGGTGCTGCGATGACAAACTCGAAGCCGAGCTGCTTAGCTGCCCACATCCATGAGCGTGACATATTGTTAAAACCATCACCTACGAAGGCGACTTTTTTCCCTTCCCAAGTGCCTAGTTTTTCACGGATGGTGAGAAGGTCAGCAAGGATTTGACAAGGGTGGGCGTCATCGGTCAGTGCATTGATAGTTGGGATACCTGAGTATTGAGCGAAATCGATCACGTCTTGCTGCGCAAAAGTACGGATGATAGCACCATGGACCATGCGTCCTAAAACACGCGCCGTATCTTTGATCGGTTCACCGCGACCGAGTTGAATATCGGCTGATGAGAGAAACATAACATTACCGCCTAGCTCGCGAATGCCGACCTCGAATGAAACGCGCGTGCGGGTGGATGATTTGGTGAAAATCATCGCCCACGTCTGGCCTTCGAGTGGTTTCACACTGTGTTCCCCGGTTCCGCGCTCGAACTTGAGTTCCTTCGCTTTATCAATGAGTTTCCAGATAAGTTCCTTAGAAAGCTCCTCGATCGACAAAAAATGATTCATAGTAATAAGTGGGATAAGTGAAATAAAGTTCGAGTATACTCTGACCTTAGATGAATTCCAATGTCTTTCTCAAAATAGTGAGCGCCTCATCGACCTCCGCATTTGTGACATTAAGCGGCGGTAGCCAACGTAGTGTTTCGGGCCCAGCTGGCACGGTGAGCATGCCATGAGTCATGAGTATCTGGCATAGATAGCTGGCAGCAGTGCTGCCCTCTGGAGCTGAGATTTGCTCTGCATTGAGAGCGATGCCGAGTAGAAGGCCTTTGCCACGGACGGCGATAATGGCGGGGTGGTTCCATGAGTTGATTTCCTCACGGATGCGCTGCTCTTGCCTTGCTGCATTAGCTGGTAAGCTTGATGCTAGTATTTCACCGAGTACGGCCGATGAAGCGGCGCATGCCAGAGGGTTTCCGCCATAAGTGGAACCGTGGGAACCGGCGTCCATCACAGAGGAGAGCGGACTTGCTTGCTCGTCGATGGCGCGGTCACTGATGTAGAAGCAGCCAATAGGAAAGCCGCCGCCCATGCCCTTCGCCCATGAAATGGTATCGGGTTTGAGATCGGGGCAAATCGATTGCCAGCCGTGGAGTGTGCCCGTTCTGCCAAAACCGCACTGTACCTCGTCGAGCATGAGTAAGAGATCGTGCTCCTTGCAGAGGTCTGACACGCCTTGGAGGAACTCAGGAGTGGCTTCATTAACGCCGCCTTCTCCCTGAATGGGCTCTAGCATGATGCCAGCAGTGTGTTCAGTGATCGCATTCTTAAGGGCGTCGAGGTCATTAAAGGGCACGTATTTAAATCCAGGCAGCATAGGGTCGAAGCCTAGCTGGATTTTTTTCTGTGCAGTAGCCGCCATCGATCCCAAGGTTCTGCCGTGGAATGAGCTGCTGAAAGTGATCACCTCGTACCGAGCTTGGCCTTTTGCATTGGGCTTTTTATGGCCGAAGCGGCGCGCCGTTTTAATCATGCCATCGTTCGCCTCAGCACCTGAGTTTCCAAAGAAGATTTTCCCTTTTTCTAATTGAAAGTCCTCCACAATGATTCGTGCAAGCTCCTTCTGCTGAGGGATCTGGTAAAGGTTAGAACAGTGCATCAAAGTACTTGCTTGTTTCGTGATAGCAGCACTCAGCACAGGGTGACAGTGACCGATACTGCAGGTGGCGATCCCCATGCAGAAGTCGAGGTAGGATTTCCCCTCAGCGTCCCATAAGCGCGCGCCCTCTCCGCGAACTGCGGTGATTGGGAAATTGGCGTATGTGGGTAAAATGTAAGAAGCTGAAGCGGACATAGTTGCGTTTTTAGTTTTTCTCTCTATATTTTCAAGCTCTGTATTTCTTTATTTAGTCGTTGGTTTTTAGCAATTCCTGTTTATTGTCCCGCTCGCCGCTCCCCGGACGGTCGCGGGCTTTGTAGTTTTACTAGGAAGTTCGAGGAAAGTCCGGACGCCATAGGGCATCGCGCCTCGTGAAGAACGAGGGACGGTTGGTTCAAGCCAACTAGACGGAAAGTGCAGCAGAGAATATACCGCCTTCATTTACTTCGGTAGACGGGGGTAAGGGTGAAAAGGTGGGGTAAGAGCCCACCGCTCATTGGGTAACCAAGGAGGCAGTGTAAACCCCGCGTGGCGCAAGACATAACAGGGGAAGGGTGCCCGCCCGATTAGCATCTCCGGGTATTAGTCGCACCATCCCGCAAGGGAGGTATTCTACCTCGGTAGAGTAAGATAAATGACCGTACAGTTTCACTTCGGTGGAATGGACAGAATCCGGCTTACAGGGGAGCGGCAAATTTCCTCTTGTGAGCTGGGTTGGTAATGACTGGTGAAGAATCTAATACATTTTTTCTCAGAGCTGTTTTTCAAAAAAAAGGCAAAACGGGGTGAGCCGTTTCGCCTTTTTAAAATTAGATTTGAGCTGAAATTTAGCCCATAAGTTCAGGCCAGTCTTCTGTGTGGAAGAACTCGCCTTCAGGCTTATCGATGCGTTCGTAGGTGTGCGCACCAAAGAAGTCGCGCTGCGCCTGCAGGAGGTTAGCAGGGAGACGCTCCGCGCGGTAGGCATCGTAGTAACTGAGTGATCCACCGAAGGATGGGACCGGGATACCGTTCGTTGCTGCGAGAGCGACCACTTCACGCCAGTCTTGCTGACCTTTATTCAATACCTCAGTAAAGAAAGGTGCGAGCATAAGGTTCGTAGGAGGAGTGTCCGCAGTATAAGCTTCGGTGATACGGTTGAGGAAGCGTGCACGAATAATACAGCCGCCGCGCCAGATTTTGGCGATTTCACCGAGGTTAAGATCCCAGTTCTTGTCTTCACCGACTTTAGCTATGAGATCGAGTCCCTGTGTGTAGGAAACGATTTTAGATGCGTAGAGTGCGTTGCGGACTTTAGCGACGAGATCCTCTTTGCTCATTGTGAGGTCGAAGTCCCAGTTGCTCGGTCCCTGAAGGATACCTGAAGCGATCTTACGTTGATCGCGCATGGATGAAAGGATACGTGCCTCGACAGAGCCAGCGATGGTTGAGAAAGGAACGGCCTGCTCGACAGAACCCATAACCGTCCAGCGTCCTGTGCCTTTCTGGCCCGCTTTATCAACGATGAGGTCAACGATGTCGGTGCCTGTCTCAGGATCTTTTTGCTTGAGGATGTTTGCAGTGATTTCGATGAGGAATGACTCGAGGTCACCCTCGTTCCAGTCAGCAAATATCTCTGCCTGCTCAGCATTGCTAAGTCCAGCAGCTTTGAAAATATTGTAGGCTTCGCAAATGAGCTGCATATCACCGTACTCGATACCGTTGTGAACCATTTTTACGAAGTGACCTGCGCCACCTTTTCCGATGTGAACCACGCATGGCTCACCGTCGACTTTCGCAGAAATGCTTTCGAAAATTGGCTGCATGACTTCCCATGTGCTCACAGGTCCACCTGGCATGATGGAAGGGCCTTTGAGGGCGCCTTCTTCACCACCAGAAACACCAGCACCGATGAAGCGCATACCTGCTTCCGCACAGTATTTATCGCGACGCTCTGTGTCGGTATAGAGTGAGTTTCCACCATCAATGATGATGTCACCCTCGTCGAGAAGCGGGATGAGTGATTTGATGACGGCATCCACAGCGGCACCTGCCTGGACCATGATTTGGATCTTGCGTGGGCTGGCGAGACTCTCGACAAAGCCTTCTAGTGTAGCTTCACCGACGAGTTTTTTTCCAGGGTTTTCTGCAATGAACTCCTCCATTTTTGAAGTAGTGCGGTTATAAACAGAGACTTGAAAGCCGCGGCTTTCTACATTGAGTACGAGGTTTTGCCCCATGACAGCGAGGCCGATGAGACCGAAATCAGATTTTTCCATATGTGTTCTTGGTTGGTAGTTGCGTAGGCGCGACAAGACGCGGCATTATTCATGGCGTAGGCAATAGCGCAATAGGAAGTTGCGTCAAATTATGACGAAATCAGGAGTTTCTTGAAAAAAGGTGCAAATTTTGAACCTCGTCATTGCTCTATCGGTCAGTTTAACCATAGTGGATCTGTCCACAGGGCGTTGAGAGAATGCTCTCCTATTTATCATTTTCATGAATTTACCGAATACAATTACCTTGTTCAGGCTTGTTCTTACGGCTGTTTTTTGCGCAGCTGCATCCGCTGAAGGAACACTCGGCTACGCCATTGCCTTGGCAGCTTTCGTGCTAGGAGCCATTTCAGATTGGCTCGATGGGTACTTGGCTAGAAAGATGAACCTCGTCACTTCACTGGGCAAATTACTCGATCCTCTCGCCGATAAAATACTCGTTAGCTCAGGATTTATCTATCTCTCTGCCAAAGGCCTCTGTCCTGTGTGGGTAACGGCACTGATCATTTGTCGTGAGTTTCTCGTTACAGGAATTCGCCAAATTGCGGTGGAAAAAGGCAAGATCATCGCTGCTGATGGACTTGGCAAATGGAAGACAACCTTTCAGCTCGCCTTTATTATCACGGCTTTGGTTTACCTGACTTTTGAAGCTGTTGTTAGCGAGAACGTGGTGGTGAAAACGTTGCAGTACCTTTCAGACAAAGATCACTGGCTCTTCCCTTTAAGTCTCTGGCCAGCACTTGCACTCACGGTCATTTCAGGAGCCTCCTACTTCTGGAATGCACGTGGGATGATTATGGATAAAGAGTAATGAAAAAGAGGCCGATGCAAGTATTGCAAGGGGCTCAGTGGAAGTGGTTTTCTAAGTCAGATAAGAAATTAAATCCCAATGCGGTACCGTAGGCGGCGACGTCTTTAGCAAATTAAGTAACTTGCACCTCCATCTCTTTGCGAACCCAGTCGTCATCACTAAAACAGAACGGCCTACGATAAACTAAGGGGGGAGTCACTCCTTCAGCCATGCTGCCGCATTTTTTGCGTAATAGGTAAGGATTATATCTGCGCCTGCTCTTTTTATTCCCATTAGTGACTCGAGGGCGACTTTCTTTTCATCGAGCCAGCCGTCTTTACTAGCGGCTTTGATCATTAAATACTCTCCGCTGACTTGGTAGGCGGCAATGGGGAGGGTGGTGGTATCTTTAACGAGGGCGATGATGTCGAGGTAGGGGCCTGCAGGTTTGACCATGATCATATCGGCTCCTTCTTCTTCATCGAGGAGAGTTTCGCGGATCGCCTCACGGGAGTTAGCGGGGTCCATCTGGTAAGTCTTTTTATCACCTGCTTTAGGGGCGGACTCAAGCGCGCCACGGAAAGGTCCATAGAAAGCAGAGGCGTATTTGGCAGTGTAGGCGAGGATGGAGACGTTCTGAAAGCCGTCAGCATCGAGTGCTTGGCGAATCGCTTCTACGCGTCCATCCATCATGTCGCTAGGCGATACAATATTGGCACCTGCGCGAGCGTGGCAGAGGGCCTGCTGGCAGAGAACGGAGACGGTTTCATCATTGAGAATTTCGAGTTCGCCTTGTGCTGTCTCGCGCACCAGCCCGTCATGGCCATCGGAATTATAAGGGTCGAGCGCGACGTCGGTGACGACACAGAGATCAGGATAGTTGGACTTCAGAGCTTTGATTGCACGGGGAACGAGTCCGAAGTCATTGTGGCATTCTTCTGCATCCGCTGTCTTGAGCTGATCCGTGATGGCGGGAAATAGAACGACGGCTTGAATACCGAGCTCATGGGCTGCTCCCGCTTCTTGGATGAGTCCTTCGATTGACCAACGCGTGCAGCCTGGCATGGAATCGATCGGTTCATCAATGAGTTTATCGTGAACAAAGAGCGGGTAAATGAAATCCGAAGCTGAGAGCGTGGTTTCGCGGACGAGGGCGCGGATAGCTGGAGATTGACGGTTGCGGCGTGGGCGGATCATGGAGTGGAAAGAAGAGTAAATGGTTTTAAAGTGGTGTTACCTCATAGCCGTCTGGGGTGTCTTTGATCGTCCAGCCTAGGCTGGTGAGTTGATCGCGGAGCTGGTCAGAGGCGGCCCAGTTTTTGTCCTGTTTGGCTTGCCAGCGTTGGGCTGCAAGTTCTGCAACATCGGCTGGAATATCTGAGGCTTCTTCCGCATCAGGTAGCTCTAATCCTAGGGCTTGGGTGATTTTTTGGAAAGCGGCAAGATTGTCAGCAGCGTCTTGACCACTGAGTTTCTGCGCTGCTTTGAGTCCAGTGAATAAATGGCCAAGCGCGGCAGGTGTATTGAGGTCGGTCTGAAGCGATTCCCAAGCTGGCCCAAAGAGGTGGAAATTACTGGTGTCTGGTTTTCCATCTGCTGCGGCCGCGAGAACAGTTTGCCCTTTTGCGAGTTTCTGCAGAGCTTCCTTGGCGGCGTGAAGGGAATCGAGGGTGAAATTAAGCTGCTTGCGATAGTGACCAGAAATAAGGACGTAGCGTACCTCCATGGCCGAGTGCCCTTTTTCCTTAAGGTCATCGATGGTGTAGAGATTCCCCAAAGACTTGGACATCTTGCCACCATCGACCATAAGGTGCGTGATGTGGAACCAGTGTGCGGCGAAGTTTCCTCCACATGAGCACTGGCTTTGCGCGATTTCGTTATCGTGATGCGGGAAAATGAGGTCGACGCCACCAGAGTGGAGATCGAAATCACTGCCGAGGTATTTTTGGATCATTGCCGAGCACTCAAGGTGCCAGCCCGGACGGCCTTCGCCCCACGGGGATTGCCAGAAATTTTCACCGTCCTCGGGCTTGCGCGCTTTCCAGAGCACGAAGTCGGCGATAGAGTCCTTCTCGTACTCATCGGCATCTGCGCGGGTGTTTTGTGTTTTTCCGAGATCCAGCTCTCGGGTGTCGAGGTGAGAAAGCTTGCCGTAATCGGGGAACGAAGTGACTTTGAAATAAACAGAACCGTCATCAGAAGCGTAGGCATTACCTTTGCTGATAAGGCTCTCTATCATGTCAATTTGCTCAGGAATGTGAGCCAGCGCGCTGGGTTCGGTGTGCGGCTCTAGGCAGCCGAGGGCAGCGCAGTCGGTGTGGAATTTTTTAGTCCAGATAGCCGTGAAGTCGGTGAGGGATTTACCAGCGGCCTGGGAGTCGCGGATGGTTTTATCATCGACGTCGGTGAGGTTGCGGACATGGAGGGTTTTTATACCCTTAGTTTCTAGCACGCGGCGGAAGACATCGTGCATCACGAAGGTACGAAAGTTACCTATATGGGCAGGCCCATAAACGGTGGGGCCACAGCAGTAGAAACGGAATGTTGTTTCGTCGATGGGCTTTAATTCGCGGTTTTTGCGTGTTAGAGTGTCGTAAAGTAGCATAATGCGTGGGCTTTAGTGGGAGCTTGGCTGGAATGAGTGGTCGCTTGGTCTCTGGAAGGCACGAAGACCAAACTGAGGAAGAATGGAGAGAAGATGATCAAAGATGTCGCTCTGGATGTCCTCATAGTATGCCCAACGGTTATCGGTGGTGAAAACGTAAAGTTCAATCGGAATTCCATGTTCAGTAGGTTGTAGCTGGCGAACGAGGAGGGTTTCTGTAGGAGAAATCTTTCCATGATCGTGGAGGTAGGCTCGTAAGTAGGCTCGGAAAGTTCCTAGATTAGTGAGTGCGCGTGCGTTAACCTTGCTGTTCTGATCCTCAGCAGCGTGTTTGGTGTTCCATTGCTCGATGTCGTATTCTTTTTCTGCGAGATAGTTTTTGAGTAATCGAATTTGCTTCATCTCAGCGAGCATTTTTTCGTCCAAAAAAGCCACGGTCGACATATCAATATTGACGGAGCGTTTGATACGCCGGACGCCGCTATTACTCATGCCACGCCAGTTTTTAAAACTATCTGAAATAAGAGCATAGGTAGGGATAGTGGTAATGGTCTTGTCCCAGTTACTTACTTTAACCGTGGTGAGTGCTACTTCTAGAACCTCACCATCGGCTCCAAATTTAGGCATCTCAATCCAGTCGCCCCGCGCCACCATACGGTTAGCTGATAGCTGAACTCCTGCAACGAGGCCGAGAATAGAGTCCTTGAAAATCAGCATCATGATCGCAGTCAAGGCACCCAGACCGGAGAATATGAGAGCTGGGGATTTCCCAATAAATACGGAGATGATGAGAATGACGGATGCGATTAAGAGCAGGATCTTAATCACTTGAAAGAAGCTCTTAATGGGAAGCTCGCGTGATGCTTCAAATCGACCATAAATACGCTCGAGTGCGTTCAGTAATGAATTGAAAGCAAGGAATGCGAGAACGATGATGGCGCTCTTATAACCCATCTGAATAAAATTCGAAAATAGAGGTTCGCCATCATGCAGGGTAATGAATGCGTGCGGTGTCGCTTGTAATAGAATGACGATTGGCACGAGCAGAGAAACCCACTTGAAGAATCGGCCTTCGAGGACCTCATTATCCCAGGTGTTTTTTGTTTTTTGGAAAATGCGAACAATGATTCCAGTGACGAGCTTGCGTGTGATGCGGTAGGCAATGTATGCCACGAGCAGGGCGACTAGGAAAAGAGCGGCGTCGATGATGATACCGAAGTGCCAGTCAAGAGACGCAATGTCTTTTTGGAAAAACCATTGGGAGAGCTTATTGTGCCAGCTATTCACATCGCTTTGAGTGCCACATCCTCTGCAGGTGGGCAAGGAGAATGCGGGTGGTTTGAGGATTTTCAGCGTTACACTCGCTGATCTGTGGTGCAGGTTCAGCGAACTTTGATGCCAGCTATGAAATTTATCTATTTGATCCTCAGTTTGATATGCATACTTCTACACAGCTGCATTGATGGTGAAGAAGAGGTGTTTCTTTACCAAGACGGTTCGGGGCGAGCTAGAGCTGAATATCGTGTGCCTGCGATACTTTTGACCGATGTTGAGGGCAAGGCTCTTGAGGAAAGTATCCGTAGAGGAGTTGAGGGAAGTCCGCATTTAAAACTCGTGACGAATCAAGTGACGCTGGAAAAAGGGTATCGCGTGATTCAAATCGAAGTTGAGTCAGACAACGTGCAGAAGCTAAAGGTGGATGATGACTCAGAAGTCGATCATTCAAGTAGCCTGCTGCTTACAATTATCGGGGATATCGAGCTCGACATGCAAGGGTTGTCTGCCTCGATTGAGAGGCGTGTCGATCTAGGACCGCTGCTTCACAAACAATTCGGTTCGGCAAATTTTGATGCCTTGGGCGATTCAATATTTCGTTACACCATCCATTTACCCAAGGCTGCCGCAGAGAGTAATGCGCATCTGATAAGCAATGCTGGGAAAACATTGCAGTGGAGTTACGTGCTAGCGGATGTGGAAAATCAGCCTATTTTGCTTAAACTAGTCGCGCCTGTGCCGCTTCCTTGGTGGTTTTATCTTTGCGCCGCTGTAACGACCCTCTTTCTGGTGCTAATCATTATCCGAGTGGTGATGAAGAGAAAGAAGGGGGAGAGTAGCCCACTTACTCAGTGAGTTCAGGTGGGATTTCACCACCGTGGCGTACATCGGTGGAAGTTTCCTCGAAAATGATATCTTCCGCGATGTTGATGGAGAGGTCTCCAATGCGCTCGAGCCAGCGGCAAATAAAGACGAGATCGAGATAGTCGCGATAGTGCTCATTTTCTCCTTCGAGCTTTTTAGAGAAGAAGCGGGAAGTAGTCTTGTGCACTTTTTTGAGTTCATTGTAGCGCGAGATGATACCAACGGCTCGCTCAGCATCGCCGTCGCTGTATGCCGTGAGAGCATCAGAGAGCATGGCAGCTGAGACTTGGTAAAGCCCCTCAAGGTTGCTTCTTTCCTGAATCTCAGGGTTTTTGATCATTTTGCGCGCTCGTTTACCAATGTTAACCGATTGGTCAGAGATGCGCTCGAGGTTAGCTGCAGTTTTCATCGACGAGATCACCATGCGGAGATCGGTCGCCATGGGGCGAAACTTTGTGATGATGTTCATACCAAGGCGATCAATTTCTATTTCTAATTGATCTGTGTCGTCATCGTCAGCGATGGCTTGGTTGCAGAGCTGCTTGTCGCGCTGCATCAGACCGTCGAATGATGTTTGTAAATTGCGTATGGTACTCGATCCCATGGAAATGGTCGTTTCCTTGAGATTGATAAGAGCTTCATCGAAGCTGGTGAGAATGTGGCCTCTGGTTTCCATAATTTTTGTTAGTGAATGATTTGTAAGTCCTTAGATAATGAAAGGTATATTCTGGATCGATGACTGGATTACCCGAAGCGACCACTGATGTAGTCCTCGGTTTGTTTGTTACTTGGGTTACTGAAAATGGTGTCCGTGGCATCGTACTCGATCACTTCACCCATGTAGAAAAATGCGGTGTTGTCTGAGATCCGGCTCGCCTGCTGCATGGAGTGCGTGACGATTACAATAGTAAACTGAGTGCGAAGCTCATTCATGAGTTCCTCGATCTTCGCCGTAGCGATGGGGTCGAGAGCAGAACACGGCTCGTCCATCAGGATGACTTTGGGTTTGACCGCCATGGTGCGAGCGATGCAGAGGCGCTGCTGCTGACCGCCAGAGAGGCCGAGCGCGCTGTCCTTGAGGCGATCTTTCACTTCATCCCAGAGCGCGGCACCGCGGAGGCTCTGCTCAACGGCATCGTTAAGAACGGCGGCTTTTTTGATGCCTTGAATGCGAAGGCCGTAGGCGACGTTATCGTAAATGGATTTGGGAAAGGGATTGTATTTCTGAAAGACCATGCCGACTTGCTTGCGGAGCTCAATGGCGGAGACTTCCTTGGCATTGATGTTCTGCCCCATAATACGGATCTCCCCAGTGGTGATTTTTGCTGTATCGACGAGATCGTTCATCCGGTTGAGGCAGCGCAAAAGCGTCGATTTACCACAGCCTGAGGGTCCAATAAATGCGGTGACTTGCTTTTCGGGAAGTTTAAGCGAAATGTTGCGCAGGGTGTTGGATTTTCCTAAATCGTAGCTGAAGGAAAGGTTATCGATCTCGATCATCGGTTTGGCTGATGCGGCAGATGTTTCTTGATTCATAGGAGATGTTATTTCTTTAAAATTCATTTAAAAATGAAAGGGGTTACCACTTAATCTTACCGCGATAATGGACGCGGAGCCAAATGGAGATAGTGGCGAGAGCCATGACAATGAGCATGAAGACGAGCACGGAGCCGTACTGCATAGGCTCGGTATATTCGGATTGTGGAATACGTCCAGAAACCGTGTAAATGTGGTAAGGGAGTGCCTGAACGGACTGCTGAAGGAACTCGATAAAGGCACCGAATCCCGTTGACTGAAGCCCTTGCCACGGGAGGTCAGAGCGCTCAGCGGCGGCGGCAGTGAACATGATGGGTGCTGTTTCACCCGCCACCCGGGTTATCCCAAGAACAGAGGCAGTTAAGATACCAGGAAGTGCGTAAGGAAGGACGGCGGTGCGGATAGACTGCCATTTGGATGCCCCCAGAGCTAGCGAAGCTTCACGGAAGCCCATGGGAACTGCGCGGAGAGACTCCTCACAGGAAGTGATGATCACGGGGAGCACCATAATTGCGAGGGTGAATCCACCAGCAAGCATACAGGTTCCCCAACCTTGGAAGGAGAGGTAAGTCCAGCCATCGTAGAAGTAGGTTTTGTTACTTGCCTTGGTGGCGCTGATGACCTCTGAGGTACTGAGATTGCGGGTTTCGATATGGATTTCCTTCTGCTCAACGGTTCTGAGATCCGGCATCGATGCTAGTGGCGCGAGCGGAATACAGAGCTTGCTATTGTACTGTGGCGTGCTGGTAAGTGCGGGCGCGAGCATAACGAAAAGACCGAGTCCAAAGAGACCGAAGACGATAGACGGGACTCCTGCGAGGTTGAGCATGGCGAGGCGAACTGTTTTGGTGAAAAATCCCTTGCGAGCATATTCATTGAGGAAGGTCGCCGCGGCGATTCCTGTGGAAAGTGCGACGACCATGCAGATGATGACGAGTAAAGCAGTTCCAATGATCGGGCCAAGAATACCACCACCTGAGTAGGAGTGCCCGTGTTCTGACATAGATTTAAAGGAATTCGTTTCCGCATTGGCCGTTTTAAGAGCTTCGAGGTCCTCCGTGTCTGCCCAGATTTCCTTGTCCTTATCGAGGGTGAAACTCACGTAGGCTCGTTCATCTTGATAGCGTGTGATGTCAGCAACTTTCAAGCCGGGGTTATCAAGCTGGAGTAAAAGGAAGTCAGCTTCGGGAAGTGAGAGTTCTTTTGCCTTCTTAAGGTTCACGACGATGGAGCCCCTCGATAGGTTGTGGCTACTGGTTGCACCTTGGGTAGAGAGAATCTCCAGAGCTGCTGGGTGAACGATGTAATTGCCAGCTTCGAGAGTGAACTTGTGAAAAAGTGTTTTACTGGAGATACGGTCCTGTGACTCGAGCGGGATTGTGCCGTTTTCTTCCTCGTCAAAGGCTGCGTAATAAGTGCTGCTATTAACTGTGATTGTCTGAGTTTCAGGGACAACAGTCTTATTAATCTTATCCGGTTCGTCATCGGGGTAGCCTTGGCGCATCTGGAAGATGAAGTCGGTCTGCTCAAGTGCGTCGTGGCCATTTTTACGCAGCGAGTATTCACCTTTTTTTATCGTGACACGGTAGTCGGTGAGCGTGATCTCTTGTGTTTCGATATCAGCAGGGAGGATTTGTGCTGCGTGCTTTTGTAATATGGCGAACTCCTCAGTGCGGACGCTGATGTTTTTATTGCTTTCAAGAGTGAAACCGACGGGTGAAGTCTGATCGCGCTCAGTATAGATAAGGCGAAAGCCAGGGTTTTGCTGCTCTAAGTTCTGCAA
The DNA here is from genome assembly GCA_051252195.1 of Akkermansiaceae bacterium. Lineage (GTDB taxonomy): Bacteria > Verrucomicrobiota > Verrucomicrobiia > Verrucomicrobiales > Akkermansiaceae > Oceaniferula. Next base: position 333,149 of record JBPOGD010000002.1, on the reverse strand, counting down.
GTAGCCTTCTCCAATAATGGCTTCGGGCAGGAGCTTGAATTTGACTTGGGTGAACGATTTATCAAATTCTTTGATGTTACTAAGAGGTAGGTCGTCAAAATTACTGGAGAGAAGATTCTTATAGTTTTTGATCGGGAGCTGAATATTTTCAGCCGCCTCGGTATCCACTACGGCCAGCGTCTGAGGCTTTTTCAAAATAAAGCTCCAGCCCTTTTGCGCTAGGACGGGTACACCTTCGTAAATTATTTTTCCAAAAATAACGAGGGCGCAAAGGATGATGAAATACGTCGCAAACATGAAAAATCCATACTGGATAGATTCGATCATGTTTCTCCCGCCAGTGGGTTTCTGGAAGGTAATATTGGTGTGGGACGATGGCTTCATGGTGAGATGGATTCTTAGGTTGAGCCTCTATTTGGAGAGTTTGGCGAGAATTCGCTGAGAAAGATAATTTAAACTGAGAGCGATGGTGAAGAGCACGAGGCCGACCATGAAGAGGGCACCCCAGTGCAACGAACCCTCATCGACTTCCCCAATTTCTTGGGCGAGAATACCTGTCATTGAGTGCGCAGGATCTGTAAAGGATTCGGGAATGGCGATACGTCCGCCCATCACAAGAAGGACGACCATAGTTTCGCCGATGATACGCCCGAAGCCGAGTAAGATGGCTGCGATGATACCCGAAGCGCAACTTGGCAGGATGACCTTAATGATCGTCTGCAACTTAGTAGCTCCAAGAGCGAGTGAGGCTTCGCGATAAGCCTTCGGCACATTGTTGAGTGCATCCTCACAGAGTGTAAAGATGGTGGGGATGGACATTAGCGCGAGTAGTAAACTGGCATTTAAGATCGTGAGGCGGCCTTCTACAGGTAGACCCGGTATCCATGAAACAAGCGGTGACTGCGAGTACGTCTGAATGAGTGAACCGAGCACGACCACGCCAAAGAAGGCGAGAACGATGGACGGGATAGCCTCGATGAATTCAATGAAAGGCTTGATGAGTTTTTGCTCAGATTTTGAGGCGAGTCGATTGACATAAATAGCACCTCCTACTGAAAAGGGAACGGCGATGGAAATCGAGGCGATGGCAACGGCGACAGAACCTGCGAGTAGGGGAAGGATTCCGTAAATATCCTGCCAAGATGAGTTCGTGATCCAATCTGTGCCGAAGAAAAATCCTGTAACAGCTTGGTGTATGGGGAAGTCTTTTTTGTGCGACCAAGACTCCATATTGCTGCGTTGTTTTTTAAATAGCTCGAAGATTTCTGTTTCAAGCTCCTTGATTTTACGGATTTTACGCTTGGCTATTTTTGATTCAAATTGGGATGCCTCGGGAACCTTGGTAAAGGCTGCCTTGTCCGTGGCGATCATCTCACTGAGCAGTTCATTGTGCTCGTCGAGGCTTTTGTAAAAGGAGGCGTTAAGAGAGTCGTAGTCGGGTTCCTCGAGGAGAATACGTTTGATTTCGATCTCCTTGCGCTTCCTTTGCTCTTCGGTGGTACTAATTTTGGCACCTGTTTTCAGCGCGGACAGTTTATCAGCAGCAGCTGCGTGGTGAACTGCTTGAGCTTTGTTTTTGCTGGCAACTTTACGGTGTTTATCGACAAATTTGCCAAAATCAAGAAGGGGTGCGCTAAACTCGGCGTTTGCTTCTTTGAGATCAATGATGAAAGGAAGGGTGTCAACCTCAGCGGTTAGTTGAGCTTCTTGGTCCCTTATTTCTGCAAGCAAAGGAGACGTCTTCCCTGTGACGATGTTTTCGATGATCGAGTCGCGGATAGGCTGAAGGTACTTTTCATCTGTTTTCCAGAGTCGATTAGAAACGTCAGAGTAATCGTAATCGTTGGTTACGCTGGTGGTGATATTGCGCAGAGCTTGTAGTGCTGTGTTGTATTCCTTTTCCGCCGCCGCTTTTACGTTGGCGGAGGCGTTGGCAAGAGACTCTAATTTATCCTCAGAACGCTTGTAGTTCTTACGCTCTGTGGAGATGTCTTTGAGTATCTTTGCTTTGAGGTCGCTGTGTACAGATGCCACGCGATAGATGGCTCCTAGGCGTTCTTCTACCTCGTATTCACGAGCTTGAATGGTGAGAGATTTAAGCTCTTTTTGCGCATTGATCTGGCGGGAGGAGAAGTCGACGAACTCCTGCCCAGATTTGCGGTAGAGCTCTAGACTGTTGCGATAGTTCGGGAAGAAATTCGCAGAGTGATAAATGAGAAAACCGATGATGAGAGCGATGACGATGATAGCGAGTGTCGCGTTTCCACCGAAGAAGTATTTAATCGCTTCTTGTTTTCCTATTCCGAGAATTCTGAAGCCAGATTCTGCAGGGAATGGGTTGTTTTTTGTTTTTTCTCCTTTGGCGGTCATAATGAGCAGCTCATCGATTGATAGTTTTTATGAATAATTAGAATCTCGATATAAGACATTAAAAATGCGCCATACAACTACAATGTGTATGACGCATCAAGTAGGTTGGAGAAACGGGTGTTCTCCGTGTATACTTTGGTGAGTTAATTATTTTTTAGGAGGAGCGATGAAGCCTACCTTTTCAATGATAGCTCCTGCTTCAGGTGTAGTAGTAGACCACTTGATGAACTTAGCGGCTTCACCAGTTGGCTCACCTACAGTGTAGTAGTAGAGATTACGTGAAAGCGCGTACTCAGAAGCTTTGTCTGGAGTTGGGAGAACGCCGTCTACAGAGACAGGAGCGATGCCGTCGCGATCAACGTAAGCAAGTCCTACGTAGCCGATGCCGTTTGTATCCTTGGCAGTTTCAGCAGCGATTTGCTCGTTACCAGCCATTTTCTGTGTGTTTTCGCCGTAGTCCTTCTTGTCCATAGCGAGCTTCTGGAAGGTTTTGTAAGTACCTGATGAAGTGTTACGAGTGTAGGCGTTGATGGCGCCTGCTTTGCCGCCGACTTCAGACCAGTCAGTGATGGTACCTGTGAAGATGCCAGCGATTTGTGCTTTAGTAAGAGACTTAACACCGTTTGCTTCGTTGACGACTACTGCGATCATGTCGACACCTGCAACGTGCTCAAGGCACTCTTTGCCAGCTGCTGCGAAGCTATCTTTTTCTGAAGACTTGATACCACGCGATGACATACCGAAGTCAGCTGTGCCGCCAAGAAGAGCTGTGAAGCAAGTTGAAGAACCTTCAGCTGCGATTTCGAAGCTGACATTGTTGCCGGCTGCTTTGTAAGCCTCAGCAAGTTGAGGAACCATTTTTGCACCAAGTGTATCAGAACCTTTGATGACAAGTTTTGTCTGAGCTTGTGCTACTGCACAGAGTGCTACGCTAGCGATAGCTATTGATGTAAGTAATTTCATAGTCGTTTTTTATTAGTGTTAATTGATTCGGCGATGTCTTGTGAACAGGTACTGAATACGGATATTATTTATGACGCTTACGCCATTTCGGCAAAAGGTGAAATGTTACAATTTTGACACACAGGTTACTTATTGTGTTCATCTTGTCATATTTGTTGTATCTGCCAGCTGTGGTCAGATCGCATAAGAGCACTCGATGTCTATAGATTATAAATAAATATGAGTAAACAAACAATACTGGTGATTGAAGATGAGGTGGATATAGCAGACTTGATTGCTTATAATCTCAAAAGGAATGACTATGAGGTGGAGCTGGCCTCAGATGGCTTGGTGGGGCTAGCAGCAGCAAAGCGTCTTTTACCCTCACTGATCGTTCTTGATCTCATGATGCCTGGGATGGATGGGGTCACGCTCTACAAAGAGCTGAGTAAGAGTTCCGCGACACGTAAAATACCGGTGATTATGCTCACGGCGCGCGGTCAGACAGAGGATAGAATAGCGGGTTTGAATCTCGGGGTGGACGATTACATGACGAAGCCCTTTAGCCCGAAAGAGCTGATGCTGAGAATTAAAAATCTTTTAAAGCGCACAGGAGTTGCCACCAGTGGTTCCGAGCTGGAGTGTGGGCCATTTCGTTTTATCAAAAACTCACTGCTTTTTTATGCGGGCAGTGAGCAGGTAGATCTTACTTCAACAGAGTTTAAACTTATGCTCTACCTCTGCGAGCGGAAAAATGTCCCACATGATCGTAATGACATTTTAATGGAGGTGATGGGCTACAGCGGCGATGTGCATAGCCGCACGCTGGATACGCATATGAAGAGGTTACGTAAAAAGCTCGGTCAGTATGCAGATCTACTGATCACGGTTCGCGGCATTGGTTACAGCATTAGCATTCCCAAAGAAGAGGCATAGTATGTTGGAGTTAGCTTTAGTCATTATCATCTTCTTTTTGCTTTATTTGTGTGTCAAGCAAAGCAAATTGTCAAAATTGCGTCACCTTCAGCAGCTCAAAAGGCAGGAAGAAGTTAGGGCTGAGGCGTTAGGCGAGCGCGATCAATTACTGGACGCTCTCAGTGATGCCTTTTTATTGGTTAATGAAACCAGCCAGATTGTCTTTGCGAATAAAAAAGCTCAGAGTTTACTGAAGGGTCGTCAGTTAGTGGGGCGTAGTATTATGGAGGCATTTCTCGATGATCAGCTCTCTATTGCAATCATGAAGTGTATTCGCACAGGGAAGCCGATGAAAGAGGGTGTGACTCTCAAGTCTGCTTACACGCCTCTTGGTGCGGCTGGCGAACAGGGCGTCAGCTCTTGGATCATAGATGCGGCACCTCTAAAAAGTAATGGAGATGCTACCATGACCAGGGTGGTTATTCGCGATGTTACCCTAGAGTATCAGGCGGATCAGGTGCGCCGTGACTTTGTGGCTAATGCTTCCCATGAGTTGAGGACACCGATGGCGATTATCAATGGTTATTTGGAAAACTTACTCGAGGACGATATCGTGGATGATCCAGTAATGGCGAGAAAGTTTCTGACAACGATGAATAAGCACGGTCAGCGAATATCAATGCTGGTTGAGGATATGTTGGTCATTTCTAGGATGGAATCAGGAGACGCAATGACGCTGAACAAGAAGATGTTTTCTATCAAAGACTGTGTGCAAGATGTATGTGATCGCTTAGAGTCGGTGATAGCCAGTCAATCAGCAAAGGTCGAGCTACTCATCGATCCGCCTGAGCTGCAGGTCTTTGGTGATCGCTTCTACTGGGTGCAGATTATGTTTAATCTGATCGAAAACGCACTGAAGCAGAATCCTACACTGTCACTTCATGTCGTCGTGAAGGCGCAGTTGAAAAACGATATTATCAAAATTTCAGTCTGCGATGACGGCATAGGTATCCCATCGGCTGATTTGCCCTACATTTTTAAACGTTTCTACCGTGTGGAAAAACATCACTCGCAGACCAATATCAAAGGCACTGGCCTTGGCTTGTCCATCGTGCGGCGCGCAATCGAAGCGCACGGTGGTAATATCGAGGCGACATCGAAACCTGGGCAAAAGACATGTTTTAATATCAAGCTTCCTAATCTTCAGAATTAAAGCCATAAGCCTTGCCATGAAAACACCTGTGGACTTTGTCCGTGAAGCCTTAGTCGTTGCAGAAATAGACGCGGTTCGTTTATTTCACGGCAGAGGCGGTGTACTGAGTGGGTGGAAGCATGTATCAATTGATTGGTATGCGCCCCTTGCATTGATGACTTTGTATGAAAACGTCGAAGCCAGCGACGGCTTGATTACGGCTATGGATGTTTTCACCCGTGGCCATGCCAAGATAGAAGGTTTTGCGGTGCAAAGACGCTATCTACCTTCCGCACCAGTGGAAATCATTTGGGGCGAACTGCCTCAGCGTGCTCATGAGGAGGATCTAAACTACGTACTATCGCTGGATCAGAATCAAAATCACGGATTTTTCCCCGATATGCAGCCAGGAAGAGAGTGGGTCAAGGCCCGTGCAGAGGGGAAGCGGGTGCTGAATTTATTTGCCTACACCTGCTCCTTATCGGTCGCAGCAATCGCAGGAGGCGCGGAATCCGTGGTGAATTTAGATCAAAGTAGCCGTTCATTAACGACTGGTCGCGAGAACCATCGGTTGAATTTTGAACAAGCAGCTTGTCGCCGCAGTACCTATTTAGCGCATGATCTCTTTAAATCTTGGGGTCGATTGAGGCGACTGGCGCCATTTGACATCGTGATCCTTGACCCGCCATCGCATCAGCCAGGAGGCTTTATTGCCACGAAAGACTATCCTCGTATGCTAAGAAGGCTAGGCGAAATTCTCAATCCAGAAGGGGCTGAAATCCTTGCTTGTCTAAATGCACCAGAGTTAGGAGAAGGGTTCCTAACTGATTTATTCAACGAGTACTTACCCGAGGCTGTTTTAGTAGAGAGTCTACCCAATCCAAAGGGCTACATCGAAGTCGGCGAAGGCTGGGGCTTAAAGAGGTTAATCTATCGTTATCGATCTTAATGAATTATCGAAACGAGATAAGACGAAATTGAGTATTCTAAACTCATAGAGCTCAGCTAGTTTAACTGTTTTGAACTGTCTCTGATTCAGCTTTTTGACGATTCATGAGTAGGTCGATAGCGTGCTGTGCTGAATCTGGACGTTTGTTGACATCTGTAGAAATAAGTAGCATGACCCAACTACAAAGCCACTGAGGCAAGGATGGCTGATCTTCTATAACAGGTGTGACGGTACCTTGAAGATGTGACGACATAACAAGAATGGCGTTTTCACCCTCAAATGGTCGCTTACCTGTCAACAACCAGTAAAATACGCAGCCCATCGAATAAAGATCAGAACGTCCATCTAGAGGCTCTGCTAGAAGTTGTTCTGGTGAAAGGTAGTGAATGGATCCTTTTACGCCGTCACCTTTCGGTGGATTACCTTGTTCATCAACGATAAGAGCCGCGCGACCGTAATCAACAAGTTTGACCGTTTCACGGCCACTAACTTGCGTTGAAATCATTATGTTAGAAGGCTTGATGTCTAGGTGAAGCAGTCCACCTTGATGCGTAGCATGCAGGCCTTCCAGCGACTGGATGGCAAAGTGTATGAGTCGTTCGACATCGAAGGTTGTAGAACTCTGTTGAATTAACTTTTCAGCATCCACACCGTCGATGAGCTCCATTACAATAAAGGAGCCTCGCTCGTCCGTATCAGCATCAAAGGTGCTAACTACATTGGGGTGCCGTATGCGGGAAACTGATTCAAGTTCTGCTAAGTAGTCAGATTCATTATTTGAGTTTTTATCAGACTTAAACCTTTTGAGCGCAATGTCGCGATTCAGCCGCAAGTCTTTTGCTCGGTAAACTATGGCAGTACCACCTTCGCCAATTTGTTCTCCGTCTTCATAGCGTGAGATCTTAGTTATGGCTGTTGTTTCTGGAAGCTTTTCATTGGCTGTGGGTAGACCCTTCTTTTCCTCTTGTGGCTTGATCACTGGTTGTGACCCGATGTCCTCAAGCGACTTGACGGGTCGGACGCTTTTGTGAATTGTTTGATGGATATTTGCTTTCGGTAAGCTTTTTTTATTTTCTAGTACTTGAGTAAGTGAGTAATAGGGGACGCCTTTGGTCTTGGTGAATTGGATATCATTTTCACCTCTTTGTGTTTCCTCATCGATTGATGGAGCTTCTTCGTTGCCTAATCGTTTCAGCAGACGATGCATGATTTTTTTCATAATAGGCTGCTGGTTATGGGTTGGTGGATAGCTGGTTTTGAACTCTCATGACCAACAATGAATGGGGGAGCGTGAGTGCTGCTAGAACCATAAAGTAAATTGGGAGAGCGCTCGCGGTAGGGAACTTGATGGCGTCGACATTGAGATAGAGTAGGGCGACCACTAAAATGGCTAGAAAACAGATAAGGTGACTCTGAATAATTAATTTCTTATAGTCTGTTTCAAAAAACTGATAATAGCGTTCACCATGAAAAAACATATAATAGACAGCCATGCCTAACAAGGCTGGAGTAAAGGCGAGTAGGCATAATATCAGCGCACTGTCTCCCATCTTTATAAGCATAGTTTTTTTGCTGGTTTTATAAACAAATGCTAAGGACGTGAAATGGACGATAGCGACTCCAGTGAGCAGGATTTCTAAGGTGGTTTTAGCGAGGCGAGGTGTATTAGACCCTGTAATAGCATCAATCAACTCATAAGAACCATTGGTTTGAAAAGTGAAAACACCCAAGACAATGATTAAGCCGCGCGATAAGCCTAGCGTCCACCATACTACAGGAGGTATTTCTTTTTGTTGATACTCAGATGTACCCCAGTGAAAAGCTGTTAATATTAGAAAGAAAACTAGACTTGGAGCAGGATAGAAGTGCCAGATGATAGCATAGATGAAGGCTATAGTTAGGTATATTAGAATCCAGATGATATTGCCGTCTGATGATAGCCATCGCGATGATTTTTGTTTTGAAAAAAGCAAGATGGGGTCGATGACGCCATGGGGCATTCCCAAGATTAGAATGCTTATCAGAAATGTAGGCGCAGCAATGGTAGCTGCGCCTACGGGAAAAGCCTGTGAGAGTATGATCGCGATGATACTAGCGATGATGGCGATCATCTGTTGGGCTCAATAGTGTTAATGTATGTTAGCAGATTAGCAAAGTTGTCTACTGGTTACGGCTACGTAGACCAGCATTGATAACGACAAGGCCTAGACCCACTTTATTAATCACGTCTCCAACGTTGTAGAGAAGTTCACGGTAATCACCAGGAAGGCTGAGTGATGGTAGGATGTACCCGATTGGGTAAATGACCCATCCGATTAGGATGAAGAGAAACATTCTACGGATACCAGTTTTCTTGTAATCGTCGACTGAATCTGGAAGCTGATTGAGTGCAATGTAGAGGCTGTAAATGATGTAAACCCAGAAGCCCACGCTGATGCCATATAGACCAAAATGCAGGGCATTATTTCCGATGTTTAATTCACCTGCAAAGGAGAAGGAAAGCATGAATAATGAGCAAATAACGAGCTTACCCATAAACTTCACTCCCCTTGAGCCCATGCCTAAGAGAGCCGGGAATTTAATTAGCATGAGAGGCACCGTGATAAACCAGTCAATGTAACGAAACTGGGTCGGAAAAGCAGAGGTGCCCATAGTGGCGTTTTCCAGATAGATTTTTTGCATAAAGTAGTATGTCAAACTTGCGACCAGCGTGATGACACCACTAAGAATAGCCGTTTGGCGGTATTCAGCATTAAGTTCACTTTTTTGAGAGAAGAAAAATACGGTGCCAGCAAGCATCGCAAAAAAGGAGACGATGAAAGTGAAATAGACCGTTTGTTGAAGGAGAGATAGGTTGTCGTACATGGGGGTTGGGTATTGAAATTTGAGGAGGTGTAGTGAAATGAATGATTTATTAGAAATGTTTGTTAGCCCCAGATAGAGCCACTGTTTTTAGGTTTTTCTTTTGTTGGTACAGCACCAGTTTCTTGAGCTGGTTTAAGAGAAATGGGAGTTGTTTCAGGAGATGCTGGTACAGTGGTGCTGGGGTCTGATGCTACGTAACGCTTAGATGCTACGTTTGATGCAATGCGAATTGAGGCTATTTCATCTGGCTTATCCACGAGTACAAAGAGATAGGCACCTTCAAGATAGCGAATTAAGATACTCATGATCTCGAAATCGACTCGGAGTTCATAATAGCTTGAGTCGTCGGAACGCAACGTTTCTATCGCATTGGTGCCATCGACTCCCATGCCGTGAACCATTTCGCTGTCGAATACGGACGGCATTTCAGAAGCGAGGGTCTCGTTTTGATGACTGAATACGAAGCAGCCAGAAACTCCAGGTAGACGATTTAAATACTGAATGATTTGATCGGGGTTCATAATGTCAGTTTTTTAGATGAATTCAGTGACAGCAGCTGCCATTTTTTTGATGTCCGATGATATTTCAGTTGTGATACCGAATATTCGTGGCCCTGGGGACTCGATGTTTTTTGCGTAGAGTGAAAACAACATGAATCGATCGTTCTCTGACGTCGCTACCATTCGATCGAGCGAGCCTAAACCACCTTGTGTACCGATGTTTCCAGCAAACTTTAAACATAAGGAAGCAAGGTCACACATGTCTCCTGCTTTTGAGTTTGTTTCGTAGATTTTTTGGAAGTCGCGATCAGCTTGAAAGTGATAGGCGACTCCAGCTAAGTCATTTATTTTTTCGGGGTGTACTGCAGGAATTGTCATTTGTTGTATGTTTTAGTTGTTAGACAATAGTGGGTTTGTGAAAGTCACATGAGAGGCTTTATACAAATAAAGTGATAGGTTTTCCTCTTTAGAAGAATTAGCTAAGCTGATAGAGAAAGAGTTTCTCATGGGCTAATGCGAGGCTTCTGATGGACTTACTCGTCGCGTGTTCTCATGCTAACAAATAAATAACAAGTAATAACTGTTATTAAATTTTCACAGTTAATAGACGGGAAAATATAAACTTTTTATGCCTAACGAAATTGACTTACTTGAGGCTGTAGTTTCTCGAAAAATGCGCAGAGAGATATACGGGTTTGCAAGGTGATTTGACTATCGACGTTCCATTTACTAGTCGTGGATAAGTAACCTTACAAACTGACGAAAAAGAGATGCCAATACCCACAAGACAGTACATATCCTGTAAATACTGGCATAGAAGAATATTCCTCGTGGCTCAGCTAACACTCGTCTATTAGGCAGTGAGATGCCGAAGCTCGTATAGCATAGCCGACTATGGTAAAGATAGCGGTATCAAGCCCTAGAATTATTCGCCCAATATGGAAACCCGTTAGTCCTCTGCTGCAAAGTAATATGAGAGGGAGGTGAAAGACAATTTCACTTCCTTATCCAAATAGTACTCCTAGATACTATTCTATACGAATAGTAGAATTTGCCTGAAATGATAAACCTGCTTAAAACGGGATGTCGTCATTCATGAGTTCATCGGGTGAAGGCTCCGCTTCTGATGATGCGTTGGTTGTGCTGATGGGTGCTGAAGCAGCTTTTGTGGAGGTTCCGCCTGATGTCTGATTGCTGGTAATTTTCCAGCAGTTGAGATTGACGTAATATTTCTCCTTATACTCGTTTCCACGAATATCGAAACTCACGGTGACCTCCTGTCCCACCTCGAACTTATCAAGCAGTGCGCACTTATCTTTCATGATCTCGTATTTGATATCTTGAGGATAGTCATTATCTCCCACTGTGACGACAAATTCACGTTTGCTGAATCCACTAGGGAAGGTTTGGGTGTCAAAAATGACTTTGATTTTGCCAGTTGCTTCGTACATGGCTTGATATTAATCATTTGAAAATTAGCTTGGCGAATTAAAAAATGAGTTTGTGCTTAATCTACAATGATAAAGAAGCGATACCTTGACATTTCAGTCACCATTGGAACATTTATGATCCTGTGCGCAGATCGATCATCTATTTATTAGCAGTTTTCTTACCTCAGTTAGGCTTAGCTCAAACTTGGGAAAGAGAGGTGATTGACTTTGATAACATTCAAAGTAGGGCGATGGATCTGTCGAATAGACCCTATGTTTCCTCTGGCAAAGATGTATTGCCCGCTTGGATGAATAACCTGAATTATGATGAATACCGGGATATTCGCTTTAACAAGAATCAAGCGCTCTGGTCGGAAGGTGAGCTACCGTTTCGTGCGATGTTTTTTCATCCAGGTTATCTTTATCGTGAGCCTGTTGTAATCAATGAATTTGCCAAACAGCACTTGCAGCAGATCCGTCTATCAGAAGCATACTTTAGCTATGGTAAGCTCGTTAAAAGTCATGGGAAACTACCAGCTGACAGTGGGTTCGCAGGGTTCCGTCTCCATGCGCCCCTCAACATGCCGAAGGTCTATGATGAGCTGATTGCCTTTCAAGGAGCCAGCTACTGGCGCGCATTAGGTAGAAATCAGAATTATGGGATTTCCGCACGCGGTTTAGCTATCAATACAGGCTTAGGTGATCGCCAAGAAGAGTTTCCATTGTTTCGTGAGTTCTGGCTGCGTAAGCCTGATGTCAATGAGTCGTCTGCTCAGATTTATGCCTTACTGGATAGCCCATCTTATTCGGGTGCTTATTCATTTAAGGTGAGTCCTGGTAATGATACGATAGTAGATGTAAGAGCAGTTATTTATTGTCGACAGTCAGTGAAACGTCTCGGGATAGCTCCAATGTCGAGCATGTATTGGTTTGGTGAGAATTCTCGGCATCAATTCGATGACTTTCGTCCAGAGGTTCATGATTCAGACGGTTTGGCAATCCGCTCGGGTTCTGGGGAGAGGATTTGGCGACCATTATCCAATGATTCAGGGAAGTTAGAATTTAGCTATTTCCCTATGGATAAGTGTGATGGCTTTGGTTTGCTTCAGCGAGACCGTAATTTCAGCTCATATCAAGACGTTGAAGCTTACTATGATAAACGGCCTTCACTCTGGATTGAACCTACATCGAATTGGGGGCCTGGTAGTGTGGTTCTTATGGAGATTCCCACAAAGAATGAAATGGTCGATAACTCGGTCGCCATGTGGCAGCCAGAGCGAGCTTATCAGCCGGGTGACCGAATCGAGTTTTCTTATCGTCAGCACTGGACCAAGGATATCGATCCATCTCAATCTGAGGGTTACGTCGTTGCTACGCGAACTGGAGTTCATGAACGGGAGCCTGAAGGGCGTACAATAATCGTCGAGTTCGAAGGTGGGAATTTGAGGCAAGAAGATGCTTCACTGATCGTAGCAGATGTTCAAGTGATAGGTGAAAATGCGAATCAAATTAAGATCATCGCTGTTAATGTTCAGAAGATTTCAGAGGAGAGATTCCGTGCGTCTTTTCAAATTATACCTGCTCTTGAAGGTGGGAGGCTCATTGATTACGGCACGGTCGAGCTGCGAGGTTGCCTGAAAGCTGGTGAAAAATACCTCACGGAAACATGGACTTACCGAATCAAACTTTAGGCATTTTTAGCCGTCTTGAGAAAGGCGAACTGTCCTTATGGGAGGAAGCCTATTCTGCGGTAGAGTCGTACCTGTTAGCACTAAGGCTGAAAAACAAGCTGCTAGTAGCGGAGCTAGTTCGCAGGGTGCTGCTACGCGCATATGATCGTTACGACAACGAGTCGGGAGAAACTCCGCGATTGTTAGCGATGGACGAGGTGCTTAATGAAGTAGCAGACTGGACGTGTGGTGTGCTGGGTGAACCTCTAGCGAATCGTCGTTTGGCGGCTCGTGGACGCACTGCGCTACTGTTAGTCGGGATGTCTGACCAGTGGCAGAGCGTGTTTTTAACACCAGCTCCTTGGCCCGAGAGCTTTGTCTTGGCGATGAAGCGAGCTTACCTAGAGTCTGGTCCTCACTTCGCTGAATTAGCAATGTATCCGAAGTCTCTGGAGCTTAATTCATTCGGCAGTGGAGCGGCACAGTGGGGGAACGCTATGAATCGCCTGCCTTATATCCGCTACACCTTTTACTGCTGCTTAGTGCTTAGTGGTATCTTAACTACTTGGTTTATCTTTTTAAGCTGATGAAAGATTCACACACTTCATTGGATCATATTGATCAACCATTTGTTAGTTCGGCAAAAGTTTTAGTTCACCGACTTATCTTTTTTGGAGTAGCCCTTGTCTTTAATTTAGTCGCTGTATTATGGCTGATTGATCTTTTCTGGCGCATGGGTTTTCAAAAAGCCCACATCCCGATGCTGATCATATTCGCTATTTTGAATGGTATCCTCGTTCTTGGCTCGTTGCATGCCCTCTGTGGGTTTTACTCTATTCTGAGAGGCCGAAAACGTAGTGTCAGAATCACAAAATTAGCTGAAGGTATTGAGGGCAAGCTCTCTAAGCGGCATGCGGTGGTGATGCCAATTTATAACGAGGATAGCAGAAAGGTGTGTGCTCGTGTGGAGGCGATTCACCGCTCTATCGAGGCAACAGGTCATCTTGAATCTTATGATTTTTTCATCATCAGCGATACAAGAGATCTTGATCTCTGGGTGCTTGAGGAAGTGGCATGGACTAACCTCTGTAGGAAATTAGAAGGCTTTGGTAGAATTTATTATCGTAGGCGCAAGCTCAATCAAAACCGCAAAGCAGGTAATATCAGTGACTTTGTCCGCAAATGGGGTGGGCATTACGAAACAATGCTTGTTTTAGACGCAGACAGTTTGATGGATGGTGCGGATGTAGTCAAAATGACACGTGTGATGGAGGCGTACCCTAGATTAGGCATACTGCAGACGGCGCCTAAGCTGATCCGTGGGGAATCCCTGTTTACTCGCTTGCAACAATTCACCATGCGGCTCTACAGCCCCTTATTTATACGGGGGCTTAATTTTTGGCAACTAGGTGGAGGCAGTTACTGGGGGCATAACGCCTTAATACGGGTGAAGCCATTTTCTGAGTTTTGTGAACTTCCTGGTCTTCCTGGTAAAGAGCCGTTCGGTGGGCGCATCCTCAGTCACGATTTTGTAGAAGCTGCCTTAATGGTGGCAGAGGGCTGGGAGGTATGGCTAGCTTGGGATATTGAGGGCTCTTATGAGGAGGCGCCGCCATCGCTGGTAGATCACTTGATTCGTGATCGTCGATGGTGCCAGGGGAACCTTCAGCATACGTGGTTGTTATTTAGCCGTAATCTTACGTTTTCGGTCAGAGTGCACTTGCTTGTTGGAATAATGGCCTACTTGGGGAGCCCGTTATGGTTTTTATTTTTGCTACTAGGCACTTGGATAGCATGGGATCGTTTTACAAGTGAGCTTAGTCAATTACCTTTTGAGAGCTATGCTGAGCGCTGGTTTCAGATTGAGGGAATGCAGCAAAACTTGATTTTGGTGGCAATGGTTGTAACACTCCTATTTTCACCCAAAATTCTAGCAGTATTGCGGGCTATTTTAAATAAATCTGTCAGAAAGTCCTTTGGTGGAGTATGGGCTATCGTGGCAGGTTTTGTCTGCGATGTCTTCATATCGATGCTTCTAGCGCCTTGTATTATGGTAGCGCATACTCTGATGGTTGTGAGTATCGTGCTGGGGAATGCCGTTGGCTGGGAGAGTCAGAATCGTGAAAGCGATGGGACTACGTGGCGAGACGCGCTAAGATTTCATGCTGTTGCAACGATATTAGGAATTATTTGGGCGGCACTGGCTTGGCACATTAGTCACACGTATGCGCTCTGGATGGCTCCCATACTGATTGGTTTAATATTAGCTACACCTGTATCAGTTTTAACAAGTCGCGCGCGTTATGGAAAAACTCTGCTGAGGTATCAAATTTTAGCTACACCCGAGGAGCTTCATGGGGCAGAGGTCATACAGCTGGCAGATGAGGCGATAGCTACTCAGCATCTAGCACTAGATGCATCACTAGAGAACCGATACGGCTTCATTGCAGCTGTCGTAGATCCCTATGTAAATGGTGTCCATGTATCCTTATTAGATCAGCAGACACAGAACAGTAAGTCTCGATCATTGGCTGAGCGTTGTTTGTCTACAGGCTTGGATGAAATCAGTCAGGAGGAGCTATCTCGAATAATGTACTCTGCGCAAGACCTTCTTTTTATGCATCGCTCTGTATGGCTGCGTTCAGACCAAGATATTCACGAGGTGTGGAAACATGCTGTCGATAGCTACAGGGCTCAACTGTAGCTTGAAGATTTATAAGTGAGCAGCGTCTTTAAAATTCAGCCTAAAAAAAGCCCGCTCGCCATCGAAGGCAAGCGGGCTTGAAAGTTCTACAGGGTTAAGAAATTACTTGGAAAGGTAGCCGCTGACACCTTCGTGCGTTGCGGTCATGGCGTCGTCGCCTTTTTGCCAATCCATAGGGCAGACTTCACCGTTTTCTTCGAAGTGCTGGAGGGCATCGATAACGCGGAGACATTCTTTGATGGAACGGCCGAGTGGCATGTCGTTGACGACTTGGTGGCGAACAATGCCTTTTTTATCGATGAGGAAAAGTCCACGGTAGGCGACCATTTCACCTTCGACAGCAAGATTGCCATCTTCGTCATTAGTGTATTCACCAGCGAGGACGTCGTAGTCGTTTGAAATTGTTTTGTTGGTATCAGCTACGAGTGGGTAGGTGACTCCTTCGATACCACCTTTGTTCTTAGGTGTATTGAGCCACGCCCAGTGGGAGAACTCGGTGTCGGTTGAACAGCCGACGACGGCTACGTTACGTGCTTCGAACTCGCCGAGCTCCTCTTGGAAACGGTGGAGTTCAGTCGGGCATACGAAGGTGAAATCTTTGGGGTAAAAGAAGAGGACGACGTATTTTTCATCGAGATACTGATCGAGTGTAAACTCATCGATCATGGTGTTTCCTTGGACTGCTTTGGCAGTGAAGAATGGGGCTGCTTTTCCTACTAGTACGGACATGGTGTTATTTTAATTAGAGGTTTGTTAAAGAGTGATTTCGATACGCGGTTTTATTACGGCAGAAATACAGTGATTCAAGTGATTATTTCTTCTTGAGAAGAGGAAAGAGAACAACGTCTCTGATAGTGGGGGCTCCAGTGAGCATCATAATTAAGCGGTCGATGCCGATACCGATACCTCCAGCAGGGGGCATGCCGTTCTCAAGAGTCTCAATGAAGTCTTGATCGATGACTTGCTCTTCCTCGCCACCAGCCTGATGCTCAAGGCGTTCACGCTGCACATCGGGATCGTTCAGCTCGGAGTATCCTGGGGAGATTTCTTGGCCATTTATGATGAGCTCGTAGACCTCGACGGTTTTGCCGCCAGGAGTGACTTTAGCTAGAGGAATAAGTTCAGAAGCAACGCGAGTGACGAAGCAGGGGTCAAAGGTGTGTTCTTCGACTTTTTTCTCGAAGACCTGCTGGACGACCTCGTAGTCCTCCATGTTTTCAGAAAGCTGAACGCCTAGTTCAGCGCATTTTGCGCGGCGGGCTTCGGGGCTGATGTCAAAAAAGTCGGCACCTGCTACCTCTTTAATAAGGTCGTGATAATTGGCGCGTTTCCAAGGTCGCTGGAGATTGATAGTACGAAGCGTGTTACCTTCCTCGTCTTTGTGCTCAATCTCGAGCCCTCCGCAGAATTTCTCCGCGAGGTGACAGGTCATCTCCTCCACCATGTTCGCCATGGTTTCAAAATCTGCAAAGGCTTGGTAGGCCTCCAGCATGGTGAACTCAGGATTGTGACGGCGGGAAATGCCCTCGTTACGGAAGTTGCGGTTGAGTTCGAAAATACGGGTGAAACCACCTACGAGGAGGCGCTTAAGAAAAAGCTCTGGGGCAATGCGTAGCGTGAGATCCATGCCGAGAGCATTATGATACGTCTCAAAAGGGCGAGCAGCTGCACCACCGGCGACGCTTTGAAGCATAGGAGTTTCCACCTCGAGATAGTCGCGTTCGTGGAGGAAGCTGCGGATCTCTGCGATCATTTTAGAACGCGTTAGAAAGATCTGTGCGCTGTCATCATTCGACATGAGGTCGAGGTGACGCTTGCGGTACTTAGTCTCGCGGTCAGCGACGCCGTGCCACTTGTCGGGCATAGGACGCAGGGATTTGGAGAGTACGGTAAGAGTGTTGACCTTGACTGAGGGTTCGCCTTTTCCCGTGGTGAATGTTTCGCCTTCAATGCCGATCCAGTCGCCCATGTCGAGAAGTTGGTAGGCTTCCCAGTCGAGTTCGCTGACGCCCTTCTTATTCAGATAAATCTGGATGCGACCTTCGACGTCACCGATAGTGGCGAAAACTGATTTTCCCATGTCGCGGATCGCGAGCAGACGACCTGCAATGGTGACGGGCTGCTCGTCGGTGAAGTTTGCCTTGAGCTTACCAGGTGTTGTGGTGGTTTCATATTTACCGCCGAAGGGATCGATTCCTAGTTCGCGTAGTTTAGCGAGCTTCTCGCGTCTGACGGCGATAAGTTCTGCTTCGGTCGATTGGGGAATATCTTGCTTCTGGTCGCTCATGAGGCGCGCAGCATAGGAGGGAAATTTGATATTTCAAGAGCGGAAAAAGGTATGTTGTGGGAGCTTATAGAGCGCGTAGAGAGAGGTATTATTCTCAAAACACAATCTGCCGTCTTTAATCTGCCATTTTAGCTAGTTCTTAGATGAAAGTATTATTCTAAGGTTTCAGTATTCCTGTCATTAGATTAGCTTCGTGGCATTACTCACACACTTCACCATTTAATATGAAGAAATATAAAAAAAGACGGGTTTATAAACCATTGGTGGCATGGAGGCTTGCATGCAGCACCCTGCTTCTCATAAGCCTGCCGCTGATAGCGGAAACTAAACCTAACGTAGTCATCATCTACGGCGATGATGTTGGCTACGGTGATGTGGGTGCCTATGGTGCTGAGATGATTCCCACACCCCATATTGATCGCTTAGCGGCGGGAGGGCTAATGTTTACTGATGGGCACTGCGCAGCGGCAACGTGTACACCGTCTCGTTTCTCTCTGCTGACGGGGACACATGGTTTCCGTATGAATGTTTCTGTCTTGCCTCCAGACGCTCCCTTATGCATTCCAACGGATACTTTTACTTTGCCTGATCTGTTTAAGCAGGCTGGCTACGCAACAGCCGTAATCGGTAAGTGGCATTTAGGTATTGGGGAACAAGGTACGAAGACCGACTGGAATGGCAAGGTGGCACCAGGTCCCTTAGAAATAGGTTTCGACTATTCATACCTGCTGCCGTCCACCAATGATCGCGTTCCCTGCGTTTATTTAGAAAATTACAGTGTTGTCAATTTAGACCCCAATGATCCGATTCATTTGGGCCTCAGTAAAGATGAGGTGGATCGTCCGGGGAGTACGCCATACCCTGATGCCAAAAAATCACCTGAAGCGATGACTTACTACAAAAGTTCACATGGTCATAACAATAGTGTGATCAATGGCATTGGCCGTATGGGATACATGTCAGGTGGTAAAACAGCTCTCTGGAATGATGAGACGATGGCGGATGAATTTGTAAATAAAGCAAGAAGGTATATTGAGGAGCATATGGATGAGCCGTTTTTTCTCTTTTTTGCCTCGCAGGACATTCACGTGCCTCGCGCGCCACACCCACGTTTTCAGGGCAGGACGAAGCTGGGGTATCGAGGTGATGCAATGGTGCAGTTTGACTGGTCAACGGGTGAGATCATGAAGGCTCTTGATGAAAACGGTCTCACTGAAAACACGATCGTTATTTTCTCTAGTGACAATGGCCCCGTCTATGATGATGGCTACCGCGATGGGACTTCGTTTAAAAGATCGGTCAAAGAGGTCGATCGCGGGCACGATGGTTCAGGCATCTATCGGGGTGGTAAATACCAAGTCTACGAGGGCGGAACGCGTGTGCCGCTGATTATTCACTGGCCTGATAAGATCAATCCTGGGAAAAACAAAGCGATGGTAAACCAAATTGACTTTCTGGCGTCATTTGCAGCGATGTTTGATATAGCACTACCCGAAGGGCAAGCGCTGGATAGCCGCAATACCTTATCCACATTTCTCGGTGAAGATGAACAAGGGCTTCCCTTCATGATCGAAGAGGGACCCAAAGACATCGCGCTGCGTGTCGGTAGCCTCAAATATGTGGTTAATCTCAAGGGTAAAGGCGGGAAAAACACGAAGGAGGAACTGTATGATCTGGAGTCTGACCCATCCGAGCAAAAAAACATACTTAGTCAATATCCTGAAAAGGCGCAGCGGATGTCAGAGCAACTTGAGAATTTGATCAACGCTAGTGGAGTTCGTTAATCGTCTTTTTATGGCGGAATGCTTAATTCGTAGACAGATTAGCACGCGTCTGGCATTTACTACGGATAGAAACTAGAACGAATGATTGACTTACTTATTGAACCAGCCCGCCAGAGTGGCTGCGAGGATATTGATGCTCTGGCTGAGCTTGTCCAAGAGGCGGCGGATCACCAACGCTCATTAATTGATGATGTTCTGGATTCTGGCTCCGTGGATGAAGAGCCCTATCTGACCGCATTAGCAGCTCAAGCGGGTATGGAGTGGGTGAGCTTGATCCCCGAGTTTGAAAATATTAAAGCCATTCGTGAGGAGTGCGGTCCCAAGGTGGCGCTAGCGCATCGGGTGTTACCCCTTGCAATTGAAGGCGAGGAAGGTGAGCAGAATATTGTGTTACTCACCTATGACCCACTGAATCTCGTAGCGCGTCAGGCAGCTACGCAGCAAATCGATCTGCCAATCATATGGAAAATGGCTTCGCGCAATCGCATCCATGACTCTCTGCGGAAGCTCTACGGTGTCGGTGCAGATACCTTTGAAAAAATTCTCGAAGGCCGGGATATGGATTTGGACAATTTAGAAACGTCCGATGAAGCAAATGTCATTGATGCCGATGAAGATGAAGAGGCAAGTGTAGTTAAATTCGTTAATCAGATTATCCGCGAGGCCCTGCAACAGCGTGCTACAGATATTCATGTGGAGCCACTAGCAGATAATCTGAGGATCCGTTATCGGATTGATGGTTTACTCGTTGATGTTACCGTGCCTGAAAATATCAAAGCGCTGCAGAGTTCAGTGATTGCCCGTTTGAAAATCATGTCGCATCTTGATATCGCAGAACGTCGTCTGCCGCAGGATGGTCGTATCAACCTTCAATTTGAAGGCGGTGGCATTGACGTACGTGTGGCGACAGTTCCCACCGTAGAAGGTGAAAGTGTCAGTCTGCGTCTTTTAAACCAAGAGAAATTCAATATCGCCAAGCTTCAGATGGAGCCTTTCGTGGAAGATAAGATTCGTCAGCTACTGCAACTTTCCAACGGTATCTGTCTCATCACAGGTCCTACGGGATCAGGTAAATCTACCAGCCTTTACTCTTTTCTTAGTGAAGTTAATTCACCAGAGACAAGGATTGTGACTATTGAAGATCCCGTGGAAAACAAGCTTTCCGGCGTGATGCAGATTGCGGTGAAGTCAGAGATTGGTCTTACTTTTGCCAGCGGCTTGCGCTCCATCCTCCGAGCAGACCCTAATATTGTGATGATCGGTGAGATTCGTGACTTGGAGACCGCTGAAATTGCGATTCGTGCTTCGCTCACAGGACACTTGGTATTTAGTACCTTGCATACCAATGACGCGATTGGAGGCATTAGCCGTCTTGTCGATATGGGTGTGGAGCCCTTTCTTCTTTCGGCATCTGTGCGCGCCTTCCTTGCTCAGAGACTGGTGCGCTGTTTGTGCCCAGCATGTAAAAAACCGCATGAGATGAGTGATAAACAGAGATCTGATCTAGGCATTCCCGACTACATTACGGGGCAGTGCTATGATGCCGTCGGTTGTGATAAATGCCGTAATACAGGTTTCAAGGGACGACTCGCTATTTATGAAGTTGTCCTTCTCACAGAGCCCATGCAGGAGCTCATTATTAAAAAAGAGGACGGCAGAAGGCTCCTTGAACAGGCAACGACGGAAGGCTACGTTCCCATGCGCGAGTACGGTTGGCATAAGGTCTTTAAAGGTCTAACAACTCTAGAGGAGGTCATTTCTGTTACGAGTGCAGAGCTGTAAACATATCTAAATTTTTATCACATGGCTGTATTTACCTACAAAGCACTCGGCGCTAACGGCACTGTCACTCAGGGCGAACTCACCGCGGATGATCGTCCTAATGCTCTTAAGATGCTGAGTCAAAAAGGACTTCAGCCTGTGAAACTTACCGCAGTATCTGGCTCTAAAGAACCCGCTGCCGGTAAAAAAACAAAAGCTCCAGCAGCTAAAAAAGAGGGGAAGCCATCCCCGAAAGTGGCGAAAGCGAAGTCAGTCGCTGCGGATAAGGTGGACAAGGTTGATTCCTCAGCCCCTCTAAAATTGAAGAGAGCGGAGGTGATTATGTTTACCGAGGAGTTGAGTGAAATGCTCAGTGCGGGTTTACAGCTTGAGCCAGCGTTGAAATCGATGGAGAACCGTGAGGAACTCGGTTCGCTAAAAGACGTTTCTGAGAGGGTGAGAACATACGTGCGCGATGGCGGCAGCTTCTCTTCGTCGCTGAAAAAAGTGAGTGATAGCTTTGGTCCGCTGTACTGCAGTCTTGCAGCAGCAGGAGAGGCGAGTGGCGCTCTCGATACAATTTTGACCCGACAAGCACACTACTTGCGCACACTTCAGGAGCTACAGAGTAAGGTGACTCTGGCCTTGATCTACCCAGCTTTCCTCGTTTTAGCGGGTATTGGCGTGGGAATTATTTTTGTTACTAAGCTGATTCCACAGCTGACCGATTTGATATCGAGCACCCCTGGCGGTGAAATTCCCCTCGGTGCGAAGCTGATGATTGGTGCAAGTGATTTTTTCCAGCAATGGTGGTTGGTGATGCTGCTGACGATTGTCGGGTCAGCCTTACTTTTTAAGGCATGGAAGGATATGGAGTCGAATAAGCTGACTTGGGATCGGACTAAGCTGAAATTGCCACTTTTTGGCCGCGTAATTGAGTCGCGCTTCTACGTTCAGTTCCTTGAAACCATGGCAAACCTCGTCGGTAATGGCTTACCCTTACTGCGTTCGCTCGAATTATCACGAGACGCTGCGCAGAATCTCCACATCCGTGAACACATGGATCAAGTCATTGAGATGGTCGGTGACGGTCGCTCCTTTTCGCGCTCGCTCATCGCCAGCGGTATTTTCCCACCATTGCTTATCGATATGGTATCAGTTGGTGAAAGAACGGGTAAGCTCGATAACTCACTGCGCCGCGCTGCCGAGCGCTATGATGCTGAACTTAACAAAAGTCTTTCTCGTGTGATGGAGCTCATCATGCCTGTCGTGCTCATCGTCATGGCAGGCCTCATCGGGTCCATGGCCTACCTCATGATCACCGCCATTTTCCAGACGATCGATAATCTGGGTGGAAGGTAATTAGGGTGAGTAGTTCTTCGGGAGAGAAATTGCAGCTGACGAATCAGTCCGCGTCATTCAATCTCTGAGATCTAATGCTAACTGGCTTGTTGCTGAAAATGCAGCAGTTATGGATGAGGTTTGGTTGTTAGCTGGAAAGCAAGGTTTAGCCAGACGGAGGCTATTTGATGTTCGCTTAGCGCTCACTTTGAAGCACCATGGTGTTACTCACTTTGCCACCGCCAATGTCAAAGATTTTCAAGACTTAAGGTTTGAACGTGTGTGGAACCCTCTGCTGGAAGAGATGTAAGCTACTTAGGCGAAGGTCTTTTGATACATATTTGACCTCTCAGTATCCTAAGCTAGAAATAGGCATGTCCAAAACCCGTGAAGAAGTAGCTGCGATGCGTGAGGAGTATGGTAGTCGCGAGATGCACCGCGAAGATATGGCGGCAGGTCCGATTACACAGTTTGAGCAGTGGTTTGATGAGGCCGTTGCAGCGGAGGTGCATGAGCCGAATGCGTTGACTTTGTCGACGCTAAGCCTAGACGGATTCCCGACGGCACGCACGGTGCTGCTGAAATTTTTTGATGAGCGAGGGTTTGTGTTTTATACGAACTATACCAGTGCCAAGGCTCAGCAGCTGGCGGCCACCCCGAAGGCGTGTATGCTCTTTACCTGGTTGCTACTTGAGCGCCAAATTCGTATAGAAGGTACAGTTGAAAAGATTAACGAAGAGGAATCGCTCGCTTATTTCAAATCAAGACCACGAGATAGCCAAATAGGGGCGTGGGTGTCTCATCAGTCGAGTTTGATCGAGTCTCGCGATTCACTGCACGAGAGAATAACTGAGCTTGAGCAGCGTTTTGCGGGAGGGGATGTGCCACTGCCTGAGTTTTGGGGAGGGTATCGACTTAAACCAACTAAAATTGAATTCTGGCAAGGTGGTAAAGCGCGAATCCATGATCGATTTCTTTATACTCAACAAGACGAAGGATGGTCGATAGATCGTCTGGCGCCTTGATGATTTGCCAAATGAGCTGATCGGAGAGTTTTTCAAATGCTACTTGAAAAGCAAGCTGCGTATTTGCGATTGAAAAACTTGTGCCCGTGGAAGCTTTTGCCTAAAAGCCTCCCACTATGAAAAACGTTGTTGTTTTATTTTCCGGTCAGGGAGCGCAGAATGTGGGTATGGGTAAGGATTTGGCGGACGCCTATCCCGAGGTAAAGGAGCTGTTTGCGAAGGCGGATGAAGCTCTTGGCTACTCGCTGAGTGAAATCATGTTTAATGGTCCTGATGAGGAGCTAACCAAGACCTCACGCTGTCAGCCAGCCTTGTTTGTTCATGGTCTAGCATGCCTGGAAGTTCTCCGGTCAAAGGTGCCAGCATTGAATCCCGTAGCCACGGCTGGTTTGTCTCTCGGCGAATTCACAGCACACGCACTTGCGGAAACCTTTGATTTTACCACAGGTCTGAAGCTCGTGGAGCAGCGCGGAGCTTTTATGGAGGAAGCCTGCAATGCTACAAATGGTGCTATGGCAGCGATGATTGGTGGTGATGAGGCTGCTGTGGCGGAGCTTGCTGCCGATTGTGGGATCGATGTGGCAAATTACAATACGGTGGGTCAGATCGTCGTTTCCGGCGATGAGGTAGGTGTCGATAAGGCTGTAGCTGAGGCAAAAAGTCGTGGTGTTAGAATGGGAAAAAAGCTTAATGTCGCAGGCGCTTACCACTCTCGCTTAATGCAGAGTGCTCAGGATAAACTCGCGATCGTTCTCGCCGAAGTAGAGCTGAATGAGCCATCTATTCCTGTTATTTGTAACTTTGGTGCACGTGCTGTCGCTGGTTCTGAAGATATTAAATCAATGCTTGAACAACAGGTAACGGGCTCTGTTCGCTGGACGGCATCGATGCAGCACTTAGTTGCCGAGGGACACACAACGTTTCTTGAGTTAGGGCCAGGAAAAGTTCTCGCGGGTTTGATGGGGCGTATTAGTAAAGATGTGCAGGTGATCTCAGTAGAAGATGTAGTGAGCTTAGAAGCCGCTGTTTCAATGCTCAACGAAGCTTAAGTTTTTGAAGCGGAAAAAAATACCGATTTGGGCAAAAAAGATATTGCATATCCACAGGAATGCTCCTAGTTTGCGCCCGCCCAAGCAAGACCGCTCAGTTCAACTGAAGGTTGAGCAAGGGTAAACAAAGTAAAGGGGTGGTAGCTCAGTTGGTTAGAGCGCCGGCCTGTCACGCCGGAGGTCGCGGGTTCGAGTCCCGTCCATCCCGCCACTTTACTTGTTGAAATCAGCCCTTCTCCGGAAGGGCTTTTTTGTGCCCTAATTGAGCGCATAAGTGGCATGACTCTTTCGCTCATAATTAACACCCACAGCGAAGCACTGATCGTGGGTAAGAGAGTTTCGCCAAAACGACCGTTTAAACTTAACGAATCAAGTCGGTGAGTTTGGCACTGAGTAACGGTTCTACAGCCGTTCTATAGCAGATGAATTGGAAGTGCTTGATAAATCGCCTGTGGAGTTCATCAAAGAAAGTAACTAACTTACCCTAACATCATAAATTAATTATAGAAATATTTAGGACGCCTGGTGTACGAAAAAATTGGGGAAGACTAGTTCACATCCATAGCTCATTAGCCTACTTAATGCCTAGTGAATATGCGAGCAAGGCACAGACTCCGTTCTGGGCTACGCCCTCCACTCGGTCTGTGCTAAGTGATAGTCAGAGCCAATTTTTCTCTTGTTTAAATGGTAGATTTCTATTCATTAGTGAGAGTTTGTAATATTTTCACTTAAAAATACATGGTTCTATGAAATATATAAGTTTAGTCATACTGACATCCCTTTGTAATGTATCTGCGTTACCTTTAGCTGAATTTTCTGGAGTAACTAGGAGTTCTGGCACAATCGCGGAAGCGGATCAGATCACTGAGTACCTCAATTTCAATGTCTCAGGGAACTTGGGGTCGAATAGTCTAAGTGAGGAAGCTGGGACAGGGTATTGGGTTGATTCCTCACAGACTCCAAGAAATACATCGAATACAAGTATCTCTAACTCATTCACATATACTGCCACTGGCCTCAGTGGAGATGAATCGGTAGATGTTACAGGGATTTCTTTCGATTATGTGAGAACTGGCTTTGAGGACGCTGGGCCTGTTATGGACATCTATGTGGATACAGGAGGTGGCTATGGAAACTCAATCTACACGATGAATGAGAATCCTACTAGTGGTCTCCAAGTGGACGCACAAGAAGTTGAGATCTTTGTTTCCTTAAAGAATGGGCAGTCTGTTACGATTGGTTTCTCCTTTGCAGACGGTCGTGGTTCGGATGCGAGAACGCATTTGATAGATAATTTAGTTCTACAAGGGACTCTTGACTTAGAATCTGATGTTCCAGGGTTGGACCTTAATCTCAACGGAGTGAGTGATTTGTGGGAATATCGTTATAATGCCAGCTCTCTTGTTCTGGATGAAGAGACGAAAAATCTTGATCGTGATGGGGATGGTATTTCTAACATTGATGAAGCACGCGCAGGTACGAATCCTTTCGATGCTACTTCTCGATTTGGTTTAAATTTTAATCGTAATCTGGGAACTGAGGACGAATTATTCCTACCTTCGGTACTAGGTAAAGATTATACGATTTTTGGTAGTGACTCACTAGAATCCAATTCTTGGGCTGAGGTCGCGATGGGGATTGAAGGTTCGGGTGGGTTGATTGCTATGGATTTGGTTACGTCGGAGTTAGGTCGTTATTTTTACCGTGCTGGGGTAAATGATGTAGACTCAGACAACGATAGACTGACTCGTTATGAAGAGCTTACTGCTATCGGATTTAGTGATTCTAATAGTAATTCTGGTGGTAATGATCCTACCGATGACTACTTGCGCTTGAAGGCAGTCATTCAGTCGGCAAATGCTGCTAAAGTGACGATTACTACGAATTCTAACACTATCTATGAAACGAGAGGGGAGCCACTAACCGTCACTTTTAGAAGAGCTGGTAATAGAGGCGATGACTTCTTAGGGTTAGAGACTTCTCTAACTTACCAGATTACAGATACCACTCAGGTTGCTTCCAATGCAGCAAACAGTGATGACTACATGCTTATAGACGAAAATGGCGATGAACTTGTAGACGGCATAGTTGAAATCCCTGTCGGAGCGGCTTCTGCAACTATCAGAGTAGTGGCTTTTGAGGACAACGTCATAGAATCCGACGAGCAGCTAACTTTAAGTATTGCAGAAAATAACAGTAACTTAGATTTATGGATTGGGGATAAAGCACAAATAAGCTCTGAGAATTATATCGCGATCTCACGGGCTGGACATTTTCTCTCTCAAGCTTCAATGGGAGGAACTCCCGAGACAATTGCAGCGCTAGCTAATGATATTCTTGAGTTAGGCTACATACCTGCTTGTGAGGCATGGATCGATGCACAGTTGCTACTCCCAAGGGAATCTACAGTTACTGGGGACTGCTATGCTAACCAGGCACTTTTCTTAGGTGGAGACTCAACTCCCTCTGTGAATATTCAAAACTTTGAGGTAGTTTGGTGGGGAAAGGTAGTGCAGTCTAAAGAACAGTTTCGTCACCGTATGGCATTTTCTTTAAGCCAAGTCTTTGTAACCTCTGCAGCCTTCTGGGTGAACGAAGAACGAGGTAATCTTTGGCAGTCCTATACTTCTTATTACGATAAACTCATGGATGGAGCCTACTCTACGCATCGTGAGTTGCTGAGCACAATTACTTATGATCCTTTCATGGGTGTCTATCTTTCTTCGGCTCAGAACCGCAAAGGCGATCCTGCTTTAGGTACTTCTCCAGATGAGAACTACGCCAGAGAGGTGATGCAATTATTCTCTGTCGGAGTCTATGCACAAGACCAGGACGGGGACAATATACTCAATGGGAATGGAGAGCGCATAGAGAATTATACTAATGAAGACATCACTGAGTTAGCCAAGGTGTTTACTGGTCTAGGACTTGCAGATGAAAATGGTGACTTAGCGAACTTTAATTCGCCTAGTAGTAACAGAGGTACTAGATATGTACATCCTATGCTCATGTCAGAGGAATATCATGACGAGAGTGCCAAAACCTTGCTAGACGGAACAGTCCTTACCGCTGGACAAGCAGGAGATAAGGACATTTCAGATTCACTAGACACACTGGCAACTCACCCGAGCACCGCACCGCACCTCTCACGCTTGCTCATCAAACGACTTACCAACTCAAACCCGTCCAGTGCTTACATCGGACGCGTGGTTCAAGCTTGGAATGGCGGTGGGCCATATGGAACTGGGGAAGTAGGGGATTTCGTCAGTATCTTTAAGGCGATTCTCTTAGATGATCAGGCGCGGAATAACATTATTTATAGTACCAACGCAACCACGGATAAAGTAACGATTAGACCTAGACGTGAGATCGCGGGACGCATCAAAGAACCAATCCTTAAGTGGACTCAATTCTACCGATTCTCTCAGACGCTCTCTGGAGAAGCCGATGGACTTCAGCGTTTTGCGCCTCTCACTAAGAGATCTTCTACCGATCAGACCCCCGATTTCGGACAAATTCCAATGAGAGCTCCGACAGTCTTTAACTATTATGATTCTGGGTACTCACCAGCACTTGGAGCTTTAGCGGATGCAGAGGCTGAGACTGGACTGGAGCTAACTTCTCCCGAGTCTGAAATTCTCTCACCATTTGTTATTAAACAGTTTGAGAGTTTCTACGATATCGTGAATCAAGAGGACCCTACGAGTTCTTTCAGTTATCTGGTTAATGATAACCCTACTCTCAGTATCAATTATAGTTATATGAATTACCTCTACCGTAAGAATCAGACGGTTGGAGACTTCATCGATGACGTGAATTTATGGCTCTGTAATGGAGCAGTCTCCGAGGGATTTAAAAATACACTTATCGATCTAGCAGCAGCCGATGATGGAACCCTTCAAGAACAATTTGCTAAAATCATTGCCGTTATTTTTAATTCCTCTGACTTTAGTGTCGCCTACTAACCCTTATATTATATTTCCATGAGAAAATCATCAACTCATTCTGTAAGTCGCCGTAAATTTTTAACGGATTGTGGTAAGATGACAGGCATAGGTGCCATGTCTTCTATCCTCTCTTTAAAGATGACAAATAAACTGATGGCGGCTAGGACATCTGGTTCTATCACAGATTATAAAGGTCTAGTCTGCATTTTCTTATTCGGAGGAAATGACTCATTTAACATGCTAGCACCTGGATCTTCTGGATACAGTGATTATCTCTCTACTCGTGGTGTGTTGGGCATCCCTCAAGAGGATATGCATAGCATCACTGATGGTTCGAATACCTATAACTTAAATCCTAGTTTTAGTGGTATTCAGTCGCTTTTTAGTGATGCTAATCTGGATGGTAGTAAAGACCTTAGCTTTATTACCAACATCGGAACGCTAGTAGAGCCGACCTCAATAGCTCAGTACAATAACCAATCGGTCATTCTTCCTTATGGGCGTTTTTCTCATAGTGATCAGCTATTACAGTGGCAGACTTCTATCTCAGATACTAATAACGGACCTTTTACTGGAACTGGCTGGGGTGGACGCATGGTCGATATTCTAAATGATGCAGCTAACAATAATGCGACGGTTAGTGTTAGTCTGGCCCCTTACGGAGCTAATACGTTTCAAATAGGCTCTGTAACGGCTCCTTTTAATACCAGCGGAGGAGTTGATGCTCTTGAGCTCTATAGTGGTGAGAATAGTAATAATCTTGTAAGAGGCGCGATGGATGCTTCTCTTGAGTTACAATATGCCTCCGTGCTTCATTCTCATCATAACTATATTAGAGAAGACGCTCTGGAACAGAGTGAGCTTTTAGAATCGATTGAGCAAAATACTGAGGTAGCTACTGAGTTCCCAGATTCTAGTTTAGGACAGCAGTTACTTCAGATAGCAAAGTATATTAAGAGCCATGGTGTTGATGGCTTGAATGCAAATCGTCAGACTTTCTTCGCAGGGCAGACCGGTTTCGATACACATGGGGGTGGAATAGATGCCCACAATAGCTTAATGACCACACTGAATGACGCCCTCGTAGCTTTTAATGCCGCGTTGAAAGAAATCGGTTATCACGACCGCGTCGTTACTTACACGGCTTCTGATTTTGGCAGAACCTTGACTCCTAATAACGTGGGCACAGACCATGGCTGGGGAGGAAACCAAATAATCATGGGTGGACCAGTTAGCGGAGGAAAGGTCTTCGGCTCCTATCCTGATATCGCTTTAGACACTGTCACGGACGTAGGGCGTGGGAGACAGTTGCCTACAACCTCGGTGGATGAATTGAACGCTTCTTTGGCGCACTGGTTTGGAGTAGAAAATAGTGATGAGATGTTAAATGTCGTCCCTAATATAAGGAACTTCTGGGGTGCAGACGATGAAGGTTATCCGATAGCTGGACTATTTGAGTAAGATGAAGTCCTTCGGTAAGCCAGCTATACTTCTCATCGGTATTGTTATAACGCTAATTGTATGGTCCATAATACGTGATTCATCATTAAAAGCTCCTTCAACCAATACAGTAGTTAAGGAAAAAAACCTAATAGATAAGCAATATGTGTTAGATAAGCTTGCAAATACGAAACTAGTAAACGAAGAGGTTAGTCGATCTCTGCGTTTCTACCAAGATAAGAAAAAGCTCGTGAATGACCCTATGGATCGCTCTGAGTTATCTGAAATGGCTCTTATCTTAGACGATCCTAACATTGATGAAGGAACTGCTATGAATGCGGTTTATGATTTATTAAGCTCACTGAGTGTGACTACTTATCGAGGGAAATTTCCAGCAGGATTAAATGTAGAAATCACGAATGCTCTCCTTGGGAAAAACATTAAAAAAGTGGGTGTTCTTCCGATGGACTCTCCTAGGATCAATGAGAATGGAGAATTGGTAGATATGAATAACGAACCATATTGGGTTCATACTTCTCCTTCAGGAAATTTAAAAATACACTCTGCAGGTGCCGACCGAGCAATGCACACAGCTGATGATGTTATTTTCCCTACACCCTAAAAACTTCAATTTCATCATACTTATGATACTAAAAAATCTATTGATACTCATATTTCCTCTTAGTCCTCTGCCCGCCAGCGTTATTTTTAGTGAGAGTTTCGATGGGGAGCTTAGCCAGAATATTGGATCTCCTACTTCGATAGGAGACTTAAATCTGGGAGCCAGTACGGTTACGGGATCGATCAATCAAAATGGATTTGAAGAAGGAGACGCTTTTTCTTTTTTGGTAGCAGATAATCAATTACTCACAACATTAGTGGTAGAAGTTTCTAGTACAGGAGAGACCCATTTTTTTGGCTTTGGTGAAGGCAGGAGCTTAGAGCCCTTTGCTGATGATTTCCTCATTGCTACTCTCATCTCAAATGCAAGTAATGCAAACAATCTGTTATTGACTGAGGCCGATGGAGGAAGCTTTGGTGGAGCGCCTGACGGAGCACTTGGAATTAACGAACCCTTAGACTCAGGATCTTACACTGTCTTTTTTAATGAAACAACATTAGAGGGGGGGGCTGTAGATTACACAATGACATTTACCACCACCCAAGTCCCTGAACCAACTACAAGCGCACTTCTTGGCTTCGGTTTTGTTGCTCTACTAACTAGACGCAAAAGATCGTAAATATGGTGACGGACTGAAGGTCATGGAGCTTTTACATTCGCTATCGTCGTAGAAGTTTTTATCCTTTTGCACTATGAATGATAATTTAGAATCGAAAAATGGTGAATTAGGTCAAATATAGCATGTTATCCCGCAGGAAGCATTTGACTGGTACGATGAGTACGCAAACGGAGATATAGATCGTCGTACCTTTATGAACCGCCTGTCATTCATTTAGCAATACACTGCGAGTTTTTAAACAACTCACTCGATTCTCTAAGCAATTCTATATCTTACTCTGTGGATCAGGAAGGCCGTGGGGGCGTTGATCGGTACCTTTCGTTTCTAGGTCGCCGATTTCTGCTCTGATCCGCTCGGCTGCTGCTTGGAGTTCTTTAACGACTTCGGGATTTGCGTCGTAGACATCTGTCGTCTCTCCGATGTCATTTTTGAGGTCAAAGAGAACTGGTTTATCGAGCGTGGTAAAGGGGCGGTCTTTTTTTGCCCAGTAGGGTTGGTCGTTTAAGGTGCGAGGGAGGTGAAGTTTCCAGTCTGCGTTCCGCACGGCTTGGAGGTTTACTCCATTGTAATAGTAATAGTGCTTGTGTGGGCTCTGGGTAGTTTCTCCTGTAAGGATGTTCCAGATATTTTTACCATCGAGGGTGACACCAGCGGGGAGATCAACTCCTGCGAGAGCGCTGAAGAGAGGAAGGAGATCCATGCTGGAAATCATGGTGTCGGAGACTTGTCCTGCAGGAATTTTCCCTGGCCATGAGAAGATGCACGGGACGCGTAACCCCCCTTCAAGGGTTATATATTTAGAACCAGCGAGCGGTATGGCGGAACCGTGATGGGGGGCTGAGCCATTGTCAGAGAGGAAGACGATGAGGGTATTCTCGGCGAGACCCGCTTTTTCTACTGCTGCGGTCACTTGCTTGACACTATCATCGAGCTCGTAGACGTAGTCGGCATACCTCCCTTTTTTCCCTTTCATTCCCCCTTTACCTTTGAACGCATCATTGGGGCTGATGGGGGTGTGGGGGATGTGATGGGCGAAGTAGAGGAAGAAGGGCTCCTCATGCTCCTGCTCGATGAAATTAACAGCATTTTGGGTGTAAAGTGGGGTGACTTCTGTGAACTTAACATTTTTGGCTACGACCTCATGATTATGGTAGAGGGTGTCTTGATCGTTAAAATTCTTAACGTAATTGCCATGTAGACCGAAGTAGTCATCGAATCCAGCTTCGAGCGGGTGACTGCCATCAACATGGAAACCGAGGTGCCACTTGCCGATTATTTTAGTGTAGTACCCTGCTTTCTTAAGTTGCTCTGGGATGGTGACCTCATCCCCGGCGAGCCCATAATTCGCGTATTTTATGGTGTTGTGGCGAGAAATGGGATGGCCATTACGCATGGGGTAACGCCCCGTCATGAGAGCCGCCCGGGAGGGTCCACAAACACTAGCACCTACTAGACAGTCAGTAGAGCGGAAGCCGCCCTCCGCGAGAGCATCGATAGCAGGAGTGAACGCAGACTTTGACCCATAGCTGCTCACATCGCCGAACCCGAGGTCATCGACGAAGATTAAAATAATGTTCGGTGCCTTTGTTTCCGCATTGACTATGAGAGCGGATGTGAAAGTGAGGAGTAGGAGGAATAAAGGGCGTAAGTTCATAAGGGTGATCGGTGGCTAGGTTTATACGTACATTAGGTATACCTCGTACGGACCTCTCATCTTACAGTTTTTTTTTAAAAAAGTCAGCGGCTAAAACGCTACGGCTCCTTCGAACTCATTCACGTCAAAGATGGTGATTTCGAGACCGTCTCCAAGCGGCTTCTAGATGCGACTAAGGGTTGCCTCATTGTTGCAATGGATGAGCGCGGGAAGGACTTCACCTCCCAATCTTTTGCGGCACAAATGAGCAAATGGACAGATGACCCCACGATCAAGACCGTTTCCTTCCTGATTGGCGCCTCTGATGGCCACACCGCAGCCCTTCGAAAGGAGGCACGCCTGCTCCTTCGCCTTTCCCAAATTACCATGATGCATGAGCTCGCCACTTCCCGGCTGACTGCAGGCTTCAGAGCTTTTTTGAAACCTCCTCCTGGAGCATGTGCTTGTCCAAGCTCAGGTCAGCCACCAACTGCTTGAGCTTGGTGTTCTCTTCACGTAATTGACGCAACTTCCGCATGTCGCTTACCCCCATTCCTGCGTGTTTTTTCCGCCAGTTATAGAATGTGGTTTCACTCACTTACATCTTACGACAGATCGACGTGACTTTTTCCTCAGCATCGGCTTGTTTTAATGCATAGATAATTTGCTCTGGTGTGTATCGACTTCTTTTCATTTATTTCAGTTATTTTTTTGTTCGCATATAACCGAAAAACCTCAAGTTTCTTCCTGTCCAGTTTTCGGGGACAACGTCAGGTTTGTTCTGTTCTATGTAATTACCTTTTTTGCAGAGAGCTTCACTCTGGGCTACGCCTTTCATTGCCCCGAGGGTAGGATTTTGAGAAATTTACTCATGAGCCGAATACCGTTGCTCCGTATTGGGGCGCTTTTGTTTGGAAGTGCGTGATTTTATTCTTTGGAGGAGAGGTGATTTTTTTAGCTGTAGTAATTCTGAATGAAGACTATGTAGATGAGACGCTTTATTAAGCGCGCAAAATTGGGAATTTTATGATGACGCATAAACGGTTTATAAGTTTTTTATTAATGTGTGTGGTGCATCCTGCCACATGGGGTGCCGAGCAAAAAATCGTTCTCGAAACGGCGAATTTACAAATCGAATATGTGGTTACAGATCAAGCTGTACTGGAGTTAAAGGAGATAGGCTCACGGGACAAGTCTTGGGTCTCACCACTAGGAGGTCTTTTGTTTCCGATTGAGCCACATCGTGCAGGGAATGGTCCGCGTTATACAGGCCCTATTGAGTGGCGGCTACCGGACGGAGACCGAGCTGTCGAGCTGCTATACAAATCACATAAAATTGAAGTGGAGGACTCAGGTGTTCAGCACCTCGCTATCTGTTTACAGGAGTCTGTTCACCCTATCGAAGTCGAGTTACACCTTCGGGCGTATACGGAGGTAGATATTTTCGAGCAGTGGCTAGTCATAAAAAACGGCTTGGATCAGGCTATCCATTTGCCTCGCCTTGATTCCATGTATTGGCAGGCCAAAGCTCAGCAGCCGATTTTTCTTGAATGGTATGAAAGCGATCAGCGAAACACAGCAGGCTATCCCATTCGTGAACAACTGGGAATGGGGATACGCCGACTCGAAAGTCGCGATGGGAATCGGCATAAGCATGGACCAGTGCCCGCATTTATTCTGGGTTTTGGTCAGCAGCCTAGTGAAAGCGAGGGCGCTTGTATGATCTCTGCGCTGGAATGGACAGGGAGTAGCCGCTTTAGTTTCGAGATTAACTCGGAACAAATTTTAGAGACCAGCATTGGTGTGAATCAACCAGGCACGCCTACCGTAGAGGCTGGTGAAAGTGTTGCCTCACCGATGGCCGTGTTATCCTTCAGTGGTAAGGGCAAAGGTCTTGCTAGCCGTCAGCTACATGATTGGGCTCGCCATCACTTTCTCCAGAACGGTACGCGACTTCGCCTAGTGGATAATAATTCATGGGAAGGGTGTAGGCTGAAAGTCTCTGAAAAGGCGATTATTGAGATGATGGAAGATAGTACTGAATTAGGTATTGAATTATATGTGTTAGACGATGGCTGGTTTGGAAATGGTAATGAGGCACGTGTGAATACCCGTTCTGGACTTGGAGATTGGGAGTTTAATACCAAACGTTTCCCAAATGAGTTGGATGCAGTGATGAAGGCAGCCGAAGAATTAAATATCAAATTCGGTATCTGGTTTGAGCCGGAAATGATCAACGAGAATAGTAAGCTATACGCAAAGCATCCAGACTGGGTAATGCAGTATCCCGATCGGTCATTTGCAAAGCAACGCACCCAGATGGCTCTAGATGTTGCGAATCCAGACGTGCAAAAATTTATGTTCGAATCGGTTGATCGCGTCTTAACTAAGTACCCTAGTATCCGCTTTGTAAAGTGGGATGCCAATTCAAATATAAACAATGGCTATTCGCCGTATCTTGGGTCGGAACACCAGGGTGATTTGCAAAACGCATATATGAATGGTTATCTAAAGGTGATGGAGGAGTTGACGAAACGGCACCCGGAGGTCGACTTTCAGGCTTGTGCCGCGGGGGGCGGGCGCGCTGATCTGGGTGCTATGCGCTACAGTCATACGTTTTGGCCGAGTGACGACACTGACCCTCTGTATAGGCTTGGGGCACAGTGGAATTTTTCTGGATTCTTGCCAGCTAACACTATCACATCGCATATAACTCATAAGGGCAAAGGTTATAGCACCAAGTTCCGATTTGATGTTTCCATGATGTCACAACTTGGGATGGAAGTGGATACCCGAAAATCGCAGCCTGAGTATTTAGCTGCTTCGAAGCTCGGTATCGAAGCGTATAAAGATGTAAGGAGCATCGTACAGCTCGGTGACCAATACCGCCATGCGCATCCGTTTGATTCAGAAACACCTTCGATGAATTATGTATCGAAAGATCAAAAACGCTCGTTGCAGCTCTCATACCAAACTGGACTAATCTCTGCTCCTCTAGAAGTGTCACTACCCGTTTCTGGGCTGTCCCCCAATCGCAAATATAAAATATCTGAATTGAATTTACCAGTGAATGACGCCACTCCTCGCTTAGCGCCGAATACAACTCGTATTCAGACAGGTGCAGAATGGATGGAGCGGGGCATCCCGTTGAATTTTTGGCGCCAATTCGACAGCGCAGCCATTTTGTTGGAAGGTGAGTAGTCTGCTTTTTGAGCGTCCAGATGTCGAAAAATTCGAAGCCAAGAAAAATGGCAGGCATTAAAATAATTATGGCTGATGAAAACCTGTAAGCTTCCCCATTAACGCGACGGTTTAAAAGTAGAGAAATCTACAAATAGAAACTGCGAATGAGTGGGGTCATGTTATGGCTGATGACGGACATTCCGAGTAACGCGTCTTCAGAGATAAAGAAAGAATCTCAAACAGAAGAGAAAAACTAGTTCCTTATGAAGCTGGTTGATTGGAATCCCATTTGTATTGGGATAGGCTTTTTCATGATGAAAGCTAAATCGAAGTAATAGAGCGGCTTGAATTACTTTAAACATGATTAAATACCTAACTTTGAACAATTCTTTTTACTAAAAACATTTAAAATTGGTTGCTTTTGAGATGACTTAGATTATTTTTGAAATGGCTTAGAATATATTAGTTAAATGAAATTTTACGGTTATCAAAAAACGTGGCTTACTGTGTGTTTGTCTTGCTCGATTTTGAGCATGGCCGCAGATGGTGAGGTTTTGGCGGAGTATGGTTTTAGTGATGAGAGCGGAGCGGGTACTATGGCTGCTACGGTCACTGGTTCTAATGTGACGGCGGAAATTATAGATGATGGGACTTATGAGACAGTTTATGTTACTAATGGATATGAGGGTGTGGCTTATGGTGGGACTCGTGATGCTCTGGGAATGATTGATGGTGATGATGGCAATAACATTATTGCGACCATGACGGATGAAGGATTTCTGGAATTTACGATTACCGCTGGCAGTAATCATCGACTTTCTCTGAATAGTATTTCTTTCCGTATGTTTGTAGAAAACAAGGTAAATTCTGCGGATCGCTGGATGTTGTTTT
Source organism: Akkermansiaceae bacterium (assembly GCA_051252195.1). GTDB lineage: Bacteria > Verrucomicrobiota > Verrucomicrobiia > Verrucomicrobiales > Akkermansiaceae > Oceaniferula. The sequence continues at coordinate 296,030 of JBPOGD010000002.1, read as the reverse complement.
CTTCTGTCGATTCTTATTTAGAAGGATATCAGCCGGGGGCTGAGATTGCTAGTGGGCAAGTTACCGATGAGGGTGTCTGGGATGGTGATAGTAATCTGATCACAGTTAATCTCGAAGAAGCTAAGTTTCAAGGGCTGGACACGATCAGCTTCAGGATTTATCTTTACGGTACAGAGGAAGAGGCTAATTCTATCACAGCGGTGGATAATATTGTGGTGACTGGAGTCTCTGCTGTAAGAACTCCACTATTGGGATATGACTTTACGAACGGTACTGTCTATGAGGCTTCTGAGATAGTAAGCAGAATTACTGCGAGTGATTTAAATACCGCTATAGGGGGAGTTTTTAAAAATGCTCGTGGAGATTTAAGCGGGCTTGACGGTCAAGGTTCGGTATTTGGCGTCCCTAATCAGTTGGGAGGGCTATTTATTACTGGTGAGGAGTCCAGTAGTGCTGGTTTTGGTGATGCTGTGAGTAATGATGATTATGTTTCATTTTCAGTCACCCCAGATGAGGGATCTACTTACAATATAGATAGTCTGTCATTTAAAGCGATAAGGCAGAATGGCAATGTTGCGACGACGGTCGCTTTAGCTAATTCCGCAGGGGAGATGATCGGTTCTGCAATCACATTGCAACCTGATACGGGGAATATTACTTCCGCGTACTACGGGTATACAGTTTCACTTGAAGGAACCGAACTAGAAAATATCGAAGATTCGACTGAATTACGCCTGTATTTCTGGGGTGGAGCAGTCGGTACCAATGGTTCGTTAGGGTTAGATAAGATTACACTTCATGGAGCGGTCATAAATTCATCTGGACGCAATAGTAACTTCTGGGCCGTATTAAAGCCAAATGCGGGGACCGACCTTGCGGTGGATACTGACTTAGTGCTTCGGAATGGTTATCGTGAAGTGGATTTGAGTGCTTCTGAGCTTTCCTGTGAGAGAGTGGATAATGGTTCAGAATTCATTTATAACATAACTTGGACGGGGAATAATTTTGATGGAGACATAAATCCAGATATTTTAGAGTTCAGTATAGTAGTCGATGCTTTCACTGGCTCTAGTTACGTGTATAATGATGTCGCAGGAGAGTCTAGTATGACTTCTCTGGGCTCAACCACTGATGTCGTGCTAAACGAGAATGCTTGGTCCGTAGGTACAAACGCAACAATGGGAGCAGGGGAGACTCTACAATTTTCAACAGCTAATGTTATGATTGGCGGTACAAATGTTAGCAGTTTGGGGGTTACTGTAAGCCCCTTGATCAATTCGATATCTTTGATCGAAACCAATGGCGGAAATAGTCATAAGATTGTAATTGGTGAGGGTACAAATCTTAATAGTCATTTTTTCAGTCTTCCGACTAATGAGATCACTCTCGTCGGAGAGGAATCTGCATCTCTTACAAGTGCTGGAAGTGCGAATGGTAACGGATGGGCGGTCAGTGGAATCAGCTTTTCCTTGAACCTTCTCGATCCTAGTATGGACTCGGAAGATCCTCATTTTCCCTACTCAGATTTAGCAGAGGGAGACCTCTATGCGGAAACGCCATACTCTCCAACGTCGCAAGAAAAAATTGAGGACGGATTTCCAGAGTTCTCTTGGGATCGTATCCCACGGACTACCTTGATCCGGAAGAACATTGCGTATACCGACGATGAGATCGAGCGGATGGCTAAACTATTCGATCTAGTTATTTTAGAAAAGGCGAATTCAGCTGGGTTTGATGTTCCATATCAAGGTGTTTGGGATACAGCAAGTCGCTTAAAAGAGCACAACCCTGATATTAAAGTAGTTTTTTACCTTAATTCCAGAATTTACTTTTCTGACTACGGGATTAGCACGGAGATGGGAGAAAATTATGACGCCTATATTCATCCTACCTTTACGATTAGAAATTCATTGCCGACGATTAATCGCTCTAATCCAGATGTGGTAGATTGGTGGAAAGGAGTGATATTTAAGATGATCGGACTGGATGACGGCCTTAGCCCAGAGGGAATCCCCTACTCTACGTCACCTCTTGATGGAGTGTTTGTTGATAAGGCTGGAATACCGATTTCGATGTTAAAAGAAGTATATGACGAGCTACCTAGCAATAAGATCATGATGAATAATAACAACGGTGACCGCTCTAGGATTTCGCAGGTAGATGGAACTTACCGGGAGGACTGGAGAGGGGATGATATCGCGACCATCGTCAGTACCATCGCAACAGCTCAAGAATTAGGGCAAAACCAAAAGATGACAACTTTACGAAACCCATGGAGTGCTTCAAGCCAGCGTGAAGTTGAGGATAACGTCGAGTTAGGACTCGGGTTTTACCTAATCTATGCCGAGAAGTATGGATACTATAATCATTTCTCAACGGTTGACGCGACCGAAGAAGATTGGGGATGGCTTACGGACTATCTGGACCAAGGTCTTCGCCCACTAGGAGAGCCACTGGGACACGCGGATCAAGACGGATCAGTCTATGCACGTAGCTTTGAGCACTGTGATGCCTATGTAAATATTGTAGAGGATATAGATGATGAAATTCAACGGGTCTTATGGAAAAACAATGTCGGATCACCGGCTCTAGATGGTGAAGGTTATTCTAAAACCGATGGCACCTACGTTGTCCAAGGTAGTGGAGCAATCTCGGGAATAAAGGATGAGTTCTTCTTCCTTTCGGATTTGCATAACCAAGATGGTTATTTTTCAAGTCGTGTGGATTCACTCACCGGGGGCAGTGCAAATGCACTCGCTGGAGTGATGTTCAGAGATCGTAATGAAGCGACGGAAACAGATCCATTAGCATATAAGGAGCAGGCAATTGAGATGTATGCCCAAGGGGAGGTGATTACTGGAGAAGCCTCAATGGTGGCGGTGATGCGCGATGTTTCAGGGGACATGAATATGCTTTATCGTAATGGTGTAGGGACAGAAGTTCAGTCTGCAGGCCTTGCATCCGCGGATTTAGGAAGTTTCGCAAAGATAGAACGTGTCGGAGATGAATTTACAGGATACTGCTCAACTGATGGGGTGACTTGGAGAGTCATTGGATCGGTAAATATTACCATGGGAGAAAAAATTGAAATGGGTATGGCGGTTACTTCTGGAGGCGAAGGTCTTGCGAGTGCTACTTTTAGTTCTTATGATCGTGAGGAGATCGATTTTGATGCAGATCCTCTGGATTATTACCAAACATGGGTGGAGTCCTTTGGTGATATTAGTGACACTGGATATGATGCAGATCCCGATAGTGATGGAATAGCAAATCTTCTGGAATATGTCTTAGGAGGTAGCCCGACTACTGATGATACGCAATTACTTCCGAATATCATTGAGACAGATTCAGGCTATACTTTTGAGTTTAACCGATCTGTTGAGTCCGCAGAGGTGACGAACCAATACATCCAATACAGTGCGGACTTATTTAACTGGAGTGATGATCTGCAAATTAACTCAGTGGAACTGGCACCATTCGTGGAACTTGGAGCAACTGTCGGCGGCTTACAACCTGTGAAGATCAGTTTCGACACGGACTACGAAGAGGACAAAAGACTCTTTGGTCGCTTCAAGGTCGTTCCGAAGTAAAATAAGATGCAATAGGCTCACTTTTATCATTCGGTCATTGATTATACAAGTCACTGTGAACTGAAAGGCTATCATGCTAGTAATTATTATTAGCCTTGGTAAAAACACGTTTTTATAAAAATGAAGATCATTTCTAGGTTGTTCGCTCCTCATGCTTTAGGGATTAAAGAGGGGAAGCACACCTATCACACAGCACATTTTATGAAGCATTCTAATTCGAAATTGCGCTTAAGTCCGTGCCATTCTAATATATACACTTTTTGTATGAAAATGTTTTTCAGGATTGATAGCCTGTAAAAAAAACATAAAAATAATGACTCCCTTATCACTATTATTCAAAGCTTTTGTGCTATTTTTGACCCTGACTTCTATAGCTGCCGCGCAAATTCCCACAGCTACCGCCTCTTACTCCTTTGATGATCTTTCTACCGAGGTAGCGATTGATGGTTCAGGTTCTGGCAATAATGGCTTGATCGTTGGTGCGACTTCTAACCCTGGATTTGTTGGGACTTCACTCGCCTTTAATGGCATGCAAGGATCTGTAGAAGTTCCAGCAAGCGCATTCACAACGGTCGATGCTGAGATCACGATTGCCTTTTGGTCTTTTGCTGGGGCTGATCAACCTCGCGAAGATACCTCCTTTTATGCGGAAAATTCTAATGGTGATCCTGTCTTAAATATTAATCTCCCATGGAGCGACCTCAAGGCCTATTGGGATGCTGGATATGAGAATGGCTCTAAAGATGGGATTAGCGTCGATACCCCAGACGCCAATAGCCTCGCAGCTTGGAACCACTGGGTCTTTACTAAAAATGCGACCACTGGCGAGATGAAGATCTACTTCAACGGAGACCTCTACCATGAAGGATCAGGGTATACGAAACGCATTACGGGAATTACCGAAGCTTCTATTGGTTCACAGTTAGACACCTTACATTACTCTGGATTTCTTGATGAATTCCAGATCTACGATAAAGCTATGAGCGCTGAGCAGGCCGAAGCACTTTTTGATTCATATTTCGGTGATGTCCTAACGATCACTGGTGAGATCGAGGGGCTAACAGCAAGATTTCAGCTCTATATTCCAGAGAGCGTAACGGAGGTAAAGGCTGCCTTTTACATCTCACAACATGGCCGAGGGAACATCACTGACCCTGTGCTCCGACAGTTTGCAGCTGAAGAAAACGTCGCTCTACTAGGGTTCTTTGGTGCCGCGGTGCAACGAGGAGTAGGCTGGAATAATAATTTTCCAATTGAATCCATGGATCCCTTTATTCAAAACCTCGCTACTTTATCTGGTTACCCAGAGTTACCAGATGTTCCGATCATGACCTTTGGCCACTCTAACGGAACGGGACTAGCGACCTGTTGGCCGCGCTACCGTCCAGAACAAGTTCTCTGTTGGACGTCCTTTCACCCAGGCTTTAGTGAGTATCTTCAATTTGAAAACTTGGAGTTCATACCTAGCATGACGTTTCTCGGAACAGTAGATTCCTTTTTTGAGAATGCTAGGCAAGATCTTATCATGCAGAACATGCGCTCTACCCGCAACGCAGCTGTCTGCGTAATGGCGGAGGGATACACTGGTCACGGGATGGCGAATCCTACTGAAACTTGGTCATTCATCGTCGAGTTCTGTAAAGCTGCAATGAGAAACCGATTAAATGATGATGGCAGTCTGTCACCAGTAGACATTGAGTCAGGATGGTTAGGCGACACGTATGAAGTTTCTATAGTAAACCCTGAGACCTTAGAAGGCGGGAGACAAGAGCTAGACATCGCGCCTTATGCAGAATACGAACCAAACGGGAAGGGAGCGGATGCTGACTTAAGTATCGCTAACTGGTTCATCGACCAAGAATTCGCAGAACAATGGCAACTCTACGGAATGTTACCAATCACCGATTACTTAGTGAATGCCCCTACCTCTTATAACGCATGGCTCATTGCCAACAGCGAGATTCTCTCTGACTCATCTGAGGAAAACCTCAAGAACTATATATTTAGTGGAGATCAAGGCGAAGACTTCATACAAAACGAACCTCAAGTCGCGATTAACGGCACAGATTTCCAATTCCGCTACAGACGCCGTGCGGAGTCGATAGAGTCGACCTCACAAATGCTTCAATCCAGCACAGACTTAATCAATTGGAATGATGCAGTGCAACTCAGCACAGAGAGTAATCTCATGGATGTAATGATTGGCAATCAAGTCGACGGTATGGAGTCCGTAGAAGTTACGGTGCCAACTACAATTAACAATGATGCCAAACGCTTTTGGAGACTTGAGCTTACGCCCGTGGAATAAAAATTAACTCTAAGCACAGTGTGTTTTTAGAGCCAATAGAATAAGAGCCTGTCAGACTTGAAGGTTCTCAAAATCCGTTAATTTTTCTCAATTCTTAGATTTCCCCTCTCAGTTGAGCGAGTAATCTTATGTTTAGTAAGTTACCTTCGGTTGATTTAGCGGTTAGTTTTTTTTGAGGGTTAGAGCTCTCCCAATAGCTCTCAGATCGCATTTTTAGCATTGAAGAGGCGTTTGAGATTGTAGCTCGCGCAGACCAGCTCTCATTCGCTCGTTACATTCTCTATTTCTCGCAGTAAATGAATGACAGCATTCAGTAAATATTGCTTGTACAATATTCTTTTGTTTAATGCCGTTTAATCATTATGAATACAGAGAAAAAGCAGCTTACAATACCAATCATAAAAAACACCCTGCGAATAGTTTCACAGAGTGTTTTGAAAATGGCATTCGACTGAGGTTCAACTCAGTGCTTGCTCGAGATCAGCGATGATGTCGTCGATGTGTTCGATGCCGACGGAGAGGCGGATGAGCTCGGGTTTGATGCCGCCGGCGAGTTGCTGTTCGGGATTGAGTTGTGAGTGGGTGGTGGTAGCGGGATGGATGGCGAGGGATTTGGCATCGCCAAGATTCGCTACGTGGGAGAAGAGCTTGAGCTCATTAATGAAATTAGATCCCGCCTCGGCGCCACCTTGAATGCCGAAGACGACGACGCTACCTCCTTTGCCGCGGAGGTACTTTTCGTTTTTCGCACTTTCAGGATCGCCTTCAAGTCCCGGGAATCGTACCCACTCAACCTTCGGGTGGTCGTTGAGGTATTTGGCAACGGCGAGTGTGTTCTCGCAGTGACGCTCCATGCGGAGAGGAAGGGTTTCAATGCCTTGGAGGACTTGCCATGAGTTATCGGGGCCGATGCAGGCACCGATGTTTCTTAGCGGTACGGTGCGCATACGTAGGATGTACGCGAGTGGAGCGAGCATATCAGGCAGGTCATGACCCCAGCGGAGACCGTGGTAGGAGGTGTCAGGCTCGTCGAAAAGAGGATGCTTACCGCCTTTCCAATTGAATTTCCCTGAGTCGACGACTACACCGCCGAGGCCAGCCCCGTGACCGCCGAGCCACTTGGTGAGTGAGTGAATGACGATGTCGGCACCGTGTTCCAGTGGACGTGTTAGATAGGGTGTTGAACAAGTGGCATCCACCATGAGAGGAAGTCCGTGCGCATGAGCGATAGCAGCCACCGCTTCGAGGTCAGTGATTTCTAGGGCTGGATTAGAGATCGTTTCGCAGAAAAAAGCGCGCGTTTTATCATCGACGGCAGCTGCGAAGTTTTCTGGATCGTTAGAATCGACGAAGCGTACTTCGATGCCTAGTGAGGGTAGAATGCTGTCGAACTGAGTGTAGGTGCCGCCGTAAAGGTTTCTAGCAGAGACAATGTTATCACCTGCAGAGGCGAGGTTAATGATAGCATTAAAAATAGCCGCGGTGCCTGATGAAAAAGCGAGTCCACCGAGCTCGTGTGCACCTTCGAGGAGGGCAATACGTTTTTCCAAAACTCCGTTGGTAGGGTTGGTGAGGCGTGTGTAGATGTTTCCTAGCTCTCTTAGAGCAAAAAGATTGGCTGCATGCTCAGTGCTATTGAAAGTGAAAGCAGTGCTTCTATGGATGGGAACGGTGCAGGAGTTCGTATCTGTGTCAGGTGTGTAACCGCCATGGAGGCAGAGTGTTTCTTGTTTCATAAGTGTTTTGAAATATTGCGAGAGTGATTCCAATATGAACTGAAAAGGATGTAAATCAACTACTTCACTGCAGGTTCTTTCTTTTTGGCAAATCTTTGAATGATGACGTAGAAGACGGGTGTCATAAAAATGCCAATGGCGGTTACGCCGATCATACCGCCAAACACCGTCGTTCCGAGGGATTGACGCATTTCGGCTCCAGCGCCCGTAGCGAATACGAGAGGAAGAACACCGAGGATGAAGGAGATGGCAGTCATGAGGATGGGGCGTAGTCGTAGTCGCGATGCCTCGATAGCCGCATCAAAGCGGTTCATACCCTCATCTTCTTTTTGTTTAGCAAACTCAACGATGAGAATCGCATTTTTAGCCGCCAAGCCTATCAGAACGATAAAACCAATCTGAGTGAGAATATTGTTATCAAACTCGCGGAAAATAGTTAGGCCAATGGCTCCTGTGAGGCTGAGTGGCACAATCAAGAGAATAGCGAGTGGCAGCGACCAGTTTTCGTACTGGGCGACAAGTACTAGAAAAACAAAGACGATCGCCATGATGAAAATAGTAGCACTGCCTCCTGTTATTTTCTGCTGATAGGCAAGGTCTGTCCACTCGTAGTCCATGCCTGGAGGAAGGATGTCAGCGGCAAGCCGCTCCATGGCTGCGATGGAGTCCCCACTGGAGAAACCTGGGCTTGTCGAGCCCTGAACCTCGGCTGAGGAGTAGAGATTATAGCGCACAAAGCGATCGGGGCCGGCGGAGTCTTTGAGCTCCACCAGCGAGGCTAATGGGACAATGTCGCCGTTAGTACTTCTCGTTTTTAAACGATAAAGATCTTCTGGCGTATCTCTGAACTGAGCATCGGCTTGTGCGGTGACGCGGTAGGTTCGGCCCAAGAGGTTGATGTCGTTGACATAAAGTGAGCCTAGGTAGATCTGCATGGTGGAGAAAACATTGCTCAGCGGCACATTGAGCATCTTAGCTTTCGTCCGGTTTACCTCCGCGTAGTACTGCGGTACTGATGATCTGTAGGAAGTGAATGACTGGGCGATAGAAGGTTCTGCATTCGCTGCCATCGCGATCTGCCAAGCCGTTTGCTCCAGTGCTGCGGGGCCGAGGCCTGCGCGATCGCGGAGCTGCATTTTGAAACCGCCGCCGTTGCCAATGCCGCGTACGGGTGGAGGTGGGATAACAAAGACAAAGGCCTCCTGAATAGAGCCCAATTTCTGCCGGAGTTCTCCTAAAATGGCATCGGCATTTCTCCCCGATTTCACGCGTTTTTCAAACGCTTCAAAGGGAGTGAAGATCGCGGCTGAGTTCGTATTGTTGGTAAATGACGCACCATTGAATCCTGCAAAGGCAACCGTGCCTTTAATTCCGTCCACGGTCATGATAATATCAACAATTTTACGCGTTAGCTCATCGGTTCGCTCTAAAGATGCGCCATCAGGAAGCTGAGCTACGACGATTCCGTAGCCTTGATCCTGCGCTGGAATGAAACCCGTGGGCACTTTTTTAAAGCCGAAATAAGTGAGGGCAAGAATACCACCATAAATGATTACGGTAGCAAAACCGAAGCGTACAATCCGTCTGATGATTCCAGTGTAGCCTCGCGTGAATTTATCAAATAACCAGTTGAAAGCGCGAAAAAACCAACCGAAGAGAAACATGTAGATGCGGGTGAATCGATCCTGCTTTGCGCTGCTAGGACGCAGAAGAATCGCGCCAAGTGCAGGGCTGAGGCTGAGAGATACAATCGTGGAAATTACGACGGCTCCAGAAATGGTAAGGGCAAACTGCTGGTAAAACTGACCTGCGATACCAGGGATGAAAGCCGTTGGGACAAAGATAGCGATCATTACTAACGAGGTAGCAATGACAGCACCCGTGACCTCTGACATCGCGTCAAAGGCGGCGTCTATCGGGCTTTTCCCCTCATCGAGATTCCGCTGAATGTTTTCCACGACAACGATGGCGTCATCGACAACAATACCGATGGCGAGTACGAGCCCGAAAAGTGTGAGATTGTTTAATGAAAACCCAAGACCTGACATCACTGCGAAAGTGGCAATCAGTGAAATTGGGATCGCTAACAGCGGGATGACGGCTGCACGCCACGACTGGAGGAAAATGATGATTACGAGACTAACAAAGAAAATTGCCTGATAGAGTGTTATTTTGACTTCATCAATCGACTGCTGGATGAACTGTGTGGGATCGTAGATGATTTTGTATTCAAGATCCTTGGGGAAGTTTTTTTCTAACTCCTTCATCTTTGCCCGAATGTTGAGTGCGGTTTCTAGGGCATTGGTACCAGGACGCTGAAAAATAGGCATCGCGATAGCGGGGGTGTAAGTCGCGTAGTTGTTGACGGCGTAATCCTGTGCACCTAGCTCGACACGGGCGACATCGCGAAGGCGCACGACCTGACCGTTATCGCCTGTTTTAACGACAATGTTTTCAAAGTCATCGGTGTTATCGAGGCGGCCCATGGTATTGACGCTGTACTGGAAGTCACTGCCTTCGGGGCTCGGGTTTTGCCCGATGACTCCTGCTGCTACTTGGACGTTTTGTTCACGGAGTGCATCCACGACATCGGTGGGGATCATGGAAAGGGAAGAAATTTTCTCAGGGTCTAACCATATACGCATCGAGTATTCACGCGCTCCGAAGAGCCGCACATCACCGACGCCATCGATTCGGCGGAGATCCTCACGAACCTGTGTAATAGCGTAGTTACTGACGTATAGGTTATCGTAGGTCGCTCCGGGTGACATCATTTGCACGACGAGTAGGATGTCGGGTGAGTTCTTAGTCACGGATACACCTACTGCGCGAACTTCCTGCGGAAGGCGTGATTCCGCAATGGCAACGCGGTTTTGCACTAGAACCTGAGCCTGATCGAGATCAGTGCCTAACTCAAAAGTCACCGTGATAGCAAGTGCCCCATCCGCGGTCGATTGCGATGACATATAGAGCATATTCTCCACTCCATTGATTTCCTGTTCAATAGGTGCGGCGACGGTGTTTGCAATGGTTTCGGGCGTGGCGCCAGCGTAACTGGTGCGGACGACCACGGTAGGTGGTGCCACCTCGGGGAATTGAGCAACAGGTAAATTAGGAAACGCGATGACCCCCATGAGGGTGAAGATAATCGAAATCACGACGGCGAAACGCGGACGTCGGATAAAAAAGTGGGAAATTTTCATGACAGTACGAGCTGGATATTAAGAGCTTGAGATTAGTTGCGTGATTACAGTTCGCTCATTTGCGGATCCACAGGGATTCCGGGTCGGATAAACTGAATGCCCTTGAGGATGACTCGGTCACTAATAGATATACCGTCATGGACGACGCGGAACTTCTCATGCTTTCCACCGAGGGTGATAGAGCGTCGCTCCGTAGTATTGTCCTCATTAACTACCCAAACATAACGGATTGACTGATCCGCCCCAATCGCGGTATCTGGAATTAATATAGCAGGTTTCTCTGATGAAATGGGGATGCGAATGCGTGCGAAGAGACCTGGGGTGAGGAACTCATCTTTGTTGTCAAAGCGTGCCCTGACCATCATGGTAGCCGTGTTAGGATTGAGTTGATTACTTGCGAAATTAATTACGCCCTCGTGAGGAAAACCCTCCTCGTCATCCAGTCCCAAATAAGCAGGGATTTTAATCTCAGAACCCCTGCCAGGTGATTTACCGTCAAAGAATCGGCGCACGCCTTGCAGGAATGAGCGTTCATCGATCTCGTAATAAGCGTCAATGGGGTCGTGGGAAACAATGCTGGTAAGGCTTGTTTGGTCACCTGTGACGAGATTACCCACCGTGACGTACTCGCGGTCGGCAATACCGCTGATCGGTGCGGTGACTTTAGTGAATTCGAGATTGAGTGCTGCCGCATCTAGCTCAGCCTTCGCTGCTGCTAAGTCGGCTTTAGCTTGCAGGGCTTCACTTTCACGAATGTCGGCTTCTTCTTGGCTGATTGCACGTGACTCGATGAGTTTTTTAGACCGTTTAAGATTTGAATCGGCTAAAGATAGCGCGGTTTCAGCTTGCGTGATCTGAGCGTCGAGCTGATTGACGATGGCTTGAAATGGGCGGGAGTCGATGACGTAGAGTAAGTCTCCTTTTTGAACGCGCTTGCCTTCTTGAAAGTGAATAGATTCGATGTAACCACTGACACGCGGTTTGATATCGACACTTTCCACCGCCTCGAGACGGCCTGTAAAATCGGAGAATTGAACAATTTCCTTTTCGATGGGATGGGCAACCTGCACGGGCATGGCCTGCTGAGCAGGCGCTTGAGCAGCGGGATCATCCTTTTTAGAGCATGAGGTGACAAGAGCTAGCAACGATAGAGAGATCGCGCTGATGTGGTGTATTTTCATAACAAGTGGTTGTTGAGAATTTTATTTCCAAGAGCCGCCGATGGCTCTGATGAGAAGGATGGAATTTTCATATTCATCGCCAATGACCTGGGCGAGGCGACGTTCTGAATCGAGCGCGGTGCGCTCTGCATCCAGCGCGGAGATGAAGTCGATGATGCCGCTGCTGTATTGTTTGTTAGAAATCTCTTGAGCCTTGACGGAGGCTGTTGTCGCGCGGTCGCGGGCAGCGCGCTGGGAGCTGAGGTGACGCCAGCCAGAGAGAGCGTCTTCTACCTCGGCGAATGCCTCGGTGACGGCCTGTTTATACAGTTCGAGGCTTTCAGCATAAGCATACTCACTTCGGGTTAGTTCAGAGCGGAGGCGCGTTCCTTGAAAAATAGGCAGTGAGATTTGAGGGCCGACGCTGTAAAAGTCAGCCACACTTTTAAACCAATTGGTTGTGCTTGTAGCGGAAGATCCCACGTCACCTGCGAGTCGAATGCTCGGGTAGAAGTTCGCGGCATTGACGCCAACACGAGAGTTGGCTGCCATGAGTTTTGCTTCCGCTTTTCTGAGGTCAGGTCGGTTTCTGAGTAGGTCAGAAGGTATGCCGACGGGAGCCTTGGTAGGGGAGCCTTTGATGGGTGAGATACTAATGTGGAAAGCGCTGGCAGCTTCTCCTGTGAGCACCGCGAGAGCATGTTCGTAGGTGTCTCGCTGGCGTTTCAGGGCGTAGAGATCGGCTTGCGAATCTGCAAGAAGTGCCTCAGAGCGAGCTGACTCGAGTTCGCTATCGACGCCGCTCTTAAAGCGCGCTTTGACAATATTGAGTGACTCTTTTCTGGTTTGAATACTACGTTTTACGGCGTTCATTTCGCGTTCGACGGCGGCGATGCGGTAGTAGGTAATCGCGATGTCTGTCTGAGTGATGAGGAGCATGTCCTCGTAGGCGGCATCGGCAGCGCGACTATCAGCTTTGGCTGCATCGATGAGGTTTTGCACTCTGCCAAAGAGGTCAAGTTCCCAGCTGAGTCCGAGACTTGCCTTGTAGGAGTTTTTGCTCTGCGTGCTCTGTCTTTCGACTTCCTCGGAAGCTTTGGAGCGGGTATAGCTGGTATCTATGCTAGCGCCAGGAAGTCTGTTTGAGCGAGCGCTGTTGATGATGGCACGCGACTGAAGAGTTTGCTGATAAAGGGCAGCGAGGTTATGATTTTGACTGCGAGCTTTTTCTACCAACTTGCTAAGTTGTGGGTTTTTGTAGAGTTGAACCCAATGGCTCACTGAGGACTTCGTGAAAGATGATGAAGAAAAGCTATCGGGTGTATCTAGCTCGGGAGCTGTATACTTAGGGCCTACGACGCAGCTGTTGAGCGAGGCAAGTAATGTGACCAATAAAGTGACAGGAAGTAGATTCATCAATTTCATGTGAATGGTTATTTAGATTAATAGTAAACTTTTTAGTAAACAAATTATTAAGGGTAGATTAGTCGACATCTACATTTGCGGGAGAGGGGAGGGCCTCAATACAGAGAACACGCGCAATGGCTGTGGGAAGATCCTTAAGAATGTCGGGATTGTTTTTGAGGCGGGCTTGAGTGATCATGCCCTCGTAGAGATTGAAGCAGATGCGAGACGCTTCGGTAGCATCAATCTTGGGGAGGTCGTTTTTTCCGATCGCTTCTACAATACTGGATTCAAAGTAGCGTTGGTATCGGCTGAGGATTTGATTAACCTTTTCGACGAGCTCGGGCTCAATAGTAGATGTCTCTGCACCTATTGTAAAATAAGGGCATCCGAGTACTTTTCCGTGCGTTTCTGCAATTTTCTTGGTGATGCTGTATGCCTTATCGAGTACCGTCGAAAGGCGTACGAGAGGAGGGAGCGATGGTGAGAAGACAGCGTCTATTTTTGGCTGGCAACCGAGCCAGATATGATCCATCGCAGCAATGGCTAGATGAAGCTTAGAGGGGAAGAAGTGATAGAAGCTTCCTTTTTTTACCTCAGCGCGCTCGCAGATGACGTCAATCGTTAGTGAGCCGTAGCTGCGCTCCCACATCAAATCCACCATGGCGTTGAGCAACTGAATCTTTGCGTTACTTGTTCTTCCCATACGGGAGAATAAATAGATGACTATTTAGTAAAGTAAAATAAAAACTAATTATTTGTTAGTTTAATAGTGGAGAATGTTTTTCTCAAATGGAGTTGTTTGATGAGCTTGGGGCGTCTTGTGGGGCATTTTGCATGAGTACAAAAGGAGAGACGACCAGTGCTGTGAAGTTCTGAGGGTTTTGCTCCCACCAGTCGGCGTGGAGTTCTGAGGGTTTGACGAGATCGCCTGATTTGAGCCAGGCTTGGATTCTGTCTTTATCATCGTCGGAGAGTGCTTTGCCGACTTCAGTGATGCTTAGGCAGGGGTCGACGTAAATAAGCGCGCCAGATTCAAAGTGAGGCTTGAGATAAGTCCAGTCGACTATGCCTGTGTACTTCTCTAATTTGTCTAAAGTTGATTGGGTGTCCTCGCCGAGCATGCCGTAGGGCAGATTGGGCGTATCGTTGTTGTTTGCGTTCATGATTCTGTTTGAAGGTGTAATGTGACGAAATTGCTACACGGTAGTTTTGGCTTAGAATGTTTCAGTTATGCTAAATATATATTTAGTGCGTATAGAAATTATAACGGATACTTTTTTACCGGACATCAATGGCGTTGCCATGACTTTGGGTAGGTTTGTGGAAGGGCTGAGGTCTATGGGGCATCTTGTCTATATCATGCATACGGGTGTGGAGCGAGGTCAGGGAGAAAGCGTGATGAAGTCCATGTCTCTGCCAGGTTACCCCGAAGTGAGAATGGGTTTACCAAGTAAGTTAAAATTAACCAAGCGTTGGTCAAAGAAAAAGCCAGATGTTATTTATGTGGCGACAGAAAGTTTGATGGGGCTGTCTGCTATAAAGGTGGCAAACAAAATGGGTATCCCAGTAGCAGCTGGTTTCCACACGAATTTTCACACGTATCTCAAAAAATATAAAATGGGCACAATGCACAGTAGTGCTATTACGTACCTGCGTAATGTGCATTCTCGCGCTGACTGTACCATCGTCCCATCGCAGGATGTAAAGGACATGCTAGAGAAGGAAGGCTTTCAGAATATCAAAATCGTAGGGCGAGGTGTCGATACCGAGCTGTTTCATCCCAGTAAACGCTGCGCCAATCTGCGCATGAGCTGGGGCGCGCGTGCGAGTACGCCTGTAGTGATGGTTGTCGGACGTGTAGCAGCAGAGAAAAATCTTCAGTTGGCAGTAAGAGCCTTTGATCAGATGCGAGTAAAGGTGCCTGATCTGTGCTGTATTATGGTAGGCGACGGACCGTTGAGGCAGACACTAGAGCATGCCAATCCACATATTCACTTCTCAGGGAATCAGACAGGGGAAGAGTTAGCCAAGCATTATGCCTCCGCTGATATCTTACTTTTTCCCAGTGAAACGGAGACTTTTGGTAATGTGCTTCTCGAGGGTATGGCGAGTGGTGCGCTTACCGTTGCCTACGATTACGCGGCTGCGAAGGTTTACATGCAGCACCTCGTTAATGGGTTTGCTGTCCCGCTGGGCGATGAAGAGATGTTTGTTCATTGTGCCTTAAAGGCAGTGCTGGATAAGCAGTATCAGGACTTGCGCATCGCAGGACGTGAGACGATGAAATCTATCAACTGGCAGGCAGCTACCAGCTTATTTGAACAACACTTAAAACACATTATGATCGATTCAAACCGTACCGTGATAAAGCGCAAGAAGCGAAAAACACTCGATGTGAGAACCCTGATTCTTTCAGATATCCACTTAGGCACCGATGATAGCAAAGCGAGAGAAGTGATTGAAGTGCTCAAACATATACGCTGCGAACGGATCATTCTTAATGGAGATATTATCGATGGCTGGGCACTGAAACGTGGTAAAAAATGGCGAAATATTCACACACGAGTTATCAGGATCTTACTTAAGAAGATGGAGAAGGAGGAGGTGGAAATCGTCTACCTGAGAGGTAATCACGATGATTTTATGGAGCGGTTTCTACCGATTAAGTTAGACCGCTTAGACTGCGTGAAGGAATACATCCACGTGTCTGCGAAGGGGGACAAGTACCTCGTTGTTCATGGTGATGGTTTTGATAGTGTTTCTACTGGGCACAAGTGGATTGCTATGGTGGGGGCTGTTGGCTACGATTTCTTGTTGAGCGTGAATCGAGTCTACAATAAATACCGCAGTTTGCGCGGGAAGGATTACTACTCAGTGAGTAAAGCGATTAAGGGGAGGGTAAAGTCCGCGGTCAACTTTGTGAGCAGTTATGAAGAGAAGTTGATCGAACTTGCTGTCAGTCGAGGTTGCACGGGGATTATCTGTGGGCATATTCATACACCAGCCGATGAGGTGAAGGACGGAGTACATTACCTAAACAGCGGTGACTGGGTGGAGACGATGAGCTGTATTGTAGAAGATAAAGAGGGCAACTTTTCCGTTCTCTACTACGAGGACATTATTCAGCAAACTTTGGGTGATGACGATAAGCTGCGTCATGAGGGAGATGACCTGTGGAATAGAGAGAATTCAACTTTTCAGGCGCTATCACGCACTCAAGAGAAAGGTAGGTATGCCGCCAAGGAACCTGCTGCTTTGGCAGTCGAGCAGCTGTTAGCTACTATGGAATAGAGAGAGCGAACTCGCGCCACATCAGGCGAGTCACATGAAGTTCTAGTGCGTTGTCATGAACGGTGTTTTCAGGAATTTCAGGTAATGGCGAGAAGCTTGTTTTATTAGATAATCGAGATTGAATCAGGCGATAGATGCCACGTTCGATGTCTGGTGTTAAAATCTCAGCATTGGTAGTGTCGGTGATCACTGAAATCGGATCTGTTTCAGAAGGGGGGGTGGAATTACTGGAAAACCACATAGCGATGGGCGTGAGTGCAGTTTGTTCAGTCGCATCGTTACCTAATGTAATTTGAACGCTGATGTTTACAATATGATCAGAGTAGAGATTGATCTTGTTCGCTACAGAGCCGAGTGCCGTTTGGAGTATTGACGTTTCTTGAGAGTTTGTACCAGCGTGCAGTATAAGCGTGATTTGGTTTTCAGTACTTTGAGGCCATGGCTGCTGGGTGCTTTTGAGCCTTTGGATGGCTGATAGAGCGCTAGCCCGTTCACTGCTGTCAGGCCTGGTCATATCGATGACACGTTCCCAAGCCAGCCTGGCGTGCTGCGGCGATGCTACTGTTTCAAGGTGCTGAGCTAGTTGGATGAAAGCGAGGCTGCCTGCGCTAGCGTGGGTGGCGTATTGTGAAAGCTTTGGAGCAGCGGTGAGATCTCCTGTGGGGATTGGCGGCGGTGAAGTTTGAGCTGCGGCGGCTTCTGTATTGCTTAGTAAGGTTTTTGCGAGTGGTAAGGAGGTTTGATTAGCGGCGCTTATGCCGCTTTGTGACGTAATGGCATGCGCTTGATCGTCTTGCCAAGCTGCTGTCACTTGGGAAATTCTTTCAGGGCTAGGTGCGGTGGTGAATTTTATGCCTCGTGTACCCAAGAGCCAAGTGCCCAGTAGCGTCATGAGGCAGAGAGGAATAACAATTAAAAGGGAAATGCGCATAATGATAGCAGCTCAGCGAGAGCACAAAAAAGCCTCCCATAAGAGGAGGCTTTTCAAAACAGAAAAATGAAGACAGCGGAAACTATTCGCGTTCTGCAGCCTTAACGAAGAGTGCACGCTTACCAACACGCTCACGAAGGTAGTTTAGCTTAGCGCGACGTACTTTGCCACGGCGAGTAACCTCGATCTTATCAACGCGTGGTGTGTGAACAGGGAATACACGCTCAACACCTTCACCAGAAGAGATCTTACGCACAGTGTATGCAGCATTAATACCACTACCTTTTTTTGCGATACAAAGACCTGCGAAGATCTGGATACGCTCTTTGCCACCTTCGACTACGCGAGTGTGAACCTTAAGGCTGTCACCGACTCTAAAGTCTGCGACGTCTTTGATTTGCTCCTTTTCGATTTTGTCGATGATGTTCATAGAGAGTAATATATAATGCTTTTAAAATGAATGGTCGAATCTGTGGTTATGATAACTCACGATTCGGCGGGCGGGAGAACTAGCCTATCGATTATACGATTGCAACTGTTTTTTCGATTAAAAGGGAGGATTTTTTTGATTAATCAGGATGAGGTGGTGAGACTTCACATGGAATTCTAGAATTATCCTGTTTCTCTCTAAGTCCGTCATGTTTTCGAGTGAAACCTAGTTTCTCAGTGACCTTACGAACTTAGTGGAAGAACTCCTTGGCTATGAAGTCCAAATCCTCTGTGCTCAATACTGGATATTTTGTCGGAACGAAGAGATTCTCTCCTTAGCCTTTGTAGGTTTGATCTGCTTCAATGAAACGATAACTGCAGACGACTTAAAATATACCTTTGTTGAGGAGCCGCGACCACACTTGGGCTTAGGTCAAAAGGGGGTATTGATTGATGGGAAATCTCGTTTTATTGAAATGAATAGATTATTCCTTTGGAGAAGGTGTTTTAATCATATATAGCCGTGGGTAATATGAATCAAGATGCCACATTACCGATCTCTGTTCGCAAACTCAATGAGCTTTCGCGTGAAACTGCTACTGAGGTCGAGAGTAAGACACCTGATTTTTGTAGTTTGATGACCAAAAATTTTGAGACTGAAGTATCTAAAGGCTCGTACTCTGCCATGAAAACTGCCGTCGGTCGCGGCGCTCCATATAATGGTATAGGTGGTAAGCCGAAAGACAATTTTACGACGCTCTATCATTTGCTCAATGCAAAAAGCTTCTATGGAACAAATATCGATCCCAATTGGAAAGATTTAACCAAAAAGAAGTTAGGCCCAGGAGCCACTGATGAGGATGTCTATGCAGCATGGAAGGAGGATGTTGCAAACGGAACCAGTATTCCCAAAGACGGCGCGATGCTTAGTGCAATGAAGGGAAGTCTCGCTTCTTATCCTTACGCGTGGTGGAGTCCAGATGCCCTCCTTAATCGACCTTCCTGTAAAGATACCGCCCAAGGACAGCAAGATTTTTTCTTTATGTGCAAGCTCCTCGCACTTGCTCCCGAATGGTATTCTGAAGGCCTTGTACGTATCACTATTAATATTTCAGAACTCAAAGGTAACGAGGCTATCCGCCCCTCTACTTTTGATGGTTCTACAAGCCCTCTATGGGTTCAACACTGTGCCGAAAATCCTGCAATGACGGGAGGGGGTGCTTTGGAAACACTAAACTCAGAGAGCATTACCATTGGAGATCTCGAAACAAGCTGTCAGGCCTACATCCTGCCTGACTCTCTTTCCAAAGACTTGTTTAATTCTCCATCAGTAGATACTTACTCTCTTGATTTAAACGAGGTTTCCACATCTCAGCCCTTGGGGCAGGAGCAAAAGGATATCATTGAGGACGTCAATCGTTCCCGTGCCGCAGCCGACCAAAACTTTCCTTTTCCATCACCTCTCCCGGACGAAATTCAAAATCTCATCGATCTAATCAGCACTCAATCAAGCTCTTATCAAATGGCGCCTCAAACGAATTGGAAAGAATCTATGCAAGAAGCAGGAAGTCAGGGGCTTGTCACGCATCGCAAATATCGATTTCCCTTTGAGCCATTTCAAGAAATTCTGGAGAGCTCAGCAGAGGAACAAGATGAAATTCTCACTGCTGCTGCAGAGCTCATCGAAGAATCTCAAGACCCAGGAGTTCTCAATTTGGTTACATCGCTTCAGCCGACTCAAAAACATCAAGCGTACTTTGATAGCCTTCTAAATCGCTTTGAGAAAGGCTCCGAAATTCCATCAGCCCAAGGCATTTCTCGTGGAAATCTTAAGGAGCAGATGCTCTGGAAACTTTGTCATGAGCAAGTCGTTGACCATTCGGATTACCGCGCACGAGCGCATGCCGTCCTTAAAGATCAGCAACGACATGATATACGTCTCTCCCTACTCAACCTAAATGATCCTGAGAACGAGAAGACCGAAGTATTACAGCAAGCCGTTACACAAGCTCCAGATTCACTGAGTCACAATCTCATAGCCCACCTAGCTTTCAACCTTAAGGGTGAACAAGAAGATGCTCGTAAGGCAGCAAAAACAATAAAAGGTCTGCCGCAATCGCTTAAAAAAGCATTTCATGCTGAAATAGCCACCGATGAGATTTATCAAATTCTCGATATCAAGGACGAAGAATAGAAAGGGAGGTATCTGAAAGAGTGAACAACATGCGCGCTATCCTTTGGCAAAGTTTAATAGAAACAAAGTCCTATGCCTGCAATGATGCTAAAGGTGATGACGGTAATCTGAAAAATACGCTGAGGGGTGATTTTAACGAGGTGATAGCCGCCAAAAACGCCGAGGGCGACGAAGGGGCTGAGGGCCAAGTTGGTAAGCAATGTTTGTGAGTTGATAAGATCGAGCCCAGAGTTGAGCGGGAGCTTGATGAGATTGATAACCAGAAAAAATCGAGCGCTAACACCGAGAAGCTCCATCTTGTCCATTCGCCTTGAAACCATGAAGATACGCATGATAGGGCCTGCTGCGTTGGCGAGTGTGGTGGCGATTCCACCAAGGATTGCTGCGGTGAAACCCGTACGCTTGGTGCACGCTATCGCATAGAATTTATCAGGATTGATTTTGCTGAGCAGTTGGATGAACGCCATGGTAAGGATGACGATGCCGATGATTTTACGCATCGTACGGTTATCAGCCTGATCTAAAACAGTGATACCGATGATGATACCAATGAGAGCAGGCCAGATGAGTGGCATCACGGTTTTCCACGACGAATATTTTCTGTAGGTGGGATACACGAGAAGATCGGCAATGATCAGCAAAGGTAGCGCGAAACCAATGGATTCCTTGGCCCCAAGAACCTCCGCAAGAATAAATACAGAAATGATAGAAATCCCCGAGAAGCCAGCCTTTGAGGTGCCGATGCAGAATGCAGCGAAGGCGACGAGCCCCCAAGCAGTAGCATCAAGTGGGGTGAAAAGGGGCATGCGCATATATGTTCAGTGAAAAGTGAAGTTTTCAAGGATTCGTGGTTGGAAATGCTGTCATCATCATGCTATGTGCATATTCATCATGGCTGACAAAAAACCCGTAGTACTTATCATCCGCGACGGATGGGGCGTAAATCCTGGAGGAAAGAAAACTGCAAAGAAAGACGGTAATGCCGTTCTCTTGGCAAAGACCCCATTTCACGATATGCTTTGGAAAACCTATCCCTTAGGTTTGGTGAGTGCCTCGGGCGGAGACGTCGGTTTACCCGATGGACAGATGGGTAACTCGGAAGTCGGTCATTTGAATCTCGGTGCAGGGCGTATTGTTTACCAAGATTTGACACGCATTAATAAGTCAATCGCCGATGGCGATATGGTGAAAAACAAGGTGCTCAAGGATGCATTCGGTAAAGCTAAGGGCGGAAAAGTGCTGCACTTCGTAGGTCTTGTATCGGACGGTGGAGTCCACAGTCATCAGGATCAGCTTATAGCGATGGCGAAGATGGCGCGCGAGAGTGGCGTCGAGGAAATTTACGTGCATGCCATCACGGATGGTCGCGACACCTCACCTACGGCGGGTGCAGAATACCTTAGTTATGTCGAAGACGAGCTAGCCAAGTACGGTGCCCGTATCGCCACGGTGGTGGGGCGTTATTATGCGATGGATCGCGATAAACGTTGGGAGCGTACGGAAATAGCGTGGAATGCCATTGTTCACGGGATTGGCGAAAAGAAAGATATTCTCGCTAGCGAGGCCGTCGCTGAGATGTACCAGCAGGAAAAAACAGATGAGTTCCTGATGCCCATGATTTTTTACAAACACAATACTAAGCGCGTCAACGATGGCGATGTCGTGGTGTGGTTTAACTTCCGTGCAGATCGCGCACGCCAGCTTTCGGAAGCATTTCTCACCAAGCCACGCTTTGAAGGCTTTAAGACGGGGCGTCGCCCGCAGGTTCATTACGTTACTCTCACCCAGTATGATGAAACTTACGGCGTACCAGTCGCATACAAGCCGCAGAATCTTAAGAACGTCCTCGGCGAAGTCGTCGCGAAGGCGGGAAAAAAGCAGATGCGCATCGCTGAAACGGAGAAATACCCGCATGTGACGTATTTCTTCAACGGTGGAAAAGAGAAGCCCAATAAGGCAGAGGAGCGCTTCATCGTACCCTCACCAAAGGTCGCGACTTACGATCTTCAGCCCGAAATGAGTGCTCCCGAAGTGATGGACACGGTGGTGAAAAATTTGAAAGATTTCGATCTCGTAATCCTGAACTTTGCCAACCCCGACATGGTGGGTCATACAGGCTTCGTGAAAGCTGCTATTAAAGCATGTGAGACTATCGATCTCGGTGTCAAACTTGTGGTTGAGGAAACGTTACGTCTTGGCGGCAAACTCATCATCACAGCCGATCACGGAAACTGTGAATACATGATCAATTCCGATGGTTCGCCAAACACGGCACATACTACCAATCTTGTTCATGCCATCTACGTTGGTGACGATTACAAGAAGGTGGAGGTAAACGATGGTATCCTCGCTGATATCGCACCAACGCTACTCGATCTCATGGGTGTGAAGCCATCGGCTGAAATGACGGGAAAGAGTTTGCTCGTCAAAAAATAATCCTTTAGTTTCCACGCATGGTTTCCGCCTTGCGCCTCATAAACTTTCGCTGCTTTGATGCGCTAACACTTGATTTCCCCGAGTCAGGTGCCGTCATCGTGGGTGCGAACGCGCAGGGTAAGACGTCCATCCTCGAGGCCGTTTGTGTTTTAGTAAGGCTACAATCGCCGCGCAGCACCCAGATGGGTCGGATGGTGAAGATGGATGGCTCTACTTCAGCTGGGGGATTCGGCATCGCAGGAACCTGCTGGGAAACGGAGCGCCGAGTCAGCTATGAGTCGCGGAAGGGTGTGGAGATGAAGGTGGATGATGAATCTGTCGTAAAACAAGGCGACTACCTCCGGGATGGTGGTTTAGTGGTTTGGATGGGCAACGATGACCTTGAACTCGTCCGCGGATCTGGAAAGGTGCGTCGCCGCTATTTAGACTTTATTGGCTGCCAGCTCGACCCTTTTTACCGCGATCACTTGAATCGCTACAACCGTGTGCTTAAGGCTCGGAACTTACTGTTAAAAGACCGCAGTCCTCGCGAGGCTGAAATAGCTGCCTACACTGAACTACTGATTACTCATGGGGAATTTCTCACCGCTGCTCGCCGTAACTTAGTCACGCTGCTTGAACCCGAGACCTCAGACTCACAACATGCCGTCAGTGCCTGTGATGAACGCGTCGGGCTCGAATACATCTCTGGCTCAGGAGACGATTTGAAATCGAGTCTCGATATGACTTTTGAGCGCGAGCGCAGAACGGGGCAAACTGTCGCAGGACCACACCGCGATGAACTCCGCCTCACTATCAACGGCATGGCCGCATCAGATTTCGCCAGTGAAGGTCAGCAGCGCACCTTGGCACTCGCTCTCAAGCTCGCCCAAGGAGAACTCCTCCAAAAACGTGCCGGCAAAATGCCCATCTACCTTCTCGACGATATCTTCGGCGAGCTCGACCCCCGCCGCCGCAACGCCCTCATGGCAGCTCTACCAGCAAATGCCCAAAAGCTAATCACCACAACGCATATTGATTGGATGGAGAATAGCTTTGCGGTCATTGAGGTAGATAAGGTAAGGGGAGAGTGAGCGGAAGTGATTCAAGTTTTGAACCGCGAATCGCGCGAATCTTTGGCTTACCTTCTGTGTTCTATCAGAGACCACGGAATACACTGAAAACACGGAAGGGCTTGTGATTCTGAGTCATTTGAACAGCTCAAAGGAACAGTTTGTCTAGCCCATGAGGTCGACAAACTCTCGATTAGTGGTTAACTTGATGCTGCTAGATTAAAGAACAGACATTTAGGGATTGATGATGTAATCTTTAGCAATGAATTTTCTCGCGAAACTGTTCGTTCTCCTCTCTTTTTTCACCGTGAGTGTTGTAGCCAATGAGGGGCATCGACTCGGTGGTGATATTTATGGTGATGATAATACGCTAAAAGCTTTTGGTCAGTTGTTATCCAAGCGCTTGGATAGTAAAGGTTTTGCCTATGCTGAATACGATATTCGAGAGTCTTCCGATGGCTATTTAGTTTCTTATCATGATCCCTTATTGGGCGGTCAGAAGATCAAGGACTTGTCACTGGCTGAAATTCGTCAGTTAAAGCCTGATGTCGCTACGGTAGCTGAGATCTATGAGTTTGCTGTGGAGCATGGTCTTCCAAGGACGAAGGCTCTCGTGGGCGATATCAAACATCTGCAATCAGACAAGGCGAGGTCAGAGCTAATAAGGCTGGCTAATAAGCACCGTGATAAAGTGAATACTTGGTTTATGGGAGTGCCAAATGATAATGAGGTGTCATTTACTGATTTTCATCGTTGGGCAGTGATGTTTCGACGAAACAACTTACCGATGTATATTCCTGGAATGCCGAAGAGTTTTATCAACGATCAGTTTGCCTATATGCATCGGAATGAATTAAACTTTGATTATATAACTTTGATCGAGAAACCAGTTTCTTTCTCGGAAGAGGATAATAGAATACAATTTTTTGACGTGGCTGTTCCTCCAGAGGTGCCACATTCATGTTTACGTATTGGCGTTCAACACGGCTATGATGATAAAGGTGACCGAGCAAGCCGTGTGCGTGTTTTGAGCAAAGATGGGGAGCAGGTGATTTGTGATGTGAGTCCTTCTGTCAAAGGGTGGCAATGGATCGTTCTTTCAGACATCCCCAAAGCTGGAGTACGAATTGAGTGGAGCGATTCAGATACTCACCTCAGTGGTGAGTATGCTGGTAACTGGACGTTCGTGAATGTGAGTCTGGGGGTGTGGAAGCCTTTGGGGAATTGAGACGTTAATTTTTTTGAACCACGAATCGCGCGAATCTTTGGCTTACCTTCTGTGTTCTATCAGAGACCACGGAATACACTAAAAACACGGAAGGTCCTTCTTGGTTTTAAGAAAGTCAAGAAAGTCGGGCTGAGAGGAGTTCTCTTTCGTAGACGAGTTCTTTGGGGATACTGTTGAAGAGTTTGAGGAAGAGTTCGCCTTGGGATACGACTTCGCGCTTCCATTCCTCGGGATCGAAAGCCATGACCTTGTTAAAGTCATCTTCGCTGAAATCGAGTCCTTCGAAGTTGAAGTCGTCATATTCCGGTACCCAGCCGATGCCGGTTTCGTGACCTGAGGCGTGACCGCCGCAGCGGTTGACGATCCACTCGAGAACACGCATGTTTTGCCCGAAACCAGGCCAGAGGAAATTACCTTCTTCATCGAGTCTGAACCAGTTGACGTGGAAAAATCGTGGAAGATGCTTAATCTTAGTGCGCATCTTAAACCAGTGCTGGAAGTAGCTTCCCATATTATAGCCAGCGAAGGGCAGCATGGCGAACGGGTCGCGGCGGACTTGGCCAATGGTGCCGGCGGCGGCGGCCGTCATTTCTGATCCCATGGTGGCTCCGACGTAGACGCCGTGCGACCAGTTGTAGGCTTGGTAAATGAGAGGCATCGTTGTTTTACGGCGACCTCCGAAGATGATGGCATCAATGGGGACGCCTTCGGGGTCTTGCCAATGGGGGTCAATGGAGGGGCACTGGTGTGCGGGTGCGGTGAAGCGGGCATTCGGGTGTGCGGCTGTTTCTGAAGAATCGGGGGTCCAATCGTTCCCCTTCCAATCGATGAGATGGGCTGGTGCTTCTTTGGTCAGCCCTTCCCACCAAATGTCACCTTCATCGGTGAGGGCGACGTTGGTGAAAATGCAGTTCGCCACCATGGACTCCATCGCGTTCGGGTTCGATTTCCAAGACGTTCCTGGAGCAACGCCGAAGTAGCCTGTTTCTGGGTTGATGGCATGGAGCTTTCCGTCTTCGTGAGGCCAAAGCCAGGCGATGTCGTCGCCAACGATAGTGGTTTTCCAGCCCGCTTTGCTGTACTCCTCAGGGGGGACGATCATGGAGAGGTTGGTTTTACCGCAGGCGGAAGGGAATGCACCCGTCACGTAAGTTTTGTTGCCTTCAGGATCTTCTAGTCCTAGAATGAGCATGTGTTCTGCCATCCAGTCGTGCTCGCGAGCAATGTTCGATGCGATGCGCAGTGCGAGGCATTTTTTTCCTAATAAAGCATTACCTCCGTAGCCAGATCCGTATGACCAGATTTCACGTGAACGTGGAAAATGAACGATGTATTTGTCATCATTACATGGCCACGGTACATCTTCCTGTCCATCCTCGAGAGGGGCACCTACGGAATGAAGACAGGGAATGAAAAAACCAGGCTTGGTGCGGCGGGAGGCGATCTCGCCGTGGGATTCTTGCTCTAAGCGAGTGAGCACTTCCGACCCCATGTGAGCCATGATCTTCATGTTGATTACCGCGTAGGCAGAATCAGTCACTTGGACGCCGATTTTAGCCAGCGGCGAGTCGAGAGGGCCCATGCAGAAGGGCACGACGTACATGGTTCTGCCCTTCATAGAACCGGTAAACTTCGGCTTTAAAAGTTCGCGCATGGCACTGTCCTCCATCCAGTTGTTGGTAGGGCCAGCTTGATCCTCGCGTTTGGTACAGATAAAGGTGCGCTCTTCGACTCTTGCGACATCGGAAGGAGCAGATCGGGCGAGGAAACTATTAGGTCTGAGTTTTGGGTTAAGCTGAATCAGCGTGCCTGCCTCGACTAATTCGGAGGTGAGTTGCCCCCACTCTTGCTCTGAGCCGTCACAAAGGTGAACGTCCTTCGGCTGGCACAAGGCGACCATTTTTTTAATCCAATTATTGAGTGCATCATGCCGCGTCAGAGTTAAATTTTCCATACCACTGAAGCTAGACAGAAGGGCGTCATGGTGGCAATGGAAACCTGAGGAATCATGCAAGTTTTTGGGTGGACTGCTTAGAAAAGTAGCTCTGTTAAACAGTGATAGATCGCTGTGGTAAAATCGACGGCAACTACTAACGATGCCAGAAAGAGTCAGCTTTTAAAAAATTAGCCTAGCATCATAGCGGCCTTTTTCACGGCTGCGATGAATTGCTCGACTTCCTCCTCGGTATTGTAAGCTGCGAATGAAGCTCTGACGGTTCCAGTGATGCCGAATCTTGCCATCAGTGGTTGGCAGCAGTGGTGGCCGGTGCGGACGGCGATGCCCATCTGATCCATCAAGGTACCCAAATCGTAGTGATGAATGCCTTTAATGAGAAAGGAAACGACGGCGGCTTTGTTAGTGGCGGTGCCGTATAGCTGGATGTTGTCGAGCTCTGAAAGGGCGGCGGTGGCAAGCTGCTGGAGATGTTTCTCGTGAGCGGCGATGTTTTCCATGCCGAGGCTGTTCATGTAATCGATCGCCGCTGCGAGAGCGATGCCGCCTTCGATATCGGGTGTGCCAGCTTCATATTTAAAAGGGAGGTCGTTGTAAGTGGTGTGCTCGAAGCTGACCTCCTTGATCATTTCGCCGCCTCCGCGCCATGGTGGTAGGGCGTTGAGGATTACTTCTTTGCCATAGAGGATGCCGATGCCAGTGGGGCCGTAGACTTTATGGCCAGAGAAAACGTAGAAATCACAGTCTAGCGACTGGACGTCAATATTCATGTGAGGTGCGGATTGGGCACCATCGATGAGCACGAGGGCGTCGTGTTTTTTAGCGGCAGCGATGATTTCCTCAATGGGATTGATAGTGCCTAAGGCATTGGAGACGTGATTAACTGCCACGACTTTGACCGAGGCGTCAAGCAGTGAGTGGTAAGCGGGCATGTCCAGTGTGCCATCGTCGAGCACAGGGATGACCTTGAGTGTGGCTCCTGTGTGCTGGCAGAGCATTTGCCATGGAACAATGTTAGAGTGGTGCTCCAGTCCTGAGATGATGATGCTGTGCTCGCTGGTGATTTCGCCTTGAAGGCAGAGTGTGTTGGTGACGAGGTTAATGCCATCAGTGGTGCCGGCGGTGAAGATGATCTCGTGATCGTGCGCGGCATTCATGTGGGTAGCGATGGTGCTGCGAGCGGCTTCATGCGCCTGCGTGGCTTCACGCGCTAACTTGTGGGCCCCACGATGGATGTTGGCATTGATATTTCCGTAGTAATGCGCGCTGGCATCAATGACCTGCTGAGGGGTTTGCGAAGTGGCGGCATTATCGAAATAGACAAGGGGCTTGCCGTTGATTTCCTGATGAAGGATAGGGAAATCTCTGCGGATGAGGGCTGGGTCAAATGAAGACATACGGGTGAAATAGGAGAGGGGGCTGAAAGCGAAGTGTAGGAGAGTATCAACCAGATTCCGAAAGGAGCAACTTTACTCGAAGAGATTTACAGAGAGTTGGGAAATGATTTCGCTGGGAAGCATGAAGTAGTTTTCGTCATCCTTCATACTTGCGGGAGTTTGTGGCTCGGTGCTGATCTTAGCGTAGTGAAGGCTTTTGTTCGGCGTATGAGCGATCTTGAGTGTTTTGATAATCGGTGAGAGCTCATTACCCTCGTTATCAAATGGGGTGACGTGCACGCTGATGCTCAGATCTGGGGTTTCGAGAAATTTTGCCACGATGGCCTCGTCGGGGCCTAACCACCTCATTGTACTAAGTGACTCGATATTAGTTAATAGCGTGTCGGCACGATTTGGATTGAGTGCTGCATTGGCCAGCTTGCCGCCACGTTTGGCAGTCCATTCTCCTGAGAAATAAGCGTATTGGAGGTCGGTGATTGGTTCGCCGCGTTTCTGGATGGTGATGCGGTTGATGTCGACTTTGGGGATGTGCCATACATTGGGTGAACGCCACTGCCATGCGCGAGTGGCGATTTTACCCAGTGTTTTGGGGCTGATTTGCCAGATGTGCGGGCTGTCGGTGAGGTGGGCGTAGATTTCCTCGCCTTCTGGGTTTCTGCCAATGGCAAGGGCGATACCGCTGCCATCGAAGCCGTTGAAACCAATCTGAAGTATCGGATTATCGAGACCATAAAGACTGAGGTCCGTGGCGGCATCGGTAACAAATTTTTGGATTTTATCATCAACGACTGCCTCGATGAGCTCTGAAAGGGTTTCTAAATGAGGTTGTTTCCACCCATCGATAGAGAGAAGCTGCCATGGTTTGCCAGACTCACGCTTGAGAAGGAGAGGGGGTCTGCTTCGTGGTCGGATGACGATGGTGTTGAGTAGCTTAGCAGACAGGTGAACCATAGTTTTGGAACGTAGGCCATTGACACCAATTTGCAGATCGTCGAGCGATGAGACACCTGAGCTGGCATCAGTACTGTTGGGTAAGTGAAATACGATGTCGGGTCGGTTACTAATTGTCGCAAGTGAGTAGGCGTCATTTTCTGCATTAGGATAAATTTGCAGAGTGATGTCTTTTTCTGCGCCAGCAAAGTGCATGGAAACCCTTTGAGCAGTCTGAGTGCCTTCGATCTCAGAGGTGGGCAAGGTGATATCGATACGTTCGTCAATTTGTAGTGCTGTAAGCCGGTTTAGGTCGCTAAAGAGTTTTTTGAGCGCCTCTGGATCGGCTTTGAGAACTAGAGGTTTTGTAATCAACCATCCAGAGTTTAAGTCTTTGCGAGAGAGCACGACTTCGCCCATTTTGCTTTGCAAGGTAACTCTGTCCAGTAACTGTGGGTGAAAGTGGAACGGGTGATGGTCACGAAATCGCGAAAAATTGTCCTTAAATAATAGATGTAGCGTGTCGGCTGTCGGGAGTGAGCAAATGTAGATGTTATTTCTGAGTTTTTTGTCCGCTAAGCGAATGAAAATAGTTGGGATCAGCTTAGTTTCCGTATCTGTTTTCTCTGAAATATGAAGTGCCGTTGGTTTACCGATATAGAAATCAGCAAGTGGGCGGCCGTCTTGGTCACTCATTGAGACTCGGATACTGTTAGACTCGGAATCAAGACCGAATGACGAAAGCTCAAGGTTCTTAACAGGAGTGATTTCTTGAACAGTGAGCTCGTTCGTGATCTGGATAAGTGATAGGAGGAGTGTTTGATCGGCTCTGTCCTTCCACGGGGATGTGGATTGCCAAGCGTTATTCTGGAAAATGAAGGATGCCTCAGCACCATCATTGTTCTTGAGCGTGATATTTCTAACTTCTGCTAATTGATCTACATTAAAGAGTTTTTCGCCTTGTTGAAGAGGGGTCGAGCCAAAGATGATCTCATGATATTTCCCTCCCGTATAAGCGACGGAAAGCCCCACCAAAATAGAGGCAATAAGGAGTAATAAGATGGTAGCAGCGTAGCGCATGGGCGATTTCGAGTAAGCTAGTGTTTTTAGGCTCTGCGTGTATTCCACACAACGAGGGCGATAAGTAATGCCGCTGCAGGGAGGAAGAAGAGTACGATGCGGCTAATAAAGCTATTATGAGCTGCAAGAATAGTGATTTTGTGACGGAAGAGCTTTTTAGGTCCGATGCCGATGAGTTCATCTCTGCCAACGAGCCAGTTGATGCTTGATTTAACGAAGTCAGCTTGCTCTGGACGAGTTTTACTTGTGGCTAAAAAATCGGTGTTACTTATGACGACCATTCTGGAAACGAGGTGAAGGGTTTCATCTGAAGCTGCATCACCACAGATAACAGCGGCAGCAAGATAGAGTGGCGCACTAGTGTCTTCTTCGACATTAAAACTTGGGTTTTCGACATCGAATCGAGTCTCTCCCCACCAGCCATCAGTAGCTTGTATCAGGGCGATCGGTTTGATGGCTCGGTTGACTAATGTGTCGTCACTTTCCCGAACTTCGAGACTGCAGCTTGAACCATCAAAAACGGTGTATTTGCCACCTAGGTACTGATTAATTTCAGCGCCGCGCAGAAAGGAAGTGAGGACACTTGATTTCGTCTGGCCATTTTCAATACTTGTGATTCTATCGTAGCGCGGTGTAATGCCGTAGTTTCGGAGGAAAATTCTGAGGCGATCGAGCTTCGCTGCGGGATCGAGCGTGATGAAAAGCGAAGAGCTTTGGCGATCCCAGTATTCTTCTAAAACCGCTAGCTCACTTTCCGTAAGATCATATTGAGGTGCAATGAATGCCAAACCCTCTGCATCCTCGGGGATGCGTGTGGTTTCCGCTAGGGCAATAGGCGTTAGAGTGATGTTTTGCTGCTTGAGCATGTCCTTAAGGATTTGCCACGCCGCCTGACCTTGGTCGGCCTTGAGGTCTCCCTTATCAATCGCGAGATAAATTTTTCGCGATTTCCCTTCGATTGCACCAATGATGGCGGAGGTGATAATATCTTCATCCTGCCATGCCACAATGTTGAGTTGATCATCGGTGATGTAGAGGTTCTTGATAAGCGCAAAGCGAAGATGGCTAGTAAGTTGCTGCTCTTTGATTTTTTCTTCATCCGCTACTTCATCAACCGCCGCTGGTTTCTCGCTAATGATTCGCCCATCAGTAATGATCATATCTTGCGTGTAGGGAATACCGTAGATCTTTTCGATTTCCAAGGTGCGGTCAGTTTGGCGGATGGGATCGACGAATTCTAACTTGAGCTGGCTACCTGCTGTTTTCTTGTACTCATCCAGTAAATTATAGATTCTGGCATAATGGGATGAGTTGCGTTTCATGATGACAATGATATGAAGCGGAGTCTCGCGTTGCTGAAAGCTGTCACTGCTGAGGTACTGGGTAGTTAACTTCGAAAGCGTGAAGTCACGCCTCTCCGTCAGATCAATACGTTCATGCCGTGCGCAACTGAGGTAATTAGCTGCGATGATGACGATGATAAAGAGGGCGACTTGTATTATGACGTTAAAGCTGCGTCCAATGCGTCGCACGGGGCGCGTAGCAGAAATAGTAGATGGGGTGGACATGAATGATGAGAAAAAGAATTTACAAAGCGAATCAACACTATGCCTTCCAGCGTCTGAAATCTAATGTGATGTGAGTTAGGAAGATGAAAAAGGATGTCATTGTACCGTAGTAAACGATCGGACGGGTATCAACAATGCCACGGGCGTAATTTGCCAAGTGTTCCTGAATAGAAACATAGTGAAAGAGAGAAACAGCCTGAAAACCTTCACCAGTATAATAAGGAACAAATCCCATAAAGAAGAGAATGACGAGAAAGGCGATAGTGATAATACCTGCCACAATTTGATTGTTACTCAAGGTGGAAGCGAAACAGCCAATAGCTAAGAAGAAGCCGCCCATAAGAAGAAGAATGGCGTACAGTCCAATAAGATGCCCCATTTCATAAGGTGCGTTATTTCCCGTGATGAGTTTGAATAATTTCAAATGCAGTAATATGGGTAGCCAGAGCATCGCATAGAAGGTGAACGATGCTAGGTATTTAGAAAAAACGACCTGTAAGCTTGTCACGGGAGCCGTCATCAGAGTTTCCAGAGTGCCTGTTTTTGCTTCCTCAGCAAATAAGCGCATCGTTAATAGAGGGAAGGTGAAAAGAAAATAGAACCAGAAGTTCTGAGAGTGTACTGAGACAAATAGAAAGTTCTCCGTCAGAGGGGCGTCTTTCATCAGTTCCATAGCCGAAGTCATGGACATCCCCTGCATTAAAGCAACGAGCGCGAGAACAACCCAACCAAAGGGGGTCATGAAGTAGTTTTTAAGTTCTTTTTGGTAGAGAATGGAAAATACGCGCATGCTTAGATTAGTTGTGACAGAAGCTGGATAGTTGAATTTATTCTCATGGGAAAGTTAATAGTGACTCAACCCGCTAGAACGAACTTAAGCTACTTGATAATTGGCGGTTTTAAAGAGGTGTTTGTGAGAAGTGGAGAGAATGCAAAAAAAAGATCGAATTAGGAGAGTTTTTTTTTGACAGTAGCACACTCTCTGGTAGCTTGCCGCCCGCTTTCCCTCGGTAGCTTGAGTGGATTTGTTGTATTTTTGTCAAGGAATTGACGACTGATAGCAGGTCTGCAAAAAGTTTCTTTGGGAGGTGTTCATGAGCTAAAGCTCTTGTAGCTCAGGGGTAGAGCGCGTCCTTGGTAAGGACGAGGTCGCCGGTTCAATTCCGGCCAAGAGCTCCATCTCAGAGCAAAAAACTATAAAACAAAAACCAGCAGTCTTGGGCGAATTTTAAAAACCTAAGCAACAAAAAAATTATAACATCATGGCTAAAGAAGCATTTGAAAGGTCTAAACCACACGTAAACGTTGGTACAATTGGCCACGTCGACCACGGTAAAACAACTCTTACAGCAGCAATCTCAACTATTCTCGCAGTAGCTAACGGCGGCGATGCTAAGGGGTATGCTGACATTGACGCAGCTCCAGAAGAGCGTGAGCGTGGTATCACTATATCCACAGCGCACGTTGAGTACGAGACAGCAAATCGTCACTACGCACACGTTGATTGCCCAGGTCACGCTGACTACGTTAAGAACATGATTACTGGTGCAGCACAGATGGACGGAGGTATCCTCGTATGTTCAGCTGCTGACGGCCCAATGCCGCAGACACGTGAGCACATCCTTCTTGCTCGTCAGGTAGGTGTTCCAGCTCTTGTAGTATTCATGAACAAGGTTGACCAAGTTGACGACGAGGAACTCCTCGAGCTCGTTGAGATGGAAATCCGTGAACTTCTTGATGCCTACGAATTCCCTGGTGACGAAATCCCCGTCATTAAAGGTTCAGCTCTTAAAGCTCTTGAAGGTGACGAGACTCAAATCGCCAACATCATGAAGCTCATGGAAGCTGTTGATACATATATCCCTGAGCCAGAGCGTCCAGTGGATCTTGATTTCCTTATGCCTATTGAAGACGTATTCTCTATCGAGGGTCGTGGTACAGTAGCTACTGGTCGTGTTGAGCGTGGTATCGTTAAGAAGATGGAAGAAGTTGAAATCGTTGGTATCCGTGACACACGTGTTACAACTGTTACTGACATTGAGATGTTCCGTAAGCTTCTTGATGAAGGTCGCGCTGGTGACAACGTAGGTCTTCTCATGCGTGGTCTTAAGAAAGACGATCTTGAGCGTGGTCAAGTTATCGCTAAAAAGGGTTCTGTTAAGCCGCACACAACTTTCAAAGGTGAGATCTATGTTCTCAGCAAAGAAGAGGGTGGACGTCACACACCATTCTTCTCAAACTACCGTCCACAGTTTTATTTCCGTACAACAGACGTAACAGGCAGCATCAAGCTTCCTGACGGTGTTGAAATGGTAATGCCTGGTGATAATGTAGAGCTTGAAGTAACTCTCATCACACCAATTGCTATGGAGCAGACAATGCGTTTCGCTATCCGTGAGGGTGGACGTACCGTAGGTGCTGGTCGCGTAGGCACCATCATTGCCTAATGACTTTTAGGCTTGGTGGTTTTTAGTAATAAAAGATCACCAAATAGCTGGTTTTTTGGGGTGTTTCAGTCAATAAGCTGAAACACCCCTCAGTTGCCTCAAGCATTTAGTAAAAAAACAAAAGCAAACACATCACAGGGAAGTAGTTCAATTGGTAGAGCGTCGGTTTCCAAAACCGAAAGTTGCAGGTTCGAGTCCTGTCTTCCCTGCCAGCTTTTTTATAATATCAGAATTTAATCCGTATTTATACGGTCAACAAACACAGCGAAAGCTACCTCAAACAAAACAACATGTTCAGGAAATCCGCCACATTTATTCACGAAGTCAAAGCTG
This sequence comes from Akkermansiaceae bacterium, assembly GCA_051252195.1. GTDB lineage: Bacteria > Verrucomicrobiota > Verrucomicrobiia > Verrucomicrobiales > Akkermansiaceae > Oceaniferula. The sequence continues at coordinate 261,356 of JBPOGD010000002.1, read as the reverse complement.
AGCTACGCAAAGCATCATGGCCGTGGGATAGTGACCCTAAGGTAAAAGGCTTCCAGAAATACAAGGAACTCGTTGATTCAACGATCGTTGTATTGGTCGCTATGATTCTCCTCGCTGGTTTTGTTTCACTCTTTGATGTTCTTGCAATCAAAATTATTGGACTCCTAACAAGTCTAGGACAATAAGAACATCCTTTATTCGCTTAGTTCATCTCGAAGAATTCAGCGTCTTTTTTCATTAATAATCTATTACCCTACCTAATTTACTAACCATGCCATCCATGCCAGAAGCACGTAAGCAATGGTTCGTCGTCCACGTTCTCTCCGGCCAGGAGCAGAAAGTTCGCGATCGAATCAAGCGCCTCGTTATATCCGAGGAAATGGGCGATTACGTCTTTGACGTTCTCGTTCCACAAGAACGTGTCGAGGAGAATCGTCGTGGTAAGAAAATGGAAACTAAGCGTAAGTTTTTTCCAGGTTACGTCATCGTCAACATGCACTTGTTTGATGAAAGCTCTGCTCTTATCGATAAGACATGGTATTTCATCAAAGAAATGGACGGTGTCATCGGGTTTGCAGGAACCAAGCACAAGCCTATCCCTATGCGTCAACGCGAGGTCGAAGGTATGCTCGGTCAAATCAAGGAGCGCGAAGAAAATATTCGTCCCGCAATCAGTTTTGAAACTGGTGACTCTGTGAAGGTGGGCGATGGTCCATTTGAAGGACAAACTGGTATCATCGAGGAAATCGATCATGAGTCAGGTAAGCTTCTCGTTTCCGTTACCATCTTCGGTCGTTCCACCCCTGTTGAGTTAGAATCATGGCAAGTAGAAGCCGGTTAGAACTCATCTTAATTCATCCCATCAACTATTAAACTAACACCATCATGGCAAAAGAAGTAAAAGCCGTCCTCAAGCTCCAAATCCAAGCAGGCGCAGCAAATCCATCACCTCCAGTAGGACCAGCACTCGGTCAGGCAGGCGTAAATATCATGCAGTTCTGTAAGGACTTCAATGCATCGACGCAGAAGCAAGCTGGAGACCTTCTTCCGACAATCATTACGGTTTATAAGGATGCGTCATTCACATTCGTTACTAAAAATCCACCAGCGGCAGTGCTTCTTAAGAAAGCTGCAAAGATCGCATCTGGATCTGCTGAACCGAATAAAATTAAGTGCGCAACAATCACCAAGGAGCAGCTCATGGAAGTTGTAAACCTCAAGATTGCTGACCTTAATACTAACGACCCTGAAAAAGCCGCTCTCATCCTCGCTGGATCAGCACGCCAGATGGGTCTTGAAATCACAGGTATGTAATTTTTCTGAGTGATCAACAATGATCGCTCTCTAACAAACCGCAGGAGGAGCCAAGTCAAGGATCTATCGATCAATCACTGAAATTCCGCCCGCACTGCAAACAAAATAATGAGTAAAACAAGCAAACGCTATAAGCAAGCTGCCGCTCTTGTCGATTCCGACAAGACGTACAGTCTTGAAGACGCCGTAGGGATCATCAAAAAATTTCCTGCACCTAAGTTTGACCCCACCGTCACACTTTCATTTAAACTAGGTGTTGACCCACGTAAAAGTGACCAAATGGTTCGTGGCTCAGTAGCACTCCCTCACGGAACAGGTAAAAACGTTCGTGTGGTTGTATTCGCAACAGGTGATGCTGCTAAGGCTGCCGTTGCTGCAGGTGCTGAAGAAGTTGGTTTGGAAGATCTAATTAAGAAAGTTCAAGGTGGTTTCACTGACTTTGACGCCGCGATCGCTACTCCAGATGCCATGCTTGAAGTTCGTAAAATTGCTCGTGTTCTCGGACCGCGTGGCTTGATGCCGAACCCTAAGACAGGTACAGTTACTGACGACACCGCTGCGGCAATTAATGCTGTGAAAGCTGGTCGTATCGACTACAAGCTCGACAAAAATGGCAACGTTTCAGCAGCTATTGGTAAAGCATCATTCTCAGAGGCAAAAATCACTGAAAATACAGAGGCTCTCATCGAAAGCGTGAAAAAATCTAAGCCTGCAACTGCTAAGGGTAACTACATCCAGAATGTCACAATTGCTGCAAGCATGTGCCCAGGTGTAGCTCTAGAAGCATCCACTTACACAAACGTTCAATAAACACCAAGGAGATACAAATATGAATCCTGATAAAAAATACATTATCGACGAGCTTTTCGAGCGCGTCAACGCATCACCATTTGTTCTGGTTGTTGAATATGCAACCATGACGGTTCCTGAGTTTGATGCTCTTCGTGGAGAACTCACTGCCAAAGGTGCTGAATGCCACGTTGCTAAGAACACTTACATGCGTAAGGCGATCGAGACAGCTGGCCTTCCTGACATCAGTGAGCACCTTCTCGGTCAAACTGCATTCATTACAGGTGAAGCTGACGTTTGTGCAGCAGCAAAGACTCTCAAAGAATTTGTTAAGAAGAATGAAAAGCCAGAGATCAAAGCCGGTATCCTCGATGGTGCTGTTCTTGATAAAGCTCAAATCATTGCGCTTGCTGACCTTCCATCACGCGAGGTTCTACTTTCACAGCTTCTTGGTGTTATCAATGCACCTGCTACGAAACTACTTCGTACTATTAACGAACCAGCAGCTTCTCTCGCACGTGTGATTGCAGCAAAAAACGCTGAATAATAAAAAATCTGAACGGATGGCGTATTCCTCTCCAGGGATGCGCCTGATAAAAATAAGGTTAATACGTCGGATCTTAAGCATAAGAGCTGAAATGTCCAGAAGCTCTGGGCGCGACGATACCAACAAGGAGAAAAAAACATTATGTCTGACATTAAAAAAATCGCTGAAGAATTAGGAAAGCTCACTGTGCTTGAAGCCGCTGAACTTGTAAAAGCTCTTGAAGAAGAGTGGGGTGTATCTGCTGCTGCTCCAACTGCAGTAGCTGCTGTAGCTGCTGGCGGTGACGCTGGTGAAGCTGCTGAAGAGAAGACTGACTTCAATGTCATGCTTACTGAAGCTGGTGGAAATAAGATTTCTGTCATTAAAGCAGTACGTGAAGTAGCTAGCGGACTTGGTCTTGCGGATGCTAAGAAGCTCGTTGAGAGTGCACCAGTTGCAGTTCTCGAAGGAGTTGACAAAGATACTGCTGAAGCAGCAAAGGCTAAGCTTGAAGAAGCTGGTGCCAAGATCGAACTCAAGTAGTCCTAAGTTCTACAAAATCGACTTTCTTTGTATGCGGCGCCTCTGCCTCGCACGTGCTGCATACAAGTCAGTCATTTGCAATTTGACAATTAAGCATTAGTAAATAACAACACGCAGCAGTCGGGATTCAAATATTATATATACAACAGGTGATAGCTTAAGAGTTACTTGAAAAATATGATGTTTGAAATCCGCCTGTGAATCGCCAAAAAAGACGTTTTTTGGTCACGAAATCATATAATCACGAACATAAATAATTAAATGTATGCCCGGACTGGAAACAGTGCGGGTAAACCTGTCTCTGATAGTTACAGCTAGCAGAAACAATTAATTATTTAGGTAAGTACCAACATTACAGCCCACCCAGCACTAGCTAATACAGCTCATCCCACTAACATTATGGCAAAAAGACGCTACTTCGGAACGATTGAGGAAGTTATCGAACCACCGAATTTGATCGAGGTTCAAAGTAAATCCTACGAGGATTTTCTACAGCAAGTAATCCCAGCATCACAGCGTGATGACTTAGGACTACAGGCTGTTTTTCGTGAAATTTTCCCCATCAAGAGTTACGATGAGGCAATCACTCTTGAATTCGTTTCATACGATATGGAGGAGCCAAAGGCAACTGCGCTCGAGTCACTTCAAACAGGAGAGACATTTAGTGCAGCACTTTATGTTACTTTTAAGCTCAAGGACGAGAGCGGTACTAAGAAAGAGCGTGTGTACATGGGCGAAATGCCAATGATGACACGCCGTGGCACATTCGTGATTAATGGTGCTGAGCGAGTTATCGTTTCCCAGCTTCACCGCTCACCAGGTATCTGTTTCGAAACATCGACACACCTCAACGGTAAACTTCTTCACTCTTTCCGTATCATCCCCGATCGTGGATCATGGTTGGAAACTCAGTTTGATACCAACGACCTCATGTACGTCTACCTTGACCGTCGTCGTCGTAGAAGAAAGTTCCTCGCTACTACCTTCCTTCGCGCCATGGGTTGGCCTACGGATCGTGATCTTTGTGAACAGTTTTATAATATCGAGAAACTTAAACTCAGTGAAAAAGCTGATGAGGAAGAACTCGCACAGAAAGTAACTTTCGAGGACATCCTCGACGGTGAACTCGTTATCGCGAAGGCATATGAGCCGCTTACCATCGGTATTGTACGTCAGCTTCTTGAAATGGGCTACAAGACAGTAGATGTTATTGATGCTCGTGAAGATGAAGTTCTTCTCAAAACTCTTAAGAAAGATCCTGCGCACGATGAAGAGTCAGCGCTGAAAGATATCTACCGTAAGCTTCGCCCAGGTGATCCACCAACGGTGACGAACTCAAAAGCTTTACTTGATCGCCTTTTCTTTGATGAGAAGCGTTACGACCTCACTCGCGTAGGTCGTTATAAGATCAATCAGAAACTTAAACTCTCTGTAGACTCTAATGCACGTGTCATGGTGCCTGAGGATTTCCTCGGTGCTGTTAAGTACCTTCTTCGTTTGAAAAAGGGTGAAGGTGTTCTTGATGATATTGATCACCTTGGTTCACGTCGCGTTCGCGCGGTAGGTGAGCTTCTCGGCAATCAGTGCCGCGTAGGTCTTGCTCGTACTGAGCGCCTTGTTAAAGAGCGTATGACTCTCTTTGATGTCAATCTCGAGGGAATGACTCCTCAGAAGTTGATTAACCCGAAGGCACTGAGCGCAGTGATTCGTGACTTCTTTGGTCGTAGTCAGCTTTCTCAGTTCATGGACCAGACAAACCCACTTGCAGAGCTGACGCACAAGCGTCGTCTCTCTGCTCTCGGGCCTGGTGGTTTGAATCGTGACCGTGCTGGCTTTGAGGTGCGCGATGTTCACACCTCTCACTATGGTCGTATTTGTCCTATTGAAACTCCGGAGGGACCAAACATTGGTTTGATTAACTCACTCTGTACTTATGCTCGTATCAATGAGTTCGGTTTCATTGAAACACCATACCGTCTCGTAAAGAACGGTAAGGTCACTAGTGAAATCGAGTACGTTACAGCAGACCAAGAGGAAGAATTCTTGATCGCTCAGGCGAATAACCCAATCGACAAAAAAGGTAACTTCCTGACTGATAAAATTACAGCTCGTGAGAGTGGTGAGTTTATCGAGGTCGATCCTAAGGTTGTTCACTACATGGACGTTTCACCTAAACAGCTCGTTTCTGTAGCTGCAGGTATTATTCCTTTCCTTGAGCACGATGATGCTAACCGTGCTCTTATGGGTGCAAACATGCAACGTCAGGGTGTACCACTACTTATTTCCGATGCTCCTCTTGTAGGAACTGGACTTGAAGCGAAGGCCGCTGTCGACTCACGCGCAGTGATTACCGCTGAGGCAGACGGTATTGTTGCTGCAGCCACGGCTGAGGTGATTATTACCACAAAGGACGGTGAGCTCCCTGTTTCTGATGAGAAATTCCTTAGTGAAATGACGGCGGTGAAGAGTAACCCTACTAAGGGAATCTTCGCTTACCCACTTCGCAAATTCATGCGTTCAAATGCTGGAACATGTCTTAACCAGAAACCAATCGTCAATCGCGGCGATAAGATCAAGGTAGGCGACGTTCTTGCTGATGGCCCGAATACCGAAGGCGGTGAGCTTGCTCTTGGTCGTAACATTCTCGTGGCATTCATGCCTTGGAACGGTTATAACTTTGAGGATGCTATCGTTATCTCTGAAAAGGTGGTGAAGGAGGACATGTACACTTCTATCCATATTTCTGAGTTTGATTGTGCTGCTCGTGATACGAAACTAGGACCTGAGGAAATCACTCGTGATATTCCTAACGTGGGTGATGAGGCTCTGAAAAATCTCGACCATGACGGTATTATCCGCATTGGTGCTGAGGTGAAGCCTGGCGATATCCTTGTTGGTAAGATTACACCTAAATCTGAAACGGAGCTCGCTCCTGAAGAACGCCTTCTTCGCGCCATCTTTGGTGAGAAGGCCGCTGACGTGAAAGACACATCACTTCGTGTTCCTTCTGGCTGTACTGGTATTGTTCAAGACATCCGCGTGGTAACACACGGTCTCGCTCGTAAACGTGAGAACGAACTCGATCCAGCGAAACTTCGCAAGCAGGTGAAGAAGATCAACGATGAATACAAGAAGAAGAAAGATCAGCTCACTGAGCAGCTGACTGAGAAGCTTTCTGATATTCTCCTCGGTGAAAAAATCCCTCTTGATGTCGTTAATGAGCAGACAGGTGAAATCATTATCCCTGCAAACCGTAAGATTACCAAGACACTACTTCGTAAACTTGCTGCGATCTACGATCACATTGAAATCGATCCATCACCTATCCGTAACAAGATTCTTGAGATCATCTCAACATTCGAAGGCCGTTTCGCTGAACTTGATATCGACCGTGAACGTCGTCTTGATCAGCTAGAGAGCGGTGAAGAAATCGATCCAGGTGCTATCAAAGAAGTGAAGGTGTTCGTTGCTGCAAAGCGCAAGCTTTCAGTCGGTGATAAAATGGCGGGACGTCACGGTAACAAAGGTGTTGTCGCGACAATCGTACCTGAAGAAGATATGCCTTATCTTGCTGATGGAACGCCTGTTGAAATTTGTTTGAATCCACTCGGTGTTCCTTCTCGTATGAACGTAGGACAGGTTCTTGAAACACACCTCGGTGTTGCTGCTAAAGCACTTGGTTTCACAGTAGCGACTCCTATTTTCGATGGTATTCCAGAAGAGGAAATCTGGGAGTTCATGAGAAAAGCTAAGCAGGTAGACGGAGCGAAACTCGTTGGCGACAACGGTGATGTCCGTGAACGTAGACCTGATGAGAAAGAAGGCCTCGGTTACACCTGGATCGGTGACGGTTCAGATGGTACCGTTGCTGGTAAGTCGACTCTTTACGATGGACGTACTGGTGAACCATTCCATAACCCAGTGGTTGTGGGAATGATCTACATGCTGAAACTTGGTCACCTCGTTGCAGATAAGATTCACGCACGTGCTGTCGGTCCATACAGTCTCGTTACCCAGCAGCCGCTTGGTGGTAAGGCACAGTACGGTGGTCAGCGATTCGGTGAGATGGAGGTGTGGGCACTGGAAGCATACGGTGCTGCTTACACTCTTCAGGAAATTCTTACAGTGAAGTCTGACGATGTTCAGGGTCGCACAAGAATTTACGAATCGATCGTTAAAGGTGATAACAACCTTGAAGCTGGAACTCCTGAGTCATTCAATGTGTTGATGAAGGAAATGCAGTCACTCTGTTTAGATGTTCGCCCTGGATCCGGTCTGAAGCCGACCATTGGGGACACTGATTTCTCACTTGATGATCTCACACTCTAATCCGCAGTTATTAACTAAGAATATAAACATTTACCTAATTTTAAAATAATGAGCGTTGAAAATAACCTGCGTGAACTCTTCGGAGTCAACGAAAAACCTGCACAGTTCGATCACGTTGCTATCACAGTAGCATCTGCCGACATTATGCGATCATGGTCCAGCGGCGAAGTGCTGAACCCTGAGACAATTAACTACCGTACTTTCAAACCTGAAAAAGGCGGCCTCTTCTGTGAGCGCATCTTTGGTCCTACTCGTGACTGGGAATGTGCTTGTGGAAAATACAAGCGTATCAAGCACAAGGGTGTCGTATGTGACCGTTGTGGTGTTGAAGTCACTCTCTCACGCGTTCGCCGTGAGCGGATGGGTCACATTGAGCTTGCCGTTCCTGTTTCACACATTTGGTTCTATAAATGTATGCCAAGCCGTATTGGTTTGGTTCTCGATCTTGCTGCTCGTCAGCTAGAGCGTATCATTTACTATGAAGATTACGTGGTGACTGAGCCTGGTAATACAGACCTTGTGCACGGACAGCTTCTTAGTGAAGTTGAGTTCTTCGATGCAGAAGACTCTTATGGTGAGGGTAGTTTTAAAGCTGAGATGGGTGCTGAAGCACTTCAATCTCTCCTTAGCCAAGTGAATCTCGAAGAGCTGCAAGTTCAGCTTGAAGAGGAAATCCTCAATACTCGTTCTAAGCAAACAAAGAAAAAGCTCGCGAAGCGTATCAAGCTCGCACGTGGTTTCGCCCAGTCAAAAACTCGTCCTGAGTGGATGGTAATGAATGTGCTTCCAGTGATTCCACCAGATCTTCGTCCTCTCGTTCCACTTGAGGGTGGTCGTTTTGCGACATCTGATTTGAACGACCTCTATCGTCGTGTGATCAACCGTAACAACCGTCTTAAGAACCTGCTTAAACTCAAGACTCCAGACGTTATTATTCGTAACGAGAAGCGTATGCTTCAGGAGGCTGTGGATGCACTCTTTGATAATGGTCGTCATGGCCGTGCTGTCACAGGTGCTGGTAACCGTGCGTTAAAATCACTTTCAGACATGCTTAAAGGTAAGGGTGGACGTTTCCGTCAGAACCTTCTCGGTAAGCGAGTCGACTACTCAGGTCGTTCTGTGATCGTTGTTGGTCCAGACCTGAAGCTTGGTCAGTGTGGTCTTCCTAAGAAGATGGCTCTTACATTGTTTGAACCATTTATTATCCGTCGTTTGAAAGATCTCGGCTACTGCCACACTGTGCGTAGTGCTAAGAAAATGATCGACCGTAAGACTGTGGAAGTATGGGACATCCTTGAAGAAGTCACTAAGGGTCACCCTGTAATGCTGAACCGTGCTCCTACTCTGCACCGTTTGTCCATTCAGGCATTCGAGCCAGTTCTTATTGAGGGATCAGCCATTCGTGTTCACCCACTTGTTTGTACAGCCTACAATGCTGACTTCGATGGTGACCAGATGGCTGTGCACGTACCGCTTTCAATTGAGGCTCAGATGGAGTGTCGCCAGCTATTGCTTGCGCCGAACAACATCTTCTCACCAGCAAGTGGTAAGCCGATTACAGTTCCTTCACAGGATATCATTCTCGGTTCTTACTACCTCACTTATGCTCGTCAGCTTACAGCGAAAGAGCTCGAAGTGCAGAAGACAGTTCACTTACCACTCTTTGAAAACACGGTGGAAGTGGAGTACGCTATTGCGAGCCGTAAGGTGAAGTACCATGACTGGATTCGTATTCGTAACCCTGATTTTGGTTCCAAGGATAAGCACTACGGTGATCCTGAGCCACGTATCATCGTGACGACACCTGGTCGTGTACGCTTCAACGAGATTTGGCCTTCTGGTCTAGGTTTCATCAACTTCAACGTTGGTAAGAAGCAGATCGGCGACATTATTTGGCGCTGTTACCAGTGTGCAGGTCAGGCCGGTACCGTACTTGTTCTTGATGAACTCAAAACACTTGGTTTCAAAGAGGCGATGCGTTCTGGTATCTCCATTGGTATTATCGACATGGTAGTTCCTGAGGAAAAAGGACCTGAACTTGAGAAAGCTTATATTGAAGTCGAAAAGGTTACTAAGCAGTACCGCAACGGTGTCATTACTGACAACGAGCGCTACCAGCAGGTGATCGATATTTGGACACATGCATCTGATAACATTGCCGATGCCCTTTATCGTAAACTTGAGCACAATGAGGGCGACAAGGTGGTGAATCCACTCTTCCTCATGGTTGATTCAGGTGCTCGTGGTAACAAGCAGCAGATTAAGCAGCTTTCTGGTATGCGTGGTTTGATGGCGAAACCTTCAGGTGATATTATTGAACGCCCGATTACTTCGAACTTCCGTGAAGGTCTTTCTGTATTGGAGTATTTCATCTCCACTCACGGTGCTCGTAAGGGTCTTGCTGATACCGCACTTAAGACGGCTGACTCTGGATACATGACCCGTAAGTTAGTTGATGTTTCTCAGGATGTTATCGTCTTCGAAGCAGATTGTGGATCCGTCAACGGTATCACTGCAATTCCAATCATCGAAAACGACGAAGAGGCAGCATCACTTGCTAGCCGTATCTATGGTCGTGTTTCGCTTGAAAAAGTAAAAGATCCTATCACAGGTGACATTATCCTCGATGTGAATCAGCTCATTGGTGAGAAAGAAGCGGACAGAATTGACGAGCTCGGTTACGAGCGTCTCAAGATTCGCTCTACTCTCACATGTGAGGCAGATCGCGGTTGTTGTCAGCAGTGTTACGGCTTGAATCTTGCCTCTGGTAAAGTGGCTAAGATCGGTGAAGCTGTCGGCATTGTTGCTGCTCAGTCCATTGGTGAGCCAGGAACACAGCTTACAATGCGTACCTTCCACGTTGGTGGTGTAGCATCATCCTCATTCAAACAGCCTATTATTAAGGCGAAAAATGGTGGTGTAGTAGTATACAAAGACATTCGCGCCGTTAAGGATGCCGATGGTAACTTTGTAGCACTGAACAAAAAAGGTTCTATTGCAGTTCGTGATAAAGACGGCCTTGAGCTTGAGTCTTACAATCTCGTAATCGGTTCTGTTATTTCCATACCTGATGGTGAGGAAGTAGAGAGTGGTGCGACGTTTGTAACTTGGGATCCGTACAACGTTCCAATTCTTACTGAGAAAACAGGTAAGATTGAGTTCCGCGATATGATCAAGGGTATTACCGTTCAGTCTGAGACCGATAAGGAAACAGGCAAGAAGGGTATGGTGGTTACAGAACACAAGGAAGACCTTCACCCGCAGATCGTGATTGTGGACAAGAAGACTTCTGAAGTGATTGCTAGCTACTCTATTCCTGTAGGTGCTCGTCTTACTGTCAAAGATGGTTCGAGCGTTAAAGGTGGTGCACAGCTTGCCAGAACTCCACGTAAGATTGCCAAAACTGGTGATATTACAGGTGGTCTTCCACGTATTGCAGAGCTCTTTGAAGCACGTCGTCCTAAGGATGCGTGTACAATTGCTAAGATTACCGGTGAAGTCTCCTTTGGTGGAAACGTTCGCGGTAAGAAGAAAGTCATCGTCACAGATATGGCTACAGGCGAAAGCTCAGACCATCTCGTGCCCATGGGTAAACACGTTATTGTAAGTGAGGGTGACCTTCTACAGCGTGGTGACCAGATCACAGAGGGACCGATCTCTCCTGACGATCTTCTCGAAGCATGTGGATCACAGGTTCTCCAAGAGCACCTTACGAATGAGGTTCAGCGCGTTTACCGTCTGCAGGGTGTAGAAATCAATGACAAGCACATTGAGATCGTGATTCGTCAGATGCTCCGCAAGTTGAAGATCACTGAACCAGGTGATACCGAGTTCCTTTGGGGTGACCAGATTGATCGTACGACCTTTAAGAAGGCAAACGAGCAGGTCGTCGCTAATGGTGGTAAGCCTGCCGAATCTGAGCCAGTTCTTCTTGGTATTACCAAGGCGTCACTTGAGACAGAGTCATTCATCTCCGCGGCATCATTCCAGGACACAACACGAGTTCTTACCGATGCGTCAACGATTGGTCGTATTGACTACCTTCGTGGCTTTAAGGAAAACGTGATCATGGGTCACTTGATCCCAGCTGGTACAGGTTTCCATACACACCGCGATACTGAGATTGAATTCACAGTTGAGGAGCCAGAACCCATTGTAGTAGAATCAGAGGAAATTATCGAAGAATCTCCTGAGCTTACTGCTGAGCTGTCTACTCAAGAGGCTCCTGAAACAGAAGCTCCGCTCCAAGCGACAAGCTCTGAGGAAGAAGCTACGGCATAAATGTCTAACTAGAAAATTAACAAGCCCGTTGTCACAATCTGTGATAACGGGCTTTTTTTATCTTCGCTCTTTTGAACTCGTTCGTAGCAATAAGTTCATCGATGAGCTTTTTCTAATCCTCTGCAGCAGCTTCAATATTGGCGTACAGAGTACGAATATTGAGCAAGGCTTTATTCAATAAGGTAGCCTCTTCTTCTGTGAGGTTACCACTCGTTTTTACAGCGAGCATTTCCAGTGAGTCGAGCACAGTGGCTGCTGCTTTGAGGTTCACGTTTGTTTCACCCGTTGTAGGATGAGGCAGTTGTCCTAGGAACAGGCCTGCATTTTGTGCCTGTAGGAAAATAAAATCATTGAAGCGCGTATCAGGTTTGGGTGTATCAGACATAGATGATGAAGTGTTGTATAACGTTATGGTTTAACAGTGACGATAACGGGCTGGCGAGTACCGAAATATTTTTTCGCTGCCGCACGAATTTCCTCGTGAGTGAGCGAACGAATACGATCAGGTGAATGGGTGTGGTGGTCGGGCGAAAATCCGAGGAGGGTATCGATCGCACTCAGACGCGCTAAAGAACCTAGCTTCTGATTGGAAAGAGCGTTAGACGCTAGCCATGCTGTTTTAACGCTTTCGAGTGTGTCCTCGGGGATACCCTCATTGGCGATTGTTTCAATTTCTGCCATGAGGTTAAGCTGAGCCGTATCGAGCTGTTCTGGTGACGTTCCAAGGTAGAAAGCAACCATCCCCGTATTAACACCGTGAAACTGAGTAGCACTAACATAGTAGGCAAGTCCTAGCTCCTCACGAATTTTACTGAACAGGGGACCTGCCATATCCGAGCAGTAGTCATTGATGAGTTCGAGTGCGTAACTGTCCTCGTCTTTAGCACTAGCTCCGATGTAGCCAACGGTGAGAACGGCTTGTTGTTTATCGAGGACGATTGCGTGATCTTTTGGTTCGACGATATCCTGCTGGCACGGCTGAGCCCGTTTACCCGCTGGCAGAGAGCTGAAGTGCTGCTTAACCAGTGCAATAACATCTTCCGGTTCAACGTCTCCGAAGATGGAAATTACAGAATTTTTCGCAGTGAAATATTGTTGATGATGTGAAGCTAGATCACTGCGTTCGAGTGCGTTAAGTGAGGCCTCTGAACCTCCGTTGTTAAGACCATAGCCTTTCTCTCCAAATAATGAGGGGCGCAGTTTGAGGAAAGCTACGGAGAGGGGATCTGTCGCTTGTTCCTCGAGAGCTGCGATCATCGATGCACGCTCGCGATCGATGGCATCTTCAGGCAGAGTCGGGTTTTGATAAAAGTCAGCGATGATTTCGATTGTTTGTGCAATATCTGGGCTCAGACAGGACGCTGACGTTAGTGTCGTATTATTACCACAACTGACACCAAAGCTTGCCCCCATACTGTCCATGGTCTCAGCAATTTCTTCTGCACTGCGTTTGGAGGTTCCTTTGGGTAATATTTTAGCCAAGAGACTATTGATACCCGATGTTTTTGGAGTCTCTGATGAAAGTCCAGTGAGTGTGGCTAGAGTGATAGAAACGGTGGGAAGGCGAGTATCTTTCATCATCACGATAGTTAAGCCGTTGTCTAGGATATGGCTTTCCGTCTTGCTTCTGGTAGTTAAGGCATCTTCTGTTTGGTCTGCCTCACAGCTATCATCTGGATCGAGCGAAGTGATAGTTAGTCTATTATGAACAAGGTATTTTTTTGCAACGCGTTGAAGATCTTCTGTAGTAATAGCAGAAAGACTTTCGACGTAGTCCTTCGTGAAATTGAGATTACGCGTATCATGCCAGTTTGAAGCGAGGTCTGAGGCTCGTCCTGATGCTGTGGTGAGTGTGCGGAACTGGCTTACCAGGCTCATGCGCTTTGCCTTCAATAATTCTTCGTCAAAGTCTGCTTCGAATAATTGCTGGATTTCCTGTAAAATAGCGGACTGTAGGTCTTCTCGTTGTTCATGATCAACAATCGCAGAAATGCAGAACATACCAGGTAAGCCAGGTTTAGCAGACGCCCATGCTCCGATGTGGTGGCAGAGGTTTTTTTCTTCGCGAATATTTCTATAAAGACGGCATGAGCGGCCATTACCGAGGATGGTGGAGAGGAGGTCTAGTGCCGTTGAGTCTGCATGTTCAAGACCTGGCGTTTGCCACGCAAGACTAAGTTTCGTGGTTGGGATATCGAATTGTTTACGCTGTATCCGTAGACCAAGTTGCTCTGGTTCAGGTTCAGTATTTACAGATTTAGTAAAATTTCGAGGGGTGTTTGATGTTATTTTCTCAAGATACTTGCATATGGACTCCACATTAAAATCACCGGAAATACTCAAAAAGATGTTATCTGTTGTATAGCGTTCACGATGGTAGAGAGTCATGTCATCATGGGTAAGTTGATTGAACAACTCGAGGTGACCTATAATCGGTTTGCGTCTTGGATCTTTCGTGTAAACGGTAGTGTAGAGTAATTGACTGTTTTGGTCATCAGGGTCATCCAGTCCCATGTCAATTTCACGGCGAATGACATCTTTTTCTTTTTCAAAGTCTTCGATCGGAAAAGAAGGTTTAAAAACCATCTCAGTAAGAATTTTGAGAAAAGTTTCTGCACTTTCCGCAGGTCCATCAATATAATACACAGTGCGGTCAAATGTGGTGTATGCATTCCACTCGCCTCCAGCTGCTTGCACCGTATCTGATATAGCTTTTCCAGAGTAGCTCTCCGTACCTTTGAAGACCATATGCTCCAGCATGTGGGATAGTCCTGAACCTAATAAGTCACCTTCATGTATGCTGCCTGTGGCTACCCATGCTTGAGTGCTTATCACGGGCGCTGATGGGTCTCTATCTAGGATGACTGTAAGCCCATTGTTGAGGCGATGAGTGGTGGCTTTGGTAGCGGGGAACTGCATGACTACGATGGTGTGCGATGTTGCAGTAAATGTGCAAGCTTGTATTATGCACGATGCGACTAAATTATGGTTTTTTCTGTTTTTCCTCGCGCAATTACTGAGGATATTTTTTTGGTGATTTAGTAACTGGACACGCAAGCGCCATAACGTATTTTCTAATGAATTTATGAAGTAATTATATTTTGTTAGTAAATTAAATTATTATACGTTAGAATATGTTAGTTTTCCTAATGTTTGCAAGGTGTCGTATGCGATTTAGTTATTAAAGTGTTTTGTGTCGACCTCGAAAAAAACGTTGCAGTTTGACGATATTAGTCTATAATCTAAACCCAATCTGTTTAGTGGGATTTCTCCAAAAACAACCTGATGTGTTAACATATTTATATGGCTAACGCCCTTAAGCTAACAATTTAGATCTCATATAAATAGAGGTGTGGAATTGGAGGTGTTTGGTATAAGCAATTACATTGTTATTAACAAAAAACGTACTAGGTTAAATATAGAAATCGCCGACGCAGGTAACATGTACACTAACAACTTATGGTCTCAAAAAAGAATGTATCTGCTCGTGGGAATCGTTACTCATATAAGGAAAAAGCGAAAATATTATCTTACGTGGACTCTGTAAACGCTGAGAAAGGAAGAGGTGGCGCAGCAGCTGCTTCACGAAAATTTAATATTAGCCAAATTACGATTAGTCAGTGGGTGAAGAAAAGTAACAACCTCGTTGGGTCTAGTACTTCGAAGCTATCGATGATGTCTCCTGAAGAGTTTGCTGAGAATATGGCCAGACTTAAGGATGTTCATGAACAAATTGCGAGAAAAGAAGTTGAACTCTTGCAGTTGAGAACAGAGTACCTAGAGCTAAAAAGTCTTATTTAGGTTTTTCGCAAAAGGTGATCTTTTGTGATAAAAACGGTGTCATTTGCTGCCGATCTATGGACAATATTCATTGTGTCCGAGAAAAACTTGATCGAACCTCTCCTCGTTAAAACGGAGATTCTAAACTTAGTGGAAGATTTTCCACTGAGTTGTGGTGCTGTGTTACGCAGGCTTGATATAGCCTATGAAACTTGGGGTGAGCTTAATGATGATAAATCGAATGCTATACTTTTATCGCATGCTCTCTCTGGTTCTCATCATGCTTGTGGATATAATCCAGAGCTTGAGGAGGCGGGTGAGCTTTGGCGAGAAGAGTTGCACCAAGGTTGGTGGGACGAATTTATAGGGTCAGGTAAAGCTCTTGATACAGACAGGTTTTTTATCATCAGCGCTAATTATCTTGGTGGCTGCTATGGCACCACGGGACCTAGATCGCTCAACCCTGAGACGGGAAAGCGATACGGCTCCTCGTTTCCGCAAATTTCGGTGTCTGATCAGGTGGCTGTGCAGGTAAAGCTTCTTGACGCTTTAGGGATCGATGTCCTGCGTGCTTCGATAGGACCTTCCGTTGGCGGCTTAATAACTCTGTCATTTGCGACTTTGAATCCAGAACGGGTGAAAACGGTTATTCCGATAGCCAGTGGTCTAAAAACGACTGTGCTGAATCGCCTTATTCTTTTCGAGCAAATACTGGCGATTGAAAACGACCGTTACTTTGCTGGCGGAGATTACTATGACGGGAATTTCCCTAATTATGGCTTAGCTCTCGCGAGAATGATTTCTCATAAAACCTTTGTTCATCTCGATGCAATAGAAACGAGAGCTAGGCAGGAGGTTCACCAAGATAAAGAGGCACTTTCTTGGTATCAAGTTCAAGACACGTTTCAGAGTTACATGCTCTACCAAGGGAAGAAATTTGTAAAACGCTTTGATGCAAACACCTACCTTCGTATTATCGACATGTGGTCGCGTTACGATGCCCGCAAAGAAGTGGGCGCGGAAACTATTCAAGATCTCTTTGCTCCTTGTGCCGAGCACGGTCAGAAGTTCCTCGTTTTTAGTATCGACTCAGATTTTTGTTTTTACCCAGAGGAGCAAGCCGAGATAGTAAAAGGCTTGGAAAGCAGTGGTGTAGAGACGATGCATATCACGGTTCATTCAGACAAAGGACATGATTCATTCCTTCTCGAACCAGCACTCTATTCGCCGCACATTGCCTACATGCTAGCAGATGACTGATGTTTTTTCTCATAGTTGGGATTCTATCTTTACGATAAAATATCTGAGGCTAAGCTGCGTAAGTCAATAGACTGAAAAAAATGCCTCCCGCTGAATCTTCTGCTAATCAATTACAATTCCACACTCAATTGGAGCAGGCTACTCGTCTGGATACCTTGCAGAAAGTGGAACTCGCTGAAGGCGTTGAAATTCACCTGCGTATGGCGGGGCCTTACGTCAGAGTTCTTGCTTATGCTCTAGATTTTTTAATACGCGTTGGTGTGTTGATATTAGTGGGTTTAGTCTTAATGTTAGTCAGCTTTTTGTTCGGTATGAAGATTGCTCAAGGCATCCAAATGCTCGTGATGTTTGGGCTCACTTTTTTTTATTATGTGATTTTTGAAGCTGGTAAAAGAGGGGCGTCACCTGGGAAAAGGATGATGGGTTTACGAGTAGTAGATACTTCAGGGGCTCCCATTTCTTTTGGTCAGTCTTTTATTCGCAATATGCTCAGGTTTGCGGATATGCTCCCTGGTTTTTATGCCTGTGGTCTCGCTTGTACATTACTGACAAAGCGATTCCAGCGGCTTGGCGATTTGCTAGCAAACACGGTGGTGGTTTACGATAAAGTTCCTGTTGTTCACGTGGCAGGATTATCCCCTACCTTGAAGTCACTGGCACCAGGGGTAGCTTTAACTAGAGAAGAACAGGCGGCGATACTGGGTTTTCGTGAACGCGCTGGTACGTGGTCGGAGGCTCGGAGAGTTGAGTTATCAGACCATGCGGGTTTTCTTACTAAATCAGAGGGTGAAAAGGGAATGACAAGGTTGTTGGGGATGGCGCATTGGTTGGCGGATAAATCTTAGATAGAGAGATGTAGAAATATGCTGGGGAAAGAATTTGAAGCGAAAAATGCCAAACGCTGGGCTGAATATGAAAAAAGTCTCAAAAATTTGGAATCGAGACGTGCCAAGTCTCATTTAGAAGCAGACGACCCTAGCAGCGACTTATCCTTGTTCCCTGCGATGTTTCGTCAGCTTTGCTCTGATTTGGGTATCGCGCGACACCGAATGTATAGTATGCCCATGAATGAGCGTCTCAACGCACTTGTAATACGAGGGCACAAGCTTATGCATCAAAGGTCTGTAGGCACGTGGGCGAAGCTTTTTCACTTTGTGGCCGTTGATTTCCCTGTCTCTGTTAGGAAGGAGTGGCGTTTGCTCATCGTGGCAACCTTGAGTTTTATTCTGCCAGGTTTAGGCGTTGTATTAGCAGGTTTTTACTGGTCAGACTTTAGTTGGATAGAGGCTGTACTTGGTGAGCAAATGATGAGCTCTTTGGATACGATGTACGGCAGTAGTGAAGACCAGATAGCGAATCTTCGCGCTGAATACGGGTCGAACTTCATGATGTTTTGCCACTACATTTATAACAATATTGGCATTGATTTCAGATTGTATGCTGGAGGTATTGTTGCCTGTTTGGGGAGTTTGTTTTTTCTGATCTATAATGGCGTTTTCTTTGGAGCTGTAATTGTTTACATTCATGTGGCATGCAGTAACGAAGCGTTTTATAGTTTTGTCGCAGGGCATTCATCTTACGAGCTTATTGCTATGGTGATTGCGGGGATGGCCGGCTTGCGTATCGGGCTAGGTTTGCTAAACCCTGGGCGTAAAACTCTAGCGCGATCATTGATGGATGCTGGCAAACGGTCTCTGCCACTGATCTTTGGTGCGGCATTAATGACCTTTCTTGCTGCAGCAATTGAAGGGTTTTGGTCGGCACGTGATATGGCGCCCAATGTCAAATACACGGTAGGTATCACGATGTGGGTAGTCTGTATTTTATATCTCAGCTTTGCTGGCAGAGGTTCTATCAAACGAGGAAGGAGGAGTGCTTGAAACTTGAAGATGTAAGAGCTGAAATACGCCCACGAGTCCCATGGGAGTCGATTGATCTAGGCTGCACGATTGCTCGAAATCACATCGGAGCGCTTTGGAGATCTTGGTTTGTCACGGTCGTACCGTTATGGGTCGTTCTAGCTGTTTTACTAAGGAATCATCCTTTTTGGTTTATTGTGGCTGTATGGTGGCTGAAGCCACTCTATGACCGAATTTTATTATTTGTAGTGAGTCGCGCGTTGTTTGGCGAGGTGCCCCACGTCAAATCCGTGCTCAAAGCTTGGCCTAGAATTCTCGTGAAAAACTTTTTCACATCACTTTTTTTAAGGAGGTTTTCTCCCTCGCGAAGTCTTACTTTGCCTGTGTCTGAGCTGGAAGGTTTAAAGGGGAAGAGGTATCGCCAACGAATTCGCTTGCTGGAAGTAAATGGTGGTGAGGGTGCTGCGATGGCGACCTGTGTAGGCTTGTTACTTGAAAATGTAGCCCTACTGGGTACTGTGCTTTTTGTTTTTTCGATGGTGCCTACGGAAGTTAGTGAATTGTGGTGGTTGGGTCTCGAGGAGTTCTTTTCACAGGATGATTTTTCGAGTATGTCGAATGGTTTTTTCTGGACTTGGGCTGTGATCTGGATGGTGGCTATCACCTTGATGGAGCCGTTTTATGTGAGTGCTGGTTTTGCCCTTTATGTAAATAGTCGGACGCTAACAGAGGGCTGGGACATTGAACTCGCGTTTAAGAGAATGAGCGTGCGGATCAATAAATTAAATAAGGGGATTAAGAAAGCGGCTTCTATATTCGTTTTAGGCCTTGTCTTAAGCCTCCCCATCCTTGCTGTGAACTCTGTGATCGCAGCTAGTGAAGTGACGGGGATAGAGGAAATACTCAACGATGATGATTTTATTGTTTTTAAAAAGTTAGAAAAGGTGCCTGTAGAGAAAGATGATTTTTTTGACTGGGATTTCCCCGCTATACCTTCTTTCGTAGGAACTATCATTTTTTATCTTATCTTAGTAGCATTCTTTGCTGGGCTCATTTACTTGCTGTACCAGAACCGACACCTTTTTGGTGTCAAGAGAGGTTTGAAACTTCAGTTACCTGAACGGCAGGTCAAGGCACGTGAAATTATGGGGATGAATGTTAGTCCTGAGTCGTTGCCAAATGACATTGTAGGCGCAGCTCGCGATGCATGGGCGTTGGGCAACCATCAACTGGCTCTTAGTTTTCTTTACCGTGGTTCTATCGCGTTCTTGGTGAATCGTGTAGAGCTTCCTATCCAAGAAAGTGACACGGAGGGTGATTGTTTACGCCGCGTAGAAATGATGACGAACGATGAAATCACGCCTTACTTTAAGAGTCTCACTCAGGTTTGGATAGCGATGGCGTATGGCAAAAAACAGCCAGATGAATTGCGCATGCAAGCGCTTTGTGATGCGTGGCCATTTCACAGCGATGCAAAAATAGCGAAAGGGGGAGGGATTCTATGAAGAGAATAGCGCTTTCACTCATCACTTTGCTAACATGCTTGTTTTTATCTTCGTGTCAAAAAGAAGAGAAATTAAGAACTGTGGGCTATAAAGGGCAGGCGAGGGCGAATGCATTTCTAGCTGCTCAACGATATCTAGCGGAGCAAAGTTATGAAGTGGATACCCGTTCTGGTATTGGCTCTCTGGACGGAGTTTCAACTCTATTTATTCCACCTTCTGCTCTAAACACCGAGGGTAGAGGCAAACGGCTATTAACGTGGGTGCTGAACGGTGGACATCTTATTGTGATGTTTGAAAACGGAAACAAGAGGGGCAATGATTTTCACGCCAACGATACACTGCCTTATTTCGTAAGTGACGAGGAGCTCGATATGCCGGATGAAGCACCAGGCGCAGAATATATACTAAGTCAGTTAGGTGCTGAAGTGATTGCTTGGGAAAACGAAGCGATAGAAACCATCACGCTCGACGACTGGGAGGAGCTTGAGGAGGAGGAGCGTGTACTGATGAATTCCCAGAAGCTAAGCTATACTCCAGAGAATGAGGGAGAGAGTTTGACCATCCATTTATGGCCAAGCAAAGCATTACAGTACGCAGAAGTTTACGAAGAGGATGAAGATCCGCACTATCTATTGCGGCAAGATTACGGCGAAGGCTCTGTGACGATGTTAGCTGATGCGAACCCGTTGCGGAATCGCTACATTGGTTATGCGGATCATGCGCGGTTTTTAATCTCGATGCTGCAGAGCCCAGCTGAGGGAATCGTCGTTTTTTCTAACGGCGCAGGGGATAGTTTTTTCTCCCTCATCTGGCAGTATTTTAAAATAGCTGTTCTAAGTTTTGCAGCAGTGATTGTTTTCTGGCTTTGGAAAAATTTACCACGCTTTGGTCCTAGTCAGGATGTTCCTGAATCGGAAATGCGGGACTTTTCTCTGCAGGTCAAAGGGGTAGGTAGATTTCTCTGGAGGCATCAACGTGATGACGTCATGATTGATGCTCTAAGAAGGCGTATTGTCCGTCACCCGATGATGTCTAACAGCGGTATTGATGATGACATGTATCAGAAGTTATCATTGAGTAGCTCACTGCCCTTTGAAGTGGTGGTGGAAGCGATGACTCGCAGAAACATTCAAGATGCCAGCGTGATGGTACGCGTGGTAAAAAATCTTCAACTTATCCTTAAAAAATCAACTAAGTAACTACGATGAACGAATATCAAGAACCCGACATGAGGCCTCCATCTGTTCCTGAACCTACGTCGTTAGGTGGTACAGAGCCATCCTACGCAGCGAATCTCTGTGAAAAGATCAAAGTCGAACTCGGCAAAGTGTTTTACGGTCAGGATCACGTTGTGAGTCAAGTGCTTGCAGCTTTGTTAGCAGGAGGTCATGTTTTGCTAGAAGGGAAGCCGGGGCTTGGGAAAACACACCTTGTGCTTGCTTTGGCAAATACCTTCGGCGGTGAATTTGGGCGTATTCAGTTTACTCCAGACTTGATGCCGTCCGATGTTACAGGATTCACTTTATTTGATATGAAGAGCCAAACATTTCAGATGCGCAAGGGGCCCGTGTTTACCAATCTTTTATTAGCTGACGAAATTAACCGAGCGCCTGCTAAAACTCAGGCGGCACTACTAGAGGTGATGCAGGAACAGCAAGTGACCATTGATGGCGAGAGTGTGAAGCTTGATGCGCCATTTATGACCTTAGCTACGCAAAACCCCATCGAGCAAGAAGGGACCTACCCTCTACCAGAAGCTCAGCTCGACCGCTTCCTCATGAAGATCGTCATCGATTACCCAGATCAAAGCTCTGAGGAAGAAATTGTTTCTCAAGTCACCTCGAAGGCTGGCGCAAAAGGTTTGAACTCCAATGCCGTTCTCCAAGTGGCGAGTGTTCAAGACATCATCCAAGCGCAGCAAGAATGTGCCAGCATCAATGCTGTGCCTGAAGTCGTGAAATATGCCGTTAATATTTGTCGAGCTACACGTGAGGCGCAAGGCATTAGCCTTGGTGCTGGTACGCGTGGGGCAATTAGTCTTATTCAGGTCGCGAAATCATACGCTTTGATCCAAGGCAGAAGTTATGTCACTCCTGATGATATTAAATCCGCCACGCTACCCGTGTTACGCCACAGAGTGCAGCTGGCACCTGAGTTGGCCATTAGTGGTCAAGATATTGATTCCGCTCTCAGCGAGATCGTCAATGCCGTAGAAGCACCCCGTATTTAATACGATCCATGCAGCCTACACGCAGTCTCATACTAGTAACGTCGATCTGGGCATGTCTCGGTTTTGCGGCTAGTTTGGCTCCCTTTTTCTACCCATACTGGCTTTGGGGTGGGATAGCATTGGGGTGTGTACTCGCTTTCGATTTCTTATTGGCTGTTTTTATTACAGTTCCTGAAATTAAGCGCAAGCTGCCGGGACGATTTGCTCTTGGGATTGAACAGCGCGTTTCGCTCATTATAAAGAACCAGTCCTGGCTTCGGCTTAAGGTACTATGTTTTGACGGGATCCCAGCCGATGCAGAGGCTGCCGACATGCCATGGAAAACGCTCATTCCTCAAAACGGATATCAGAAAATAGATTATCCCGTAACCCTCTCTGAGAGAGGAATGAAGAGTTTTGAGCCAGCGCATTTACGCGTGCTTTCCCCTTGCGGTTTATGGACGAAGAGATGCCGTAGCGGTGAGTTTCAGACGACCCGAGTTTACCCTAACTATGAGCCTGTACTGCGTTACGCCCTGCTCGCCATGGATAATAGGGCGGAGCAGATGGGTATTGTGAAAAAGAACCGTAAGGGTATGAGTCGAGAGTTCCATCAGCTGCGGGATTACCACCTAGGCGATATGCTATCGCGCGTCGACTGGAAAGCGACCTCGAAGCACCGCTCTCTGATCAGCCGAGATTATCAAGAACAGCGTGATCAAACAGTAATTCTTGCCGTCGACTGCGGCAGAAGAATGCGTGCAATCGACGGCGGTGTGCCTCAGTTTGACCACTGTTTAAATGCCATGTTATTACTTGCATACACGGCGCTAAGACAGGGCGACCATGTAGGCGTGATAGGTTTAGGTTCTGGTACCTTAGGCGGCGTCGATACCCGCTGGCTTCCGCCTGTTAAGGGAGTTCAGGCGATGACGACAATTCTCAACCATCTCTACGATTACCAAACAACTTCCTCACCCAGCGATTTTACCGAAGCAGCAGAAATCCTGATGACACGCCAGCGTCGACGTGCACTCGTTGTGATGATGACCAACGTGAGAGGGGAGGACGGTCACCAACTCATCGAGCCACTACGCATGATTCGCCGCCGTCACGTCACCATCCTCGCGAATCTCCGTGAGGCATCGGTAGCAGAAAGAATCGCAAACCCCGCTACCAGCTTGGACGACGCCCTCGAGGTAGGATCCTCCGCTATCTACCTCGAAGAACGGGAACGCGTCCTTGCAGAACTCAACTCTCACGGTGTTTTTACGATCGATTCCCTAGCCAAAGAGCTGCCTATTGCGATGGCAAATGCTTACCTGCAGGCGAGAGAGCGGGTTTGATGATGTGTTGGGTGATTGGACTGCAGCGAGATGTTTTTAATGATTCAGCAGTGTTTTGAACCCGAAAAGTAGACCTAGAAAAAACTATCACATTCCACATTCGTTCTTCAAAGTTTCTACTATTTACCTCAATTTTTTTTCATGAATGCCTTCTACAATGCCTTTGACACTGAGCGATTATCGAAGTGGGACGGAGGGGACGATTACCGGACGCCGTTCCAGATGGATCGGGACAGGGTGTTGCACACGCCAGCCTTTCGGCGGATGCAAAGTAAGACTCAGGTTTTCTGGAGTGGAGAGTATGACTTCTACCGCACAAGGCTAACGCATTCGCTCGAGGTGGCGCAGATTGGCCGCTCGATTTGCCATTGGCTGAGGAGTAGCTCGGACCTATTGAGTGATAATTTTCACATCGATCCTGAACTGGTGGAAGTAGTCTGCCTATCGCATGATTTAGGGCATCCACCCTATGGACATGCAGGAGAAAAAAGTCTGAACTTCTTCATGAAAGATTATGGTGGCTTTGAGGGCAATGCACAGACCTTGAGGCTGCTGACAGAGCGAATTTTTTCCGTCAAGCAGTCAGGTATGGATCCTACTCGGGCTTTTCTCGATGGAGTATTAAAATATAAAACACTCTGGAGTGAGCTGAAAAAAGAGGGGCAGGCACCTAAAAACCATTTTGTTTATGATCAACAGTTTGACTACCTTGACTGGGCAATGGGTGGCAATGACTTCCCTGTCGAACTCACTCCTGGTAGTGCGCGTGATGGTTTCAAATCCATCGAGTGCCAAGTGATGGACTGGGCGGACGATACAGCATATTCGCTCAATGATCTCGCTGATAGTTACCGCGCTGGCTTTCTGCACATTCTCAATATCGAGCGTTGGGCGGAGAAAGTGGGTGAACCGCTTGGCGATGGCTCTCCACTGGGCGATCTCATTCGTGCTATCCGGGGCAACCGTGTGGAGCCTTTTGTCGGGAAGAGGATCGGTAAGTACATCCAGTCGGTGAAGCTTCGTGAAGACGTGAACATCATGAGCGCGATGACGAACCGTTACCGCTACGTTTTAGAAATAGATGAAGAACTGCGGAGAGAATCCGAGGTTTATAAGCGCCTTGCATACGAGGTAGTTTTTCTCTCACCGGAACTCAAGCAGCTAGAGCACAAAGGGAACTACATGCTAGGCCGTCTCTGGGAAGTACTAAAAACACGCTATATAATTGGCGAAAAAATCTCAGGGCATGACTTCCAACTGCTTCCCGAAGCAGAGGCTCTAGAAATAGAATCCACCGAAGATATTAATCAACGCGCTCGCCTCATCTGTGATTTCCTCGCCAGCATGACCGATGGTTACGCCTCACGCTTTTATAAGCGATTATTTGTACCCGACTTTGGATCAATCGGGGATTTGGTGAATTGATCGAGGGTTTTATGGTCGCAGGACCATCTAGCTAGTTTTTTTAAAAGTATTTAAGCGTATGAGCAGAGAAAGAATAGTGGTTTCATGCTGGCGATTCTAGTTGGTTTAATAGTTTGCAAGAGCACGTAGTTAATCTGAAATTAAGCTTTTAATGCGCTTACTCAAATATGAGGTGAGTTTTTTGCATGATACATGATAGAGTTTTCCTCATGAGCCAGGATTTACGAGCTAAGCTTGATAGAATAATTAAGTATCAGGCGGAGCTCAAAGAAGAGGTGCTTCGGCTTAATAATCGATATAGTCAGCTTAATGCAGAGTTAGATGAGCTTTCTCAAAGTCATGAGATTGAAGAAGAGGTGGTTAAAGCTCAAGTATTACCTCCGCCTATCCCCGACGTTTTTTTTACGCAAGATTCTTTGAGGACGAACGACGACGAGCCAGCGTTAAAAAAAGCTCTCGATGATGTACCTGAGACTGTGGAAGAAGAATTAAAGCTCGTCCCTGACGTAGAGGATCTTTCCCAAAGCCCAGAAATAGTCACAGAGCTGGCGGCTAAAGAAAAAAGTAAATCTGCGAAAGCAGGAGAGTGGGAACTAAATTTTGGACGAGTTTGGTTAGTCAGAATAGGGGTGCTGATGCTGTTGACAGGGCTGATTTTTCTCAGCACCTATGCTTATAAAAATTGGCTGTTTCATAGTGGGCCTGTCGTAAAAGTTGGCTTTTTTATGACGGTGTCGCTGGCTCTTACGGCGGCAGGTATTGGATTTGAAAAGTGGAGAGAAAAATTTAAGCAATATGGACGCGTTCTGACAGCAGGCGGTTTGGCGGCTGGGTATTATACCATCTATGCCGCACATTTTGTTCCATCACTTAAGCTCATTGATAGTCCCATTATCGCAGGTTTGCTGTTGTCGGTATGGGCTGCGATCATGGTTGCTTATTCGGTTTGGAAAAAGTCGCGATTGATTGCTGTGATGGGACTTGGCATGGCCTTCTATGGCACTGTGGTTAACCCATCAGAAGGCTTGTCGTTGTTTTCCTCTCTCCTGCTTTCCCTAGCGGGTATATGGCTTATGCTGCGCTATAAATGGATTAGCGTAGGTCTGACTACGGTCGTTATAGCCTATGTTTCGCATGCGTTCTGGCTGGGTGGTTTTTATAATGGCGGACGTGTGGATGCCTTGGAGGCAACGCATTACACCTACATAGCATGCTACTGGTTACTCTTTACGGTAGCTTTGGCCTTACCACAGGCTCGTAGTTTAGCACCTAATATTCAGCGTATGTTTTGTGTGATCAATAACAGCTCTGCGTGGTTTCTGAGCTGTTTTATCATTCCAGAGTGTATTCCGCATAAACATATTGGATGGATCAGTATCGGTATTGGATCCCTTTGGTTATTGATATCGCTGAGTGCTTACGTGAAAAAAATATGGCCTGCACCTTTAACGGTCATTTATGGTTATCAGGGAATTTTTATCGTTAGTTTAGGGATACTGATCGAAGCAACTGGCTATTCGAGGTTCCTTATTTTTGCGGTTGAAGCATGTGTGCTCATCGCTGGGGCACGTCACTTTGGTGGGAAATTAGCACGAGCTTTTTCATTGGTCGCATTTGCCTGCGCATTCATCACGGCCTTACCTTGGTATAGTGATTTAAGCACTTCAGGTATGGCTCCTTGGCAGGGGTATGCAGCCCTGACTTTGGTTTTTGCTGCTTACACGGCATTGATGCGAAGGGATCTTGATCATGATAACTCGTGGGGATATATCAAAAAATTCATACCATTACCCTTGGCTGTTATCACGTGGACTATAGCCATCTTAGGTATTTTTAATCAGTGGACGATACCGATAGGGAATAATGGACTATGGCTATTGCTTACAGCGGTTTTAGTAGCTTACTTTTTACTGAAAAGTCCCAAGTGGTTGCTCGATATGACCGCTGTTTCTATCGTTGTTGTATTTTACGTAGCTTGGCAGACTCTGATGGAATTCGGCGATATGGGTTTGGTTCAGCATCTACCATGTATCATAGGTGCTTCTGCATACTGGTATATGTGCCCTCAGATTTTTTCGCTGATATCGAAATCTTTTCATCATAGTAATTTAGATGAACTTTTCAAAACATGTGCTGTGCTGACAGAATGGCTATTGAGTTTTCTGTTTTGGATTGTGCTCACGACTCTTCTCAATGAACACATTATAGATGATCCGTCATGGCTGTGGATGGGCGGTTTACTAGCCATGGCTGGACATGCTGTGTCTGAATATACGAAGAGGAGGAGTATAGGCGTTCCTGCTCTTCTAGGGCATGTAGTAGCAATCGGCGTGCTTTCCACTGCTGGTCGTCATTATCCAATGCTATCGTGGGCACCATGTATCTTATTACTAATCCACCTTGCTCTGGTAGATTATCGCTGGAAGACACTGCGGCAAAATGTGTTGTTTGTTATCATACCATTTTTGTTAGTAATGGCTGTGTCATCGCAGGCGGATCACTTATTTAGTAACCCAGATTTCTTAATGACCCTATTAGGTGTAGGCCTTATGATTTGGGCTTATATGAGGAAGCGTGTGAAGATTGCTTTAGCAGGTAGTTTTCTTGCCATGTTTTTTGCATGTGCTGGGGTAATTAATAAAGGTGATGTGCAAAATTGGGTCAGTTACATCGCTATTATTGCGACACTGAGCATCCACTTAGTGCTTTGGAAAAAGATGAGGGACCAATGGAGGCAAACGCGTGTTTTATTTTTGGTCATGGGTTTGATGATATTGCTCTACAAGGCATCAATGCATGTTTTGAGTAGTTTCGACGGCTCAGGACTATCCATATGTTGGGCATTGATTGCCTTAGTGTTATTTGCAGTAGGACTTATTATGCGCTGTAGGCCATACCGTCTTATTGGTTTTGGTGTGTTAGTAGCTACTGTTTTTCATGTCGTTTCCATTGATGTAATGAAGATGGAGACGTTGGGTCGAATATTGAGTTTTATCGTTCTGGGTATATTACTCCTTGTTTTTGGTTTTCTGTATAATCGTTTTCAAGACTCGATACGTAAATTTCTCTGAGATTGGACTTCGATGTAGATATGTTAACTTTTCATGAAGCATTCTTTATTTTCTGTATTATTTTCGTAGGTTTTCTGTTTGATTCCCATTGATGGTTGCCCTCTAGGTTTTAAGGATAAGGAGTTTTTTCTTATTTCTGATAAGAGATAAGAGATAAGAGATAAGAGATAAGAAAAAGTAAAAGCTTAATAGTGTTCATAGATAAATGGTTCGTACTTAAGCCTTGTTAGCCCTGAGTGTATTGCGACAAGAGAGCTCTTTTTTGAAAGAACTCAGCAATTATAAACTGTTATAACAGTGTCAATATGCCAAATGCTTTTGATCTACGCTCTTGCTTTTGCGAGGGTGAGCTGTCAGGATTTGTGGCCAGCCGTCTATGGCTGGAGCTATGAAGATTATTATTGTAGGAGCTGGTGAAATTGGTCGGCATCTGGCCATGTCTCTATCACTGGAGGCACACAGTATCGTTGTTGTTGAAAATGACGCTCTGATTGCGGCCGAGCTTGAGCAGCAGATCGATGGTCGTGTCATCACGGGCGAGGGGGCGAGTGCGAATATATTGTTAGAAGCGGGAGTAGCGGAGTGTGAACTTTTCTTAGCTCTGACGAGTAATACCAATGTGAATATCATGGCGGCATCCATGGCGAAGAAGCTGAACGCGGCTAAAGTTATCGCGCGTGTTCATCCTGGCATTCAGCGGGAAGAGTGGTTGTTTGATTACCGTGGGCACTTTGGCGTGGATCATATTTTTAGTCCCGAGCGCTTAAGTGCGATTGAACTTTCTAAATTTATTCGAAATCCCGACTCGCTGATGGTGGAGGAGATCGCCAGAGGGCGCATTGAGCTTCAGCAGGTAAGAGTGAGTAAGAGTAGTGATGCTGTGGGTATGACACTCGCGGCGTTGAAGGCTCCGGAGCGCACACGTGTGGGCTCGATCACGCGTGGAGGTATCCATTTCGTACCGTCGGCATCGGATGCTTTTGAGGCGGAGGACGTGGTGACTATTTTTGGCGATCCTTTGAAATTGAGAAAGTTGGCAGGTCGACTACAAAAGAGTGGTGAGCGTCGCGATGATCTCAGAGTGGTGGTTTTCGGCGGTGGTGAGTACGGTTTCTCGCTTGCGCAGATGTTGGAGAGTTTCGACTGTAAGGTGCGAATCGTCGAAAAAAATGCCCAGCGGGCACAAGAACTGACGGGGCTATTATCCGATACCACCGTGATTAACACCGATGGTACCGTGCTTGCCGAGCTCGAGGAAGAGCAAGTGGGCGACGCCGATTTCTTTGTCGCGATGAGTGGCAGTGATGAGGATAATGTTATGACTTGTTTACAGGCTAATAATCTAGGTGCAAAAAATTGCCTGACGTTGATTCACCGAGCTGATTACGCGAATGCGATCAGTGCGAGTGGTCGACATTTCGGGGTGCTTGCTGCGGTGAGTCCTCGTGAAGCGACGCGCCGTGAGTTGGAAAGGTTTCTCACCTCAGATCAGTTTCACACGGTGAAAAAGATGGGTGCGGGCGAAGTTATTGAGACGGAAGTAGCGAAGGCCTCCATAGCTGCTGAGCACATGATTTCTGAGATTGAATGGCCGGCGGGATGTGTGATCGTGGCGCGGATGCGTGGGTTGCATGCTATTGTACCGGGTCCAGATGATGTGCTGCGCCCAGGTGATATGATCTATGCTATGGTCGCGCCCAAGGTGAGGCGGAAGTTTTTAAAGCTGGTTCGCTAAATGAGACCGTTCGATCCCCCCATTTTTTTAAATCACGATGAATCTTCGTATTTTAGCTAAATTTCTAGGCGCACTCTTACTGCTCGAGAGTATCGCGATGGCTGCCTGTGGTGTGTTTGCTTGGTTAGATTACGTGCCAGGTGATTTATTGGCGATGCAGTCTTTGTTTCTCTCAGCAGTGATCGTGGCACTAGCAGGTATTTTGTTGATGATCTTGGGTATGGGCAAAATTGATCGTGTGCCCCGGCGAGAAGGAATCGTGGTGGTGGGTCTTGGCTGGCTACTCTGTGCAGTAGTGGGGAGCTTGCCTTATATGCTGGGTGAACCGAGGTTGGATTTTGCCGACGCTTTTTTTGAATCCTCTTCAGGTTTTACGACGACAGGGTCGACCATTATGCAGTCTGATCCAATGACAGGGCAGGATATTGCCTCCTGGCCGCGCGGTATTTTGCTTTGGCGTTCCGTGACGCAATGGCTTGGTGGAATGGGGATTCTTGTATTGTTCGTTGCGATCCTTTCCTATCTGGGTATGGGGTCGAAGTCCTTGTTCAATAATGAATCCTCTTTTCAAACAGGAGAGACGAGCACTGCGCGCATTAGAGACATTGCTATGACGCTATGGCGTGTTTATGTGCTGATTACGATGTTATGCGCCCTCGGATTATGGGCGATGGGCTTGAGCTTTTACAATGCGGTATCTCATGCTTTTACGGCAGTTTCTACTGGTGGGTTTAGTCCTCATAATGAGAGCGTCGGCTATTATTCAAACTGGGGGAATGGCTGGCTCATTGAGCTTTGGCTCAGTATGTTTATGCTTGTTTGTAGCGTGAGTTTCTTAGTTTGGGTTGTACTACTGCGCCGCCGTTGGAAACGTTTGATTCAGGAGGAAGAGGGGAAGATGTTTGCTGTGTTTTGTTTGCTCGCCTCCATCGTTATTGCGTTTGGTGTGGCCGCTTCGCAGGAGATTAGTTTCTGGGAAGGCTGGAGGCAGAGCTGGTTTATGGTTGTCTCCTTGGCATCGA
Source organism: Akkermansiaceae bacterium (assembly GCA_051252195.1). GTDB lineage: Bacteria > Verrucomicrobiota > Verrucomicrobiia > Verrucomicrobiales > Akkermansiaceae > Oceaniferula. The sequence continues at coordinate 230,362 of JBPOGD010000002.1, read as the reverse complement.
CAACAGGTTATGGGACCGTGGATTATACGTTATGGCCCACATATTCATTAATGATTCTAGCAAGTGTTATGCTTATTGGGGGGTGTTCCGGTTCCACCTCTGGGGGCTTTAAGGTGAGTAGAATGCTCGTGTTTATCAAAACAGCGCGCTTTGAAATCGTAAAAGCGTTCCGCCCTCATCAGGTGTTCCGCATGCATGTTAATGGAAATGCCTTGGGAGAAAAAGAACGCGCGCAGACTGTGATGTTTGTGGCACTTTACGCGTTTATTATCATGGCATCGTGCTTTATCGTAGCATTGCTCGAGGTGAACAATGGCATTGATATGCTAACTTCATTTGGCTGTGTGGTGGCTACACTGGCAAACATTGGACCCGGGTTTGGTGATGTGGGGCCAGCGGATAATTTTAATCATCTACTTCCAGCAACAAAGATATTTTTAAGTCTGTTGATGATCTTGGGGAGGCTTGAGCTATATGCGATCCTTGTGCTTTTTGCCCCTTCCTTGTGGAAAAGGTACTAGCCGAGCTCGTTGAAGCTAGTTAAGGAAAATATCGTCTGGAGCTTCTGCGAGGATTTTGTGATAGGGCGACATATTGCGTAGCAGGTCTGCCCAGAGAGCTTTTTCGTGCTCACAGCAGATGAGGTCAGTGTTTGCCGTACTCGTTATCCAAGAGTTGCTCTCGATTTCTTCTTCCAGTTGACCAGGTGTCCAGCTGGCATATCCTGCAAATGCTCGAACTAGAGTGCCTGGTTTATGCATTCTTAAAATGGCGTCCTCTACGGAAATGCGTGTAGTGAATTGGAGTTCTGTGTTTTCCTGCATCCAAAATACAGCAAAGGTGAGGTTCTGCTGCCCGAGTGGGCCACCCAAATAAACCTTAAGGTTTCTAAGCTCTGCAAATTCGTCCGCTTGCAGTAAATCGCCTACCGTTTGTGCCGTAGGTTGATTGAGGATAAGGCCTGATGCACCTTGGTCGTTCTGGTGCTCCGATAAAAGAATGACACTTTTCTGAAACATCTGATCATGAAGGCTGGGGTCAGCGATGAGAAGTTTTCCTTTAAGGCTGGAATCGGAGTCCGATGATGGGCTTGAGGGGGGGATCATCATATTCAAATTGTATACGATGGATGAGATCCTGCCAAGTGGGGAGCTGCTTCTTTAGAGAAAAAGTATCACTGAAGTGCATTGACGCTCGGCTTACTAAACATCACTCTACGGCTGTGGATATCAGTTTTGTAACATGCCCATCATGCTTTGAGTCCTTTGAAGTGAGTCAGCCTCCCGAGAGTGAATGCCCTTGTGAAGTGGACTACGATTGTGAGGTCTGCTGCCGTCCCATGATCATTGCGTATTCCGATGGTATAGCTGATGCACGAAGCCTTGATGACTAAGTATTTCCATATTCCTGGCCGCGAGAATTGCCCTCACTTACCTCCAGCTTCACAAGTAATAAGACCAAGCGAGGCTCGACGCATACGTGAAACTCAGGACGTGGAGCGCGCGATATACTCGACACTCACTTGTGCTCAATCGCTATGGCTAGAGGGGAAGCCAGCCCAAGCACTACTGCAGCTAAATCACGTTTTGGGGATAGCAGAGCTGACAAGCTTCACCGCTTATAAGGCGAAAGTTTGGATGTTTCAGCAGCGTCATCTGGGAGGTTTTCTTGGCAATCCTGTCCGGCACTACCAACATTTGGCCAGCCGTGTCAGTGGTGACTTGAAAGACCTGAGATCCTGGCGTGCCTGGGCTTGTTTTCACCTTGCCGAACAGGTTCTCGAAGCGAGAGAGTTTCCACGGGATTTATTACAAATTGAAAAAGAGAAACTTATCATTCCTAGTTGGGACGATGTGATGCTCCATATGGAGCGTCTTGCTTCAGCAGGTGAAGCTAGTTTTTTATCGCACCTGTTCCTTGACGAAATTCGCTGATGATTTCAGGTAAAAGCATTAATGATGAGAGAGCCATCAATGACGCTCCAGTGATGGCTACCACATTGGTTCCGACACTGCCAACGAGAGTGAATGAGATGATGGGTGCTAAGGTGCCGCGGAAGCCCGTGAGAAAGGTGTGAACACTCATGTATTCGCCAACCTTATCCTCATGGGCGAAGCGCGTCACCCAGAGGCTCCAGAGGATATTTCCTCCGGCTTTGCCAATACCGTAAAATGCCATCCCGATGCAGAGTGATAGGTAGTTTCCGCCAAGAAAGTAGATCAGTACGCCTGCGAGGAAAAATAAGTTTACCAGTACGCGGAGCCGATAGAATGGTATTTTGTCAAAAACCATGCCCCATGGAATAATGCACAGCACGTAGACGAGCATGGGTATAGTCGTTGTGACCCAGCCTGCTTTATCGGCAGCGAGGTTAAAGCCATAAGTGGGATTGGTAATATATTCTACAAAAAGCGCGTAGCAGAGAAGGTTTCCTAAACCAAGAATCATCCAAGTGATAAGTAGCTTTCTAAATGGTTTGTCATGGGAGACATGCTTGAATGCATCAAATAACTGCAAGCTACTCGTTCTCGTCAGAGAAACCCTCGCCATGGCAAAGACACAGATGGCCATGATAATGCAGCACCCCGCATAGAACCAGAAGACTCCGTGATAGTCAGAGCCTTGCTGCACGAGCCAAGCTCCTATGAAAATACCCGCCAGAGCACCCGCGGACGATTTTAATAAACCGGCGTATGAGAAGAGTCTTCCTCTTACCTCGTTGCCATAATGATTCCTATATATTTGAGAGATGAGAGGCGCGCCAGCCGTCAGCATCATGGCAGCGAGACATACCCCAATCATGTAGACTGTGGATGATGATCCTGCTAGTGCTGAAATAGCAAATCCCAGTGCTGCAATACACCAAATCACCACCGATGCGATATTAACCGAACCGTTTAAACGTCGAATAATTTGCACGGTAAACAGGCTCAGTAGCAGTCCGATACTCGCTGATGCAGCAATCGCCATTTTCATGAAAACAGAAGCGTCAAATACGCGGATTGCCACGTACATGGCAAAGGTCGTACTCGCTGTCTCGATTACGCCCTGAGGTAAAGAGCGTACAAGCTCAAGACGAAAGGTTCTCTTCTGCTGTCCTATGTCTTTACTTTCCTTCATGCTCTCTAGAGGTGAAGGGAAACCATCTCTGGGAGATGCACAAGAGAATAAGCCTTTGAAGCCTGATCAGATTAATAACCCTCTGCAGGCATAAGTGAGGAGTGGTGTTCTACAAACATCCAGCGGTTGATAATATTATCGTGACGAATGGTAAAGGTGAAGCGGGCTACCGTAGTGCTCAGCTTACAGTCCTTAGTTTTTTGAATATCAAATTCATAAATACCCGTGAAACTAACAATCTCAGTGGTAAGCTCACGTGCGACGAAGTCTGTTACGCGGCATTTGATGTACTCACAGTCGAGGAACTTATCATAGTAGGTACGGAGGTCTTCCCGTGTATGCCTCATGTGATCGGCGAAAGTGCCCCAGAAGGCGTTATCATTTTCGCAAAAAAGGAGAAGTAGTGAATCGATGTCGCCGTCGTGCACGTATTCCGTCCAAGTTTCGACAGTTTTCCAAGCGGCTTCTATACGAGGGGTTGTTAGTTCAGTCATGTAAGTGTGAACAATTATCGCGATACTGTTTACATGTAAATCATATCATGTATCATTTCTAATAATTCATGTTAGCAGGCTCCGAAAAGAAAACAAAGTGGACTTTTCTCACAAATCACACGCACTTGATCATGTGCCTCATGCGTGATGCTGAACTCAGAGTGCGCGACATGGCGGTGGAAATCGGCATTACCGAGCGTGCGGTATTACGGATATTAAGAGAGCTAGAAACGGAGGGTGTACTACTTAAAACCCGTGAAGGAAGGCGCAATCGCTACACAATCAACCTTGATTTCCCACTGCGACATAAGTTAGAGTCTCAATATACCTTGCGTAAGTTGACAGAATCACTTAAGTAGCAAGGACTATATCATATATGGAAACTATCACTTGGTTGGGCATTGGCGCTTGTTTAATGTTGTCGGCAATATTTTCGGGTTCGAACTTAGCTTTTTTCTCTCTGGGTAGAATGCGCCTAGAGGCGGAGGTTGAAAAAGGAAGTAAGGCTGCAGCAAAGGTATACAGACTGAGGAAAGACTCCAATTTACTCCTTTGTACCATTCTCTGGGGCAACGTGACGGTGAATGTTCTTCTCGCTCTTCTCAGTGAGTCCGTGCTTACGGGGATGGGAGCATTTCTTTTCTCTACGATAGGAATTACGTTTTTTGGAGAAATTATTCCTCAGGCCTATTTTTCCAGACATGCCATGCGTGTAGGGGCAAAGCTCACTCCGCTGATGTGGTTTTTCAGAGTACTGCTCTATCCCGTAGCTAAACCCTGTTCATTTATTCTCGATGGTTGGATCGGACGTGAGGGTCTCACTCTTTATGGTGAGCGAGACATTGAAATCATCCTTGAAAAGCATATCAGCGAACAAAGTTCTGAAATTAGTGCCAATGAAGGGCGTGGGGCTTTAAACTTTCTCGATCTTGATGACAGATTTGTTTCCTCTGAGGGAAGTCTAATTCACCCAGAAACGATATACTCATATCAATCACGGCTCGACCTTCCTGCCTTGCCCATGCCAAATACGGACGAAGGAAAAGAACTTATCAAGTCGCTTCAGCGCTATCCTCAAATGATGGCTGTTGTTGTGGATGAGAATAATAATCCTCAGCTTGTGATTAAAACGACCGAGTATCTGAGTAAGATATATTCCTATGGAGATGGAGTGGATATTTACAGCTGCTGCTATCGCCCTGTGGTTGTGTCGGACGCCAAGGCCACTTTAGATACGGTGCTTGGCGAGTTTGTGGTAGAAGCTTACGATAAAAATGACGACGTGGTAGATCGTGATGTCGTACTTTTCTGGACTGACGGAGAAAAGCGTATTATTACAGGAGCCGATATTTTTGGCCGTTTACTGCGCGGTATTGCCAAGCGTGAAGATGCGACTGTGGCGAAGGTTGTATAGCATCGATCCATTGATTCTTTGAGTTGAAGTGAGTCAATGATTTCAAACAACCTGGATGAGCTAAGTTGAGCTTTGCCATTTTGGGGTAAGCTCCAGTGGGTTTCTCTATTACATGCTGAAAAGCAAGAGTAGCAAGGATCGTGGGCAATGCGCCAAGCCGTATTGTAGGTTTACGATGAAATGCGTTATGACCTGCACCTGACTACTGTGCTGAACGTTTTCGCTAATGGGTACACGTATCGTTGTACTTGTGTTTAAACGGGTTCATTTATGGAGCTGTCAGTGTTGAAGGACGGTGCAAGCGAGTTGCATCCATACTGATAAAAACAGCAAGAAGATGCTATTGGGATGTGTTAACCAACAATTAGTCAAAAACGGACTTATTTGCGTTGAAAGTAAAATACATCATTGCGTGAAGCAGCCTATTCTTATTTTTAGATATCTAGTTATCTAAGGGTTTTTTCAATAGCCGAACCAGCCGATAGAACTTTGCAGCAGCTTTCCTACAAATAAATAAAAAGCCCAATCTCCTAGAGATTGGGCTTGGTGATTAAGAAGAATGCTTTGTGTTGACTAGCGTCTGCGACGAGCGAGGAGCCCAAGCCCACAGAGCCCAAGAAGAGCGGCCGATGAAGGCTCAGGAACGGCAACCGCAGTAATGCGGAACCCTTCAAAATTGGTTACATTTGAAAATGTGTAAGTAACTGTAGAAACTCCAGAAATCGAAAATGTCCCCCAGTCTGCCTCCGAGTTTGGTGCTCCGCTATTTGCAGCGCCAGCAGCGCCAGTGAATTCACCACGAGTATTTCCAACTGTAAAGGTGTCGGTGCCAAGTCCAACAATTAGATTACTATTGTTTACGGTGCTATTTGTAAGATCTAGAACCGCGCCTCCTGTATACGACCACGTTCCAGCGTCTGCAGCCATTTGGACATTGAAGCCTTCAACAGGATTAATGCCGTCAAAGTTTACACCCTGGTCAGTTTCTGAATTAAAAAAGCTCAGGTCTACAACCCCTCCAGTGAAGGTAATTGTAAATGAGCCGCCAGTATTGACAGAGGTTTGCAGATCTAGACCTGCTCCGTCAGGTTGTGTGGCAACAGCACCTGAGATAGTATAAGTGATCCCAGGAGCAATGGTTCCTCCACCGCTTACTAGCGTGACAGCACTCGCTGAAATAGTTGATCCTCCGATGAGAGTTAGTAGTAGTATTTTTTTATTCATGTTATTTTAGTTTAGTGGTCAGCAAAATTTATTGATTTATCAATCAATTTCTAACTAGAGCTAACAAAAACTAACAATTTTTTGGAAAATAAGTCAAGCGTTAGTTATACTATTGACTTGCCATGCATTTAATTTAGTTATCGTTTCTTTTTTTTAAGTTATAATAACGACTTGGCGTTGGTGTAAGCAGTAATAAATAAGTGAGAATTGCTCTTGAATGATTATTACCATGAAGGCTTATGCGTAGATGGTTATTTCAAAGGATTTAAACGAGGGAGTTAATTTGTTGATGCTCTCTGGGCAACTAACTCTCAGCAAGGAGATAGATGGAGCAGGCTTCCAGAATAAAAAGAGTTAGTACAAGAAAGAACAGTTATATGACAGTTTATATGTTCTTATACTTCCACTGTGTAGCTCTTAAACTCAAACCCGTCGAAAAGCTCTGGGATGTGGTGTAGATAGCATTTGCAATGTTTCATGAGAGAGTCTTGAGCATCTAGAGAGCCAGTTGATTGAGATTCTGCGCTCGAAGTGGGAGAGGTCTGAGAGTTTCAGCTTATTGTTAACAAACACCTCCGTTATCTTTATAATCTAATTACCGAGAGTGTCTGGCCATATATCGATTTTAACTTTAAAACATTTTTGATCATTAAATTGTCAGAAATAGCATTAGTAGAAACCAAGCTAAAAAAAATGACTCGAGCCAGCGGACTAAAACCGCTAACTCGAGCCAATGAAATGATTTATTATGATCTAGAGACTAGTCCTCGTCATTAGAAACGAAGTCAGGATAAGCTGTTGCAGAGTGCTCAGCGAAGTCGAGGCCTTGATCTTGTGCTTCATCAGAAGCTCTTAGACCGATTGTTTTGTCGATGATGGCAAAGACAACCCAGATAATAGCGAAGGCACTGATCGGTACAACTAAGGCTCCAAGTAACTGTACGCCAAAGTTTGAGAACGGAGCTTCTTGGTTAAAAATACTCACACAGAGGGTTCCAAATATACCGCAGAAGAGGTGTACAGGAATCGCGCCAACAGCATCGTCTAACTTGAACTTGAGCAAAATCTTACCACCGAGAACAATGATTAAGCCAGCGATAATACCGATGATGATAGCTGCCCATGGTGCAACAACGTTACAGCATGCTGTAATGGCGACTAAACCACCTAAAGAGCCATTAATAGCAGATTCTGGATCTGCCCAGCCTTTAAATATCCAGTGGAAAATCATCCCTGAGATGAGTCCGCCACTTCCAGCAAGGAGTGTGTTTACACCGATTCTGCCAATTTCAATATCGGCGTGTAGCTGTGATCCACAGTTGAAGCCAAACCATCCAAAGAAGAGTAAGAACATACCTAGTGAACCAAGGGGAATATTATGTCCTGCAAAGATTCTTTCACTGCCATCGGGTAAGAAACGTCCACGGCGTGGTCCAATAACGACGATGCCTGCTAAGGCAAAAGCACCACCTACAGAGTGAACTACAGTGGAGCCAGCAAAATCGCTGAATCCCATGGAGCTAAGCCAACCCTCACCACCGCCAAATCCAAATGGGGTACTAGCACCGCCCCAAACCCAGTGACCAAGAAATGGGTAGATGAATGCACAGGCTATTGCCGCATAGACTAGGTAGCCTGGGAAATAGGTTCTCTCTGCCATTGCACCTGAAGAAATAGTTACCGTAGTAGCGGCAAACATCACCTGGAATAAGAAAAAGAACCAAATGGAGTTAGCGCTCAAGAAATCAGAGCTGAAGCCGAAGTTACCTAGCCCAATGACTCCTCCTTGAGACCATCCGAACATCAAGCTGAAACCTACGAGGAAGAAGCCAATGGCGCCCACAGACATATCACAGGCGTTTTTCATGACGATATTGATGGCGTTTTTTGATCGGGAGAAGCCCATCTCAAGTAGACAGAAGCCTGCCTGCATCAGAAATACGAGGGCTGCTGAAATAATAAGAAAGACGTGATCCGATTTATCGAAGACCGGGCTGCTATCTTCTTGCGAGTACCCTGTGGAATAGCACAGGAGCCAGAGAAGAGATGTTAAGAGTAATGTTTGTTTTTTCACTTTATTATAGGATGGAGATTTTTATTAGTTGGTTGTATCAATGTATTGCTGAGCTAAGATATTATATTCTTTCTCAATGAGCTTTCTTCTGCTGGCGTTCGGGATTTTAGCGACAACGTCCTGACCTACCTTAATGGCGGTTTCCAAGGGGATTTGCCCTATTTCGTCACTCACGCCAACTGCTGTTGCTGATGCAGCAATCATCTTATTAGCTACACCACTGGGTGCTACGCGTTTAATGAGGGTTGCCAATTTTTGCTTAAAGTCAGCCCACTGAACCATAGGTTCGTCGATTGTTACGTTCTCAGTAGTAGCGACATCAGACTCTGTGATGGTGACGCCTGAGTTTCTCGGTAGGGCAGCGGGACTCTTTGCTTGATCGCCAAGTTGAGATTGGATTTTTAAATACGTTTTATCTAAAGCGTAGCTGGGGTTTACTTGAAGAAGGATAAGTAAATCTTTATAAATATAGGCCTGTAGCGTATATTTTTCTGTCTTGATAACGAAGCCCTTCATCGCTCTCGAAGCTTCAGCGAGACCGAATTTCATACTGACGAGGGAAGCGCAGATTTGAATGACAGAAGATTCGCTTAGCGCGAGGTGGCTTTCTAGTAAATCACCTGTGTCTTTAAAAAGAGCCACGCCTTCCACTGCTTCATTTTCATAGAGTAGGTCAATAAGTTCTGTGTGCATGAGGTTGGGTAGTTAAGATATTTTTTCAAGTAGCTCATCGTACATGCTGGTATTACCTTCAGCGATGACGCCTTTGCCTAAGGCAACTTTCCCTAGTTCGGCCTTTTCAATACAAACAGCAAATGACCACTGAGTTTCGTGTGAAATAAAGGTGATAGGTCCATCATCTGATAGGATGTCTCTGATTGGTTTGAGTGCGCGGTGAAAATACTCAAGGTTTTGGCTAATGAAGTCGTAAGTCTCTGGCATACAGTCGCTGACAACAGAGCCACGCTGGATTTGAAAGTAGGTTTGGTTAGACATGGTGTTTTAGTATCGTTTTTGAAATTATGCGGCGGATATGAGACGGGCTCCTAACTCGCTAGGTAGACCTAAATTATCAATCTCTTTGACAACGGATTGGATATCATACGAGACACGCCTTAAGCTGATAGTGCGCTTCTCACGGTCGAAAATAGCATAACAAGCTTTGGCGATGCCATCTCTTGGCTGTCCAACTGAACCGACGTTGATGAGATATTTTTCATCAGGGCTGAGTTCAATGTCGGTGTCTGTGAGTTTAGTGACGCTGTTACCTTTTTTCACGTACGTGACTGGAACGTGCGTATGACCAAAAAAACAGATGGGTGTTTGTTGGTTAAGCATAGCAACCTCGGCATCAAAACGGTTTCTTACGTATTCCCAAGTTTCAGGCTTCGTGATCGATGAATGAACTAGCATGTTTCTGCCTAACCTTCTTTGGTAAGGGAGTTGCGCGAGCCAAGATTTCTGTGAGTCGCTTAAAGATTTTCTTGTCCACTCGAGAGAAAGTTTTGCCTGTTTATTGAGGTTTTCTAAATTTCGATCATTGGATGCATCATCATCATGATTTCCTTTGACGCACACACAGTTGATTTCTTGCATCGCGGCTATGCAGTCACTGGGGTTCGGCCCATATCCCACGATGTCTCCTAGACAGGCAAAGTTTTGCACGTTTTGGCTTTGTGCATCTTTAATGACTGCCTCAAGCGCATTGAAATTAGCATGGATATCAGAAAATATAGCAGTTTTTAACATGGTTAATTAATAAGTTAGGTTTTCTAAGGCCTAAGGCGCAGCGTGGGAGAGAGTGGACTTTAATCGAATTCAACGTATTAGATTTACGCTGTGACTGTTTCGTCATACTTATTTTCTATTAATAACAAAAAATAAAGTTAATCGTTCTGTCTCAACTATTAGCGAGGTGTTGGTCGTGTAGGGCGTATTTTTTTAAGGTCAAGTTAGTAATGTTTTTTATAGCATTTACATTAATGAATTTAAATCATGATTAATATGTTTAATATTCATGTCTATAAGCAGTAATATTTTTGTCACCCTTTGTACAAATGGTTGCGTAATTATAATGAGCGCTCAGAGCTTGGTCATTGAGGATAAGCAGAGGTGTCAGTTTATTTAAAATTTTAGATTATTTGGAAATTGGAATTTTTAGGGATATAGGCTAGATTGCGTCAGAATGTTACAGTTGGTAGAGCAAGGAGGTTCATTTATATATGTGCTGGGTTTATTAGCCCTAGTGAGTATGTTGCTAGTTTTTGAGAGGATTTTCTTTTTTCAAAAAACAAAAATTAATGTGGGTAACCTACTTTTGGGATTGGCCAATCATGTTCGTAAGGGAGCCTTTGCTGAAGCTCTTCATGAAGCTTCGCGGGCACCTGGCCCAGCAGCGCGGGTAGCTCACGCGATCTTGTTAAGGAAGAGTTTGAAGCGAAGAGATTTGCGAGACGTAGCGCAAGAAGCGGGTCAGTTAGAAGTACCTAGTCTAGAGCGTAATCTTCGCAGTTTATATGCAGTGGCTCTGATTGCGCCACTGACGGGCATGCTTGGCACGGTCAGCGGTTTGGTGAAAACCTTCATGATCATGAGTCAGGACAAGGGTTTCGCCTCGCCTACAGATATGTCTGCTGGTGTTTATGAAAGCTTAGTGACCACAGGATTGGGCTTAGCCATTGCGATTCCAGCTTATCTTTTCTACTTATTCTTTTACGGACGTGTGACGCGAATGGTGCACAGAATTGAACGTGTGGGTATAGAGATGGTAAATATTATCTGTGATGCGCGCGATCAGGGTGAGATAGTTTCATTTATTGAGAAGAAAGGTGAGATTTCTCAGAATGCTAAAAAGGCCAAGAAATGAAACTTGAGCTTACTTTGCCATCAACTCCTGGGTTTTTACATGCCTTGCCGTGTTTGGATATTATTGCCTTAATTTTGATTTACCCATTATTAGGAGCATCACTGGTGCAGGAAACTGGCGTCGATGTGAGACTGCATGAGTCGCCCTGGAGATATGAGCAAATTGACAATCCAATCGTGATCACCATAGGGGCTGGGCGTGATACACCTATCTGGGTGAACAAGGTGCAGACTACACTGGCTGGGCTTGAGTCAGAGGTGAACTTATTACGCGAGCAAGATGCTGGGAGGTCGATGACCACGGCTGTTTTAAGGACAGACGTAGAAGTAGCCAGCGGCGTAGAGAAAGAGGTGATAAACCAGATTCTTATGATGGGTCTGCATTGTAAACTTCTGGGTAAGCCAGAAGGGAAAAACTGAGGATGCGGCACATGTTTATTTCTAGAAAAAAAAAGCAACTAAGAGATCATGAGGCAGGGCTGGTCTTTAATTGGCGTGGAGTTCAAGGATACAAGCTTGGCAAGTTTTTGGCTCTTCTAATGACATTGCTAGTGTTTGCTTTCATGCTCTACAGTGTCAAAGTTGAGGGGGTTATGCCTGCGATGTCATCAGTACGTGAAGTTTCGGTGACGATGATTGATGAAACAGATCCGATGAGCCGAAACTTAATGATGCTTGTCGAAGAGCGTTCTCCATTTCTTCCGCGATGGGATCCAGCTTATGATTCAGATGTCTATAGCCGTATTGATCAGGGTGTTGAGAGGTTAATCGCTAAAAAGAAAATTTATAACAGTGAGCTACTATCACTTCCGCAAGCTTTGAAGACGGAGGATGCTCCTTCTCTGATAACTCTCGATGAAGGGTTTTCTATCGATAAGGTGTATGACTGGGGTGTTCGTGATACCTTGATTTCCCCGAATAGTCCGTATCACGTTGAGTTAGAATTGCGCATGAAGACCGGTGATCGGTTGGCTGATCGTGTCGAGCAGGACAGTTACATCTTACCAGATGGCTTTGTTGATGCCGACGTATTTGGTCAGTCCTTTGTTTTTCTCGTAGGGATCGATGATTCAGGGGAAGTGGTTAGCTGCTTCCCGGCATTGGGCGGGTCTCTGGATTTGTTTAAACCCAGTGATACTCATAAGCTCCTTGCGGGATGGCTGCGGCAGCAAACGTTTAAACCCCTTGAGAATACTTCAGAAGGGGGCACCTGGGTGGGGCACGTTGAGCTACAAATTTTCGTGCAAAGAAATTGACGGTATGATTGAGCTTACTATCGAAGAACTTATCCTTTGGGTTATCAGTGTGCCTTTGGTCGCTGTCGGTTTGTATGTTTTTTTTACTGCAGTGAAGCGGCGGAGATTGTTGCGGCAGAGGAAGCGGCAGATTATCACTTGCCGTGCTTGCGGTCATCTGTACCAAGACCTTAGCCGTGAAAAGACTTCAATATGTTCTGATTGCGGACGGCAAAACGAGCGTGGTGAATCGACAAGGCTTGGGTGATCATAATAAACTCCTCACTGATGAGGCTTGCACTCGTAGCGATCTATTGAATAATATGCCGAGCCGAATGGTTTGCTCGCGACAGGGCTGTAGACTCCATGAGGTATTTTTAATTTATATCTATATTTATGAACGATCGTAGAGTTGTCATCACTGGTATCGGAGCTTTAAGCCCATTGGGAAATGATTTGCAAAGTACCTGGGAGGGGCTGAAGGCTGGGAGGAGCGGGATTGGGCCAGTGACTCTGATCGATCCTGAGCCGTACCCATGTAAGATTGCGGGTGAGGTAAAAGGCTTTGATGCTGATCCTTGGTTCTCAAACCCTAAGGATGGACGCCGCTGTGACCGTTATGCTCAATTTGCTGTCGCCGCTTCTAAAATGGCGATCCAAGACGCGGGGCTGGACGATGAAGGGATCGATAAAAACCGCGTCGGTGTGATGGTGGGTAGTGGCATTGGCGGACTTGGTACTCTCGAGCGCGAGCATGAAAAACTTCTTAAAAGAGGCGCGTCACGTGTTTCTCCCTTTGTGATTCCGATGATGATTTCCAACATCGGTAGTGGGATTATTTCTATGGAATACGGTTTTGGCGGTCCAAATATGGTGATTGTCACAGCCTGTGCGACCTCGAATCACAATATTGGTGAGGCGTGGAGAATGATCAAGTTTGGCGATGCCGACGCCTTTGTTTGTGGCGGAGCAGAAGCGACTATTTTACCTATGGGGCTCTCTGGTTTCAGTAACATGAAGGCGCTCAGCACACGCAATGACGAGCCTGAACGCGCATCGCGACCCTTCGACACTGGCCGAGACGGATTTGTCATGGGTGAAGGTGCAGGTGTTGTGGTCATTGAAGAATACGAGCATGCCAAGAAACGTGGTGCTACAATATATGCGGAACTTGCTGGCTACGGAATTAGTGGCGATGCTTACCACATGACATCCCCGCATCCCGAGGGGGAAGGTGCAGCCCGCTGCATGGACATGGCACTCAAGCATGCGAAGATGAATCCCGAGGATGTTGATTACGTCAATGCCCACGGTACATCCACACCGCTTGGTGATATTTGTGAAACGAAGGCGATTAAGAGGAGCTTTGGTAATCACGCGAAAGATAAGCTCATTGTGAGCTCGACCAAATCGATGACAGGTCACCTTCTCGGTGCAGCTGGTGGGATAGAGTTAGCAGCCTGTCTGATGGCAATGCGAGACGGCATCGTGCCACCAACGATTAATTTGGAAAATCAAGACCCTGAGTGTGATCTCGACTACACGGCTAACGTGGCTCGCGAAGTTGAAGTCACATCGGCTCTGAGTAACTCCTTCGGGTTCGGTGGGCATAACTCCAGCTTACTCGTCCGCAAGATGGACTAAGCTTTTCCTGATGAAACACGTCTACCAACGCCGCGTTAGTTTCGCCGATACCGATGCTGCCGGCGTGGTTCATTTTGCTCGTCTTCTCTGTTACGCTGAGGAGGCTGAGCACGATTTTTTAGCGGAGTTGGGTATCCCCTTGTTGGAAAACGGCGGCTGGCCACGCGTAAAGATTAGCTGTGATTACTTGGCTCCTTTGCGAGTGAGTGATGAAGTGGAAGTTTCTATCTCGATCGCTAAGGTCGGTAAAAGCTCTCTCCAATGGATTTTTTCCATGAGCTGCTGTGATCTTGAAGTCGCCCAAGGCGAAATGAAAACTGTTCGTGTGGATGCTGAGGGGAAGTCAGAAATTATAAATGACGTTTGGCGTAAAGTCTTGTTCAACTGCAGTTTAGAAAAAGAGGACGATGTATCATGAGGGGCTTGCGTAGCCAAAGGATAGCAACTAAATATCATGCAAGCACATTCCGTTGATAAGGTATTGATTGCCCTCATTTCATGAAAGCCTACTTCATCCGCCGTCTACTCCTGATTCCACCTACCTTCGTGGGGATCACGCTGGCGGTTTTTTTAATTATGAGGCTAGCACCTGGAAGCCCTATTGAAAAAGAAATGCAGGCAGCGATGGCATCTGTAGGCGGTGAATCGGGGAGTGGTGCTTCTTCACAAAAAGAAAACCAGAGCACGATCCAGCCGAGCCAAATTCTCCAAGCAGAGGTGAAATATGGCTACGACGTTAATGTGATGGTGGCGTACCTCCGCTGGCTGGGTGTATTCCCAAAGGAGTCACTGCGGAGTTCGGCTGAATTTAGTAAAGGTGAAGACTCAGCAAAGGTGCTGCTCGCTGGCACAGGTCAGGCGGTGATGGTAAATCGCCAAGGCAAAATCACCCCAGCTGAAGGCGTGGAAGTGGAGAATCTCAGTCAATGGAAAGCCCGCATCATTACTGAGGAGGAAATCAAAAAGCGCTGGGCAAAGCGCACCAAAACAAAATCTCGACCAGAAGGTCTCGATTTCCCTGAAGGTAAAGCCATCCCGCAGGCTGTGGTTTACCAGCCGAGATTTGGAGGGATCCTTCAACTCGATCTTCAGCGTTCGATGAAATATAATGATCCCGTTTGGACGATGATGAAGGAGCGTTTTCCAATTTCCCTGTTCTACGGTATTTGCAGCATGATCATTATTTATTCGATTTGTATTCCGCTGGGAATTTTGAAAGCGATTAAGCACCGCTCTTTTCTTGATACATTTTCGTCCATCGTTGTCTTTAGCGGTTACGCCGTTCCGGGTTACGTCTTAGGGGCATTTTTACTGCTGACTTTTGGCTTTAAGCTCGATTGGTTTCCTCTTTCCGGATTCCGCAGTGATAACTATGAAACGCTATCGGTTGCAGGGCAAATCCTCGACATTTTCTATCATGCAGCCATGCCGCTGGTTTGTTATCTTATCGGTTCCTTTGCCTTTATGACGATGATGATGAAAAACAATCTCATGGATAATCTAGCAGCTGATTATGTCAGAACTGCTACTGCAAAGGGTGTTTCTTATAACAGCGCCGTTTTTAAACACGCTCTGCGAAATTCGCTGATTCCGATTGCGACAACCTTTGGCGACAATATTACTATTCTCCTTGCGGGAAGTTTTCTTATTGAGAAGATTTTCGATATTAACGGCTTTGGTCTCATGCAGTTTTCTGCCGTTATCGAGCGTGACGAGCCCTTGATTCTCGGTGTGCTGGTCGTCGCTGCCATTCTTCAGCTTGTCGGTAATATTTTATCCGATATCTGTGTCGCGCTGGTCGATCCGCGCATTACTTATAAATAAATCCTCTCATGTATCGTAAATTAGGCATCCTCCTTATCATGTTATCTCTCCTCGGGGCGGGATCGCATTTCATGGGTTGGGCTTTGCCGTCGTTACGATGGTTCTTTGGGTTTGGAGAAACTACAGGTTACGTATCCATGGCAGCTGCATTTCTTGCTGGACTGCTGATCGTGATCAAAGTGGATAAAGACGTTTATTGGCGTCCGATGACGCTGAGGAAGTTCGAGCGTTTTAAATCAATCCACCGCGGCTACGTCTCATTCTGGCTGTTTATCGCCCTCATCGTCATTGCTTTGTTGGATCAGACATTGGTCGGGAAGCGTGCCTTAGTGGTGAACTACGAAGGCCAGTTCTTTTTCCCTGCCTTCCAGCAGCGGCAGTACGCGGGTACCGAGTTTGGTCAAGCAGATGAGAGCGAGGCACGGTATCGCGATTTAAAAAAATCTTGGCAAGACACGGCCTCGGAAAACTGGTTGATCATGCCCATCGTACCTTGGGATCCTGTGCTGGACTCACAGGACTTGTTGAAAGTGGATATTTTAAACGAAGATGGAGCGTTTACCCGCGCTGATCAGTCGAAGCCCTACTCAGGTTTAGCTTATACCTATTACGCCGAAGATCCTTCTCAGATGGCGATGATGTATAAATTCCGTAGAGGCCAAATTACAGGTCGTGCCGACGGCTTCAGCATGGATGGCGATCCCGTTTTACGCGAGCAGTGGGAAAAGGGAGAGAGACTTTCCCGCGAATGGCTAGGTGAGCTGACGGAAGAAGAATTTGATCAATCAACTGTCACTAAGCTCCAAACAACGCTCTATCCCGCATTGAAACCTGATCTGAAAAATAGGCACTATCTCGGCACGGATTCAAAGGGCTGGGATATTCTCGCCACTCTCTATGGAGGTTTCCAAGTCGTCCTCAAAGGCGCGGTTCTTTACCTTTCAGTGAGCTATGCGCTCGGCTTAACAATCGGTTGTCTCATGGGGTACTTCGGTGGTAAGTTCGACATCATCGCTCAGCGTTTCATTGAGATATTAGCGAACATTCCTTTCCTTTTTGTCGTGATGATTATTAACAGTCGTCTCGAGCCCGAACAGCGCACTGTCGGCGTCATCGTTGGTGTGATGTGTATTTTTTCATGGATTGGTATGACTTACTACATGCGCACTGCGACCTATCGAGAAAAATCGAGGGACTATGTGCAGGCGAGCAAACTTCTCGGTGCCTCAACGCCGCGTATGATTATGCAGCATATTTTGCCGAATGTGATCTCGACTATCGTAACCCTCATTCCCTTCAGCTTCGCAGGAGTGACGACTTCGCTGACGGCACTTGATTTCATCGGTTTTGGTCTGCCGGAAAACTATCCGAGCTGGGGTCGGACTCTGAGCGATGGCGTTGCGAATCTTGACGCCCCATGGATCGTGTCGTCTGTCTTTATCAGCATGGTGATTCTACTTCTTCTCATTACCTTCATCGGCGAGGCTGTGAGAGAGGCTTTTGATCCTAAGAAATTCACATACTACAAATGATCCTCCGCATTTATATTCTACTACTTGCATCCCTCTTTCTGGTGTCCTGCACCGAGCAAGAGGAGTTCCCTGCGCGCGATAACACGGCGGAGGTTGAAGAATTTTATGCCTACTATAACGAGCAGGTGAAGGAAAAGATCGAGCGCGACATCGAGGAGCTAGAAAAAGCGCTCAGTGTCACCGAGTTTGTTGAAGAGGAGTTTGTGAAAAAAGAAGCTGAGCTAGCCGAGCTCAAAGTACGGCTGAAGGCCCCTGAGTATTTTAGTTTTAAAGCGATTGATGATTTGCCCCAAGATCTCGACTGGGAAACCAACTGGGACGAGCCTGAACTAGGGTCAGACGAGGCGAAGAAAGGAGGTGTATTTCACACTTATTTTACCCAGTTCCCTCCCACACTCAGAGTGATAGGTGATCAGTCGAATAATAGTTTCCGGGGCGAACACTCTGATAACATTCATATGGGGATGGTAACTCTGCACCCCAACACTGGAGCGATGATTCCAAGCTTAGCGGATCGGTGGGCAGTGAGTGAAGACAAGCGGACGGTGTATTTTCACATCGATGATAAAGCCACTTACAACGATGGTGTCGCTGTAAAAACGGGAGATATCTTTATGGCGTTTTATATGAGTTTAGGGCCTTACGTACACACACCGTATCGGAAAGAGTATTTCAGTACACAGTTTACGAATATAACTCGCTACGATGATAAAACCTACTCGATTACCCTTACTGATCCAAAGCCGCTTACCGCACTAGAGGCTAGCGTCGGGCCTTTTCCTCAGCACTTTTATAATGAAGTTGGGCCAGATTTTGCAAAACGCTATAACTGGCGACCACAGCCAACGACAGGGGCTTACATCATCAAGGGAAAAGACATCCTCAAAGGTCGGTCGATTACTCTCTCTCGCGTCGAAAACTGGTGGGCAAAAGACCGTAAGTATACAAAAAATACTTACAACGCAGACAAAATAGAATACCGACTGATTCGCGATAGCAACACGGCACTTGAATATTTCAAGAGAGGGAAGCTCGATTTCATTACGCTTAATAACCCGAAGAACTGGTATGAAAAAACGGAGTTTGACGCTGTTTTTGACGGCTACATTGAGAAAGTTACATTCTATGCCGACTATCCAGCAGTGCCGCGAGGAATTTATATTAACTGTGCAAAGCCTCCTCTTGATCAAGTCGACGTTCGTATAGGGCTACAGTACGCGACGAATTTTGAGAAAGTCATCGATTTTGAATTTCGTGGCGATGCAGCTCGTCTGAAAACTTTTAACGACGGCTATGGCCGCTATTCTCATCCGACATTAGTTTCGCGTGCTTTTTCCATCGAGCGCGCACAAGAGCACTTTACCAAGGCGGGATTTACAAAGCGTGGCGACGATGGCGTTTTGATGAACGACCAAGGCCAGAGGTTAAGCTTCACCATTACCTATCCTTCGGATCCATTGGTTTCCGCGATCATTTCGCGCCTGAAGGAAGAGGCGATTAAGGCGGGCGTAGAATACAAACCAGAGGGCTTGGATGGCTCGGAAATGTTTCTTAAAGGTCTGGAAAAAAAACATCAGTTAATCTTTAGCGGCTGGGGTTCAGGACCTCCATTTCCTACCTACCGGCAGTTTTTCCACTCATCCAATGCTTTTGAGCCAAATACCAAGGAGCTGAAACCGATGACGAATAATTTTTCAGTTTACGCTGACTCTGAAATGGATCAAGTCGCCGATGCGGTGCGCGACGCTATTTCTTTGGACGAGATTGAGAGGAATGCACATCGTGCTGAGGAGTTGATTTACCGCGATGCTCCGTGGATTCCTGGTTACACCATCCCACTAATCCGCTGCGGTTACTGGCGGTGGATGCAGTGGCCGGATGATTTTAATGTGAAGCAGACTCGAGATTTGGAGTCGACTTATCTTTACTGGATCGACGAGGACATCAAAAAGGAAACGGAGAAAGCTATGCGTGATGGAGATACTTTTCCTGAGAAGAATCTGATTTTTGATCAATACAGAAAATAATTGTAATGCCTGATAACCTACTAGAAGTCAAAAACCTCATCACTTCCTTCGAGACCGATGGCGGTTGGCTGCGTGCGGTTGATGACCTTAGTTTCGCTGTGCCACGCGGTAAGACCTTGGGAATCGTGGGCGAATCGGGTTGTGGGAAGAGTGTAACGGCAATGTCGATCGTACAATTATTGCCTCAGCCGATGGGTAAGGTGCTGGGAGGCGAGATTGTTTTCAAGGGGCAGAACTTGTGTAGTCTTTCGACTAAAGAAATGCGCAAAATCCGCGGCGTCGATATCGGCGTGATTTTTCAAGAGCCAATGACGGCGCTAAACCCCTGTCATCGCATTGGGAAACAGCTCAGCGAGGTTTTTCTTTTACACACGAAGATGAGTAAAAAGGAGGCGTGGGAAGCGTCCATCGATATTCTGCGTAAAGTGAAAATTCCCGCGCCAGAGCAGAGAATAGGGGAGTATCCTCACCAGCTCTCAGGAGGCATGCGCCAGCGCGTTGTCATTGCCATGGCACTAGCCTTGAAGCCCGATCTGCTCATCGCTGATGAACCCACCACCGCGCTCGACGTGACCGTTCAGCAGCAAATCCTCGACCTTATTGAGGAACTTCAGCAGGAAATGGATATGTCGGTCATCCTGATTACCCATGATCTTGGAGTGATTGCTCAGGCATGCGATGAAGTTATCGTGATGTATGCAGGGCGTATTGTGGAAAAAGCTGAGGTGCACGATCTCTTTAAACATCCCCGCCACGCTTACACCAAAGGCTTACTCAACTCCATTGCCCGACTCGATACTCCGCGCAAATCTGTTCTCAAAACGATCCCTGGAAACGTGGCCTCTATTCACGACTTCGTCAAAGGCTGCCGATTCTGCCAGCGTATGGGTGTCCCTGTCCGCGAACTGATTCATCGACCCGATTTTGAGCAAGTAGCACCCAGTCACTGGGCTGAAACCTGCCCCCGCTGCATGGAATAGAAATTCTGTGTCTTGCGATAATTCTGTCAAAAAAATATTACTCTCATGTCTACCAACCTTCTGGAACTCACCAATTTAAAAATGCACTTCCCCATCGTGGGTGGTGTTATGTTGAAGCAGGTAGGTGCGGTGAAGGCAGTGGACGATATCTCTCTGTTCATTCGTCCTGGCGAAACCCTCGGTCTCGTCGGTGAATCAGGCTGTGGTAAGTCCACTCTCGGAAAATGCGCTGTGCGCCTCCATTCTCCCACATCAGGAAAAATAGAATTTGATGGTCATGATATCACCCGTGCAGGAGCCAAGCAGTTGCGTGGTATTAGACAGGATATCCAGATGATTTTCCAAGACCCTGCCGAGTCGCTCGATCCTCGACTCAGCGTCCGTGCGATCATTGAGGAAGCGTATGCTATTCATAAAATGGGCGACCGCGCCCAGCGGAACAAGTGGATCGCTGAGCTGCTTGATCGCGTAGGTTTGCCGAAGACAGCCATTGATAAGTTCTCCTTCGAGTTCTCAGGAGGCCAGCGGCAGCGCATCGGTATCGCCCGCGCCATCGCTTTGAAGCCCAAACTAGTCGTAGCAGATGAACCCGTCTCCGCGCTCGATGTTTCCGTTCAGAGCCAAGTTCTCAATCTCATGCTTGAACTCCAGCGTGACATGGGTCTCAGCTACCTCTTCATTGCCCACGATCTAGCAGTGGTAAAACATATTTCCGATCGGGTTGCCGTGATGTACCTTGGCAAAATCGTCGAGATTGCCGATGCTGATGCTATCTATAAAAAGCCCAAACACGCTTACACGAAGGCACTCCTCTCAGCGATCCCTGAGCCTGATCCATCGCTGAAAAATACTCGAACTGCCCTTGAAGGTGAAATCCCATCGCCGATTAACCCTCCTGAGGGCAGCGCCTTTGGGCACCGTATCAATCACTCGAAATACGAGCAAACTATCGGGATGGATCTCTCACTCGTTGAAATAGAAGAAGATCACTGGGTGGCAGCAGATCCTTGTTGTTTAAGTGAAGCGGATTTTAAGAAGTGTCTTTCGGTGAAATGAACCGTGGCATGAGCGTCATAGTCGCGACTGAAATCTCCCGCGCAGACTACAAAATTGAAGTTAATGCGCGACGTCATCACAGCCTAAGGCGACTCCCTAAGCTGTTACTGAGCTAAACCTAATAGATAACTTTTTTTTGCATGACTTCTTACGGATTTTTGAACCTTCTCTTACTCGGCTTTCTTGTTTCATTCTCACGTTGTAGAGATTTTTCCTGAGGCTCCATAGTTGGAGTGTCCTTATTTATGAGGCAACTCGCAGTTCATTCTGAAGCCCTTTGTTATGTATGGATGTTTTATATTTTTAAAGTTCAGCTGACAGGTAATGTGTATTTGCCGTTAATGCACTCATGTAAAATTATAAAACACCTATCACAAAGCATGTCATAACATGAGTTTCAGTTTGATTTCAGTAAAAACTCATCAAGGTTCATCAGATATAATTATAAGGTTAAGCCTGCTTTGAATAGTTAATCATTTCATCTACGCCAAAGAATCTTGTATTTCATCCCTTACCTCTAAATAACAGTGCTTACTAAACTCGACTGGCAAGAAATGGATAAAATGATCCTGACGCTTCACAATATTAATGATGCTAACTCATTTGAAAGTTATGTTTTAGAGTCTCTCGCTAAGTTTCTTGGCGCACAATTCGCAAGTTGGAATATTCACAACTCCGACATGTATCTCGTCAGCGTTGCAAACACGCCAGCATTTAATGAGCGCATCGGCCCACTAGTGCCCGCACTGAATAGGACATTACCTACTCACCCCCTCTTTCCTACTTACTTAGATTTCGAAACAGGTAAAGTGCAGATTGTCGATACTGTCGAGCGTGTGCGTGAACACATCAGTAAGAAAGGCTTCCATCAGCTCCCATTCTATAAGGAAGTAGCTAGCAAGCTGCAGATCGAAGATCAGCTGCTCATGCATATCACGATCAAAGACGGCGAAGGTATCTTGCTCACTTTTCACTCTGACCGTGAGTTCACTGCAGCCGAACACCTGAAAGCATCTATCATGCGTGGACACATTCTAGCGCGTCACCACACCTTAGCCTCAAGGTCAGACGATATGACTGAGCGAGCACTTGAAACCAAGCTCAAGCTAGAAACTCTTCTGACGAACCGTGAGCTAGAAGCTATGCAATACCTCTGCCTAGGGATGAGTAACTCAGAGATAGCTTGGGAGATGAAGGTATCTGAAAAGACGATTAATAAGTTCGTCAGTAGTATTTTGAAAAAGCTCACTATCGATTCGAGGACACGAGTTATTGCGCAGTATTCTGCGTATTTATAAGATCATGACATAACATGGGTAATACTACCCATAGACTCATCATTATATTAATTTATAAATGCGGTCATAGATCTTCCAGCTATGACTAAATTACTTCTTTGCCTGCTCATCTTTTCAGAATCCCTCTATGCGCAAAATACAGCTGAGATCCGCGCGGTAATCAATGTAGGGAAGTCGTCTAATTTAATAATAGAAAGTTCTGGAGTAGCTGACGCTATTAAAGCCCCTCCTATATTTGCAGGTGACATCAATACTGAGTCATTCGACTCAGGATTTACATTCAATAGCTGGAATACATATGCGGGAGGTGGTGTCGGCATACCTGGCTACAGTACATTTAGCATGAGTGCCAAAGCCTCAGCATTTGGCGGCTATCAGGCTCGTAAGACTGATAATGCAATCGTCAGGACATCTATAGAAGATTTCTTTTTATTCGAGCTACCAGATGGTTCGGCTCCTACACAGCCATTCACTGTAAAAGTAAAATATTATACAGCTAATCAAACAAGGCTACCTCAAGCCGAAACTGGTCCATACTTTAAGACTCAGGCACGCGCGGGTTTTTCTTACAGCCTATCTTTAGTAGCAAGGGATCCTGACTCAAACTCATCATCTGATTCTGCTTATAAAAACTATGGAGCCTCGACTGCCTACAACGCAGTAACAGATGCCTATGTAAGCTATGTTGTCTATGATGGAAATACGGGGCTCTTATCCGAACCTGTAGGTATTCTCGAAGTGGTAGTTCAGCCTGGCGATCTTTTAGAGTTTAATTACGGCGCTGGTCTGGAGGCTGATTCTGGTGACTATACTGCTATAAACACAATAGCAGTTCCTGTCGAAGAAAGAGAAACCATAACTTCTGGTTCATATACGGAAGCAAGTCTTACAGTCCGTATCAATATAGAAGAAATCATCAGCTCAGAAAACGTTCAATATGTAGGGTCCGTCTCAGGTATTAACTACCAAACGGATTTACTAAAAACACCATTGGAGCCGATTAGTATCATAGATGACAAAATCTCACTTACGTTAGAAAACTCGAAAGCTAGTCACTATTATCGCGTGATGACTACTGAAGACCTCACAGAAGCTTTTGTCCCCATTCAAGGGCTAGCCGACATACAAGGAACTGGGGACACGGTTGAAATATTAATTCCGAAAAGCCTATTTCCAACATCCAAACATTTTTTCAAAATTGAGGATTTGGGGACGTCAGCACCGTAAAATTAAAACCATCAATAATTGGTATAATTCAAACTACTTATTTCAGCGGAATAATCAGTACACAAAAAGAACAACGCACCCTCTTGATGAAAGCACCTAGAAAACTAGCCCTACTGGCCTTCTCAGCACTCTTACCAACTGCTCTCGCAGACACCACAATAGATGCAAGTGATTCCTATGCTTGGGATGCTAATACGGGCTGGGTGACATTTCGTTATAATCAATTTAGTTTCCCTAGTGGAACGTTTCCAGACGGCGTCGTCTTTGGAGAAAGTTACCTATCAGGATATGCCTACAGTGCGAATCTTGGCTGGATCAGCTTTGGCGATGGCTCACCTAGTAATGGCTATGCTTACTCGAACGCCTTTGCGATCTTTCAATCACTCGATTATGGAGTGAATCATGATAGTCAGGGAAACCTCTCAGGCCTCGCATGGTCAGCAAACACTGGCTGGATCAACTTCGGCTGGGCGACTGCGACGAATGCTTACCGACCGCGCGTCGATCTCAGCACGGGAGAGTTCGAGGGCTACGCATGGGGAGCTAATACAGGCTGGATGAATTTAGGCTCTGGCCAGCTCACTACGAACAGCATGACGAATACCGATAGTGATAGCGATGGTATCGCGGACTTCTGGGAATACGAGCAGTTCGGCGATCTGGCGACTGCAGGCCAAGACACAGACTATGATTCCGATGGCGTTAGTGACCGCAATGAATACCTTGGAAGCACTGATCCAGACGATGCGAACAGCTACTTAAAGATCGTTTCCCAGAGCTACGATCAGGGTATTACTGAGACGACCATTGAGTTCACCTCTTCGCCGACTCGTCTCTACCGCATCGAATATTCCACCGATCTCGGCATCACCGACTCATGGAACAATTCCACACTAGGCACCTTCAGCCCAGACTCAGGTGTCACCACCACCCGACTCATCACCTACACTACAGACTCAGAAAACCGCTGCTTCTTCCGAGTGAGAGCCGTCAAACCTTTTACGACATTCACGCCCATCATCCTGCCACCTTTTGGTCTCTAATCTTACTTGTTCCAAAATCAACAATACACCACATGAAACTACTCCACTACACCTGCATCATCTTTGCGGCATTCAGCAGCCTAGCACTCGCACAGACAGGCGGCTCGCTCACTCCTCCAATAGGAGCCCCTTCACCGACTTATAAAACTCTCGATCAGGTCGAGGCCCGGGCACCGCTTGTGGAAGGTGCTGTAGGAGTTTCCATTGATGCAAATGATACAATTACAATTTCTGAAGCTGGTTCTTACTATCTTACTGGAAATGTAGATATCACTGGAAACTTCGATGGGATTCGTATTACAACAAGTGGTGTAACTTTAGACCTCAATGGTTTTCAAATTAGCGGCACAGGAACAACATTTAATTCTGAAGGAATATTTGTTGAAGATCCTGTAAGCTCTAGTTTAGACAATATTAAAATAACAAATGGCTCGATCCAAGGTTTTTGGAACAGCATAGAATTCAGTCATGTAAGTAACAGCGTTATTAACGAAGTTCGTTGTATTAACTCGTTAGGCACTGGAATATACTTATCTAGCACTTTTGGGGAATGTAATAATAACATCATCTCAAAATGTTTAATCAGTAATTCTTTGGGTAGTGGGATATATCTTTTGGGTAATGATACTGGTGTCAATGGTAATACCATTTCAGAATGCTCTATCTACAACTCTCAGAGTTATGGAATCTATATGACTTACACGGATGGAAATACTGTAATTAATAACACGATCCGTAATTTTAGCGGTACTGGTATTAGATTCGCTGGCGGTATTTCAAATCGTGTGGAAAGCAATCACGTATCTAGCTCCAGTCCTCAGAGTGCAGGAATAAGAACATTATTTTCAACGAACAATCTCATAATAAAAAACTCAGTTACAGGCCAAATAGACAACTATTCCATCAGTTCGAATGACACCTACGGCCCTGAAGTCTCTTTATCAGGAGCACTTTCCTCCACAGGTGACTCAGCTCACCCTTGGGCAAACTTCAGCCTCAATGAAAACCCATGAAATCCTTGGTTCTTAATTTCATTCTCTCCGCAGCCTTGGCAAGTCTAGCGTTAGCTCAGACAGGCGGCTCTCTGGCCCCACCAATAGGCTCTCCATCCCCAACCTATAAAACTCTCGATCAAGTCGAGGCACGAACTCCACTCGTCGATGGTGCGGCAGGAGTTTCTATTGACGCTAATGGGACGATAACCATTTTGGCGGCTGGTTCTTATTACCTAACAGGAAACCTAAACATTATTGCTGATGCACATGGTATACTCATCAGTAATAATGATGTCACAGTAGATCTTAATGGGTTTAATATCAATGGCACAGCGACAAGCCTTTCTTATGCAGGAGTTAACGCCCGAGGAACAAGCGCGGCTTCGCTAACTAATGTAACAATCAAAAATGGCTCAATCCGTGGTTTTGGCTATTCTGTGCGGTTCCGTTATGTAAAGAACAGCAGTATTCATCAAGTCAGCTGCAGCAATCCCTCATTATATGGGATCTATCTTGATGGCTCTAATGCAGAATGTAGTGGCAACTCTATTTTGGAATGCTCTATCAGCAATTCTACAAATCAAGGGATCTATCTAAACGGGTTCTTTGGGGAATGCAGCGGAAACTCTATATCTAGCTGCTCAATTATTGACAGCGGAAGTGAGGGCATATTTCTGTATTATGCGGAAGGTAACACGCTCCTAAGCAATAATATTCGTAATTTTATCTCTTCGGGCATCACTATCGTTCTTGGATCTTCGAACCGACTAGAAGAGAACCACATCAGCAGTTTAAATACTCAAACCAACGGCATCAGGACAGTAAACGGAAACAAAAATCTAATTCTCAAGAACTCCGTTATTGGACAAACAGATAATTATTTGATAAGTGCCAACGATACCTTCGGTCCAGAAGTGACAAACTCAGGAGAACTTTCTGACACAGGCGCCGGATCACATCCATGGGCAAACTTTAGTTTATAAAAAATCCCGCTCGTTTACTTAGCGTTTTAATCTACTTATTAACCTTAGCTTCACACTCATTCTTACACGATTTAGTTTTATCCGCGTTCTTTACAACAAAACTTTCGTCATCTACCCCATTCGCGGTTGCAAACAGTTATTTTAAGCGTTGTGTCATCTACAAATGGCTATTGAAACATCACTTATTCTCTTTAAACCTGATGCTGTAGAAAAAATCTTGTTGGCTTCGTCTTAGCTCGCTTTCAGGCAGCGGGATTTGCTCTCCGTGGAATTAAAGTGATGCAGCTATATGAGGTGTAAACCGCTTTGTCATAGCCCGTTTTAAGGGTGTGATTTGGGCTTTAAAACCCAACTTTATTAACCATGGCATGGAATTGGTAATTACTCGACTGGAGAGAGTTCATACATCAATCCAAGCGTTTTGAGTAACTTCAGAATGATTCCATCGCAAAGAGTCCTAATGAAAAGAGCTGAAGTAGTTCATTTTTATATCAATGGGGCGAATCAGATTTTTAGCACCTAAAAGATGCGACAATATCAGTGTGGAATGAAGGACAGGTGAATAGTAAATTAATGAAAAAGTAGTTGAGAGGTTCAGGCATACTCTAGCCTTGCATGTGAAAGGTAAGCGTTTTTTTAGTTAGGGTTAGCAACCTCGGGTGGCTGCTGCAGGAGGTTGATTGGGCTGAAGCGGAAGGTCGTGGTCAAATTTTTAATACGTTGCAATTTCACTAGATCTAACTCTTGGGACATGGCACTAGTTTACTCATTATTCTTGAGCACGATTCTATATTTCGCCTTACCTGATTTAAGGTGTTCAAAGGCGTCGTTAATCTCACTCATAGGGTAAGTTTCCACTTTGGGCTGGATATTGTGGAGTTTGGCGAACTCAAGCATCGTTTCGATAGTGGCAGGGCTTCCAACTGGTGATCCTGAGACTGAGCGCTGTGCCATAATGAGTGGGAAAACACCCAGGTCCAGAGGTTCGAGGGTTGCTCCTACAAAATGTAGGCGTCCTTTAGGTTTAAGGGTGTTGACGAAGAGATTCCAGTCGAGTTTCACGTTGACGGTTGAAATGATGAAATCGAAAGAGTAAGCAGCAGCTTCGATCTCAGCTTCATCACGTGAGTTGAGAGTTTTGTGTGCGCCTAGTTCAAGTGCTTCAGTCCGTTTCGCCTCGCTGGATGTGAATGCAGTCACTTCACAGCCCCAAGCGTTGAGAAACTGGAGAGCGATGTGCCCAAGTCCACCGATACCGATGACGGCAACTTTGTCGGTCGATTTGATACCAAACTGCACAATGGGGTTAAAAACGGTAATGCCCCCGCAAAGAAGTGGGCCAGCTGATTCAAGATCGATCCCCTCGGGAATCACGACTACGCTAGTAGCATCGGCGCGTACCTTATCGGCGAAACCGCCATGGCGTGCAACGATAGTGCCCTCGGCGGAGGCGCAAAGGTTTTGGTCTCCCGATTTACAGGAATGACAGTCGCCGCAGTAGCCACTGTGCCAGCCAAGTCCAACAGCGGTACCAACTTTCAAATTCGAGACGGCACTACCGACGGCGGCTATTTTACCGATAATCTCGTGACCGGCAACAAGGGGATATTCCGTCATACCCCACTCATTGTCCACCATGCTTAAGTCACTGTGACAAATACCACAGTTAAGAATGTCAATTTCTACCTCGTGTGATGGCAGTTCTCCGACTTCATAGGTAAATGGTGAAAAGGTGCTCTTGGGCTCGTGGACTGCATAGGCTTGGATGATATTGGGGGTAGTCATGATGTGTTACTTTTAGTCGAAGTTATTCTAAGTAATCGCGGCTACCGCCATTGTCAAAGTGTCGACGAGATTGAGGCGTTTTTAATTCACCAATGATCAAGACTCGCTCTTTGTTTTAACAGTACTGCCCACGAATAGTGCGGCGGAGATGATCAATAGATTTTTGATGATGTATTGACCCTCTAGAGTGGGTGCGTAAGGGAAATGCCCAGCTTGAAAGGTGGTCTCAGGGAGGATGATCAGCGGCATGAATGTCCCCATCATTTGTAGTGCTAATAGGCCGATGGCAATACGTGTTGTCCTTTTGGTAAGAAAAGCGAGGCCGATGACTACCTCCCACCAACCGATGATATTTAACCACGTAGAGCTTTCAAAAACAGGCATCCATTTAACAGTATCCATAACGAGAGGTCCGGCAGCAGAGATGCCGAGCGGCTTAAGGATACCAAACCATATGAAGATAATCGCGAAAGAGATGCGCATCGCTAGCAGTGCCCAGCGCTGCATGAAATTGGCAATGATGGAATCTAACTTATCTAGATTGATTTGTTGAAACATGGAGGGACTTACACCTAGCTTCATGATCATAGTCAATTCAATTTGAAGTCATCATTTTTCGATATGTATAAAATGTGAAATGTTAGAAAAATTGTTCAATGTCGGCTTTGACAAGTTGCTTCGTGCATCATGCATTTCTGAGCATCAAAGATATTGCATCATGCATTTAAATTAGATGTTTTAGTTCAGGGTTTGATTTGAATAAAGCTAGTCTTTATGAGGGTTACAGAGCCTTTTTGAATCTGGTATCCATCATGCAATTATCTAGTTGTTATGAATACATTAATTAAAGAAACAAACGACATTACCCAAGGCTATTACAATGAACTCACAAATTTTATTAAGGCAAGTAAAGAGGCGGTGGAGAACAAGTCCGCCAACTTCTTACCCGCATCTGATATTCTGCGTAAAACCGAACTGCATTACTGCCACGTGATTGATGAGTTAGAGAAAATTACCAATCAGAAGTTTGACGAAGCAGGCATGGGGGCAAAGATTATCGAAGGTCTATCCAAGGCAACCGCGAACATCACAAGCTTCTTCTCAGGCATCGGTAAGCACGAAGATTCCAAAGTACTACGCGACAATTACACTGCCCTGCAAGCTTCGTCCTGTGGCTTTCAAATGCTCTACACCACAGAGGTATCAGGTTACGGTGAAACCGCCTACTCTGAGAAGTTACTGAATCTCATCAACAGCCACCATGAACTAATCATGGAATACGCCGAAGTAATCCCAAGAACGGTAGCCCATGAGCTCGTACTAGAAGACGAGGCCATATTTGATGCCTTTCACAATGAAATCATCATTGATAAGCTCAAAAGCACTTGGAACTAACTGAATCCGCAGTGTTTTAGAAACAAAAATAACGAGCAGTTTGTGTGTCTGCTCTTACAGCGAGCCCCCCTTATAAAAGTGGGGGCTTTTTGTTGGGTGTGAATGATTCCTACCCAAACAATAGATAGCTTGATCTACAAAATCTCCTCGATCGGAATCTTGCCATTACTCGCGACGATGGAAAAGCCTGCGCGAGTGTTTTCGATGGGAGTAAGCTCTACTTTACCACCACCTGCTTCGATGAGGAGTTGGCCTGCGGCGATGTCCCAAAGGGAAATTCTGGATTCGACGTAGGCGTCGAGTCGACCCGTGGCGATGTATGCCATGCCGAGGGCGGCACTGCCCATCATACGCATTTTGCGGGCACGCTTTGAGGCGTTGTGGAAGCGTGCTAAGCCGTCTACCATCGTTTTTTCGTCCTTACCGCAGCCGACGAAGAGAATAGATTCTTCTAATTTCGTACGGGGACTGCAGCTGATTTCCTCGCCGTTAAGGAAGGGTTTTCCGCCTTTTTCCACCTGCCATAGGTCACCCATGCTAGGATCGTAAATAACGCCGACGATGATTTCCTCTTTAAAACGCAACGCGATAGATACGCAGTAGTG
The DNA here is from genome assembly GCA_051252195.1 of Akkermansiaceae bacterium. Lineage (GTDB taxonomy): Bacteria > Verrucomicrobiota > Verrucomicrobiia > Verrucomicrobiales > Akkermansiaceae > Oceaniferula. The sequence continues at coordinate 199,542 of JBPOGD010000002.1, read as the reverse complement.
GGGGATACCGTAGAAAAAATTCACCGTGCCGTCGATGGGATCGACGATCCAGTGGTAATCGCTTTCCTGATTTCCAGCGATACCTTCTTCACCAAAGATGGCGTGGTCAGGAAATGCATCAAGCAGGACGCGGGTGATGAGGTCTTGGCTTTCGCGGTCGAGCGCTAGCTTAAGATCATGATGCAGAGCTTCATCCACGGTTAATGGTTTGCCGAAGTGCTCTTTGAGAAAAGCTCCTGCTTGCGTGGCTGCTTGCGTGGCGGTATCGAGATAGCTGGGTGAAGACATGATGATGTTGGTTTTTATGGAAACAGAAATTACAGGATTAACAAATTCTTGCTTGTCCTATGCGGCTCAAGAATTCTTTAAGTCTTGTAAATTCTGTCAGAAAAAGTGAATTACTCAGCAGGCTCGAGTTCTTGGGATTTCATCGCTTCTTCGGTGAAACCATTTTCCTCGGCGTATTTCCTGACGTCTGCGGTGATTTTCATCGAGCAGAATGTCGGGCCACACATTGAGCAGAAGTGAGCGGTTTTGGCACCTTCAGCAGGGAGTGTTTCATCATGGTAATCGATAGCACGTGCAGGATCGAGACCGAGGGCGAACTGGTCGCGCCAGCGGAACTCGAAGCGGGCCTTGGAAATGGCGTTGTCGCGCTCTTGAGCAGCGGGGTGACCTTTAGCGAGATCAGCAGCGTGAGCGGCGATCTTATAGGTGATCACACCCTCACGAACATCATCGCGGTTTGGTAAACCAAGGTGCTCCTTGGGAGTTACATAGCAAAGCATCGCGCAGCCGTACCAGCCGATGTTCGCGGCACCGATACCGGAAGTAATATGATCATAGCCAGGTGCGATGTCAGTAGTCAGGGGTCCGAGAGTGTAGAAGGGAGCCTCATGGCACCAGTCGATCTGCTTTTGCATATTTTCCTCGATGAGGTGAAGGGGGACGTGTCCTGGTCCTTCGTTCATGACCTGGCAGCCTTTTGCCCATGCTTTAAGTGTGAGCTCTCCCTGTACTTCGAGTTCAGCGAGCTGGGCGTAGTCGTTGGCGTCTGCAATAGATCCCGGGCGGAGACCGTCACCGATAGAGAAACTGACGTCGTAGGCAGCACAGATGTCGCAAATGTCATCCCAGTGGCTGTAGAGGAAATTTTCTTTCTGATGGGCAAGACACCATTTTGCCATAATAGAACCACCACGGGAAACAATGCCTGTCATACGACGTGCGGTGTGGGGAACGAAGCGGAGAAGAACGCCTGCGTGAATGGTGAAATAATCGACGCCCTGCTCAGCTTGCTCGATGAGGGTATCGCGGTAAAGTTCCCAGGTGAGATCCTCAATGCGGCCGTTCACTTTCTCCAGCGCCTGATAGATGGGCACGGTACCGATGGGTACGGGTGAGTTGCGGATGATCCACTCGCGAGTGGCATGAATGTTTTTGCCTGTGGAAAGATCCATGACATTGTCCGCGCCCCATTTGGTCGCCCATTGCATTTTTTCCACCTCTTCATCAATCGTTGATGCCACTGCGGAGTTACCGATGTTGGCATTGATTTTCACGAGGAAATTACGTCCAATGATCATTGGCTCGTTTTCTGGGTGATTGATGTTCGCGGGGATGATCGCGCGACCACGGGCGACCTCTGAGCGAACGTACTCTGCCGTGATGTGGGCAGGCATTTCTGCACCAAAGGACTGCCCTGGGTGTTGGTGGTTCATCACATTGCGTGACACCTGCTTAAAGGGGTTGATGTCAGACGGGCGCGGCATTTCATAGCCTTCAGGTGTCGAGCAGAGCTGCTTGATACGGTCTGATGCGTCTTCTGGGAGGTCGGCAAGATTTGGGTAGGAGTCACAGATGGTTTTAAACTCCTCCATACGGCCATTGTTCTCGCGGATGGCGATGTATTCCATCTCAGGTGTGATGATGCCTTGGTCGGCGTACCACTTCTGAGTGACAGGGTGGCTCTTGGCGCGCAGTGGTCTGCGCTTGAGCCCTGGGTATTCCTTGAGCTTGTTCTTGGCATTTTTGCTCTCGTTATACTTTTCTGCGTGAGCTTCAGAGAGGTAGCCGTTGTCGATGGCTTTTTCCTCGCGGCCTTCGTATTCTTCAACGTCGTCGCGATCAAGAATCCACTGACGGCGCATTGCAGGGAGTCCTTCTCTGACATTACCTTTGAAATCGGGATCGCCCCATGGACCCGAGCAGTCGTAGACGCGGATCGGTGGGTTTTCCTCGATGCGACCATTCGGGTGCTCAGTAGGTGAGAGGCGGATTTCACGCATTGGCACTTTCACGGATGAGTGAATTTTTCCTTCGACGTAAACGCGGGTCGAGTTTGGGAAAATGGTAGGGTCTTTCTCCATTGCGGCGAGTTCCTCTGAGTTATCAATGTCCTCGACGAAGTTACCCGTGTAGTCGCTGCGTTGTTTAGAATTTTCTGGAGTGATGCCGTCTTCGCTAGGTGAGATCATAGTGTGATGGTGGTTAGTAATTTTAAATACGATGTCTTTTTGAAAATAAAAACCTGTCGGCAGATTCAAAAGAACGCGGACAGGTTGAGCGTGTGGTAGCTGCTATTTTTATCAAAGTGCTGATACAAACGTAGCTAAATATCGATCTCCCTGCGGCGGCATGATCCGTTGTCAGGTTCGGAGGGTTTACTTCACGCGTTAAAGCTTCTCAGTCCTTCGATCGAAAGACTCCCCTGTCGTGAAAGTAACTTGAAGCGGTGTGGGTTATTTTCAAGGATGAATTTGATGAAGTCTCTTAGTAAAGAGGCTTACAAGAGAAGTTATTGGCTGATCGAGCTGAGCGCCGTAGTGGGAAGCCATCCTTTAATAGCTAAATTCTTGGGGCTAGAGTCGAGCAGAAGGACTTGTGTCCAGGCACCACGCGTGGCGATGATCTTTACCAGAGAGGCGGGGGGAAGACTTTGGAAGGATGTTTGCTGACGATGTGCCTGCGGGAAAAGTTTGCTAGTTTTGAGAACAATAGCCTGTTCTGAGTAGCCGAGGTGGGTGTTGATATCAGGGTAAAAATACTGACCAAAGTAAGCTGCTGAAGCAGTGAAAGGTGTGAGAATCAGAAGTGTAATGACAAAGGGGCGGCACTTTCTGACTATTAGCTTTGATCTCAGAATAGTCATAGCGAGGAGTGCGAGTAGGAAAAGCCAGAGAGAAAGTTGGAAAATGAGCTGATAGGTTGTGATAGAAAGGGCAGCGATTTTATCCTGCCATGCTTCACGCCGAGGGACGATGGCACCGACCTCTAGCTCGACAAAGTGAAGGTTTTTCCGCGCTTGCTCATGGGTGGGGTCTACGGCGAGGGCGCGTCGCCATGCGAGTGCAGCGGCTCCAGGCTGTTGGAGTTGGTAGTGTGAGTTTCCGAGATTGTAAAAGACGTCCGCCGGGGTGTTGTAAATGCTGTCAACGGATGAAGGATAAGCTTCATGGTAGCGCTCAATAGCTTCCTGTGGTCCTTCTAGCCCCTTTAGCCCCTCGGCGTGGAGTGATTGAGTTGATAATAGGATGATCCCACTGAGGATTACCAATGATAGGTTTCTAAGCAGAGCGATGATTTCGTTCTTCCGCTCTTGAGAGAGCTGCGCGCTTTTATCCACTTGGAAACAGATCGTATCACGTTCTTTGAGAATGGTGCTGAGAGCGGCAGTTTCGTCCTCGGATTGGGGCTGAGGCTGCCATTTCTCGATATATTGACCAGCCTTGCTGTAGAAACCAACAGTGTCTGATTCCTGAGTGAGTTCTTTCCATGCTTTGCCTCTCGCGATTTGTTCGGGTGTTTTAGAGAAGCGTGCTTTGAGTTTTTTCTGAATAGGTAGCGAGATGATAAACAAGCAGAGCAGGGCGGGTACGATATTCCACAAGGCGATAGAACGTTCGTTTTTATCTGACAAGACAATGTCTGTATCAGGGGTTTCGATATTATCCAGAATGTCGGTCATTATTTCAGGCTCGTCTGGCTTAGATGGATTTGACTCGATATTATCTACGAAAGGCTCTTCGTCACTAGGAAGTATCTCCACGGGAATAGGCTGCGTCGATATCGTATGATAGGATTGCGTATCAGGATTAAAATAACTGAGTGAATAAGGCGGGATGAAGAAGGTGTTTTTTTCCTCAAGCTTTGCATTATCGATGATGGGACGTATGAGCTGGCGGAAGGTGACGACACCGCTAACCTCACGGCGCTCACTGCCGCGGGTGACCTTTGATGTATCGATGATTTTCCAATCTAAATCAGGGTCGGCACTTTCTCCTGCCGAGGGGGCTTGCAGCATCGCTACATTCCCTAGTCCACCTACTTGTAAAATGACCTCGGTGGACTCATTCGATTTGATATTTGTTTTTTGACATTGAGCTGCAATTTGGAAATCTCCTACAGCACCAGCGAAACCAGCAGGTGCACCACTGGGAAAAGGTGTGATATCGATATTGAGATCTGGAAGGGTGAGGTTTAGTTCAAAGTCACGGAGTACAGAGCCGTATTTGGGGTCGGTTACAGGTATCCTTATGGTGGCAGGCAAGTTCGTTTTTTTTAGGCTCGCCGTACCCGCGCTGATGCCACTGAGGCTGCTAGTAAAGGTTGAAGTAAAGTAAGTGGTGCCGTCGAGCTCGACGCGTTGTCGACCCGAGTTACTTGGTGTAAATCTCCAGGCAAGACAGTTTTCCTTAGTTGGCTCGAGCATGCCCCAGTTGACAATATTGAGTATTTTGGGAGCATAGATTTTGAGATTCACTTCGGCTTGTTCACCAGGATAGAGGCTCGTTTTCGAGGGGGTCCAAGCCGCAAGAATGGTAACATCTTCAACGCCTGTATCAACTTTTTGAAGTTTGCTTGGATCATGAACATTGAATGTAAGAGGTTGTGTTTCGTAGATTTTACCATCAGCGCTCATCGCCATAGATGGAATGGTGTAAGTTCCCGTTTTTGCAGGTGTGATTCGGTAGATGAAGACCTCTACGATCTCGCGCATGTTGATGACTTGTGTCTGGATGCTGACGAAATTACAGGCGGTATTTGGGATCTGTGGGGCCACAGGTCTGCTGTCGGCTCTAGCACCGCGGAGAAGGACTTGGAGGGTCGTGCTCTCTCCAGGGATGAGATAGCTGCTGCCAAGTACGGTTTGAACGGTGACTTGATTATTTTGTGCAGCGGCAAAAAGGCTCATGATGAGCAGCGCTGTCAGGCAGAGCAGTGTCTTGATGGATGCTGAAAAATGCGAATGTAAAGTGGTGTTCAAGTATTTTAAAATAATTGGGGGCTGAGTGTTTTATGAAAGGCTTTGTTTACCAGTCTTTCGAGGGGCGTTTTGGATAGCGTAGGCGTGTTTGAACAGGACGTGTTTCTAAATCAGACTGTTCCTCGAGGATGCGAGCGGAAAATTCTTCTTCAGACTCACCCTCTTGCTGCTCCACTTGCTCGGATTGTTGGGACTGGTCAGAGCTACTTGATTGATTGCTGGAATCTCCCTCTTGATCGCTTTCTTCACCCTCTTCACCTTCTTCCTCACTTTCGTCTTCGCTTTCCTCGCCTTCCTCACCCTCTTGTTCTTGATCGCCTTCCTCGCCTTCCTGCTCCTCCTCGTTTTCTTCGTCTTCTTGATCTTGCTGCTCTTGTTCCTGTTGCTGCTGCTGTTCCTCTTGCTCCTGTTCTTTTTTGAGCTGATTGAGCAGTTTCTCGACCTCAGTGAGATTGTGCTCTGCATCAGCGTGTTCGGGGTTAAGGGTCAGAGCCGCTTGATAATGAGAAATGGCATCTTCCCAGAGTGTGATCACCTGAGTTTTATCAGGAGCAACTGCCTCTTGCTCTTCTTCTGGCTGAAGGGGCGAGCTAGGTGCATTAGGATCGAGATCTTGAGGTTCTTGATCAGCTGTTTCAGTGGGGTTTAAGATTTCCCAGCCTCTTTGGAATAGACTATTGGCGAGGCTGTAGTGGGACTCCTCTTGAAGTTTGGAGTTTTCAGAGACGAGTGATTGTGAGAAATAACGAATGGCTTCTTGCCACTGCTTAAGTCGATACGCGGAGGTGGCGATGGAAAACTCTATGGCGTGACGCTCGGAGTTTTTGAACTCAGGTAGGGCTTTGCTAAAGGAGGTCATCGCTAACTCGTAGTCCTTTGACCCATAAGCTGCTTCAGCTTGCTCAAGATAGGTTTTTGCATGCAGGTCTTGAGCGGAAAGAATCAAGAATAGGGTAATGATGCCAGTGGCGATTGTGGTATTCAGAAAAGGTTGTTTTTTAGGTGCTGTGAAGTGGCTACGGATGAGGAGAGAAAGCACGAGGAGGATGACAGCTGGCGTCAGAAACCAGTGGTAGCGTTCATTGGGGACGCTTGCCTCGTCACCTTCTTGTTCTTCGCTTTGTAGGGAGGAAAGTGCGGTGCGAATGACTCGCTCTGCTCCAGTGGATGCAGGGAGGTAGGTTCCTCTTCCTGTGCTACTGATCTGTTGCAAGGCACCGGGTGTAAGGCGGCTTAGGACTACTCTACCTTGATTATCGCGGAATTTACCGTCGCGCATCGTGTTGTCTGGGATGATGCCGCCTTCGGGGGTTCCTATGCCAATAGCACAAACGCGGAGACCAGTTTCTCGAATTTCGCCAGCAGCTAAGCCCGCTTCGACGGAGTGATCCTCGCCGTCGCTGAGAATGATGAGAGCATTTGATTTTTGGCCTGTTTTTTTGAAAGTTTCTACGGCGAGTAGCGCGGCAGCGGCGAGATCGGACCCACCCGATGGTATCAAGGTGGTATCGAGCTGGCTGATGATTTCCTGCACGGCAGCGTGATCCATCGTGAGCGGTGCCATTAGTACGGGCGCTCCTGAAAAGGCGATGACCCCGATGCGGTCATCAGGAAATGCCTGCAGTAACTCAATGGCAATGGCCTTAGCGGAGGTGATGCGATCGGGTGAGCCGTCGCGCACGAGCATGGAGCGCGAGGTATCAAGGGCGATAAGGATATTGCGTGAGCTGATCTGGTCGACCGTCGTGGTAACTCCCATGTAAGGTCTGGCTATGACGATGATGAGTAAGGCGCAGCCTAAGAGGGCACATGATAATGACAGCCAGCGTCGTGGTGAAGATCCAGCCGTCACGAGTTGATTTTGCAAGCGAGGAGCGATCATGGCTTTCCAAGCCTTACTTCGTCTTCGCTGCGCAACGATGGCGCCAACCAGAATCGCTGGAAGGAGAGTCAGTAGCCATAGCCAGTTTGGATGAATGAATGACATGAAAAAGCGTGATTAGTAAGGAGCTGGAGGAGGGATAAAGGCGTTAGCCATCAGAGCGACGAGGATCAAAGCGAGACTGGCTGATGTGAACCAAGGAAAAAGCTCATCGATATTAACGATAGTATGCTGCTTGATCTCAGTTTTTTCAAGCTCGTCGATGGATGTGAAAGTGTCTTCCAAGCTATCTGTGCTCATGACGCGGAAATATTCACCTCCCGTGATTTTTGAAATTTCCTCCAATGTTTCGGTATCAAACTCCTGCCGTGGTTGCAGCTGGAGAGTGCGTGAAACTCGTCCAGTTTCGGTTCCGATAGCGATAGAGTAAACTTTTATACCGAGCTTTGCTGCGTGTTTGGCAGCCTCTAGCGGTGCGATGCGCCCCGAGTTATTAGAGCCGTCCGTGATGAGGATGACAACTTTGCTTTTAGCGTCGCGGTTATTCAATCGGGTGGCTGCGGCTGCGATAGCGGAGCCAATAGCAGTACCGTCTTCCTTAACCATTCCTGGTGTGAGATCCCTGAGTTTGTCGATTAACCACTCGTGTTCTAAGGTAATGGGGCTCGTGACGTAGGGTCGTCCAGAGAAAGCAATAATACCGATGCGGTCGTTGGTGCGTTCGTCAATAAATGCCTCGGCAGCGAGTTTGGCCGTTGTGATGCGCATGGCTTTTCGGTTATTGATTACAAAGTCGTCAATTTCCATGGAATAGGAAATATCCATCGCCACGATGATATCGATGCCGCTCGCTTTGCGTTCGGAAAATTCGTTGCGAATCTGCGGTCTTGCCAGTGCAAGGATGGCAAAGGCTAGTCCTAGGATGAGAAAGATAGACGACCAAGAGATTCCGCCGAAGAAACGTCGAGGTTTAATACCAAGAGAGACCAGCAAAGAAAGGGATGAATAGGTTATGGCTGAGGGAGTACCTATTTTACCTCTGAGAAACAGTAAAGGGAGCAGCAGTGGCAGGGCGAGTAGCCACCACGGATAGGCAAAAACAAAGTGATTTAAAAAATCGATCATGACTGCTGTAAAATCTGCTGGGTGAGTAGTGCTGTGTTTTTAATGTCAGCGTCAATGAGGGGAAGTAGGTTTTCTCCCTCTGATACCTGAGACGTGATGAGTTCTCTGAATCTGCCCTCCTTACCCACTCTGTCACTAGGTGTGTATTTGAGCGTTGAGAGGTCGCGGAGGAACTGCGTGATTTTTTCTTTAGAGTCGCCTTTTAGCGACTTGAGCGCTCCTGGTCGGAGAGAAAACTCCTCATTAGTCTCAAACAGTGCTGGGTCGTTCAGTGCGCTAGATAAATAGCGACGCATGATGAGTGATAGCTCGGTAGCTGTGGCGTGAGCGGGTTTCAGATCAATCTCTTGTTTCAGTTTCTCCATTTCCTCACGGGCTGTCTCAATAGGTAATTGAGCGGGCTCTGAGACTGTTTTTTTTCTAAAAAGGAAGTAGAGAAGTATTGCCAGAGAGATTAGTCCGAGGGCGAGTGCGATCCATACCCAGAGCGGGGTGGTCGGCTCGGGTAAGAATTGTTCAGGGTCAGGGATGTCGCGAATATCTGGCACAGTTTATTTACGGTGAAGAGTACGCTTTTTGAAAAGCTGATGAAGAGGAGGGAGGTGGTCTGATGTCGTGGAGAGTTTGACGTGATCTACCCCCATTTGCTTAAACATTTTTGCAAGACCTTCGTTGTTTCGGGCTGAAAGCTTGGAAAAGCTCATGCGAAGATTGGCGTTGTTGGTGTTGACCATAGTTTGCCAGCCCGTTTCGGGATCGGTGAGTAAGACTTTACCTAATTTGGGAAGATTCTCCTCCAAGGGGTCAGTAACCTGCAGGGCAATGGTATCATGTTTATGCGCCACCGTGCCGAGAGGTTTTTTGAGATCATGTGCCATGAAGTCTGAGATCATGAATAAGAGAGCGTGCCTTTTGACGGTGTGTAGTAGGAAATTACACGCAGCTGGGATATTCGTGCGAGGATCCTCTGGCTGGGTGGCAAGGATTTCACGAATCATGCGGAGAATGTGCCTAGTACCCTTTGCAGGAGGGAGGTAGAGAATCGGTTCGTTGGCGAAGAGTAACAAGCCCACGCGATCGCCGTTGGCATTGGCACTAAAGGCAACGATGGCAGCAAGCTCAGCTGCGACCTCTCGTTTGCTGAGGCGATCACTGCCGAAGAGGCTCGAGCCTGAGATGTCTACAGCGATGATGACGGCGATCTCGCGCTCTTCTCTGAAAGTTCGGATATACGGAGTGTCTTTTCTAGCAGTAACATTCCAGTCGATAAAGCGTGTTTCGTCCCCATGCTGATACTCACGGTAGTCTTCAAAGTCTAAACCACTGCCTTTAAACGAGGACTGATATTCTCCACTGAATGTCTCTCTAGCGAGTCTGCGGGCCTTGATCTCTAAAAGGTGGACGCGGCGCATGATTTCTTCAATCGATTCAGGAGTCATTAGGAAGTGGGTACTAAAAAAAAGAGCGTTAATAAAAGCCAGCTAACCTATAACGTCGCCAACTCGACTAATTTTGCAGAAATTTCCTGATATGCCTGACTCACCTTGCTTTGATCCTGGTTGAGTGTGGCCACTGGTTTTCCACTGTCGCCGTGTTCGCGGGTCATCATGTCGAGCGGGATTTGACCGATCAAGGGGATTTTTAACTTGGCTGCCTCACGAGCACCACCACCGTCACCAAAGATGGGGTATTTCGTGCCGTGGTCACACTCAAACCACGCCATATTTTCGATGAGACCAAGAATGGGAACGTTGACTTTATCAAACATCGCAATGGCCTTGCGGGCATCTATCAAAGCTACTTCCTGAGGTGTGGTCACGATGACTGCACCAGTTAAAGTGACAGTTTGCACGATGGTTAGCTGGATGTCACCCGTGCCTGGGGGCAGGTCGAGAATCAGGTAATCTAACTCTCCCCATTCGACATGCTGAAGAAACTGCTGCGTATAGCGTGTGGCGAGTGGTCCACGGACAATAACTGGGGAACTATCCTCAAGGAGGAATCCCATCGACATCAGTTGCACGCCATGGGCGAAGATAGGGATGATTTTATTGTCTTCTGTGGCAAGTGGCCGCTCCTTACTGCCAAACATGTGAGAGACGGAAGGTCCATAGAGGTCACAGTCGCAGAGACCGACTTTGTAGCCTGCTTTTGCCAGTGATACGGCGAGGTTGGCAGAAACCGTTGACTTGCCGACGCCGCCTTTACCAGAGCCTACGGCAATGATGTTTTTTACGCCGGGAATCGAGTTTAGGACAGCCGCGCCACCAGGTGATGCGTTTTGTGCCGCAGGGGCTTGTACGTCAATTTCAATTTTAGCGTGCTTGATTTCGGGAAGGGGATCGAGCACCTCATGGCACTGTTTAAAAATTTGTTCAGGAACAGCGGCGTCTCCTGTTTCTACACTAATTGATACGGTGACGACGTCGCCTTCAATCTCAACGTTTTTGACTAAACCGAAGGATACAATGTCGCGAGAAAAGCCGGGGTAGGGAACCTCTTTGAGGATTTCAAGAATGGATTCTGGGGTCATGATAGGATCAAATGTAGAGGATTCTGCCGCAGTTTTCACATTGAGTGAGTTCTTTGTCGGCTTGTAGCTGAATCACTGTAGCTGGCACGAGTTTCATGTGACAGCCTGTGCATTGGGAATTCTGCTCTTCTACAATGGCATTGCCACTTTTTGATTTCATGAGCCGTTCGTAAAGCGAGAGAAGCTCTTCATCAACACTGGCTGTTAATGCTGTACGTGAAGATTTCACTTCCTCGAGCTGATTGTTGTTTTCTGCCGCGCGATGTTCAAGATCCTTAATTTCCTCATCGACCATGGACTGGGTGATGGCGAGAGCGTCCTCTTTTTCTTTTTGGATAAGGCGTAGAGCGTCGGCTTTTTCCATGAGTTCTAGTTCACTGGTTTCTAGATCATCGACCTCCTGCGTGTAGCGTTTAATCTCATTGCCGATGGCAGCGTACTCCTCGTTTTTCTTAGTTTCGAATTGCTGAACCTTCAATCGATCGAGCGTGTTTTTTCGAGTGCCAATGTCGAGCTCGACACTTTTTATAGCCATTTCATTTTCTTGAACGTTTTTCTTGGCATCGGCAACAGCTTGTAAATCATTGGCTAGTCGTTGTTTTGCACGTTCTTTATCGAGAGGGATGTTTTTAAGAGCCTCCTCCAGTTTGAGGATGCGTTGGTCTCGGTCTTGGATAACCAGTAGTGACTCAATTTCAAGTAGCATGGGCTTCTTCTACCTGAGCTTGACTCGATGGGCAAGTGCTTGAAGGAGGATAAAGGCATTTTTATTGTTGGTCAAACTGACTGACTCTAGATAGGTTGAAGCCATGCGTTAAGCATTCGTTTTTTTAGAAAGTAAAAATAATAATTATGAGAATTCAATGCCCCGTATGTAGTCAGAGATTTAATGTTGAAAAAGACCTGCTAGGCAAAACTGTTGAGTGCGGAGCTTGTGATGAACGTTTCAAGGTGGAGGACGCTGTAATTGTTAAGGAGAAAAAGCGTTATTATCCCGGTGAGAAGAAAGGCGATGATTTAGATAGATTTACTGATAGTTTAGTAAATGCGTCAGCACCTAAAGGTTTTCAAGAAGCTCATTATGAACCACACATTGAACTAGAAAAGTTGCAGCCTTTGAGGCCACGGAGAGTATTTGCTAGCGTTGCGGGTATCATGATCATTGTCGCAGTGCTCGCGATATTTCTCACCATGGGTGGTGAGACGGGTGCCTTGAGAGATGTGGAGACTTCAAAGCGGTTTGTTTCTGCAGGTTTTGCAGCGCTGTTAGGGTGTGGCTTATTTATTTATGGAATGGCGAAAAATCGCAAGATGAGCATTTTACTCTCACTGGTCATGACAGCTGGCTTGTGTTCATTGCCCATACTGTTTCCAGGTAACCCTACGGCTGGCTCTGACCATTTGGACTTGAATGGCGAATCCTTGGTTGAGGTGGAAGAAGCGGATAGACTGGTATTAAATGCCAAGGAGGTGAGAAGAAAATATATCAACGAAATTGGTTATACGCCCGTGGAAGAAGCTTTGGCGAAATCGCCTAAGGACCAAATCATCGCTATTTTCTTGCGTGATTCCTCTCAGCTGCAAAGAGAGAAAATCGCGAGTTTTATCTTTGAGGCAACTCTTCAGAGGGACCGAGGGTTAATCTATGAGCGAGGGTTCAATGATGATCACGGTTTATTAGTTCTCAGCAATCAGACAAAAAGTATTCAAGAAATCAGCTCGATCTGTAGTCAGTGGGGAAAGATAAATCATGTCAAAGAAGATCTACGCGTAATAGATGTTTCAGTGGATAGGTCAAAATTGATCACCATTTCATCTGAAGAAGCTCTAGACCCAGATCATATGAACTTTCAAAAACGCAATTTGGAGCTTTTAGACTCGATGGATTCAGTGGAGCGTTTGAATGCGGTGAAGCGTTTAGGTAACTCCGAGCCAATTGCATTCCGTTACGACGTCGTTCGGTCTTTGATAAAGATGCTGCCAGAGAGTAGCACGGAGCTCCAATTAGCTATTATTAAGACGTTAAAAAAATGGTCAAGGCCTGGTGAAGGAGCCGAAGCGGTCGTCTTAGCTGCGTCGAAAGACATTTATCAAGCAGGTATGCTAGATCGCGTTACAGTCGAGTTTCTGGTTGAAAGAAAAGTAGAGGGAGCGGCGATCGTTGTGATGAAATTATGGGAAGAGGATCCTGTTGCCTGGAGTGATTTATTGGCTCAAATAGGCCAATCTGCGGAAGATTTACTATTACCGAAGCTAAAAGAGTTCGATTTGCTCCATTTAGTGGCAGCAGCAGATATCTTGGCGAATGTTGGATCTAAAGCATCTATTCCTGTTTTGGAAGAAGTGAGAGCGACGAAGGAGGGGCAAAGTGCAAAATCTTTGCAAGCAGCTATTGACGAAATACAAAACCGTTTATAGTCTGCGCGTCTTCCTCGAGTAATTGAGGTTAGTTTCTATCTAAGCCGCCGTGGCGGAATCGGTAGACGCGACGGATTTAAAATCCGTTGGATGGTAACATCCGTGCCGGTTCGATTCCGGCCGGCGGTATTTTTTAGAAACGATCATACAAAAGGCCAGCGGGTTTATCTCGCTGGCCTTTGTTGTGTTTAGAATTTTAGGAGGGCTAAAAAACGAAAGCGCTTAGCTGTATTGAGTGACGTCTTCGTCGGGCAGGCACTGCTTTAGGTAGCTGTCTAAGGGGGCTTCAATGAGCAGCGGCTCGAAGGTAACGGGATGAGTGATCTCGAGCTTCTTGGCCTGAAGCAACATTCTCGTGCCTGTACCAAGTAGCGTACCCATGAGGTTGGAGTGATCAATGCCAGCATAGCGGTAGTCGCCCACAATAGGTATGCCGGAAAACAAAAGGTGCCGGCGGATTTGGTGATAGCGCCCCGTGTGCGGAGTTGCTTTGATCAAAGATAGGCGTTGCTCTTCTAAGCTATTAAGTCCTGAGTGCTCAATTCTCTGAAGGGTGTCAAAACTTGTGTGTGCCTCTTTATAAGGTGAGTCATCCTTTTTTTTAAGGGCTTCCCTGCATTCCCAGGAGGTTGAGGTTGGCTCCCCGTGAACAATGGCGTAATAGGTTTTAAGAAACTCGTGCCGCTCCAGCGCAAGGTGCAGCTGTTTCGCTGTAGCTGGGTCTTTACCAAATAAGAGGACTCCCGTAGTGGGTCGATCGAGCCTATGGATAGTATAGACGAGTTGACCGATCTGATCTCGTAGGATCTTCATGGTGACCTGATCATCTGCCTGTGGGACATCTGCAGGGTGAACCATCTGTCCAGCAGGTTTATCCACTGCGATGAGCCATTCGTCCTCAAAAAGGATAGATAGATCAGACTCAGAATTCATAGTCATCCATCGGGAGCTTGACGGTTGCTTAAGCCGCTAGTTTTTTGGAGTTTTGCTGACGGTATTCTTTTAGATACCTGAAGCTCACTAAGCGGTTGTTCTCCTCATCAAAGAGGCGATACTTAGCACACTTAATACTGGTGCGGATAGTCATACAGGGGACTTCCTGGAAGAGGGGCTCGGAGTTATGACATTCCTCCAAGCGGTAATTAGGAATGCGTGAGCTGAGATGGTGGATATGGTGAAAACCGATGTTCCCAGAGAACCACTGGAGAACTTTGGGAAGTTTGTAGTAAGAACTGCCTTCAAGCGCCGCTGCAGCAAAGTTCCAGTTTTCTTTTCTAGCCCAGTAGACGTCTTCAAACTGATGCTGAACGTAAAACATCCACACGCCTGTGGTAGCTGATACGGTACACACCGCAAGTTGGATAATGAGGTAGTTCTGCCAGCCAAAAATAGCACAGCCGATCGCCGCCATCACCATGATGCCGATGTTTGTCCAAAGTACCGAGAGGCGGTCTTTCATTTTTGCTTTTTTCGAGGAAACACGCTGCCAAATGAGAAAGAGAAAAAGGGGAGCTAAAGTGAAAAGGATAATAGGATTACGCACGAGGCGGTATCCGAGCTTCAGAGCTGGTGAAGAAGCTTCATATTCTTCGACGGTCATTGTCCAGACATCGCCTTCTGCTCTCCTATCAAGATCACCTGAAGTGGAGTGGTGGATGCCATGTTCCCAGTGCCAGAAACGGTAAGGTGTGAAAGTAATGACGCCACAGATAAAGCCCCAAAAGTCATTAGCTTTGCGCGAATCAAAAAATGATTGGTGTCCGCAGTCGTGAAAAATGATGAAGGTGCGTACGCTAAGTCCACCTGTGATGATCATTAGCGGGATGCACGCCCAGACTGAAATAGGGTAAACAAAGTACATTGCTACCCAGAGTGCAAAGTACGAGCCAAGCGTATTAATTAGCTGCCAGCTTGCTTTTTTAACGCAGGACTTTTGGTATTTGACCACGATTTTGCGCCAAGCTTTGTTATCCTTGTAGACGTCAGTTTTGCTGGTAGGGGGATCAGTATTCACTAGAGCACAATTTTGTGATCGATTGAGCTGGAATAGCAACTAAATTAGTTCCATTTACTCAGCTGAGATGTTAGTGGCGGATTTATGTAAAGTGTTTAGCGTGTTTTTAGGAATGTAATCCGCTAACCATCACAGTCACCGGTGACTGTGATATCAAAACTAAAATAAACTGTGCCTGTTGTTACCGGAGTTCTTACATAAGAGACAGTATAACCAGAATCAGTACTAATAGCACTCATCGTATTATTCATACCTGTAACCTGCGAGGTAGTAAGAATGTTTGCTGCAAGTGTGTCTTCAACTAAGGAAATGCTGGTTGCACTGAGGCAACTAGAGTGAGGCAAATGAGAGTGGCTGTTTAAATTTTATGGGGGGTATTTGATATAATCATTTTCCTGTACGCTAAGTACCAAGAAGAATCTTGGTCACAATTATTACAGGGGGGATAGATTGCTTTTCATTCGTTTGAAAAATCCTCTTCAAGAATCTGAAGCTTTCTGATCGCTATTGGTCCATGGTCTCCTTGAATGGAGAGCGGACCTTGTGCTGCCTCTTTCTTTACAGGGTGGCTGCGTGTGGGGCCTTTAGCCTCAGTGTTTTCAAGTGTAATTTGATCGTTGATAGTGACTAAAATAAATTTGGCGTTTTCCGTTTTATTGCCATTAATATCAAAGCGAGGTGCTTTGAATTTGATCATCAGGCTTTGCCATTCGCCTGCTGGTTTGGCGGCATTGGTTTTGGCCGTGACGCCTTCATAGCCTCGAGAGTTTTTAGGGCGTTTATTGCTCCAACGTTGGTACAGGCTACCGATATCAGAACTATCGATCTCATCTTTGCCAAAGGAATCAAAGATTTGAATTTCGTAACAACCCATGACATAGAATCCTGAATTTGAGCCTTTAGGAATCATAAACTCAGCATGAATCGTGTGGTCGCCATACTGTTTTTTTGTTTTGATGTAGGATGCAGTGTTTTTGGCGGATCCATTAGAGAGGGTTTTCGCGTCGCCCTCCTGAATGATAAGAGTAGTTTGCTTATCAGGATTGATTTGAGCTGATTCTACCATGCTCCACCCTTTTTTATCTTCGAAATGTGACAGACACAGCGAATCATCGGCTGCTGTCGATAAGATAGGTGCCATTAGGCTTAAACTGACGAATAGCTGTTTAATCATGCAGGTTGTATTATTTAGAGGGTATTTCGTTGAGTGTATAGTACACATCTGGATGCCAAAGTTGATCACCTTTTGCTGATTTGATGTCGTTGATAGTGAGATGATGAACATGACCTTTTACTAATCCATCGATGTAAAGGCGGACGGATTTATTATCGGAGCTCACTACAGCTTTTTCTACTACTGGCGTTGCTTTATCCACTTCAGGGCTGCCATATTTTGACTGGTAAATATACGTCCAAGCCGACAAGGCGTATGAACTCGGGTCTGTTGCGGTTTTTGCATCAAGTGCTTCTGTAAATGTGATAATGAAGCCGTTACTAGTGGCTTTCATTTCGTGCATCTCAAAAGGTGTTTTCCCAGTCCAGCGGACACGTTCAAAAGTAAATGGTTTGCCTCCTCGAGCCGCCCAACCTCTATTCGTCCCCCCCACAAAGAGAGTAGCGTCTTCGCCCATTCTCATAGGGACGATTCCACTGCGAAAACCTTCAAGAAAATGCCAAACGGCACCTTGATAGTAACCGTTTACCTTTTCCATGAACACGCGCTGCACTTGTGAGTGAGTTTGCTCACCGACGAGTACTTGTTGGCCAAAAGGTCCAAACTCACCGTCGAGGCTTGAATCATAGATAACGGCAGTGGGAGACTGACCCACTTTTCCATGAGGGAGAATGACGGCAGGACGCATGATGCGCGGGTCCTTTGCGTGTTCGATAGTCATGCGTGATTCATCCATCGGCTCAGGTGGTGCTTCAAGATCCATGAGTTTAGCGTATTTATTTCCTGTTGGGTTTCCTTGGAAAGATCCTGGTTTAAGCCATTTGAGTGATGACGAACCGTTCCACAAGCCTTGGTTGTCAGTGTAAAAACAATCGCCTGCCGGATTGAAACCGATGCCGCCAGGGGAGCGGATACCAGCACAAGTGGGGATCATCTTTTTACCGTCTAGACTGTATCTGAAAGCCCAGCCCCTCCAGGCGGACTCTGCTTTTGCCGAGCCTGTCAGGCAATGGACTACCCAGATGTTACCTTCAGGGTCAGGGTCAGATCCGAAGTTGTACTCATGGTAATCTCCATTGATTCCCCAACCAGCGTTGACGGTTTCAAAGAGGTCTGCCTTTCCATCATTATTTGTATCAGTAAGTTTAGTGATCTCAGGGCGCTGCGTGAGGTAAAGAGACCCGTCTTTGTAAAACATACCTAATGGCTCGTGGAGACCACTGGCGAAGCGTGACCAGCTTACTTTGCTGAGGTCATCACCATAGGCTCCTTCGCAAATCCATACGTCACCTCTTCTTGTAGCGACGGCAATTTTTTTATTAGGCATGATTGCTATGGATCCCAGCTCCATGACTTCATCCTTAGGTGTGGGGATTTCCTCCCTTAGGTAGAATTCACTCTGTCGAGGATCTATGGGTTCTTCATTAGCCTGAAGGTGGCCTACTAGCTGTGTAGCAGCGATGACGAGAGAAATGTTGATTGTTTTAAACATGCTGATTTTGAAAGTATTTAATTCCAAGTGTAGTTAAGCTTGATCGTTTGTTCACTTTTATTGAGCGAAATAGGAATGATGATATCTGAGGGCCTGACGATAGGATCTTCCGTAGACTTGATGAGCTCTAGAGTGAGGTTGTCATCCACTTTCATTGGGTTTTCAAAGCTTTGCGAGTGAGGAGCGTGATTTAATAAGCGGAAATAAACTTGTTCGTTAGAAGCTGTTGCTTGCTGTGTATTGATAGTAAGTGTTCTCGATAAGGTTTTTCCATCGGCTGAAGGAATGAGTTCATCCTTGAATTTGATAGAACCGATCTCGTAATGGAACGTAGGCTGATTCTTGTCATTGACTTGATATCCTCGAAACGCAGCGTCAAGGGGGGCTTTGCTATTCTTTTGCCATGGACTTGTAGGAGAACTCAATACCTGCACGGGGAGCCCACTATTTACTTTGGATACAAGAGGGCTAAGAATTTTACCTCGGCTTTTACCTCGGCTTGTCCACATCGTACCCACGTCGATGAAAGGGCCTGGCCAGAGGGCATCAAGGCTCATGGAATCTGCACTAAACAATAAGTTGAGGCCTTCAGCGTAGCCTACGGCAATACCTCTCGCATCGGTTTGTGAAAAGAAATTGCGGTGGATAATGGTTTCGCCAGATACTGGTGTAAGTAGGATGCTTGGGACTTTCTTTTTAGTGGCTGTCTTCGTAAGCGATACATTTTTAGTTTGAGGGCCATTCCAAGAGAGGTCACATATCATTTTTCCTTTAGTATGGTAATATTCTATTTTGATATCAAAGCGTCCTTTCTTGAGCGTCACTTGACCTTTTGTCACAGCACCTTGCTGCTTTTTACTTAGGTTGTCGCGGTTGATGATTTCTTCATCATTGATAGTCACGGCGCCGCCTTTGTCTGTTCGGTAGCTGAAAGTGTAAACACCGTCTTCAGGTGCCTCCATCCAGCCTTCCCATACTACGCCAAAATTATCTCTAGGCCTGCCTCCTTGGCTAGCAGCAATGAGACCTCCGTGTTCTTCCTCCACGCTAGATGCTTCAGCCGCTCTGAGTTCTATTAAGGAGGTGAACTCACCTTTGTATGCATAGCTTAAAAGGTCATTAATTGAGCTTTTAACGTGAATAGGATATCTTTCTAAAATTTCAGCAGAATCCCACATTGTTGCTTGATTTTTAGTGAGTTCTCTCTGATTTTTAACGTAATCTGCTGTGATGGTCGATTTATCGTCACCCCAGCTAGCTCTTACATAACTCACGATAGATGCTATTTGTTCATCGGTGAGGGCTCCTCCTTGTGGAGGCATGACGAGGTCATAGTTTCTACCTGCTGCTGCGATTGGGCCTGTGAGTCCGTGAAGGATGACCTGAGTCATGCGGTCGGGCGTCCCTGTAATCCACTCGCTGTTAGCAAGTGCTGGGAACATGCCATTACTGGCACCCTTGCCATCTGGTGAGTGGCATGCAGAGCAGAAGGTATTGTAGTTCGTTTGCCCGTCTTCAGCGCACAAACTTGTACATGACAAGAGAAGACTAAGCCTTAAAGCTTTCTGTAGTGAGAGAGTCATTGGGGTGTGTAAAAAAATTATTTCTTTTCAGTAAGATCGCCTAGTGCCCACTGGATACCTGAGAGGTAATGCTGAAGGACTTTAGGATTGGTGTAGATTTCGTTGTTGTGACCTAAAGAAGAATAGAAAACGTTACCTTTTCCGTGCTGTTTGATCCAGCTGACAGGGTAGTCATTATCTTTGCGAGCGCCTTTGGATAAATCGTTTTTTTCGGGGTCAAGGCGAAGGATTACCTGAAGTTTTTTGGGGTCATAGGGTGCCTTGAATTGGTATATCTCTTCTTTGAATTCAAGGTTGCCTCCTTCTTTAAGATGGAAAACACAGCACTGATCTTCTTGTCCTTCCTCGGTTCTAATGCTCACTAAGTCTTGAGCTCCCCAGGGATGCCCATCAAAGTAGGCGCCTATCATTACGCCGTATTCAGGCCATTTGTAAAATGTATCCGTCGCAGCATGGATACCTACGAAGCCTTTTCCTCCTTTGATGAAGTCCATCAGGCTTTTTTTGAGGCGTATTTCTCTTTCCTGCCATTCTGCCTTTTCTTTATCGCTCAACTTGGAGAGCTGTTTTTTATGCGGGGAGAATAATTCCTGTGTCGTATTTAGAAAACATATGGCATCAAACTCGTTGATGTTTTCAGGCTCAAAATGAGAGAGGTCATTACTGATAATGGCTTCAAAGGCGCCTGTTTTTTCTGCCATGATCTGGAAGGCAAGCTGACCCACGGGTATTGATTTGTGGTAGAATCCGTTGGTGAGGGAGAAAACAAGAAGCTTTCTGGGTTCTTGTGGCTTTGCAGTTTCAAGTGTGCTGACGGCTTCGATTATTTGATCCTTATATTTCAGTGGATCGATCGCTTTTTTCTTGGGTGCGGCAACCGACACTAGTCCTGTAGCGATTAATAAAAGGGCAAAAAAAGATGTTTTCATAATATATCTGTAAGAGCGTAATTATACAGCTAGAGTGAATAAAATACAGAGAAAAGCTCATGCTCTAGCTGTCATTGGTTATGCAGGATCGCTCAGTGTTACCCAATGTGTTATGCGGTCTCTTTTGTTGATTTATAACAGGTGTTTTAAAAAATTAAAAAGCCTCAGCCCGATGGTATTACGAGCTGAGGCTAAACAAAAAGTAAGAGCTGAGTATTTTTAACGGAATGTAATGGGCAGGCTTTTACTCAGCGTATCAAGCAGCTTTTGATGTGCTTGATCAACTTCTTTGGCCTTGAGTGTGCGATCAGAAGAGCGGTACTGGAAGTTGTAGGCAATTGATTTCTTATCAACGGGAAGCTTTTCTCCAGACGGGTCTGTGAAAAGGTCGAAGCAGCTGTAGGAGACGAGGAGCATTTCGTTGTGCTTCTTAATGACTTTTTCAATATCAACATTATCGAGGCTAGCAGGAGCCTCCATGGCGGCATCACGGCTGGAGCCAGGGAATTGAGGGAGTTCATCGACTTGGGAGGTTCCTTTGGAAAGTTCTTGGCATTTTTTCAGGTCGAGCTCAACGAGATAGATCGGTGTGGCACTATCGATTTCACGGCATTTCGCGGGAGCGAGTTGAGCGAATACACCTACAGGTTTACCCTGACACTGAATATCAGCGGCGAGAATAAATCCTTCACGTTCACGTGGGCTGAACTGAATCTGGGTGTTTGGCAAGATGGCGGAGATCGCTGCCTTAACGTCAAAAGCGTCGATTACTGCGGGCTTGCTCGACCATGTTTTGGCCTGGTCATTACCTCCTAGAATCATAGCGAGTGAATCAGCCTCTAGATCAGTTGCCTTGCCTCCACCGACATTACGGAACTGACGTCCAATTTCGAAGAAGCGAAGAGACTTAGCTCCCTGGCGAATATTTCGCGCTGCAGTGGCAACGAGGCCAGGTGTAAGAGACGGACGCATGATGGTGTGATCTTCACTGAGTGGAAGCGCTATGCGTATGAGGTCGCCTTCCTGAAGAGGTCGTATCGGTAGAGCGTTTTCTAGCTGAGGTACTGTAGCTTCAATAGATGATTCCGCGATGAGCTTAATGGTTTGTGTTTCATAAAACCCAAGTGCAGCAAGCTTGCGACGCAAATTCATTTGGTAATCGTAGCTTGCATCGACAGCGCTTTGTTGGACGAAAGTACCGGTAAAACGTGAGGGTACTTGATCGAGTCCATGCACGCGGGCGATTTCTTCGACGAGATCAATGTGACGATGGAGATCGAGGCGGTAGCTGGGAATGCTCCAGAGATTGTCACTTAGTTTTTCAAGTCCAAGTCGCGTGAGAATGCCTTCTGCATCTTCGATGGAAATACATCCGCCCATGAGCTGATCAAGGCGTACGGTATCAAGAGCGACCTCGCCATTGAGCTGAGGTGCTTCGCCAATCACTTCGGTAGCACCTTCAATGGTGCCTCCAGCAAGTTCGACGATAAGTTTCGCAGCATAGGTAGATGATGATAGAGCAGCTTGTGGATTACTGCCTCGCTCGAATCGATAAGAGGAGTCTGAGCTTAGGGCGAGCGTACGGGAGCTGCGACGGATCTTTGAGGGGGTGAAATAGGCAGACTCTAAAACGATGTCTGTTGTCATGGTTGAAACGCCACTGTCAAAGCCTCCCATGATACCGCCGAGCGCGAGAGCCGTGTTTGCAGTATCGGAAATAACTACGTCTTCAGAAGATAACGTGTACTCGTTTTCATCAAAAGCTTTGAATTTTTCACCCTTTTCTGCGTAGCGAACGTTAAGAGAGCCACTGATTTTGGCGCTGTCGAAGGCGTGAAGAGGGTGCCCTAATTCGTGGAGAACAAAATTGGTGATATCGACGATATTATTGATCGGGCGAAGACCAATAGCCTCGAGTTTTGTTTTAAGCCAAGAAGGAGAGTCTGTGACTTTGATCCCTGAAATCTTGACTGCCGTATAGAAGGGGCAGGAGTCGGGGGCATTAAGTTGAATGCTGCTACTATCAATTGTCTCAGGCTCGGTGAGGTCAATTTCTTTACGTTTGATCCCTGCAAGAGCGGAGAGCTCGCGCGCCATACCGACGTGTGAGAGTAGGTCGGGGCGATTCGGAGTGACTTCCACTTCGATAATCGTGTCTGTATCAAACATTTCCTGAAGTGGTTTCCCGATTTCGCTGTCAGGGGGGAGAATCATCAGGCCGTCCTCTTCGTCTACAAGGCCAATCTCACCTGCGCCGCAAAGCATACCTAGAGAGGCAACTCCACGGAGTTTACCTTCTTTGATGACAAAGCCACCACCGAGATCGGCACCTGGGAGAGCGCAGGGAACCTTATCGCCGACACTATAGTTTTTTGCTCCGCAGACAATTTGGCGTAATTCTGCCTCGCCTGTGTCGACTTGGCAAACTTTCAGTTTATCAGCGTCTGGATGCTGCTCTGCTGATTTAATCTGAGCAACCACCACTTTTTCAGATGGAACACCTGTTTTAGAGACACCTTCGACTTCAATACCTGCAAAAGTGAGCAAGTCATCAATTTCCTGCAGGGACATGTGAGAGAGGTCAAGGTGGTCATTGAGCCAGTTGAGTGATACGTTCATGGAGTATGTGATCGGTGGAAAAGTGTGCCGTGATCAGTACCTGACCACAAGAGTGTTGCAAAAAGCAAGTGGGTTTCACCACAGAATGACGTGTTTTTACAGCCCTTTTTGTCTTTTTCAATATAGCTGTGAGCAAATTTTCAGTTCAGCCTTTTCGTGACAGACAATACACAGGTGGTAATTTCACTGTGCTCAGGCGAGAGGCGAGGGATACCGAAGGCTGAATTCTGGCAAAGAGAGGTATCGGATTTTGGAACATGGCTTTATAGAAAAGCGATGGTGATCTTTCTATCTAAACTTAAATGAGCTTCGAAAGATTTAGAAAAAAGCACTCTCGATCACTCTAAAGTGATGGTGAAAAACTTCTTCGGAGTTGTATCGGGATCAATTGTAATGAGGTATGACGTCTGATCGCTAACACTGTCAGCTGCGATATTGGGCTCTACGATACTCCAAGTGGATGGATCTGTGTTAAGATCGTCGCTTTCTCGTAACGCAAAGTTTAGTCCGCTCTGTGAAGGCCAAGTGATTTCAAGTTGGTTGCTTGAGGTGGCACTTACTAATGCCTGGAAAAGGCTATTGGGGTCGATAGGGTCTAAACCAAGTAATAATTCTGCATAATCATTGGTTGAATCGTTATCCGTATCGCTATTGTCGGCATTTGTTTCGGTGGTGCCTAACAGCCCGTTGGCATTTACGTCCTCTTCATAATCATAAAGTCCGTCCTCGTCGCTATCGACTAAATCACGGTTATCTACATCAAAGGGAATGAAAAACGGATCGTCCTCTAACGGGCGGGTTGGAACGGCGACTTCCGTGGGATTGAGTGTTGGCCACAGTTCTCCGTAAACACCCCATGAGTTAACTAACTCATTCGCCATAGCTCGGGCCATGGTAAGAAGTTGCTCTTGTTCGGTACTGATAAGATTCTCTGATTCATCTGGATCATCAGCTAAGTTATAGAGCTCGAAAAGGTCGTTGTAGAATCGATAAATGATTTTCCAGTCACCCTCTCTGTACCAGATGAAATAATCGCTTCGGTGCTCATGTGGAACGTAAGTGAGTATTTTCTGAGGGCGGTGTGAGCCCGGAATACTCGCTAAGTAAGAACTGAGATCATATCCATCCATATCTGGAATATTCGCGCCAGCTGCAGTGAGTATAGTTGGCACAATATCGGGAGCGTGCACCATATCGTGTTCGACGCCACCACTTGTAATGGGTAAGGCTTGCTGGTAAATGTTACTATTGTCGGGCAACGCCCATGAAATGATTAGAGGTACCCGTGTACCACCCTCATAAGCTGAGGCTTTTTTACCTCTGATTGGGAAATCATCAAATGTTGTACCTGAGGCATAGCCTTCAGCAGTTAAAGCAGGGGAGTCACTACCATTATCGCCTAAAAAGACGATCAATGTGTCATCTGCTACGCCCAGTTCTGTTAGTTTGTCTACGATGTCGCCGAGAGAGATGTCGACACCTTCAACCATCGTTGCAAAGTTTCTGTGATTATTATTTAAGGCAGAGGGGGTCGATGTGCTGTAATTTTTAGTAGCGTTCGGATTGAACGTAAAAGGCGAGTGAACTGCATAATATGCCATGTAGCCAAAGAACGGAACCCCATCATTGACAGCGGTTTCAATTTCTTTGTTCAGTTCAATGGTGAGTGCTTGGGTGAGAAATGTACCAGTATCTGCGTAGGCATCGAGTCCAGGCATGGGTCGGGTACCACTTGCATAAGCGGAGCTATTAGCCACGTACCGGGCAGGCTGACCAGAGGCAGAACCTGCAATGTTGACGTCGAAACCAATGGCGGTAGGGTCAGCCGCATATCGGCCCGTTCCGCCAAAATGACCTTTGCCACAATGAATTGATCGATATCCAACATCCGATAAAAGCTGTGGCAGTGTGACGTCGGTAGTGTCCATTCCTTGATAACGCCAGTTGTTGGGGCCGCGGTGGCTTATTTGCTGGGAGGCATTATTATCAATGGTTCCTGCAAGGTTAAGGTGAACTGTAATTCCATGCCTTGGGCTATTGAAGCCTGTCATCAGGCTGGTGCGCGTCGGGCTACAGACCGGCAGGGCATGTGCCTGGGTGAATTTCATCCCAGTATCCGCTAAGCTTTCCATTTCAGGCGTGTGGTAAAAATTATTAAATGCCGTAACTATGGGTGTCCCAGCATCATCGTAGCTAGTGTAAGCAAAAGGTTCGGACGTATCCGTAGCGCCGAAATCATCAACAAGGACGAGAAGTATGTTAGGTCTTTCCGGGCCAACAGCGATGTTAATTTCTTCACTAATACTATTAACGGCACTTGTAGCGGTGAGTGTGTAAGTTGTTGAAATACTAGGGTTTACATCGATCGAAGTGCTTCCAGTGACATCAATGCCTCCTGGGTCGAGTGTCAATGATGTCGCATTAATCGTTTCCCATGAAAGAGTAACTGGAGAAAGTGACTCGACGTAATAGTCATTCGCTTCGAGACTTGAAATCACTGGAGTGTATCCTGGAATAATCTGAAACCCACAGATGGCAGAGCGTGAGTTCGAAGTATTACCTGTAAGAGTAAAAGAACTCCCCGTGAGTCCACTGATTATGACTGTTTTATCGCTGGAGAAAACACCACTGAAATAGTTTTCATCCAAAATTGTCGCACTTTTCGTACTTGAGCCATCGTTGACGAAATATTGCATTGTACGGGCTGAATTGACCTGATTCGAGTCACCATAAATTACGAGGGAGTATTCCGTCGCATAGCTTGCAGGTAGATTACTCACCGTAAGTGATTCGGTTTCCTTAAACCCTACCCATGTCTCCATCATGGCCCAATCTTGCGATTGGCTCTCCCAGCCGATGCTGTTTTCCTTAATGAAACCAGCAGAATAAGATAGTGTAGCGCTGCTAGAGGCACTAGCTACATCAAGTAGGGAAATGTTTGAAACCGTCTGCCCTGTGACATTATTCCAAGTTTCTAAGGATGTCTTCACCACCGTGCCATCTGGGCGACTACTCATACCTGCTACAGTCGTATTCGTTTCATGAATGGCAACATTGATTTGAGCCTGCAACGAAGTGATAGAAAGCAATAAAGAGTAAAGAAGGGTTTTCATGCTTGAGGTTTTGATTAAAAAAAATTAGCGAGGTAGAAAAGACTACCTCACTAATTTGAATTTGATAGAGTTACATTCTTAACTTTGTATTAGGTACGCTTACGGCGTAAGATTAAGCCGATAGAAGAAAGTCCCAACAAAGTAACAGAAGAAGGTTCTGGGACGACTGAGTTAAGAGATAGGAAATTAAGTGCAGCGACCTGACCCGCGCCTCCTGAGCCTGTTGTGAATTGAAGTGTTAGTTCGCCAGATGATGTCGTGGTGGCTGTAAAAGTACCAACGTCGGTGGCATTATTGAAGCTGTTAGCAATACTCGCTCCAGTACCAGTTCCTAAAGTAACTGCGATATCAGATGTAGCACCGCCATTATTACCACGTCCAGAGTAGAATGTGATGGAGTATTCCTGATTTGCCTCCAAGCCAGTAAATGAAAGGCTGACAATAGGGTTGATAGCGCCAGCGTTGTTCATGAATAAGCCGTCATCCAATGCTGCTGCCTCAAATGAACTGAGGGTACTTGGTTTTGTGCCAGTGTAATTAGCTCCTGCTCCCGAGTCACCCCAGTTTGCTCCTGTACCATTGCTTGAAACGATAACCTGTCCTGCTGACGAACCTGTGGTATCACTTAGGGCATAGGTACCTTCGACAGTTGTAATGGAGCCGGAACCTGTGGCACCACCACCATTGATGAGATTATAGGTGCTGCCTGCATTGCCAGCAGCTGAGCCAAAGTCGATCAATGTAACAGCAGCTTGTGAGGCTACGGACAGACCAAGTAGAGATACTGTCTGAGCTATGATGTGTAGTTTTTTCATGTTATCTATGGTTTGTTTCGTTAATTAGACGCTCAATATTTCCAATATATTAATCTGCTAGATTTCTAACATGCTTATATCATTAGATGATATGCGTCATTCATATTAATGTAAAACGACTCAAAAAAATTGAATAAGTTAAAATGACGACCATATTTCATATTTTTCATCTTTAGTGGTAAATGTAATAGAGTATTAACAATTACTTAAAATTTTGAGGCTTGCTGCTTTCAAAATTACAGACGCGAAATGGTGAAGCGAAAAGGTGCAGTGATTTTGTGAGATGCCATACCGTAGCTTGTTGGATAAATAAGGGCGCAAAAAACCCCAGGTGCATTAGCGCATCCTGGGGTTGATAAAACTTAAATGATTTTTTTGGTATTTATCTACGTTTCAGTTTGAGCTGCGCTAAAGAGCGGCCAATAGTTGCTCTGAGTTGAGCGATGTCTTCATCCGCCGCGTGGTGGTCTAGGCCATCGAGAGCTTCTTCAGCTTCTCTCATAGTTTTTTCGACCTCGGTTTCATTGATCTCATGTGCGGAGAGAGCCATGTCAGTAAGTACCGAGATGCTTTCTTGCCCGAGTTCTGCAAAACCTAAGCCAATGGCAAGTTCGTAAATTTTGCCATCTTTAGCATAACGAAGCTCACCAGGTACGAGAGGTGTGACAAGTGCAGTGTGGTTTTGAAGCACCCCGATTTCACCCATCTCAGTAGGCAGATAAACGTCTTCTACATTATCGGAGAAAACCTTTTTTTCAGGTGTTACGATATCGAGTCTGATCATGATTGGTGAGAGTAAGGGAAGTTTGAGGATTGTCTCAGAGAGACAACCCTCAGGTTAAATTATTCAGCGTTGCGTGAAACGGAATCGAGACCCGCTTTCATGTAGAAGTTACCTTCTGGTACATCGTCCCATTTACCATCGAGAAGCTCACGGAAGGCTACGACGGTGTCTTCTACTTTGACAAGTACGCCAGGAATGTTTGAAAACACCTCAGCTACGTGGAACGGCTGGGTAAGCATACGCTGAATCTTACGAGCACGGTAAACGGCTTGTTTGTCGTCGTCAGAAAGCTCATCCATACCAAGAATCGCGATGATGTCCTGAAGGTCTTTATAGCGCTGGAGTACTTTTTGAACACCGCGAGCAACAGCGTAATGCTCTTCGCCAACGATGTCAGGGGTAAGTGCCTTAGATGATGAGCCAAGTGGGTCAACCGCAGGGAAGAGGCCTTGCTCTGCAAGTCCACGCTCGAGAACAACGGTAGCATCAAGGTGAGCAAAGGTGTTTGCTGGGGCTGGGTCAGTAAGGTCATCGGCAGGAACGTAAACGGCCTGAAGTGAAGTGATGGAACCTTTCTTCGTTGAAGTAATACGCTCCTGAAGTCCTGCCATTTCCTCAGCAAGAGTAGGCTGGTAACCCACCGCAGAGGGAGTTCTGCCTAAAAGGGCTGATACTTCGGATCCAGCCTGTGAGAAGCGGAATACGTTATCGACGAAGAGAAGAACGTCTTGGTTTTCCTCATCGCGGAAATACTCAGCCATTGTGAGTGCTGAAAGAGCAACACGGAGACGGGCACCCGGAGGCTCATTCATCTGTCCGTATACAAGAGCTACTTTAGAGCCTGGAAGAAGTTTTGGTGTGCCATCGTCATTGAGTACTGGATGACCTTTGTCGTCCATTTCAACAGAAATAACACCTGACTCGATCATTTCCCAGTAAAGGTCATTTCCTTCACGAGTTCTTTCACCAACACCAGCAAACACAGAGTAACCACCGTGGTTTTTAGCGATGTTGTTGATGAGCTCCATGATGATAACTGTCTTACCAACACCCGCACCACCGAAGGCACCAACTTTACCCCCTTTGAGGAATGGGCAAATAAGGTCAACGACTTTGATGCCTGTTTCAAGAATCTCAATATTAGCAGCTTGCTCAACGAGTGTTGGCGCAGCGCGGTGAATCTGTGAACGTTTATCTGGCTCAGGAAGTGGCACGTTTTCGTCTACCAGATCGCCTGTCACGTTAAAAATACGTCCAAGAACTTGGTCTCCCACTGGTACCTGAATGGATTTACCTGTGTCAGTGATATCCATGCCACGGCGAAGACCGTCTGTGGTGCTCATCGCAACGGCACGTACACGTCCATCACCAAGGTGCTGCTGCACCTCAAGAACGAGAGTCGTGTTTACACCCGATAGGTCAAAAATGACTTCGATTGCGTTAAAAATGTCTGGAAGGGTGTCAGCGGCTGAGAAGTCAGCGTCGACAACCGCGCCGATGATTTGAACGATAGTTCCTTTGTTGCTCATGGTTTGATTACGTTGAGAGTTAGATGAGAGGGGTGGATTTGATAATTGAAAGTGATGAAAGTATGCTTTTGAAATGTGGGAATGGCTTAAGTTGACTACTCAAGTGCCTTCATCGCAGTCGTGATTTCGAGAAGTTCAGCTGTAATAGCAGCTTGGCGAAGCTTATTGTACTCAAGCTTGAGATCTTTAGCGAGATCATTGGCGTTGTCCGTAGCCGCTTTCATCGCGACCATGCGGGCTGAGTGCTCAGATGCGCGGGCTTCTACGATCATTTGGTAAATTTGGAAGCTGACGTACTGCGGGAGTAGTGAGTTAAGCACCGCGTTGGGGCTTGGTTCAAAGGTGTACTCTTTTTCTAGAGCTGCTACCGTGTTGGTTTCAGTGACCTTACCTTTACCGACACCCTCATAATCCTGCTTTTCAGCAAGAGTTGATGGGTCGATAGGAAGAAGCTGATAAACGTGAGGGTCTTGAACGAGTGTAGACACAAAATTCGTGAAGCAGACTGAAACTTTATTGTAATCACCGTTGAGGAATTCTTCAGTGAGGTGCTTAGCGATAGGCTTGATCTCATCAAAGTGGACAGGGTCTTCGATCGTAAAGTCCTTTACCAAATTATCACCCGCTTTGAGAACCTGCTCCTTGAGCTTTTTACCAACAGTTGAGTAATCAGCGGTATCTTTAATTTCAGCACGAACCTTTTTAAGTAGGTTGGTGTTGATACCACCACAGAGACCTTTATCGGTAGAGATGATGAGAACGAGATGTTTGCCATCGTCACGAACTTCAAGGTAAGGATGGGCGAGCCCTTCCATGTTTGCCTTGAGATTTGTGAGGACAAGATTAAGTCGGTCCGCATACTCACGACCAGCAAGAGCTTGGTTCTGAGCCTTCTTCATCTTCGCCGCCGCAACCATCTGCATGGCTTTCGTGATTTGAGCCGTGTTGTTGATCGACTTAATGCGACGTCTGATGTCCTTGAGGTTAGCCATGTTCTAGAGTGGTCTGGTCTGAGTAGGATTGATAAAAAAGGTGTCGGGAAAAAGGAGCGATTACTTCTGTGTTGCCACGAAGTCGTCGAGAGCTGCTTTTACTTTCGCGATTGCGTCAGGTGATTTTTTCTTCAATTCAGGGTGCTCATTGGCAATCATGTCGAGAACGTCAGACTTACGTGTTTGGAAAAACTCGACCATGTTGGCCTTGAATGTGAGTACCTCCTCTACTTCAACTTTATCGAAGTAGCCGTTCTGGACTGCGAAGAGAATGACGGACTCCTCTTGCATAGAAAGAGGACTGTACTGATTCTGTTTAAATACTTCAACAATACGTGCGCCACGGTCGAGCTTCTTCTGAGTAGAATCATCGAGATCTGAACCGAAGGCTGCGAAGGCTGCGAGCTCGCGGAACTGTGCGAGGTCAAGCTTGGTAGAACCCGCTACAGATTTGATTGTCTTGGTCTGAGCTGCACCACCTACACGGGATACAGAGAGACCGACTGAAATCGCAGGGCGAACACCTTGGTTAAAGAGGTCAGTTTCAAGGAAGATCTGTCCGTCTGTGATTGAAATCACGTTGGTAGGGATATAAGCGGAAACGTCACCAGCCTGAGTTTCAATGATAGGAAGAGCAGTAAGTGATCCACCACCAGCATTCTTAGAAAGACGTGCTGAGCGCTCAAGAAGGCGTGAGTGAAGATAGAAAACGTCACCAGGGTATGCTTCACGACCTGAAGGGCGTTTCAGAATAAGTGACATCTGACGGTAAGCGACAGCGTGCTTGGAAAGGTCATCAAATACGATGAGACACTCTTTACCTTGATCCATAAGGTACTCAGCAATGGCGCAACCTGTGTAAGGTGCGATATACTGCATGGTAGCTGGGTCAGATGCTGTTGATGCTACAACGGTGGTGTATTCCATCGCACCTGCATCTTCGAGAGTTTTAATAATGCCAGCAACGTTTGAGCGTTTCTGACCAATCGCTACGTAAATACAGTAGAGAGGGGCGTGATCCTTGAGCTGACCTTGTTCAGCAGCACGGTTCTGATTAGCCTGAGAGATAATGGTATCGATGGCGATGGTTGTTTTACCGGTACCACGGTCACCAATGATAAGCTCACGCTGACCACGACCAATAGGAACCATGGCATCGATCGCCATGATACCTGTTTGCACAGGAACAGAAACGGACTCTCGCTTAATGATACCAGGAGCGATTTTCTCCACCGGGTATTGAGCAGAAGCTACAATTTCACCTTTACCATCGATAGCGGTTCCGAGAGCGTCTACAGTACGTCCAAGAAGTGCTTCCCCAACTGGAACGGAGAGGAGCTTGCCAGTCGTTTTACATTCGTCACCAGCTTTGATTCTTGAGTAGTCACCGAGGAGAACGATACCTACCTGACCTTCTTCAAGGTTAAGCGCGAGACCAACGAGTCCACCTGGGAACTCAATCATCTCGTTCAGTGCCACATCACTGAGACCTTCTACGATGGCGACACCGTCACCAATTGTGCGGACTGTGCCGACGTTGCTTTTCTGCGCGGATGCTGAAACACCTGCGATTTGTTGTTCGAGTTCCTGGAGGATGCTGCTCATGGCTAGTTAATTTGAAGTTATCGTGGTTGAAATAGGAAATTAGAAGGAGTTCGTGAGTGCTTCGAGTTTGGCAAGTACACTGCCATCCCAGACGTCGTCACCAACGCGAATTTTGACACCACCCAAGAGTGTGGCATCGGTAGAATATTTGAAGTTTAAGCCTGAGCCATACTGCTCAGTCAGGTTCTTTTCGGTGCGCAGGCGCTGGGCTGTATCGAGCTCAGTGGCGCTGACGATGCTGGCGTTACGGCTCTCAACATCGACGCGGACGAGGCGATAGAGTTCCTCGAGTATTTGACGGAAGTCGCGTGGGCGATCTGCGATGATCTTTTCAAAACACTGCTTCAGGTGATCTTCATTGAGAAGGCCATCGGGTGAGCACAGGCGGAATATTCTGCGGGCTGTGCGGGCAGCGTCTTTAGAAATCTTCATGGTCTTGAAATAGGGGGAAGGAGTGGCGGGACTAAGCTTCTACGCTGGAGAGAGCTTCTTCGTTAATGCGTTTCTTGTCATCGTCATTAAGAACCTTGCCAGTAACAGAGGCTGTGGTTGAGGCGATGAGACGTCCGAATTCTTGCTTGAGTTCTGCACGCATGGTTTGTTGCTCGGCGGCGGCGGCTTCTTGAGCTTTGGCGAGAATGTGCTGTGCAGAGCTGATAGCTTCCTGCGCTTTCTTCTCGGTGAGTGAGGCGGCGTTTTCTTGCGCTTCTGTAATGAGGCGCTGTGCCTCTGAGTTTGCCTTGTCGATAGCGATTTGAGTTTGCTTTTCGCTATCAGCGAGTTGCTGCTCGATACGCTTGAGTTTCTCTTCACCTTCGGCAATGCGGGCTGCGCGCTGCTCAAGCATTGCCTGTATAGGGCCGAATGCAAATTTCTTTAATACAAATATCACGAGCAAGAAGTTTACTAACTGCGCGATGAAATATGGCCAGTTAACGCCAAAAGTCTCGAAAAAGCCTGCGGCTTCCCCTGAACTAGCTGCTGCTGCTACGATGAGTGACATGGGTGTATAAAGGAGTTGTGAAGTTTTAGGTAGAGAGATTGGTGCCGCCGCGATGACGGCACCAAGATATTTGATTTACAAGAAGGTCGAATTAAAGACCAGCTGCGAATACTGTGATAATGAAGAGACCCTCGATAAGAGCCGCAAGAATGATGGAAAGGGTAAGGATGTTACCTGCAGCAGACGGGTTACGCCCTGTTGCTTCTGTTGCTTTGAATCCTACGAGACCGATACCGAGACCACAGCCAAGTGCTGCGACTGCTACTGCGAATGCTTTAGTGAACATAATATTAGTTTTTTTGGTTTGTTGTGTTGATCAGGTGCCCCCCACGGTCGCGATGCTATGAGTCTGGCTCCTAAAAGTGGATAAATTTTTTGTTTAGTGGTGCTCTTCGCCCTCGTGATGATCGCCATGATCACAGATGAGCTTGAGGAATACGGCACTGAGAAGAGTGAATACGAGAGCTTGTACGAGACCCACGAGGAGTTCGATGAACATGAAGGGGAGTGCGGGAAGGAACTTGAGCGGAGCAAAGCTTACAAGGCTCATGAGTTGCTCGAGTGTTTGTTCGCCACCATAGATGTTACCAAAGAGACGGAAGCTGAGTGCGAGTGGGCGAACGGCAATAGAGACGAGCTCAAGGCAACCGACGAGGAAGAAAATAAGAATCATGCCTATTTTCATTACACCTGTAAAATTTCCTTTAGGTGCGAAGATGTGAGCGAAGAAGCCTTTAACGCCGTTTTCTGTAAACGCCCAGTAGAACCAAAGTAAGGCGAAGGTGAGTGACATAGCGGCTGTCATATTCAAGTCGGCATTGCCGCCACGGAGAAATCCTTTAAAATGACCGCTGGCATCTGTATTTCCCATGGTTCCGACGCCGGGGAATAGGCCGAGGTAGTTGACGGTGATGATGAGAAGGAATGTTGAGCCAAAGAACCAGAATGTGCGTTTCACGAGATGCTCACCCATGATGCCTTTAAAGAAGTTGTAGAGCGTTTCAATGAGCCATTCGGCAAAGTTTTGGAATCCTGCAGGTACCATTGACATTTTCTTCGTCGCAGCTTTGCAGAAGAAAATGATGATCAAGGCAGCAATCCAAACCATGAGCATGGAGTTGGAGATCCAGCCGAGGAGAGGGACACCTTCAAATGGCGACTCTGGGAAGAGAGGGAGTTGGTGACCACCGCCACCAGCAGCGGTGGCTGCCCCAGCTAAAAAGAGTGAGGTGAGAGTGGTAATGGAAGTGCGCATTGCCATGGTTTTTTTAGTCGACGATTCCCGTCGGCAAAAGGGCTATATCGCGGCGAGAATATGGGTGCAAGTCTATTTGTGAAATTTTTCACAAACTTTTTCAAGCGTCTCAAAACGATGGAATATAAAGATTTGTTAACTACTGTGTGATCCAAGTAGGCGAATGCTGTTTTCTTTGACGCCGTAGTCGGCAAAACAGCTGAAATGTTGAGAGCCAGAGCATTGTTTGATAAGTTCTTCAGCCGATAAGCAGGATCTCCCCGCATGCTGAATCAGAGAAAAGGATACGGGACCCACACCGTGGAAGCCACGGTAAATGACGGCAGTGCATGCGAGGCGGCTTGATTGACTGAAGTCGAAGAGGAAGTCGTAAAGCTTGCCCTCATGGCTGATGGCGTTTTGTAAAGCTTGAGTAATGAGATTTTTATCTAACTGAGGTCTTAGAATCAGGAAGGCATCCACTTTAAGCGTCTCTTGAATAGGGCGGTAAAATACGCCGTCTTTTTTCGCTTCGAGAAACCTAATGTCTTCACTCGTGTGTTTTGCTGGTGGCTTGATATTGATGCCTAGGTTCTGTCTCTCGCTTTCTGTGCCAATGTAGAGTGCAGCGTGAGGCCAGAAGCCAGGTAGGAATAGATTACTTAAGGCGTCATCGTGGCGTGTGATGAAGATGTCTCCTGCTTGTAGCATGGGCTCAATAGCGGAAATAACCTCCGCAGTAACGCGCTTTCCTTCGTTGAGTCCTTTCACAAAGGGTTGTTTCATTTCAGCGATGGCACTGCCACTGAGTTTAAAGAGGTGAAACATGACTTTGGTGTAGCCTGAGGTGTGGCGACGTTTGAATGAGTGGAGGCGGTAGTGAAGCTTGCGCTTGAGGTAGTCGCGTTTTCGGTATTGTAGAAAGGCGCTTTCAGCATCAAGAATGGAAACGAGGCTGCCTACGGTGGCGTCATCCCGAAGTCGGTCAATGTGTTCTAAGTTCATCTCATAAAACAGGGTGGCTTCATGGAACCGCCACATTCTGCGGGTCGAACCGAGGTTTTTGTAGACGAGGGTGTAGCTCTTCGCTTCGATGTGGTATCGGTCTTCTGCTTCATCGAGTTTTTTAGAAACTACGGGGCGTTCATCGGCGAGATTGACGATGAATGAGGCGGCCCGAACCAACATAGTGGCAGCTGTGAACCCTGTTATGAAGGACTGAAGTCTCAACTTCCATAGAGCATCGTCGTTATCTGCTTGGTTGATAGAGCGTTTCTCTAACTCCCTGATGATGGGTTGAATTGATTCTACCGCTTCTAGTAAAGTAGAGCGTACAGACAGGTAGTGGGCAAAGAGCGCGCGCAGCCGCTCATCTTCATCGGGTAGAAAGTAACCGCGCTGGTTAGCGGCTTCAGCATCGGTTAGTTCAGTTGAAATGTTAGATTCCGTAGGCATCGCCGCACTACATGATCTGATAGAGCGTGCGGTGCTATCAATGGCTGATAATAGGCTTGAATGCATGACTAGTGTTTCTCAATAGAGACGCGTCAGGTCAACACGTAATCGACAGTGAAAACTTGCCGAATAATTCTTGCGAAGTGATTTATCCGCTAAATGTAATATTTTGAAAGTGATTCGAAGCTCATATGAACGGCTGTAAGTCAAGTGATTACTAAGGAAAATAGATGATTATTTAACTTTACAATAACTTTACAGACTGGCAAAAAATCCTACGTTATGAATAAATCCGAACTTATTGAAGCCGTTCAAGGTGTCCTTGGTAAAGAAGCTACTAAGCGTAGTGCAGAAGAAGCTCTTACAGCTGTTCTTACTAGCATTGCTCAAGGTGTGAAGAAAGATGGTAAAGTCCAGCTTATTGGATTTGGTACTTTTGAAGTGAAAGAGCGTGCTGCACGTATGGGCCGCAATCCTAAGACTGGTGAGTCAATGCAGATCAAAGCTTCTAAGAGCGTTGGTTTCAAGGCTTCTTCAAACCTCAAGGCTTCTCTTTAGTATTCCATTATTGGTAATACTCAGTGAAAACTAAGTAAAAACTTAAATTAGAAAATCCCGTACTGCGTAACAGCAGTACGGGATTTTTCAATTTATGCCTGCTGTAAGCAGGAGAGAAGCTCGCTAAGTTCTTCCAAGGTATTGTTGGCAGAGATCGTGATTCTGAGCCGAGCGGTGTTTTTAGGTACCGTGGGGAAGCGTATTGCGGGAAGGAGGAATCCCTGGAGGCGCATTTTTTGCGAGAGGGCGAGAGCCGTGGAAGACTCTCCCACGATCCATGGCACGATCGCTGAGCTAGCTCTTTGTTCTGTAGCTAGCTGACTGTGGAAATATTCGAGATTCTGCCAGAGCTTATGACGCAGCTCCGTGCCTTCATCACCTGAGATGATCCTTAGTGCTTGGCAAGCCGCCGCGGCTTGCCCTGGTGGCGGTGCTGTGGAATAGATGAAAGATCTGGCCTTATTGACTAAGAGCTCAATCCATACCCGTGAGGCTGCGATATAGCCTCCTGCGACACCTGCCGCCTTACCGAGAGTTCCCATCTGAAAATCGACCTGATCTTGAATACCTAAATGCTCACACAGACCCATGCCGGTTTTTCCTAAAATCCCCAGTGCGTGTGCTTCGTCAACCATGACGAGGGCATGGTATTTTTTGCAAAGTTGAACGAGTTCTAGGAGCGGCGCTTGATCACCATCCATACTAAAAACTGCTTCTGTGATGACGAGAGTTCGAGAGTCTGAAGTCGCTTGGTTTGAAGCTAGAAGGGACTCGAGTTTTTTGAGGTTATTGTGAGGAAATACGCGGATGGTGGCATGGCTCATACGTGCGCCATCGATGAGGCTGGCATGGCACAGTTTATCGAGAATGACGGTATCCCCTTTTTTGAGCACTGCGGGAATCGTGCCGAGTGCTGTGGCGTAACCTGAAGAGAAGGATACAGCCGCCTCTGTGCCTTTAGCAGCGGCGATGAGCGCTTCGAGCTCTTGGTGAGGAGCTATGGAGCCGCAAACTAGTCTCGAGGCAGTGGATCCAACACCGTAATGTTCTATGGCATCCTGATAAGCTTTTTTAATACTGGGGTGCTTAGAAAGCCCGAGGTAATCATTTGATGAAAAGTTTTTGAGCTGACGATCAATGGCAGGGAGTTGACGCCTGAGTGACGAGGCTTCAAGCGCGGTAAGTTCTTCCTCTGGGCTTCTCATGGGCATTGGGTCGATCAGCGAGCAGCGGGTCTTTCAAGAGACCAACGAAGCAGTTTTTCTGAGTCTGACCAGATAGTTGCTGAAGTGGCTCCTAGAACGACGACTATACAACTTCTGCCATTGAGGGTGCCACTTGAAATGAGGCATCTCCCAGATGCTCGCGTAGTTCCTGTTTTCATACCGTTGCAGTAAGGAACGGATTTGAGTAATCGGTTTGTGTTAGTGACAAATCTTGTTCTGCCATTACCAAAATCAAAGGTGTAGGCTTTTGTTTTCATGATTCCGCGTAAGACGGGGTCTTGAAATGCGGCGCGACCGCAGATGGCCATGTCGTAAGCTGTGGAGTACTGGCCTTCAGCGGTTAGTCCGTGAGGGTTCATGAAGTTTGAATCATGCATACCCAAGCTTTTGGCTTTTTTATTCATTTGCACAGCGAACTGGGTTTCACTGCCCGAGACACTTCTTGCTAGAGCTCGGGCGACGTCGTTGCCGCTCTTGACGAGCAATGCGCCTACCAGACGGCGTCTGGTGTAGGTTTCGCCTGGGAGGATGCCAAGTTTTGTAGGGACTACTTGTGTGTCACTATTTGTGATGGTGAAGCTTTTTTCGATATTGCCGTTATCCATCACAGCAAGTGCAGTGATTAGCTTTTGCGTGCTGGCGACGTGACAGCGTTCGCGGGAGTTCTTTTCGTAGAGAATACGTCCGCTTTCATAATCGACGACAATGGCACGAGGAGCACCAATAGCAGGAGCAGGCTTCAGTGGGACAGTGCCAATATGCACAGGGTCCGTTGCTTGAGTGACGCAGGCTGCGAGCACGGAGCTGATGAAGAAGAGGCAGATTTTCATGTGAAACTTAGAATGCATCATATGCTGGTAGATTGTTATGATCGTAGTTCAAGTCAAGGAGGAAGGCTGTCTGTTTAGCGCTGGGTCCTTACTGGGGCAAAGATGGACTTAATAATGAACCAGAGAATCGCAAGAGCAGCGACGGGGATAATAAGTAAAATAGCGAGTATGACTGCGGGAACGATGACCCACTTTGCGTAGCTCTTATTTTTAATGCGCAAGAACCACTGTGTTACTTTGAGTGTTAAAAGCGCCTTCCATCCCAAGCCCACGCCTGGGGAAGGCGTTTTTCTGGAGTGTGGCTTTTGTTGCTGTTTCTTGCTGCCTTGGTTGCGCGGGTTTTTAGCACCTCCCCCCTGATCTTTAGGGGAGGTGATTTCGTCAATCTGGATAGTCTTACTTTCGGGCACGATAATCTATCGTTTAAGGGGTGTTTACTAAAGGGGTATCAGGACGCCTCGTGGAGGGTCTTTTCCGTTGCCGCCTCGACGATGGCGAAGCGTTCACGATGAAGTGTAGGATCTGTGCGGAAAATGAGACGGCCACTGTGTGAGCGCTCAAGTTCTACAAAAAGTGCAGAGTCTTCATTCTTAAATCGATTAAGAACTTCAGTGTTTACCACAATGACGAGGTCTCCAAGTGCACCTTCGCCACGCTGAATGATCGTGTTAAGTGCACGCTGTACCTCGACACTCATGGTCATAGTCGTTTTGACACGTCCGCGTCCCTGGCAGTAAGTACATGGCTCAAGGAGGCTATCGCGCAGTGATTCATTCAGTCTCTGACGAGTCATTTCCATGATGCCGATACTTGAGATCTGAAGTACCTGAGTTTTGGCTTTATCGCGCTTAAGGCGATCTTTCATGGCGCGATAGACCGTTTGCTGATCACGGCGATGACGCATGTCAATGAAGTCGACAACAACCAGTCCGCCGATATTACGTAGGCGGAGCTGACGTGCGACTTCTTCTGCTGCCTCGTAGTTGGTTTCTAGCAGCATTTTGTCGACGTCTTTGGAGCCTTTATTACGCCCTGTATTGACGTCGACGGTAATCATAGCCTCTGTTTCATCGATAACGAGGTATCCTCCGCATTTAAGCCAAACCTGGCGCGAGAACGCCTGATCGATCTGCTTTTGAATACCGATTTTTTCAAAGATGGACTGTCGTGAAGCGAAGTGATGAATGCGTCTTTTAGCGCGGCGTGAGATGCGTCCTGCGATTTCGCGCATCTGCTCGGTGGTCTGTTCGTTATCGCAGAGGACCTGACCAATATTATCGGTGAGGAAACTACGAACGCTGCGCTCGATGAGGTCGGGCTCGCGGAAAACACAAACTGGTGCAGGTTTGCTATCACGCTTGTCCTCGACGGCGTACCACTGCTCAAGGAGCATCGCAAGGTCACGTACAAAGTGGCGGGCGCGCTGCCCAGTAGCAACGGTACGCATAATGATTCCCATGCCCTCTGGCACTTGGAGCTTCTGCATGATACGGCGGAGACGCTGGCGCTCCTTGGGGTCGTCTACCTTGCGAGAGATACCAAACTGATCGGAGTAAGGCATGAGCACGAGGTATCTGCCTGCAAGTGAGATGTTAGTAGTAACGCGAGGTCCCTTGTTTCCAATAGGTCCCTTAGACACCTGAATCATGATTTCTGATCCTTGGGGGTAAATACTAGGGATGTCCTTCGAGCTGATGCGCTTGGGCTTTTGTTTTTTCTTTTGTCCCTCGCGTTGAATTTCCTCGAGGCCGCTATCGAGTGCTGCGGGTATGGCATCCCAGAAGTGAAGGAAGGCATTCTTATCTAAGCCAATATCGACAAACATAGCCTTGAGACCAGGTTCGATGTTTTTGACAGTACCTTTGAATATTCCGCCTACGATATTAAGGTCACCTTCACGTTCGACGTTGTATTCCTCGAGAGATCCGTCCTCGAGGAGGGCGACCCGGCGTTCGAGTTTTTCCGAGTTGATGATGAGAGATGCCCCTGTGTGTGGATTGGGGGTGCCAAGCCCGAGAGCTTGTTTGATACGTGTGATCATAAAGTTAAGTTTTTGGTTAATTGATTAATAGTAATGGTTTTTGACACGAGTGTCAGAAATTTTTATTCTTCGAGAAGTATGGCTCGAGGAGCAGTAGAGCCTTCGGCGTCGGCTTCTTGCCTGATGGTTGGTTGAGGCGTCACGAGGACAGGTTCTTCTAGGGTGGAAATAATGGTGTCTGGGATTTCATTGCCTGTTTCGCCTATTTCTTCCGCTCTGAGTTCGATGAGCTCTGATGCATCAGGAAATACGATTTCGTTTCTGACGAGGAAGTCGCCCTCGTATTCCTGCATCTTTTCGAGGTTTAGCTGAAGCCCTTCATCGCGAGCAAAAAGTCCTCGCAGAATGACGTGGGTGAGTGGACCTGCTACACCACCACCACTGGTTCCTCTTTTGACAGCGACTACAACAACGTACTTGGGTTTATCCATGGGTGCAAATGCGAGAGTCCAGGCGTCGTTAGTTCTTAAGCCCATATCGTATATTTGCGCGGTTCCAGTTTTTGCGGCGACATCTCGCCCTTCGAGAGCGACTCGTTTGGCGGTGCCGCCATTTTCATTCGCGGCTTTCCACATGCCTTGGCGGATATTTTCAAGGTCAGCAGGTTTGAGGCCTTTTTCTAGTAAATCAACGACGAGTTGCGGTTTGTTTTCGAGTAAAGTTTGCCCTGAGGCACTCGTAATCTTTTTGATGATACGCGGTTTGTAGAGTTTTCCTCCATTGGCGATGGCAGATGCCATGGTAGCTATTTGAAGTGGGGTCGCCGCAGATTGTGATTGGCCAATACTCATCATACCTGTGATGGCTGGCGTCACGGGTCCATTATCTGGATTTAGTTTCCAGTGGCGGTCTCCTGGAACAAAACCTTGAGATTCTGAGGGGAGTTCAATACCAGTTTGTTTGCCAAGTCCCAGTAGTTGAAAGGTGCTGAGCATGTTTTTACTGCCAATGTCGTTGGCTACATTCATGAAATAAGGATTACAGGATCTCTGGATAGCTTCTTGGACTCCGAGGACGCCATGCTGGCCTCCCTTGTGGCCTATCCAGCAATGGATTTTTATTTTTCCATAGATGGTGTAACCGGGGCAGTTTTTGTGGTCTTGACCATGGCCATGGATAGCTGCGGCAATCGCTGTTGGGATTTTAAATGTGGAACCTGGCGTAAAGTTGCCGATGGCTTTATTAAGCAGCGGGTTGGCTTTGTTCTCGTTGTAGCGCTGCCAGACTTGAGCGCTGTAGTTGGGTGCTGGGGTGAAATCGGGAACAGATGCCATAGCGATGACTTCACCAGTGTTGGGGTTCATGACAACCGCGGCGGCACGTCCGACATTTCTTAGAGTGTTTTCAACGAGGTACTGGACTTCTGAATCAATATTGAGTGTAACTCGCGCACCAGCGTCAGGCTTAATATAGTCAACCATTTTCAGAACTTTGCCTTTTTCGTTTTTAAGCAAAGTTTTAATACCTTCTTCTCCTGTGAGGAATTCATTCATGGTGGCTTCCACCCCGGTGACACCTTTACTGTCTCCTGTGTAATGACGGAATTTACGTTTTGCTTCCTCTGGAATGTCACCTTTTCCCCAGTCTTTGACATAGCCGAGAACGTGGGAAGCGAGTGATCCATAGGGGTAGTGCCTGATGGGGCTGACCCGAATGTCTACGCCGGGCAGTTCTAAATTGTGCTCGGCAAAGTGGGCGAACTGATCGTAGCTAAGATCATTTCTAAAGGTGAAGGGGACTAGACCTCCGTGCGTGATGTAGTGGGTGTTCAGTGCCCGAGCGTTGTAGTTGGTGTCGAGGTTGTGGGCGGCGAGTTTGGGGCGCACCCAGTCTGTGATGATTTGGGATGTTTTGATTTCGCGGAACTTTTCCACGGAATCGGTACCGAGTGTTTCTAGCAGGTAGCGTTTATAGTCGTCACGAATCTCCTCGAGGTTAAAGACGACCTCATAGTTGACTAGGTTTTCTGCTAAAACGACACCTCTGCAATCTGTGATCTCACCTCTGATTCCGGGCTCGCGAATGGTGATGGTGTAGTTAGAAGGGACTTGCTTAAGGAACCTTGCTTTCTGCTGGATCTGGTAATCATAGAGCCTCGATACTAGAGCTCCTAATCCTATGAGGATTAGAGCTGTTAGCATATATAGTCTGAGGCGGTAGCGAGGTTCCATAGTCTTTTTTAGTACGTCGTCTTAATACATCGGTTTACTTTTATAGCGCGGCTCTTTCTTTAAGCCGTCGTAGCGGATGGTGTGTCGACAGTAAGAGGAAAGTTGAAAAATGATCCAGAAAATGATAGGGGAACATAGCATAGTAATCGAACCCGTTAGGTAAATTCTATAAAATGTCTCTGAGGGAAACGTAAACTCTCCACGGACAAAGTTAATTAAGAGGTATTCAGCAAAGAGGTAAAAGAAGATGGATACACCTGCGAGCAGAGAAGAAATATGCCAGACGCCTCTGCGGAACAGGGGCTGGATACCCTGCATTAATAAGCCCATGAGAGAGTAGAGAATAATGCTGTACCCAAAGCGCAGAGACTCCACAGGCTGAGTGTACACGCTAGGGTCACCGCCGTGATCGCCTAAAACATGCTGTGCATCCCAGAGAAATCCGCAAATGAATGCGAGTAGTAGCATAG
This sequence comes from Akkermansiaceae bacterium, assembly GCA_051252195.1. Taxonomy (GTDB): domain Bacteria; phylum Verrucomicrobiota; class Verrucomicrobiia; order Verrucomicrobiales; family Akkermansiaceae; genus Oceaniferula. Next base: position 156,681 of record JBPOGD010000002.1, on the reverse strand, counting down.
TAGCGAAATTAACGCTTACCGCGGTGCATAGAAAGACGAGAGGGAGAATCAATATACGTGCTCCGTAGAGTCCGGGGATCGCAGGTAGGAACTGCTGCACCATGCATGCAGCGAGGGTTAATAAAATAACACTGATGGTAAATTTGATCACTTTATTTATCAGGCAAGCGGGATAACTCAATCGGGCGTGAGGGCTGCTCGCTTGAGTCCGGGAGTTTGACAAACACTGTCTTCAGTGCTGCAAAGTCCACCGCTGGCTTGACTAGAGCTTCTCCGGATAGTGGTCCGGTTTCGAATGACTCGATAGTGCCAAGAAGGATGTCTGCAGGAAAGAGGCCGCCACGTCCTGTGCTGTAGACCAGCATGCCAGGTTGGATGGGAGCATCTTTCGACAAAAAGCGTAGCCGGAGTAGTGGTGACTCTCCGGTGAGACCTCTCTGTCCGCTGAGAATTCCTGCTTCTGGTGTGCCGTCCACTTTCGCGGAGACTTGGCAGTTTTCATCAGTGAGCAGGATAACGGTGGATGTGTTCGTGGATGGAGTGTCGACTTTGCCTACGAGTCCCTCGGGTGAGAGCACGGGTAGCTGGACGCCGATTCCATGTTTTTCACCACGGTTGATGGTGACGGTTTGCCACCATGTAGATGGTTGGCGACGGATGATTTTACCAGAAAGAACTTTGAAGGGGGCGTTTCTCTCGAATTTGAGTGCCTCGTTAAGTTGGGCGTTTTCAATTTCGAGTTTACGAAGGTGTGCTACTTCCATTCGTTTTTTGTCCAGTTCTTCTTTTGCGAGTTTATATTTAGCTTCCCACAGTTGTGAGTGTTCAGCTTCTTTGATAAACTCAGATGCGGTTGTTTCCAGAGCGGCCCCCCCTGTAATAAAGGGGCTGATCACGGAGTAAAATGTTTTTTGGATGCTGCGCACAGTCGTCTCGCTACGCGTAAGCACCCAGGTGGTGCTAGCGATAAATAGTAAAAGAGCGAGTAGATTGAGCGGTTTCATCAGAGTTTTTCTTCAGAATACAGCAGTAGAGCTGTCATAGTTTCAGGTGCTAGCGTGAAGACTCGGAGCTAGCGACTTGGCGGAGGAAGGCTATTTCGTAAAGAACTTTACCAGTTCCTTCACAAACAGCACTGAGTGGATCTTCAGCAACGTGTACTGGTAGCCCTGTTTCTTCTCGCAAAAGTTTGTCGAGACCTCGAAGAAGTCCACCACCACCTGCGAGCACGATACCGCGATCCACGAGGTCAGCGGCAAGCTCAGGTGGGCATCGCTCCAGTGTGGTGCGCACCGCGTCAACAATTGTTTTAAGAGGTTCAGCCATGGCTTCACGCACTTCTTGCGATGTGATACTGATAGTTTTAGGGAGGCCAGCGACGAGGTCGCGCCCTTTGACATCCATGCTAGTTTCCTTGGGGAGTGGAGCGGCGGAGCCGAGGCGTATTTTAATTTCTTCTGCTGTGCGCTCACCTATCATGAGGTTATAAGCGCGCTTCATGTATTGAATGATCGATTCGTCGAGCTCATCACCTGCGGTGCGGACACTGCGGCTGTAGACGATACCTGCAAGAGAAATCAACGCGACTTCTGTCGTGCCACCGCCGATGTCGACGATCATGTTTCCTGCGGCATCCTGTACGGGCAAGCCAACACCAATGGCGGCTGCCATCGGCTCCTCGATGAGGTGGACTTCGCGTGCTCCAGCAGCTTCGGCAGACTCGCGAACGGCACGACGCTCTACTTCTGTGATCCCTGAGGGGACTGCGATGACGACACGTGGATTGGAGCGGCTGCGGCCTTTGTTAACCTTGCGGATAAAGTGACGTAGCATCGCCTCCGTGACCTCGAAGTCAGCGATGACTCCGTCTCTGAGAGGGCGAATGGCAACGATGTTACCAGGGGTTCTGCCTAACATGCGCTTAGCATCGTCACCTACAGCGAGGACTTCATTGGTTCCAGAATTGATAGCAACTACGGAGGGTTCTCTGAGCACAATGCCTTGATCTTTCACATAGACGAGAGTGTTTGCTGTGCCGAGATCGATGCCTATGTCGTTTGATTTAAAGGAAAAGAACTGTTTAATTGAATCGAGTATCATTGAAATGGTTTATAAATGTAAATGGGAGTTACGTTTTCCGAAGTCGATTGAGCGTCTATTTCTGCCAGACACAAGAATGTGGGCGGACAATACGAGTAACGCTGGATTCGAGGTTCCAGAAATTGTTTCTGAGTGCTTAATAAGCTCTCAAAAACAATAAACGATTATTCAGCCCTCTCGTCTGTTGGTCAAGAGGTAAGAGTGGGAAACGTTTGAAAAATAGGGGCTAAAGCCGATTTACGATGTTTTCACCCCAATTTTGGTATCAGGCGAGCTTGAGTCGCTCATCAGAAGCTAACTTTGCGGTTAATACTTCCCAACCATCTGGTGTCTGAAGATTAAATGTGTGGAGATAGAGCGAGACGAGAGCGGGCTCATTTTTCTCCAGTAAGGCAGTCACCGCTTTTTCAAGTTGATCTGCTTCAAGCTTCTCAGGTAATTCACCTTCGACTTGGCCTTTGCCGTCGTGAGGGATTTCAAGTGAGTCGCAGAAAGTGACGAGCATGGCTTCTTGGCCTTGCATGAAATAGACTTGCAGAATGTGCTCACCCATCATGTCGCATGATTTGAGTTTGAGAGTTTTATGCATCCACTCGATTTGCTCCGCGATGGATTTTTTTTGCATGTAGGGAAGGCGCATTTTGCGGCTTGCGGCGAGGCTGCTGAGAGCGTTTTTGTAAAGCTCGCGGTCAGTGTCACGCATCCACATGAACATGTCTGAGATAACGGATGGTTTGATGGCTTGGTAAAGTTCGTGGGCGGTCATGTTTTGTTAAGTTAAAAGTAGTTGTTTTGAAATTGGGGGAAATGTTGTGTGGCCTTATGCGATGATGACAGAGTGCTTTTTGGAGAGGCGCAAGATGTTGCCAGTCTTAAAAACGATGGTAGCTGTGGGGTCAGTAAGTTTTTCACCGTCGAGCTGAACGGCACCGGGGAGAATGTGCTGCTTTCTGACCTCTCCAAGAGATTTTTCAAGTTGGAAAACTTGAGAGTAGGCGAGTTGAACTTGCTGGGCGAGGTTTCTGTCATCTTCAGCAGGGGTGAAAGGCAGGGCGCCAGCGGCAGTGTCGCGCTTAGAGAATCGAGACTCCCAGGTGTTTCTTGCTTCTACGGCATCGGAGTCGCTGTGATAGCGCGCTGTGATGGTGTGGGCGAGCTGCTTTTTAGCTTCCATAGGGTGAAGCGACTCGTCGCGCTGCTGTCCTAAGAGAAGGAGGTAGTAGCGATCCATAAGCTCGTCTGAAATACTCATGAGCTTACCAAACATCTCGTTGGCGGGCTCGCTGACACCGATGTAGTTATGCGCAGATTTCGACATTTTTTTGACGCCATCAAGCCCTTCGAGAAGAGGCATGAGCATGACGACTTGCTGGGGCATGCCTTCTTCTTTCTGGAGGTCGCGGCCTACAAGAATGTTAAAGAGTTGATCCGTTCCACCTATTTCGACGTCAGCTTTGATTTCCACTGAGTCCCAGCCCTGCATAATGGGGTACTGGGTTTCATGGAGGCGTACTTCTTGGCCTTTTTCGATACGGGATTTAAAGTCCTCGCGCTGCAACATCTGCTGCATGGTGACGCGAGCATTGAGCTTGAGCACTTGCTCGTAAGTCATTTTACGAAACCATTCGCCGTTGTAGACGACTTCGGTTTTAGCCTCGTCGAGGATTTTAAAAGCTTGCGTGGTATAGGTCTCTGCATTGGCCAGAACCTCGTCGCGTGTTAGTGGTGGGCGCGCGGCCGATCTTCCGGTGGGATCTCCCACTGTGGCGGTAAAATCACCGATGATGAGAACGGCCTGATGGCCTAGCTCTTGGAACTGACGTAGTTTTTCAAAAGCCACCGTGTGTCCTAAGTGGATATCGGGCGCGGTGGGATCGACGCCAAGTTTGATGCGCAGGGGTCGACCAAGTTCAAGTTTTTCCTTCAGCTCTTTCGTGCTGAGGACTTTGGCTGTTCCTGCGCTTAGGATGTTGAGGGCATCTTCTGTTGAATGACTCATGGCGGGCGGAGATTGTATTGCTTCGATGCTTGTGTCGAGCTGGAAGATGATCCTTTACCATGAAGAAATCTTCCTATAAAGCTTCTATCTATGTCAGATGAAATATCTCCTTACGAGGTTTCAGATAGTGCGGTGTCGTCAGTTTCTTCTGATTCGTTGCCAGCGACGCCATCGAAGCTTTCAAAGATTTTCGGTGTCACGCATCTCGTCTACGCTGTTTTTGGCATCCTGGTCTCTCTCAGTGCTTTAACGCTTCCTTTGCTGATGAAAGCCTCAGCTGACTTAATGGGTTTGTCTGGCGAGGCGAAAGAGATGTTTATTAACTCGCTGCAGGGCATGATGAGTTATGCATACGTAGACATGGCGATCAAGCTTGTCTTTGGGCTGCTTTTAGCTGTTGCGGGGATTGGCTTGCTCAAGGAAAAAATGTGGGCGGCTAAGCTGAGTTTCTACTGGGCGCTTCTGCGAATCGTAGTTTCCATTGTCATGGTAGCGGTGATGTCGGGGCCGAGAAGGGCTTTTCAGTCTCAAATGCAGGAGTCCATGATTGGCGTCAGCGGGGGAACCGAATCATTTCAGTTGCAGCAAGGCCTAGAAGGGGTCGGAAATGTGGTAAGCGTAGCTCTATTGATCGTTTATCCTGTGTTGTGCCTGATTTTCCTTACGAAACAAAGCGTTAAGGCAACTTTGAAGTAGTGGGTAGGCAGCTGAAAAACAGAGGTTTTTGTGTGAGGGATTATTTTTAATAGTCCGTAACTCATTTTTCGCTTTGCAATTCGAGAGTATTACATTATCCAACCGCTTCACTCTTCCTGAGGGGAGGTTGAAGAAAGTTTTTTATGGTGACTGTAGCTCAGTGGTAGAGCCCCGGATTGTGATTCCGGTTGTCGCGGGTTCGATCCCCGTCAGCCACCCCATTTCTTCTCTTGTTACCTGTAGCTTAAAGCTTGTGATGGTTTTGTGAAGCGTGCTCACTTTTATTTATGGAGTCTCTTGAAAAAATTATCGGATATAAGTTTATCAATCCTAGCTTATTAAAAGAGGCGTTGATTCACCCTAGTATGGCTCAGCAGTCTAAAAAAGCCCATTTAGACAATCAGCGACTTGAGTTTTTAGGAGACGCGGTACTTCAGCTGATCCTTACAGAGCGACTCTATGAGATGTTTGCCGATTCTCCTGAGGGGCAGTTAACGAAGTTGAGAGCGCGCTTGGTCTCGCGCGAAGCTTTACTAGAGTTCTCTCTGAGTATTGGTTTGGGCCAATATATTGTGATGAGCAAAGGAGAGGCTGCTTCGGGTGGTCGCTTGAGGGCTTCTGTGTTGGCGGATGCCTTTGAGGCGCTTATCGGTGCGATCTATCTCGATGGCGGATTTGTGCCAGCTCGAGACATGGTTTTGAAAATAGGGGCGAAATGGATTGATCTCGTCGAGGCGTCACCCGAAGAAAAAAATCCTAAAGGTCAACTTCAAGAGCTTCTACAGGAGATTGGGCAAGAGAGTCCGGTCTATCAGGTAGTTAGTGAAACCGGTCCCGATCATCAAAAGATGTTCGCTGTGGAGGTCGTTTGGAAGGGGAAGAGGCTAGGGGTAGGAAAGGGAAATAGTAAAAAGTCTTCGGAGGCAGATGCGGCGCGTAATGCTTTAGAGGAAAAAATGTGGGTGAGTTAGGTTTTAACCACGCAGAAAAGTCAGTACCGCGACGCTCGCTGCACCAGCCTGAATAAGAGTCTTGCTGCACTCATTGGCGGTTGCTCCAGTGGTGAATACATCGTCAACGAGGATGACGTGCTGATCCTGAATTGTTTCATGATATCGCTTTTTAAGAGTGAAGGCATCCTTGAGATTTCTGAGCCTCTTTGCTCGGCTAAAGGTTGTCTGCGTTTCCGTGTGCCGGTTTCTCTTTAATGCGCTGAGAACTTTAAGGCTTGGCTTAGATCTTGCCACGCATAAAGCGATTTCGTGCGATTGATTGAAATGGCGTTTTTTGTACCTGCGCCAGTGAAGTGGAACTGGAATCAAAATTCCGTTTTTTAAATATGGTGAGAATCTTGGGTCATCGAGAGCTGAGGCGCAAAGATGGCCGATTTCTCGAGAGAGATGGATCTGGCGCAGATATTTATAATCGTGGACCAGCTCTAAGGCATGTGCTTTTCCTTGGTAGGCGGCACGAGCAAAGCTAAAGGCGAAGCTGAGTTGATGGCAGTTTGGGCAAATAAACGTATCGTCGATTTGTCCATCAAAGCACTCTCCACACTGAGCGCAAAGAGGAGCCTCAACAGGAGTAAAGGATTCGCAGCAAGCTGTGCATAGGTAGCGAGTTCCTTGCAAGCCAGCGCCGCACAGGTGACAGGTGGAGGGGTAAATGAAATCAAGGAGTTTTAAATTTTTAAATATCACTGTATTAGAATGATCTTCGAAATGACCTTTTTCGTCAATCTATCGGAATTTGAGAAATTATCTATTTTCTCGAGAATGAATAAGCTATAGCCTTGCTGCATGCAGAAGCATCAGTGGAGAGAAGAGGATGAAAATGGTAAGCAGTATTTCCGTGCGACTTACCATGCGGGGCAGTGGAAGTTATATTCTCAGATGAAAGAAGAAGATGAGTGGACGCATCATGATCCTATACCGGTAGAACTCCTCGAAAAACTGCGCTTAGTGATCTGGAATAAGTATCAACGTGGCAGATGTCCTCACAAGCTCGTCACGAAAATTGATAAGATGCTGGGTAAGGACGTGTGATTATCACAGTGTGATTCATTGAAGAAGTCTTGATTGAGGCTGTATTTTTTTAAGAAATATTGATTATTAGAACTTGTTAACGATGTAGTGTTACACACTCTCTTAGAGCGATTACGTGTTGACTCGAAGTGCACTAAAGTGTATTAAAGTGCTCAGTTACGGCTATTCCGTGTTTTTATGAGTGCTAAAAGTTACAGTCTGGGAGGGTTTTACCCTTATAAAATGGACGCGAAATGCCGCGTTTCCATGCCGGCTGACTGGCGCGACGAAATAGGGGCTGAGACGCTGCGCTTACTTGTTTCTCATAATGAAAAACTGCCCACTCTCAAGGTTCTGACAGAATCGGAGTTCGAAAGAATGCAGCAGGAAGTCAACGATAGCGCGATGACGCCTGCAAAGAAACGTGCCATGTTGGGTGCATTATTTGAGCGAACTACTAAGACCCATGTCAATGATCAGGGTAAACTAGTCATCCCCAAGGCGCAGCTTGAGCATCCTCAGCTGAAGCCTGGAGAGGCATTAGTGCTTTGTGGACGAGGCGATTTTATTGAAATTTTAAACGAAGAAAACCATCAGAAACTATGCGCTGCTCGTGAGGCAACTCTCGCCGAGCTCGATGAAGACTTTGGTTTCTTCTAAAGACCACTTTTGTTGATGTTGTTTAACATGACACAGTTAGTAGCTGCCGGTGCTGGGATGACTTGGAGGGAGTCCCAGCCCGGCGGCACGACTGAATTACTCTCCTTTACCATGACCCCACCTGATTCAAATACGAAACACTACCACATTCCAGTCCTACTGGATGAGGTCATGGCTTATATGGTGCCTGCTGAAGGTAAAACGATTGTTGATGGCACGTTGGGTGGCGGTGGCCATACCGAGGCGATGCTTAAAGCGGGTGCTCAGGTTCTAGGCGTTGACCAAGATAGCCAGGCTCTAGCATTTGCCAAAGAGCGGCTTGCTGATTATGGCGATCAATTTACTGCAATCAAAGGGAATTTTGCTCAGCTGTCGGATTTATTACCGCAAGCTGGATACGCTCAAGTTGATGGCATTTTAGTCGATATCGGGGTTTCTTCTTGGCAGCTTGATGAGGCTGAACGTGGTTTTTCTTTTGGAAAAGAAGGGCCTCTTGACATGCGCATGGATCGTGATGCTGAAAAAACAGCCGCCGACCTTGTAAATCACGCTTCCGAGACAGAGCTGAGAAGCTACTTCTGGGAATATGGTGAAGAACGCTCCGGTCGAAAAATCGCTCAACGCATCGTTGAGCGCCGTCAGGAGAAAGAATTTACAACGACTTTGGACCTTGCTGATTTCATTGCGTCTATTGTTCCGCGTGGCGGAAAAACACATCCTGCCACACGTGTTTTTCAAGCCTTACGTATTGCTGTCAATGATGAGTTAGGAGTCCTAAGGGAGTTGCTAGAGAGTGCTTCGGCCTTGTTGAAGCCAGGGGGGCGACTCGTGGTAATTACTTTCCACAGCCTCGAAGACAGAATGGTAAAGCAATTCTTTAAACACGCGAGTGAGACTCATGTTGACCGTAAAGAGTGGCCTGAGCCGCGTCCGAACCCGGATTACAAATATAAGCTGATTACGCGCCGAGCAGTGGTCGGAACCGAAGAAGAAATACAAAGAAACAAGCGATCACGCAGCGCCAAGCTCCGTGTGGTAGAAAAAATCTAAACATAAGAAATCATGAACACCTCTCGCAACAAACAGTCAAGAATGAGCTTTTTAGAAGTTTCACTTTTAAGTGCCGCCGCCATTATCGTGATGGTTGCTGGTGTAACGCATGCATTTTTAAAAAACAGTCATGTAGAAGTCATGCGTGCCATGGATAAAACGCAGCGGCAGATAGAAGATCATCGTGACAACTTAAATAGTTTGCAGGTGAAAATTGATAAGAAGCTTAATATTTACCAGCTTCGTGATGACCTTGAGCGCGCTGGCTCTGATCTCGTAATGATCCCGTCTGGAACGATCGAAAAAATTAGAATCTACCCAATCAATGGGATGGCTAGCAGAGATGAGCAAGCACCAGTCATTGCTCAGATTACACCTTAATGAAAGCATCTGTATTCCACCGTCGCTGTTTAGTACTCTGCCTGATCTTTGTGATCGGGCTGAGTGGTTTATCGGCACGTCTGGTTTACTTGCACGTCGTAAAGGCCAGTGATTACTCAAAAAAGTCCGCGCGAGTAACGATCCGCCATGCCGTGGCTACCGCGAACCGGGGCTGTCTTGTGGATACTCAGAACCAGCTCGTTGCTCGCAATATTCCACGTGTAAGAATCGCGCTGGATAAGAAACTTCTTCGCGACATCGCACCTGCTAGTTTGTCATTGGCGAACAAAGAGCTTCGTGAACTACCAGAGTGGCCATCATGGGACACTTCGACGCGTAGGAGCCAGATCAAGAGGCGAGCTTCCCAAATGAGGACAGAAATGACGGCCGAGGCCATTATTTCTCAACATGTTGATCACGTTGTGGAAACCTTTGCCCGTCCCCTAGGTATGACGCCTGCTGAATTTTTGAAAGCGATGAAGCTGGATAGAAAGAAGCAAATGTATGTGGTGATTAAGTCTGATCTAGCAGAAGAAGATGCTGAAAAGTTTAAAAATCTCACGCGTGAACATAGCGTACTCCACGCCTTTACTTTCGAAGAATTACAGAAACGTTGGTACGTCATGCCTGAGATGGCGTCGCACATCATCGGTTACGTAGGCTATGACAACCACGGTAAAGCTGGTATCGAGAGTAAGATGGACTCATACATGGCGGGAAAAGATGGTTATATCAAAAGCCACCGTGATAAATTCGACCTTCTTGCTGTCGCTAAGCCTCATGAGGTGAAGCCACCGATTCATGGTTTAAATGTGCAGCTCACCCTTGATATGGGGCTGCAAGCCATTCTCGAAGAAGAGTTGGACGCTGGTTTAGAAGAATATGAAGCGCAAAAAGGTACGATTATTCTGATGGATCCGCACACGGGTGCTGTTTTAGCCATGGCAAGCCGCCCGCGCTATAACCTGAACACTCGTGAAAATATTGCGGAAAACGGTTACGACTTTGCGACTCAGGCAGTTTATGAGCCTGGTTCGACTTTCAAAATCATCGCCACAGCTGGCGCTCTGGACTGCGGTTTAGTGGAACCCAGTACGGAGATATTTTGCCATAACGCTCTGTTTGTGAATGGTCGAGTCAGAGTTCCCGATCACCATCCGTACGGAATGTTGAGCGTTGAAGGTGTTTTGGCAAAATCTAGCAACATTGGCGCATACAAGCTCGCACTGCAGCTAGGACGTGAAAATTTCTTTCAATACCTAGAAAATTTCGGCTTTGGCACGAAGACAAACATCCTGATGGCAGGTGAAAGTGCGGGCGTTGTTAACGATACGGGAAATCCTACAGATTTTTCTAGAGTTTCCTATGGTTACGCGGTAAGCGTCACGCCCTTGCAGGTGGCATGTGCCTACTCTGCCATTGCAAACGGAGGCAAGCTTATGGAACCGCAGTTACTTAAATCAATCATGGCGAATGATGGCTCAGTCGTTCAGAGCTTTGAGCCAAAGCTAGTAAGGCGCGTTCTTAAGGAAACAACAGCGAGACAAATGAGGCAGGCCTTGGCTACCGTTGTTGGTCCCAAAGGCACCGCTTCCCGAGCAAAAGTAGAAGGTTATCTTGCAGGTGGAAAAACAGGAACATCGAAGAAGTTTAACCCGAAAGGTGGTTACTTAGACGGTCAATACGTAGTTTCTTTTGCAGGGATGTTACCCGCAGAAAATCCCGCTTTTGTGTGTGTGGTCGTTATTGATGATCCGCAGACGAACGAAGTGAAGCGCTACGGAGGAACTATCGCTGCTCCTATTTTTTCCAAAGTAGCCACCCGCGTGGCAAATCGTATGGGGCTTCAGCCAAGCGAGCCCCTCCCCACAGACAATTCTAATCCACTCGCATCGGCGAGGAACAACTAGCATGAAATTGCGTCAACTAATCAAAACTCTTCCTAAGGTCACCTCGTCAGGTGATCTTGATCTCATTATCACAGGTATAACCTGTGACTCTCGTCTGGTGCAGCCAGGCTACCTCTTTATAGCCGTTAGGGGGGTCGACATCGACGGGCAAGAATTTATTCCGCATGCCATCGAAAAAGGAGCTAGCGCGATCGTCTCCGAAGTAGCCCCCGATAGTGCTCTAGGTGACAAGCTTGCATGGCTACATGTATCTGACTCCAGAGCAGCGATGGCAGCTCTCGCCTGTGCATGGTATGAGAACCCATCCGCTAGTCTGAAAATTATCGGTATCACCGGAACCAATGGCAAAACTACAAGTGCATTCATCGCACATGCTATTATGGAAAACGCACTGAGGCGTGCAGGTCTTTTAGGTACGGTGCAGGTCAATGATGGCGAGAGCGTAGTTTCTGCGACCCACACAACACCTGGAGCTATCGAGCTACAAGCGATTCTGCAAACGATGAAACTAAACGATTGCCGTGGTGTCGCCATGGAAATTTCATCGCACGCTCTGGCTCAAAAGCGCACTGACGGGCTTCAGCTCGACGTCGCTGTGTTTACAAACCTCAGCCAAGATCACTTGGATTATCACGGTAGTATGAGTGATTACTTTGCTGCGAAAAGTAGACTATTCACACTGCTCGAATCTCAGGAAGGCAGCAAAAAGCCAACAGCGGTGATCAACCTTGATGATCCTTATGGACAGAAGCTGGTAGAAGAATTTAATGAACGCCTTTATTTTTTAACCTATGGTCACGGGGTTCATGCTGATTTGCGGATTAACCGTGAAAAACAAAACGTTCGAGGCACTGAGATTGAAATTAGTTTTAAAGAAAAAGAGTACCTTGTTCACACCCCTTATATTGGTAAATTCAATGTGATGAATTGTGCTGCTGCCATGGCAGCCTGCATTGCGGCCGGCGTCAAACCTCGTGAAGCAGTCAAGGCACTCGCCGATGCTCCACAAGTTCCTGGACGCATGGAAAAAGTCGGTGCCCGCGATGGGGCAAGTTTGTTTGTTGATTACGCCCACACTCCAGATGCTTTAGTGAAAGCGTGCGCTGCACTACGTGAACTTAATCCGCGTAAACTAATCACCGTGTTTGGCTGTGGTGGTGACCGCGATAATACCAAACGTCCTATGATGGGGAAAGCGGCTTCAGAAGGCAGTGATGTATGCATCGTTACTTCCGATAATCCACGTTCAGAAGATCCTAATAAGATCATCGCCGATATTACCAAAGGGATGAAGAGCGGTAATTACGACGTCATCGTGGACCGTGATGAAGCCATCCAAACGGCTGTAAACATTTCCCAAGAGGGAGACATCATTTTAGTCGCTGGTAAAGGCCACGAAACCTATCAGGAGATCGCAGGGAAACTGGTAAGTTTCGATGATCGCCGCAGTGGCTATAAAGCACTGAACTTAAAAAAAGTCATTAAAGAGCAGGAATGAAAGCGTTAAGTATCCAAGAAATTGTCACTTCCACTGGAGGTGAACTAGTCGGCCATGACCATGGTCAGCTCGTTCGCGCAGTTTCTACGGATACCCGATCTATTCCCAAGTCATGTTTGTTCATTGCGCTATCTGGTGAAAACTTTGACGGACATGATTTTCTCGAAGCGGCTGTGTTGGGTGGCGCAGCTTGTTTATTGTTGCATCAGCTGCCTGAGGCCAAAGTAGATGTCCCTGTGATTCTTGTGAAAGACACACTGATTGCGCTTCAACGTCTCGCTAAGTGGTATCGTGATCAGTTAGATATCAAGGTGATAGGGATCACAGGTTCTAACGGAAAGACATCGACTAAAGATTTTACCGCAAGTGTCATTGCACAGAAGTTCCGAGTCAACGCGACGAAGGGTAATTTCAATAATCATATTGGCTTACCATTGAGCGTTCTTAATACAGAAGAGACTGACGAAGTGTGCATCCTTGAAATGGGCATGAATCACGCTGGTGAAATCGCTCCGCTCTGTCAGATCGCCTCGCCCGATATTGGGGTCATTACAAATGTAGGAACCGCACATATTGAATTTTTAGGTAGCAGAGAAAACATTGCAGCCGAAAAAAGCGAACTAGGCCGCTCTCTCAGCTCAAACGGGACTCTCATTGTTCCAGCGAGTTGTGATTTCGTAAACTACATGATTGATCACACAACGGCTAAGATCATCGTAACAGGAAATGGTCGAGGTCTTGTGAGGGCGGAGAATTTACGCCAAACAGATAGCGGCTCAGCATTTGATTTATGTTTGAATGATCAAGCGGCCGTACCCGTGGAAATCGCGGTGAGTGGTGTCCACATGATTAATAACGCTTTGTTAGCTGCAGCGGCTGGTTATGCACTGGGAATGAATGCTCAAGAGATCGCCGCAGGGCTGAATCAAGCAAGTCTCACGAGTGGTCGCCTGCGCCGCTATAGCTCAAAAGGAGTGCAGGTGATAGACGATACCTATAATGCGAATCCTGATTCCGTGATTGCAGCAATCAATACACTGAAGGGTTTACAGACCGAGCCAGCTGGGAAAAAAATCATCATACTCGGTGCCATGGCAGAACTCGGTGAGTATACGGAATCTGAGCACCTGCGGGTAGGAAGGGTAGCTGCTGAGAAGCAACTTCAGGTCGTAAGTGTTGGTGAGCAGGCCAGGCAAATTTTTCAAGGTGCTCAAGAGATAAGCTCCCTCGCAAAACACTTTGATCAGCAGGCTGATGCGTCGCATTGGCTCAGCGAAAACGTCGGTGAAGGAGATTTTGTCCTTTTTAAAGGTAGCAGAACGGCAGGTATGGAGAAAGTGATGAATAGTGCTTTTCCTCAAGATTAAGAATTTCAAAAAAAGATAAAAGAATGTTATACTGGATTTACGATTTATGGAGAGAAGCAAATGCTTCTGGCGCGGACTGGGCGCATAATTTGCGTTTTCTCAACTTACTACAGTATATTACTGTGCGCGCTGGTTTGGCCTGTTTGCTGACGTTTTTAAGCTGTGTGGTTTACGGACCATGGGTGATTAGAAAATTAATTTCACTGAAAGTCGGACAGCCTATCCGTAGCGCGGAAGAGGTTCACAAGCTAAACGAACTGCATGGTGGAAAGGCGGGCACTCCTACCATGGGTGGCGTCATGATACTTGTGAGTGTATTGCTAGCTGTCCTGCTATGTGGTCGTGTGATGAACCCTTTCGTTGCTGTGACAATGTGCGTGATGTTCGCCCTAGGATTGTTAGGTTTTGTCGACGACTACACTAAGGTGAAGCTGAAAAGTTCTGATGGTGTTAGTGGTAAGACAAAGCTCTTATGGCAGCTGATCGTGGGGCTTGCCGCCGCAAGTTTTCTCTATTTTAAGACGCAGACGGATGGCTTTGGTTACACGCTTGTCGATGAATCAATAAAAATTAGCGAGCTGACTATTCCTCTATCAAAAGAGCCTTTGTTTGACATGGGGATCTTTTGTATTCCATTTTTTGCGATCGTTATCCTAGGTTGTTCTAATGCTGTAAATTTAACGGATGGTTTAGATGGTTTGGCGTCTGGATGTACGATTACGGTGGCTTTTGCTTATGCTATTATCGCGTATCTTGCCGGACATATTTACATGGCAAACGAGTATCTGTTTATTCCCTACAATGCTGCAATTGGTGAATTATCGGTGTTTCTGCTAGCTCTTGTGGGCGCTTGTTTTGGTTTTCTCTGGCATAACTGTCATCCAGCTAAAGTCTTCATGGGGGACACGGGGTCACTCGCGATTGGTGGTGCTTTGGCAACTGCTGCAATTTGTGCGAAACAGGAGCTACTTCTCGTAATCATCGGGTGGGTGTTTGTAATGGAGGCACTTTCAGTAATTCTTCAGGTCGGCAGCTTTAAAATGACGGGCAAGCGTATCTTTGCCATGTCACCTATCCATCACCACTTCGAGCTCCGTGGATGGCATGAAAGCCAAGTCATTATCCGCTTCTGGATTATCTCAATATTTAGCGGTCTTATCGGGCTCGCTATTTTAAAAATTGTTTAAGTATGAACCTTCAAGGAAAACAGATCATCGTTCTCGGGGCAGGTGCTAGCGGCAGAGCCGCAGCAGCACTTGCGATGCGTGAGGGCGCGATTGTTTTCGTCCACGATTCATCTTCCTGCACTCAAGCTTGTGATAGGAATATTTCTTATGTCCCGGACGCTACGGCTGAGACAGGCGCTGCGAGCCGTTGCGATATTCTAGTGCTTTCGCCAGGTATTGATGGCCACAGCGATTTTGCCCAAGCTTATGCGAGGAATGCGGGTAAAGTGATAGGAGAGTTAGAGTTGGCGAGTCATTTCTATGCCGGAAGAGTCATCGCCATCACAGGAACGAACGGGAAAACGACAACAACGGAGATCATCGATCACCTACTTAACTCTTCTGGAATAAGCTGTCTCCCTTGTGGAAACCATGGCTTACCTTTGTCTGAAGTGGTGCTGCTAGAAAACCCACCCGAAGCCGTTGCTTTAGAAGTAAGCTCATTTCAGCTGGAAACCATTGAGGACTTTCACCCAGACATAGCGCTGTGGTTGAATTTTTCAGCCGATCACATGGATCGCTATCCGAGCGTAGAGGCATATAAGGCTGCCAAGCTGCGGATTTTTGAAAACATGACTACAGACGATGTCGTCGTATTAAGGTCCGGTGAGGACGTGGGCGTTCTGAGTTCAAAGCAAATCACGTTTTCCAGTGAGGCACCTTCTGACTTCACCATGCTAGATCGTCATTTAATGTTTGAGGGGGAGCAGGTGATAGATCTGTCTCTGACAAAACTCAGAGGTCTTCACAATGCAGAGAACGCGATGGCTGCTTATGCCGCCTGTAAGGTGTTAGGTGTGTCTCCCGAGGACGCTCAGAAGGCTTTGGCGACATTTCAGCCTCCAAGTCATCGCTGCGAATTTATCAGAGATTTGGAAGGTATAGAATATATCAATGATTCGAAAGCGACGAACTTGCATGCACTTGATAGCGCCCTGCGTTCGCAGTCGTGCCCCGTCGTACTTATTGCTGGCGGTAAGGAAAAGGGTCTCGACTTCACAGAGCTGCTGCCGCGTTTAAAATCGACCACCAAAGCAGTTGTCGTATTTGGACAAATTGCTGACCAGTTATTGCAAGTGTTCGCACCTTTGTTGAATAAAATCTCAGTAGAGAAAGTCTCAAGCCTCACCGACGCTGTATTTAAAGCTAGAGCAGCAGCTGCAGAAGGCGACGTGGTTCTTTTTTCACCAGGAACTTCGTCATTCGATATGTTCTCCGGATACGAAGAACGTGGAGACAGCTTCCGCGATATCGTTATCAATCTCAAATAAACCCCCAAAATTAATTACTAACATCACTAACGTTATGAAAAAAACCATCCAAACAAAAAGGAGCCAGTCGAAGGCTTCGGGCTTCAGGGCTCTTTATGCCAAGACGAAAGGCAGTCAGCGTAAAATGAACGCAGCTACCGCCACGGCTGATGCGCACACAGATATGGAATCAGATATTCCAAACGTAGGAATCGGACGCGCACTGCTAGTCATTCTATTACTTCACGTTGTTGCCATTGGTGCAATTTACGTTCACATGACGTTTTTTGGTGATCGCTCAAGTTCGGAGGTCGTTAAAGCCCCAGCAGCAGCTGTATCTTCTGAAGCGAAGAAAGAAGTAGCTCCAGTCCCGGTTGAAAAAGCCAAAGTAGAGAAGAAAGTGATGCAGGCCGCTGCGACAAGCCCAGTCGGACAACTTTCAGAACGTTATATCGTCACGACAGGTGATAGTTATTCACGTATTGCACAAGTTCGCAATGTGGATGAAGTATCGCTCAGAGCGCTGAATAACGACAAGCCCTTGCGTGCTGGTGTTGTGCTAGATCTTCCTGCAGAGCTATCTTCACGTCCTGTCGATGTAAGTAAAGCAGCTCAATCTTCTGAGGGGCTGGCAATCAATAAAGTAGCACCTCCTGAAGTCTCAGTGGCTGTGATGGTGAAGCCTAAGAAAGTTTACCCGCAGGCTATTGAAGTTGAGGAAACTGTTAGCAATGCAAGAGATAGTGGTCAACGCTACACCGTCCAGAGTGGTGACACCTTATGGAGAATTTCTAACCGGTACAAAGTGTCGCGCGAGGAACTACTTTCGTTAAATGGAATACAAGATGCTAATAAGCTGCAGGTAGGCTTTGAGTTAAAAATTCCTGCTCAATAAATTTTCAATAGATAAAACCATGGGACGTCAAAACGGTACATTTCTCTGCCTAGCTGTTATAGCTCTGGTAACTCTAGGTCTAGTGATGCTTACGAGTACCAGTGTATGGCTTGAGTCTGAGAATAAGTACGCCATGGTACAGAAACAGGCTTTGTGGATTGCCATGGGGCTTGTTGCGGCTGTGTTTGCAGCATTGTTTGATTACCGGAAGCTGCGTTCTTACTGGATACCTCTTTTGTTAGGTTCATGCGTATTGTTAGTGATGTGCTACCTACCTGGGGTTTCTCTTGAACTCAACGGTGAATCACGCTGGATTAGTCTGCCAGGTTTACCCGTTTTCCAGCCGTCGGAGTTGGCGAAGATCTTTGTAATCATGGCATTGGCGGGCTGGTACTCGCATTTTCAAACAGAAACAAAGTCCTTTTTCAAAGGCTTTGTTTTTCCTGGTTTGGTGATGGGGATACCCATTTTGCTGATCTTTTTTGAGAAAGACATGGGAACAGCCGCTGCTTTGGGGGGGGCTTGTGTTCTTGTGATGTACGTTGCTGGTGCCCGCACACCTTATATTCTTACAGCGTGTGGGGTAGCTCTATCAGGTATGGCGCTGGTTGTTTGGAAAAACCCAGAGCGTATGGGGCGTGTGATGGCCTTGTTTGATCTAGAGTCAGATAAGTATAAATATACGGATGGCTTCCAGCAGCTACATGCTCTTTATGCGATTGCTAATGGAGGAGTCGATGGCGTTGGCCTTGGCAATAGCGTTGAAAAGTTAGGTTATTTGGCATACGCGCATGCCGATTTTATTTTCCCCGTTATTGGGGAAGAGTTGGGTCTTAAGTTTACCTTAGGAACAGTATTTTGTTTCGTCATCATTGCCGTCTATGGCATTGGAATTGCGATTAACGCAAAAGATGTGTTTGGTCGACTATTTGCTATTGGGCTGACTAGCATTATTGTTGTTCCTGCGATGATGAACATTGGTGTTTGTACGGCTGTGTTGCCTAACACAGGCTTGCCGTTGCCATTTATTAGTTATGGCGGTACCAACATGCTCTTTACCTTATTTGCGGTAGGTTTCCTTGTTTCGATCCATCGACAAACTTTGGCTGAAACTAGTGCTGAGATGCCTGTGATTAATGAGAAAAAGCAGTGCTTACGCATCTGACTTTCCTGATGGTCTAGCTACCGGGTGTTTGCGGAGAGTGTTTGAACTCTTTTTGAGTCAAGGCTTGGTAGGTAAATATCCAGAAGGCAATAATTCCCCAAGTTAGTCCTAGAGAGACACCTACTCCAATGATGCCGCGCCATATGTCTGAGACGAATGCGGCTAAACAAATGACGAGTAGAGCGATGCCGAGTGTCACACAGATCGATGTAATCTGCGTTTTTTTGTTGGATCCAAAGTATCCCATACAGAAAAATGGTGCAAAGAGTACTCGAACCCAAGTAGGATTATTTTTGAGATATCGAATGCGAGCCGCAGTTCTTGGTGCCATCTTTTTCTGAAATCCGCGATAGCCCTCTGCAAAGAGCATGAAAAAGGCAAAGACGATCAGTATCGACCACTGAAGCCATGTTAAGTCCCCCTTGAGGGCATCAATAGCACGCGGAGTTACACTAAGAATACCTTTGATGAGCAAGGCACTGACTCCTATCAGTCCCCAAATAACTCCAATAAATCGCATGCAGCAAACTTGCCTCAAGAATATTAAATGTAAAGTGCCAGCTACACAGATGACTTAATTCATCAAAAAGGCAGAGCGAGGTATTTAGTATTTTTCAAACCATACCAATAGCATCGTTAATGTTGTCTTCCCTGTTAGCGAGAATAGCAGTTTGGGCATGGACGTAGGTTGTGTTATTCATGATTTTTGGAATGCTGAAATCTTTAGCGAATCCTTCGAGGATTTTCTCTGCAGGAACTTGTTTGTCTTTAAAATTACCTGAGTAGAAGTAACCGTGAACGACGCCTGAGAGGACGCGAGCTTCACGTAAAACATAACCTTTGATTCGACTATCTTGAAATAGCCCTTGATAGAGCCAGAGGTTGTTTTTCTGCGTTACCTTTTTGTTTTTGAGCTGTCCCAGATAAATCATGAAATGCTCGATGTTTTTGCCAACAGGCATTGGTCTATCCCATGCAGGTGCCTGGGAGCCGTTCCAGAAAGTGACGTTAGAGGGTAGGGGGAGAATACCGCGTTCGCCCTCGGAGTGACGGTGATCGATATCTACTTTACCTGAGCGCAACCCGGCTTCTGAATTGAAAAGTACCCAGAAATCCGTTTGCGTGAGGGCAGAGAAATTCTCTCCATATTGTCTGAGCAGGAGACTGTTCACTCCTTGAATAAGTTCGAGTAATGAGACTTTGTTTTGTCTGAGGAATTGGCTCTTAGTAAGATTATGATGCTTAAGCTCGAGAGTTGTTTTCAGTGTTTGACTACGATTCGTCTTTTGTGCCGTAATACTTGGCTTGCCCTCTGACAGGCTAAGGGAATAGGCATCAATGGCGCGTGCATAGGCTTTTGCTAGAGTTGTTTTTTTAGATACTGCTAGAGAGAGATCAGACGGGTTGTCGATGAAGAATGGTTCACCGATGATGGCAGGGGCGTGTGTCCCCGAGAGCAGCGAGCCGCCGCGATCTGATTTTATCTTCGCTTTAACTTTTCGGTCGCTGAGCTTCAATGCATTGAGTAGCTCAGGCTGTATGAAACGCGCGAGCTTGATACCCTGCTTCGAGCCCTTGTAGTAAAGTGTTTCCGTGCCGCTCGCTTTTTTATTGTGTGCGTTTGCGTGGAGGCTGACGACAAAGTCTGGATTTAAAGCGTTTATTTTACTTGGTAATTTGGAATAACCATCTTTGGTATTATCGCGATAGACGATGAGGACTTCAGAGTGTTTTACTTCAGCCTCAATCATCTTTGCTAGTTCATCGTGGTAGTCATACTCGTTGATGGTATTTCCTTGAAGTTGACCCTGCGCCCCTTTGGCACTTTTGCGGTGCCCTACGACGAGTGCACAGATCGATTTTTGGGCTGAAGCCGTTATTTTTAGACTGGCTTCTGCTGGGTCGAGCTCTCTATCTGGTTCCCCGATTATTTCGTTACGCAGTTCCCGTACCAAGGAAATGATATGTCCTTTGAGAGCGGGGCTATCTTCAAGCAGCCGTCCAAGTAATCGCGATGATATAGGATCTAGTACCTCAACCATCGAGCAGTTCCAGAGTGTCGAATTCTCACGTTGAGCCTTGATAATGCCGTATTGGCCTTCGCGCTCGAGGGCGGTGGAAAATAGAATGGCGTCTTCGTCTTTCTGTGATGAGAAAAGGGTGAACTCACCTTCTGAAGTGGCTAGCTTACCTGCACCTGTAAAATGACCTGCATAGAGTTGATGTGTGATCGGTGGCATGATTTTTTTTGTTCGTTGTTATGGTGTTATGTGAGCGACTCGGTTAAACAGTCGAGGGATCTCTATATTGAGGAAAGTTGTTGAACCTGGGTGAATGACGTCGGCGACATGAGCAGCTGGGAAAATGATTTCAGGGCAATGCTCTTCCGGCAGATAGCCAGCACTTTTACTATTACCTGAATCGTCGTATTCGCAGAGTGGGTCAGCAATGATCTGCATGATAAGGTCCTTGTCGTTTAAGCTTTTCATCAGCCTATCAGTGTTGATGTAGAAGGACCGGCGTGAAGGATTTACTTTGTTGCGGTGGACATCCTCCACGCCACTGATTTTGTAACGTCGGTTTATCGAGTCTTTGGCAGAGAGAAGGATCACATACTTGGTAACCGGTTGCCCCAATTTATCAGAAATAGAGATGACCACGTTGGCGTAGGGATTCTTATGAAGGTAGCTGTTTGATGCTACCTTTTGCTTGTGCTGACTCCAGCTGTCTCTTTCCACACTGAGCGAGCTATTGATCAGTTCTTTGAGCTGCTTGCTAAGTCGTTTTTTGTTGCCAGTGATTTCCGAGTGATCGATTTTGTGGATGACACCGAAAGCTGTATTGCAGGTGTGTTTGTGGACTTTGTTTGATTGAGTGGTGTTGTAAGTTCGGTTCCTGATCTCCTTGGCTGACTGCTTGATGTTGTAGTCGACTTGGATACATTCCAAATTGCCACAGGAAATCATCACGGTGTTATCACTGCCGTCTTTGTGGGTGAGCCCCTTGATGCCACCAAGTGAAGCATCACCTATCAGGGTGGTTACAAACAGTCCGTTCGTCGGTTTATACCAGCTTTTGAAAATATCTTTGTCGGCGAGTGCTTGAGTGTAAGGCGAGGCTAGCTCAAGCCCGTGAAGAAGTTTTTTACCGATACCGAATAAGCCATTCTTCATGATCCTACCCATGAAAGTTTTCCCCTCGTCAGCTAAATAAGACCCGTAATTTGCAGGAGCAAGCATCAGTATACGCTTGGCGGGGCACTCTTTGGCTGTTGCGAAATATTTTACAAACCAGTGGCGCAGCACGAGAGCACCTGTGCTATGAACGACGAAATCATAGCTGTGAGGATCTCGTGAAAGTTTTCTTCGCTCCCATTCATTGTCAAAAGCTTCAGCAATATCATCGTACGAGATGTCATCATTCATGGAAAGCCAGTCCACGAGACTGATGTCATCCACCTGACGGTTTTGTTCTTTTTTGATAAATTTTTCTAAGTTAATAAAAGACTCAGAATCGTCACTCCAGCCATGCAAGATAATGACTGGATTTAATTTCCCCGTGTTCATAATAATAAGTGCGTGTTTTGTGTAATATGATATTACATAATTTAGCCAATACCATAAACTAACTGATGATGTAAGAGAATTTTACATCATCGTGGTCGAAAGTGATGAATCTCGATAGCATTTAGACCTGTAACTTTCTGCTTGAGTTAGTGGCCTCTGAGTATTTCAGCGGCGATAAAACATTACGTTGTCACTGATTACTCCCTATCTTTTTGCGCCCCCTGTGCTAATGATTTGCACAGAACTTACCTTGTTCATGATTTCTATGTTTAGATTATTTCAGCGTTATACCTTATTAAAAATTACTGTCGTTTATCTGAGTATAAACATGTGTTCCTATGCTGGTACTGAACTAGAGCAGCCCACTTTAGGAGAAGCGAACGAGAAGATAGAATTATTATCCAATAAAGGGGAGGATGCTAATCCCACCGTCTTACAAGCATGGAAGGATATTGCTGCGGTCATTAAGCAGACCCAAGCCTCCAATGCTAAGAAAACATTTTATAGTAACAGTATTGAACAAGCTCCTACAGATTTAGAAGCGATACGGCAAAATATAAAAAGCCTTTCTCTGCAAGCTGAGCGTGAGGTAGATAGATCACTTGATTTATCGGCTAGCATCAGCCAGATGAGAGAAGGGGCGGCTGAGCTGAATGGGGTGAAAGCTGAACTTAATTCTCTCATAGAGCAGGAAGAGAAGCGCAATAATAGAGAGTTAGCCATTCCCGACATACTTGCCGAACAAAACGCAAAACTTGTTAATTTAGGCGGGTTTACGAAGCCGAACTCCATCTCGGACGAACTCACTGTTGCTCAATACTATCTTTCCGTAGCGCAGTTAGCTGCTGCGAAGGCTGATGTGGAGATGCTAGATATAGAGCAAGAGTATAACCAAACCATGAAGGCTGTTTCTGATGCTAGAAAGCAGTTGGCAAACACGAAATTAAAGAAGCTCAGTACTTATGTTGACAAGCTTCAGGCTTATATAACATCGAAATCTAAAGAGGAGTCGATCGCCGTTCAAGATAAGGCGAAAGCACTGGCTGAGAGATACCAGAATATCCCTCAACTTGCTGATTATGCCGCAGAAATAGCTTATTACGCAGCATTGAGAAACGATCTGCTTCAACAGCAAGTCGAAGCAAACCGTCATGAATTATCTATCTCTAAGCAGCTGCGCGTCACACGCGAGCAGTACGTGGGGGCGAAGAATAGGATTCAACTCATTGAAGATTCAAATTTAAAAATCGATACAGAGATGGGTAGCTTGCTCCGAATGCAGCGTAAGAAGCTGCAGACTCCCAAGCAGCTCACGGAGAAACTGGAGAAAAATTTGATTCGGGTAACCACACTTCAGCTCGAACAAATGAAGCACGGGGATATTCTTGAAGCGATACCTATCGACACTGGTGCAACAACGAGGGGGATTGTCGGCGAATCTGCAGAGTTGACGGAATCTAGGCAAGAGATAGCAGAGATGCTTGAAACGCATAGAAAGACGGTTCAACAAGCTTACTTAGAATACGATAAACTGATCGCCGCTTTGAATCGATCCAACTATGTCACAAGAGAAGCCATTTATGAGATTAAGAACTACAGTCGTTACTTGGATGAACGCTTACTCTGGATTGCTAGTGCCCCGATTATAAGTCTTAACGATGTTAACGCGGAGAGTATCGCTATTAAAAAACTGCTCACGGAAGATGTCCCGCAGTGGCTAAAATCTATCGGTGAAGATATTCGCGGCAGATTTCTATTATGGCTCGCTGCCGCAGCACTGCTAATTCTCGTCATGCTGCGCCGCAAACGATACTGGGCCGTGTTAGTTCTAACGGCTAAAGGGGCTGATAAAAAAAGTTTTACTCGATTGGCTCCCATGTGGCAGTCGCTATGGGTCAGTTTTTTACTGATGTTGCCGCTACCACTGATTGCAGGCTTTTTAGCGTGGCGAGGCGATACCCCAGCCTCTATCAGTGCAGGGTTCAAAGCCGCGGCTTTTTTCTTTGCGATCATCGGCTCGATGCGAATTTTGCTACACAGGCATGGTTTACTCGCCATTCATCTAGGGCTGAAAGAGGAAAAAAGGTCTCTCTTGCTGAAAAATTTCAGATGGCTGTTTTTTATCATGCCTCTGCTGCTCGTGCTATCGACAGCATTGATCGTACAGTCATCGAGTAATGAAGCAGGACGACTTGTTTTTATCGTGATGATGATGGTGGCGATGACATTTGCGCACTGTGTTCTACTACCAAGTAAAGGTCTCTTTCAGAATGATAAAGGCACTCAACTCTTTCAAAAGACTCTCTACGCCATAGGGGTAGGTATTCCCGTGCTCTTTATCGTAGGTGTTTGTATGGGATACATAACATCAGTACAGACGATTAGAATGCAGGTGATAGGGACATTTTTAGTCGTTATTGTTTCCTATTTTATATCAAAGCTTTGTCTGCGCACTGTGCTTCTCCTGCGTCGCCGTGTGGCCAAAGAACAGGCCAAGAAAAAATACAAGGTGAGAATGGCAGCACTCAAAAATGATCCTGCTGAGGAAAACACAAGTACTCAACTGTCATTAGAGGAGATAGAAGCGGAGGCTGTTAACATCGTAGCTGTTGAGGAACAAACGAAGCGCATGGTGCGCGTTGCTATGGTATTGCTCATCGTATTTACCACATGGAGCATATGGTCTTCCTCATTACTCGCATTATCGAAGCTCGATGATATTAAATTTGGTCAAAATAAGGCTCAAAGTACCGAGGTGGCACCAGTCTCAACAAACTCAATCAGTCAAACGCTTACCGGTTCAGCAAGCTCTACAGATGAGACTGCCACGGACTCGTCAAATTCAACAAACTCTGACAGCTTAGTAGATGTAAGAGTCAGCTTAAAAGATATTCTGAAAGCGCTGATACTCATCGGTATCACCATTGCTTTTGCTAGAAATTTGCCCGGCCTACTAGATTTAGTTATTTTAAGGCGACTCAATTTGCAACCTGGAGGGAGTTATGCTGTAACGACTATCTTGCGCTATGCGATTGTGCTCATCGGGATATTACTCATCTTTGGCGCTCTAGGCATCACGTGGTCAAGTGTGCAGTGGTTAGCTGCCGCCGTGACTCTCGGTATCGGTTTTGGTTTACAGGAAATTTTCGCCAACTTTGTGGCTGGTATCATTTTACTTTTTGAACGCCCTGTAAGGTTAGGCGATATTGTGAGTGTTGGTGAATATTCAGGACATATCACACAGATCAACATACGCGCGACGACAATAAAGCAGTTTAACAACCGCGAGGTCGTCGTTCCTAACAAAGACTTTATCACCAACCAGCTGGTGAACTGGACGCTCACTGATAGTGTGCTGCGCTTTGAGTTTTACGTAGGCATTGCTTACGGCTCGGAGACGGAAAAGGCATCGCGGATCATTTCTGAAACAATGTCAGATAACCCCAATGTTTTGAAAACTCACTCCACAGATGTCTATTTCAGTGCCTTTGGAAACAGCACCCTTGATTTTCGCGTAAGGGGATACGTCCGCTCACCAGAGCACCTCATCCAGATTCCTAGTGAATTACATTTTGAAATTGATAAACGATTCCGTGAGGCTGAGATTGAAATAGCATTCCCACAAACTGATATTCACATCCGCTCCCTGCCCGAAGGATTTAATATCCAACAAGCCATCAAAACTGCAGATGATGATGTAAAATCAGAAGGTTAGGGCTTCGGCATCAAATTTTCGTTTTGGCAAAGTGTAAAAAACGATAAAATGATGTTGGTTTTAAGACATCAAAACCCTCATTTTGAGCGAAACCCCTCAAGAATTGTGTGGGGGTAGTGTAGCTGATTACTTGGAAGTTCCACACGCACTGGAGCAGAATCCTAAGCTAGGTCAGCCACAGACCACAAAAAAACTGTAACTCTTGTGAAAGAGCTACAGTTAAGGGGAAATGAAGGCTTTGGCTACCGCTTACGACGAATTATGAAGCCTAAACCTGTGAGCCCGAGCAGCAGGGATGAACTAGGTTCAGGAACAGGTGATGCATCTACTAGCATATTGAAGCCGACGCCTTGAAGATCTCCTGTAGCTGCACCATTCTGATAGAAAGAGCTTCCGGCGGGATCTCCTGAACCTGCCCCTTCGATCTCAGAACCTGTGAATTCAGCGGCTGAAGAAACAACGCCACCATAATTGAACCTGAAGTCATCTGCGTTATCAGCCACTGTTGTGCCATTGCCTGTAAAGTTAGAAGCTGTAAATACAATTTGATAAGCTGTGTTTGCGTTCAAGATGACAGCTGATCCTGGTGTGAAGAAATAACTGCCAGCGGTTGAACCAATAGTTTGCGTTCCTAAATCGGCAATTAGACCTCCGACAGAATCTAAAATATTAACTCCTATATCGCCTCCTCCATTAAGTAACGCTCCTGTTGCACGCTCAATTTCTACAGAAACGATTGAGAATGTCGTGTCAGTTCCAACGGCATCGGTGAATGATCCTATTTGAAAATCTGTCGTGTAGGATGACGAGGGAGCGGACACGAACTGTCCGAAAGCTACGTTGAATGAGCTGTCTAGATCACCAACGCCTAGGACGGTAGCCGCTGATGAAAACATAGAGCTTGTAATTAAAACAGTTGGAAAAATAAGAGCTGATTTATTCATAAGAGGAATAACACAATTATTAATGAAAAGTAGCAAGCAAAAAGTTAGAGGTGATAATAACAAATCTATCCGAGGTTATAGTTTAGATATGTCTAACTTGCAGGGTTAGGTCATGATGATGAGATCTTTAAAGTGCCACTCCACGGGCATCGCCTCAATTTAATCAAGATTTTTCAGTTCTTCCCATGCCGCTGGATGAATGAGGGAAAACAGTCATGCTTTGCGAGGAAAATAATTGCGATTTTTACGATGATCGGTTGTCTGAAGGCACAAAAAAAGACTCACAATTACTTGTAAGTCTTTAAGAAAAAATGGAGCGGGTGAACAGATTCGAACTGTCGACATCGACCTTGGCAAGGTCGCGCTCTACCACTGAGCTACACCCGCATCGCTGATGTGAACCAGGTAAGGCTCGCATTGCTTGCGCGGCGTTTATTTACACTTACTTGGACTAGAGACAAGTCCTTTTTTGCTTAAAATGAATTTTTTATGAAGTCTGGTGGATTTGGGGTTGGTTTTTTGATTTTCGAAATTAAACATCTGGCATGGATATTCTCAGTGAGATCATGGAGCAGAAGCTTAGGGAGGTGGAAGTTATTCTGCCGCGTTTGGAGAAATACCGTGCAGCGGCGCTGGAGAGAAATGATTACAGAGGGTTTCGTTCAGCTTTGGATTTGGGTGGAGATCGCCTGAGCATTATTGCGGAGGTGAAACATGCATCGCCTTCGGCTGGAATTATCGATCCAGATTTCGATCCCTTGAGGCAGGCTGGTATGTACATGGATGGTGGTGCGAGCTGTATGTCAGTGCTTACGGATGAGAAATATTTTAAAGGCTCGTTGGCTGATTTGACTAAAATAGCGCAAAGTTCATCGATACCACTGTTGAGAAAAGATTTTATTCGTCATGAAATTCAGATCTATGAGGCGATTATTGCGGGCGCGGACGCGGTACTTCTAATCGTAGCTGCACTGGATCACCATCACTTGACGCATCTGTACAAGGTGGCAAAAGATTTTCAGCTCGATGTTCTTGTTGAAGTGCACGATCTGCCAGAAATGGAGAGGGCACTAGATCTAGGAGCCGATCTGATAGGGATTAATAACCGAAACCTTAAAACCTTTAAGACGGATCTTGCCACGACAGAAATTCTTGCTGAAGAAGTGGGGGATGATGTCTTGCTCGTTAGTGAGTCGGGAATCCGAAATACTGCAGATTGTCTCAGAGTGCTTGAGGCGGGTGCAAATGTTATCTTAGTAGGGGAAACTCTCATGAAGGCGACAAACCCTGCTGAGACGATGCAAGAGTGGTTGGACATTAGAGTTTAGTATGAAGTGTCTCACGTTCCATACTTAAGGTCTAAGCTCAAACCAGCTTAGACCACTAAGTTTTCTGATATGCTAAGTGTTTCGTCAAAGATCTTAGGCTCGTTCTTTTAAAATATTAGCTGATTTCAAAGCAGCGTGCTGAGCTGGCTGGAAGAGAAAGTAGCTGGAGGCCGTTCTCGGAAAGGTTGGCGGCGTTAATCTTATATTCCTGATCAGAGCCTAGATGGTCTGTAAACTCCCAGGTCGGTTTGACTAAATTTGAAGATCCCGCCGTTTCTTGGAGCCAATGAAGTACATCGTCGGAAAAGTGGATGACGGGGCTGCTGAGTTCGCTATGAGGATGGAGGTTCGCTACGATGAGGAATGCTTGCCCTGATGTTTTATCTCTGCGCAGGAAGCAATAAAGCCAGTGTCCAGAAGCGGATTCATCTGCGAGTCTACCGTAATGTGGGTTCTGCAAATTATTGTGATTGAGTCCGTAGAAGTCTCCATGGGTAAAAGCAGGTAATTTACAGGTATTAAGTAGACGTCGATAGAATAGACGAAGTTCTTTTTGCTCTTGGCTAAGGAGTTCGCCATCGTAGCGGTGATTGTTAACCCACTTGCTAAATTCGGGGAGTGCGCCGTAGTCGAAAATGCTACTTCGGCCATCGTCACCGCTAAAGCCCTCAGCACCTGTGGCGTGCTCTCCGATTTCCTGCCCATTATAAAGCATGATAGGGCCTTTTCCCATACCGAAGAGGATGGCAGAGGCGGCTCTACCTGACTGCATGGCCAATATCGAATTGTTAGATTTAGCCCAGTTCTTGGCGGATGCTATGCGAACTTCATCATGGTTTTCTGCATAGCGTACGACTTGGTGAAAACGTTCCGAGAAAGGATCAGCTGCGGTATCAATATCATTGGCCCATTTAATGCCTTCAACGGTTTGTTTTACAGTATCGTAGGGCGGCGAATCATAAACGGCATCGAAGCCAGCATCAAGAAGTGCATCGAGAACATTGCCCTCAGTGAGCTTAGCAGGATCACCATCATAGGCTTCTGCGATAAAGAAGCAGTTTGCATCCTGGTCTCGACAGCGTTTTATTTGCCACTGCCAGTAGGCCATGGGGATCATATGTGCCATGTCGACGCGGAAGCCATCAACTCCCATTTCCTGCCAGTAGCTGAGGACGGAGTCCATTTTTTGCCAGGTGTCAGGAGTCTCTTCGCGCGGTGACTCGCTGTCGGGTAAGGGTCGAATGTCATCTCTCGGGCTGCCGACTGTGAAATCGTGACCGTAGTTGAGCTTAATGGTTTCATACCAGTCATGGATGGATGGTGACCATGTGATAGCGTTGTTTCCAGTGACTTTGCCAATATGTATTTCGTCTTCAAAGACTATCGAGCCTTCATCAGTAGCTCGTTTATTCGGCAAGCGAAGGGGCGGGCCTCCACCAGGGTGAATATTGTTAAGATAGAAAAAATTATTATCGGGAGCAAAAAACTGGCTAGGGTCGTCACCAGTTCCAAAATTAAGCTCGGGGAAAATATCGCTATTATAGCAGCGAGAAACATGGTTTGGTACGAAGTCGATGAGAGTTTGCAGTCCGTGGCTTTTAATGCGTTTCAGGAGTGACTTGAATTCTAGCAATCTATTCTCGGGAATTTCCGCGTAGTCTGGGCAAACATCAAAGTAATCGCGAATCGCGTAAGGAGAGCCTGCTTTTCCTTTAAGAATGAGAGGGCTGTCAGCAGGGCGGTTAGGATAGGCTGTACCGCTCGCGTGCTCTAATACACCAGTGAGCCAGATGTGGGTGATCCCTAGCTGCCGGAGAGATGTAAGAGCTGAATCATTGACGTGCTGAAACTTTCCACAGCCATTTTCTTCTATGGTCCCGTTAGGTTTACGCGTCATATTGGTGTTACCAAAGTGGCGAACCATGAGTTGATAGATCTGTGGGCGAGCGAATTTTTTCACACCTCATTCTGATCCAAGCCTTTTATTTTTGCAAGGAGCGGCTAGGTCATTTTTAGTTTTAAAGAGCTAAGACTTGATAGCTTATTGAAATTGGGGCAATCTATACGTAAGTTTATTTCAACTAGAATTAAAATATTATGCTCAAAGGAATTTCCTATCTCATTTCACCAGAACTTCTTGCCACCTTATCAAGTATGGGGCATGGCGATGAAATCGTTCTCGCCGACGCACATTTCCCTGGAGAATCATTCAATGACTGTGTTGTTAGGGCTGACGGGCTAAGCGTTCCATCTCTTTTAGATGCTATTCTACCACTTTTTGAACTCGATCAGTATGTGGACAAGCCATTAACCATGATGTCGGCCGTTGAAGGCGATACCTTGGATCCAAGCGTGGAGGAATCATACCTGGCTCCAGTTCTTAAGCACGCTCCTAAGCGAGCAAAGATTGAGCGTGTTGACCGCTTTGCTTTTTATGACCGCGCTGAGAAAGCGTTTGCTGTTGTGATGACAGGTGAGACCGCTAAATACGGTAACATCATCTTGAAAAAGGGAGTTACTCCTATCTCCTAAACATCGGATAGATGAAGCTCATACGCTTTCTTTTTCACCATGCTTCTTGTGGTAAAAAAGAAGCCCGTAGACTGTTAGCTTCTGGACAGGTTCGTATCGATGGTTGTGTAGAGAAAGATCCAGCGTGCGAAGTTGGTGACTTTACTAGTGTGATGCTAGGTGATGCTGTCTTGCGCGCAAGAGAAGCTGTATATATCATGCTCTATAAGCCAGCTGGCTACCTCAGTGCTACAGAAGATGCCAAATTGCCTACAGTGATGGAGCTTATTGATGAGTCAGAAGGTCTGCATTTAGCAGGCCGTCTAGATCGCGCTAGCACGGGTTTACTTCTCCTGACGAATGATGGAAAGTGGTCGCGTCTTATTACCGAGCCTAAAGAAGGTGTTCCGAAGGTATATTTGATAGACACTGCAGAGCCGATTACTCCAGAGACGGCTCAGCACTTTCAGGAGGGCATCTACTTTGCGTATGAAGATATGACGACTCAGCCTGCGGAATTAGATCAGATCTCAGCAAGGCAGGCACGCTTGACCATCTATGAAGGGAAATATCATCAGATTAAACGCATGTTTCACGCCGTAGGGAATCGGGTCACGGCACTGCACCGACTTCGCGTAGGAAACATCCAGCTCGATCCTGATTTAGTATCGGGAAGCTACCGCCATTTGACTCCGTGTGAGGTGCGAGACGTCATCGCGAGCGAAGAAAGCTGAATTTCTAAATTTAAGGTGAAGATTAAGCCTTTTATCTTATACTGCGAGAGATTGTAGCAGATGCGCTTCAAGATTTCCTCATATCTATATGAAACAACCCATCACAGAAAACTCCAAGTTGAGGCAAATGCGGATGTTTGCTAGTTTGATTCTTATGATGATGGCCGTGCTTTATGTACTGGCGCGTAGCTATCAGAATGATTATCCGGCTCTGGAATGGTTAAGAGCATTTGCTGAAGCAGGTATGGTGGGCGGGCTTGCTGACTGGTTTGCAGTGACAGCGCTTTTTCGCCATCCGCTAGGACTACCTATTCCACACACGGCCGTTATACCCAAAGGGAAAGACCGAATAGGGAAATCCTTTGCCAAGTTTATTCATGGGAATTTTCTGACAGCGGAGCGTATTTGCAAACAGGCCGAAGAGCTGCAACTGATTCAAGGCATGGCCAAGTGGATGACACAGCCAGAGAAAGCAAATAAGCTGGCACGTCAAACCTTGCATGCTGTTCCTGTAGCTCTAGATGTGATGGAGAAATATAGTGCCAATCAGATCATCATGGGGAAACTCTTAGGGCAGCTGCGTGGAATACAACCGCACGAAACGCTGGATAAGCTCCTTCGCTGGCTACTCGTAAACCAGCGCTACCGTGAAATACTAGCACCGCTTCTTGCCCAGCTCGCTGCTGCATTAGCTGTTAATAGAGAAAACATCGACACTGCAGCCCGCAAGCATGCGCCTATGACAAAGATTCCTTTTTTGGGCAAAGTGTCGCAAGCTCTTGCTGAAAGTATGTCGGGTAAAGCGGCAGAAAACATAGAAAACTCACTTATTGATGCCAGTGCTGATACTGCAGCTCCACTTTGGGACGTCATTGAAGAACAACTCCGCGTACTGCAGCAACATTTGTTGAGTAACGAAGAGTTGAAAACCCAACTTCTCAGCATACGTGACCAGTGGTTAAGCGATGACAAAAGTGCAGAGCTTGCCCATCGACTATGGCTGCAAATCCGCCACAGCTTAGCTGCCGATCTTGAATCTGAAACGCCTCAGAGCATTCAACAATTAACAGATGTTATCATGTCCTTAGGCCAATCTATCGTAGGAAATGCGGGGCTGGCACGTAATATCGAAGCTGTTTTACTCGAAGGAGTATCAGACATTCTTACTAAACATGGAGAACGCCTCGAAACGATGATCCGCAGTACGATAGAGGAATGGGATGCCGATACGCTGATGCTCAAATTAGAAAATCAAGTTGGCTCAGACCTTCAGTTTATTCGTATCAATGGGACGCTGATTGGTGGCGTGGTGGGGCTCATGCTCCACGGGATTGGACACCTCGTCTGGCCTTCATATTAGATGATTTTCTTACTTCGATTTCTGAAATCTTTTGGAGTCATTTTCTTCAAGTCCAAAAATTGTCTATTAAAGTTGGAGAGATTATTAAAGCCTGATTGATAGCAGATTTCGATGATGCTCAAATTGGTTTCGAGTAGTTTCTGGCATGCTAGGCCGATGCGTAATTCCTTGATATATTGAACAAAACTTTTGCCAGTATTTTTTTTAAAGAATTGGGAAAAGGATTTGGGTCTCATGTGGATTTGAGCAGCCGCTTCCTCGAGGTTGATCTTTGCACAGATGTTTTCCAGCACCCACGAGCGTACGATGTCTATCCGGCTGATATTATTTTCATTTAAAACAGGTGCATAGAACTCACTGACTAATGGCTTTTTTTCCTGCTGGGGTGCAAGGGCGAGAGTTTCTAATAAGAGAAGAAACAGGCTCAGTCGGTGGGCATATGTAGCATCGTGAATTTGCTGAATGATCTCAGCAGCTCTGTCACGCGCAGTCCCGAGTATTTCAAATGATCTGTTTGTTGAGTGTATGAAATTACGGATAAGAGTCATTTCCGATTTAGAGAGCAGCTCTGCTCCTATCGTTTGTTCTGAAAATTGGATGACACTAATTGCTGGAACTTCAGCTCCATCTAACTGGCACGATAAACTATTAAATGCATGAGGGATATTGGGGCCGTTGACCAAGAGCGTTCCAGGACCAAAGGAACCTATGTAGTCGCCCGTGATGTGCTGGCCCTGATAATTCAGAAAAAGTAAAATATCAATCTCGGCATGATAATGCCATGCAGGCCAGATGGAGTTTTCTTTTTTATAGTGGAAAATGTGATCATCGCCACTCGGGATCATTTCTCGAATGAGCTTTTTGTGTAACCTCATATTTTCCTATTATTGTTGGATGGAGAAACGATAGATGGTCGTTTTGTTATACGTTTCACCTGGATGTAAGACAGTTGCTTTGAAAGCCGGTTGGTTAATAGCGTCAGGGAGTTGTTGACATTCTAAATTGAGTGCCAGGCGGTGAGTGTACTCTTTACCCTGCTTCCCCTTTATGGAGCCGTCCAAGTAGTTTCCAGTGTAAAATTGAACACCGTGGTCCGTGGAGAGCATTTCTAAGACACGGCCGCTAGCGGCATCAGAGAGACGCACCATGGGTCTCAGTGTCCCAGCGGTGCCCTTAACAATGAAGTTATGGTCGTAGCCTTTGCCGATAATGAGTTGCTGATCTGGCTCGTTAATCCTTGAGCCTATTTGATGTGGTGTTCTGAAGTCAAAGGGTGTTCCTTCTACGTGGCGCATCTCACCCGTGGGTATACAAGTTTCATCAGTGGGTGTATAGAAGTCTGAGAAAAATTGGATTTTTTGATCGAGAATGCTGTTACTACTTGGACCACCGATGTTCCAGTAACTGTGATGGGTGAGGTTACATAGTGTCGGTTTGTCCGTCGTTGCAGAATAATCGATTTTCAATTCATTGTTTTTAGTGAGCGTGTATGTCGTAATGACACGGAGTTCACCTGGGAATCCCTCCTCTCCGTCGGGGGAGATGTACTGTAAAGTGAGTGCTGGCTCGCCATTAGCGATAGCAGGGCTGCCTTGCCAAATTTTTTTGTTAAATCCATTGGTGCCGCCATGAAAATTATTGGGGCCATTATTGGCAGCTAACTGATACAGCTTCTCGTCGAGTTTAAATTTAGCTTCAGCAATTCTATTAGAGTTACGCCCAATGATTGTGCCAAAGTAACTTGTATCATCAATATAAGCTTCAAGCGTGTCAAAACCGAGAACGACATTCTCCATCTTCCCATCACGATCAGGTACGATGAGGCTTACTACAGCTCCGCCGTATTCGCTAATTTCTACGATCATGCCGTTTTCGTTTCGCAGTGTGAATAGCGTGACAGCTTGACCGTCGATCTCACCAAACTGTTTCAGGGAAATAGAGGCTTCTGCCGCTGCGGGCTGGATAGTGTGGAGGAGGCTCATAATCAGGCTAAGAATTAAAAAACATTTCATGATCAGTAAATTAAAAGTGTTAGGATATATTACGTCCTCCACATACGCAGAGGGTTTGCCCCGTTGTAAATGATGAAGAGGGTGAGCAGAAGTTCGCTACCGCGTGGGCAATATCTTGAGGTTTGCCCCACCGTCCTACCGGAGTGGCCTTGAGATAAGCTTTGAGTTCGTCCTTGCAGGCTCCTGCGTGACGGTCTGTCGGAATCCAACTAGGTGAGACTGTATTGACTGTAATGCCAAAGGGGGCAAGCTCGCGCGACATACTGTGAGTCCAAGCTTTCTGTCCGCCCTTCGCCGCGACGTAGGCACTGAAGTTGGGCGTGCCCTGCTCGACGACCTCGCTACCGAGATTTACAATACGACCCCATTGTTTGGCCTTCATGTCTTTAAGGACGGCTTGCGTCAGCAAAAAAGGGCTTTTGATGAAAAAGTGAATCATCGCTTCGTAGTCTTCCCAAGTATAGTCCTCGATGGGCATGATAGGCTGCTCAAGGGTGGCGTTAGGGACAAGAATGTCGACGCTGCCGAGTTTATCTTTGATGTCGCTGATTAAGGACTGGATAGCCTCCTTATTGGTGACATCGGCTTGAAATAAGGCTCCCTTACCACCAGTTTGACTAAAATCTTCGAATGCCTTCTCAGCGCGATCTTTCTTATGAGCATAATTCAACGCGACGGTTGCGCCCCTTTTTGACAGTTCCTTTGATATTTCAAGACCGAGTCCTGTAGAACTACCTGTTACCAGAGCAACCTTGCCTTCGAGATCGTGTTCAGTATGTTTAGTAAGATGCATGATGTTTATTTGGAGTAAGAATCAAGGGCTACACCGTTCGTTGTGAGAATGTGTATTTCATGCGCCTTGATTAGAGGGTGAAAGAATTCCCACACTACTTTTTTATCGGGCGTCACCTCAAAAACGATAGGTTTACTGCGATCTTTCTGGCCGTAACTACCGATGACGACGTTTTGATTATTTAACAAATGGGCGCCACAAGGATCTGCATAGCGTCCGTCGACGTCTTCATTTGTACAAATCCAAATAGGCTCTCCTGCAGCATCGAAAATAACGGTTTTGTTTCCGTGTGTTAGATTAACGAGTGTGCTGCCGTCTTCGCTGCGAATCGCTGTGAAAGGCCAGTTTTCCTCTTCTTTACCACCGATGGAGTCGAGATCAGTTTTAATAGTACTGACGACGTCGCCCTCTGGGGAATATTCTTTGACGGCGAATGCAAGGAGGTGAGGGACGAGGTAGTTGCCGTTATTTAATTTGCGGGCCATGCGTGACTGCAAGTGGATGTTATTCGTTTCAGGCTGCACGGGGAAGGTAATGACAGTTTTTCCATCAGCATCAATTTCCAGCAAACGTGGAGCAACGCCGTTTTCTACAATGACCGTGTGGTTATTTTCCAGACGCCAAGCTGAAGCGATCTCCTTATTTTTAGGGTCAAGTGCGTATGACCAAATGATTTCTTGAGTACCTTTTTTGTATTCTACGACTCTCTTATTTTCTGCGATAAAGATATTGCCGTTGGGCAGAACTTTGCCATCTCTTGCCCCCTTAGGTACGGACCATATTATTTCGCTATCTTCATTGAAAATAGCAGTCATTTTACTGCCACAAATGAGGAAAGAATGTCGGGTGCCAGTTTCACTGACTTGTTTGCCGTTCTGGAGATAGTCTTTTTTATTGATCTTAGGCTTGGCTACTAAAAAGCTAACAGCGAGCGAGGACAGCAGGATTGCTAATGAGAAAGTAAGTAGGCCTTGCCTAGAGTGTTTATTATGAAAAGTGGTATCCATGTGATTATTTATTTTTTAAAGTTAGGTGTGATAGGGTTGCGAAGCTCTTTTATTTTTTGAACCTGAGAGAGATCGACATCGCTTATCACTCCAGTATGATGATTTAATTCTTTAAAATCAAGAATGCCGTTCTGGCTTACTTGGGTAGAACCAATGTAAAGTTGCTCCAATTGCGGAGCTGAGAGCTTAAGAAGCCCTTCGTCAGTCAGGTCACTATTGAAGAGAATAAGTTTTCTGAGAGAGGTAAGCGAGTTCAGCAATTCTAGAGAACGGTCTGTAGAAGTTTTGTTGCTGAGATCGAGCGTTTCAAGACGAGCCGCTCCTCTGAAAGCCTCCAGTTGCGTGTTAGTGACATTAGCATTGGTTAGTTTCAGCTCCGTGATTTGATCTTTAAGTGAGCTGAGGATAGTAAAGCTTTCATCTGTGACGGGGCCTTTCGTATTTTGGAAGTCAACGTAGAGGAGTTCTGAATCGCGGCTGATAGGTAGGGCTAAGATACCTAAGTTCATTAACTCATCGAGTTTCGCTTGTTCTGAGTGGAGCTTTACTTCGACCTGCTTGGAATAAGCATCGGTTTTTTCAGCTTCTGAAACATTTTTCGAAACGTTTTTTGGTGCTTCGTAGGGCTCACTGCCCAGAGGACCTTTAGCACCATTGGCTACCCAGTGTGTAATAGCTAATATCTCTTCTGGAAGAAGCCGTGGCTTTCCTTCAGGAGGCATTGCCATTTCATCCTCCTCGGGGAGCCATAAGTATTCTATCAGTTTGCTTTCAGCGACCTTGGAAGGAACGATAGGTAGGTCGCCCATACTGCCAGGAATCATCAAGTTTTCGTAGGTGTCTAGACGATATCTGCTCTTTTGTTTTTCAGGTCCGTGACACTGAACACAATTGTCTTGCAGGATCGGCATGACGACCTGAGTAAAGACGTCTTCGTAGTCTGTTTCTGCGCTTGTTAAGATTTTTTCCTCCTCATCGTCTTCACCTAGTACAGTAAGCACCCATTCAGGAGCGTATTTAGTGAGGTAGTCAGACCCGTGTGTGAGGTTTCCACCTAGATGACCCACTATGGGAAGGATGACTGCAGTGAATATGAGGCAGTACTTGTAGGTGAGTGTTCCTTTTCCTTTTTTATAAAAAGCAAGGAGCTTAAGGTAGGCGAGAATAAGGGCGAAGAAGGCAAACACGATGCCTAACCATTTATGCCACTGGAGAGTATCTCCTGAGTAATCGCCATTAGCTGCAAGTAATAAACCTAGGCCAGCGGTGAGCAGTGAGCTTGGCGCTAGCATCGCTACGAGAATATTCGTCGCTAGATTGAGTCCAGACTTATTGCATTTGAACGCAACAATTTCGAGGACTAGCAGCCCGATGAGAATACCTATGGGTAGATGGAGGATAACGGGGTGAAACCTGCCGAGAAATTGGGTGAGATTAATGGAGGGTTCAGAGAGCGGTTCATTATTTGTGATGAAAATGAGCACCGTTAGCGCGAGTGCTGATAATCCCAAAAATAAGGAAATAATAGAGAAAAGGCGTTTTTGCATACTGGAAATAAAAAGAGCTAATTAGGCAAGGATTTCAGGAATAAGTTCGCCGTGGACATCGGTGAGGCGAACGTCTCGTCCACTGAAACGGTAAGTTAGCTCTTTGTGATTAATTCCCATGAGATGAAGCATGTTAGCGTGAAGATCGTGCACGTTGACCTTATTTTCGATAGCACGATAACCATATTCATCGGTAGCTCCGTAAATGGTACCTCCTTTGATTCCGCCACCTGCCATCCACATACTAAAGCCTTGCGGATTGTGGTCTCTGCCATCTTTTCCTTGGGCAAAAGGAGTGCGGCCAAACTCTCCCGAAAACACAAGGAGAGTGGAGTCAAGGAGTCCGCGAGATTTCAGATCTTTAATAAGACCCGCGATAGGTTGATCAACAGTGAAGGCGTTTTTTTCATGGCCTTCGATGAGATTGCCGTGCTGATCCCAGCGGTCAGCTCCAGAGACAGCTGGCATGGTGAGCTCTATGAAGCGAACGCCCTGCTCAACCAAGCGGCGAGCGATGAGGCACTGAGAACCGTACTGGCGCGTATTGGCATATCCTGAGTCCATACCGTAGAGACGTTTGGTAGCTTCCGTTTCCTTAGAAATATCGGTGACCTCGGGGACTTCCATTTGCATCCTAAAAGCGAGCTCGTAGTTTTCAATGGCAGCTTCTACCTGATCGGCATGGTGGTACTTTTTCGAAAAAACGTTGTCGATGCTGTTGAGGTAATCGAGTTTTTTACGCTGCATTTCCGTGAGGGGTTCCCGCGGTGAAATATTATTCATAACGGGTGTCTCCGGCACGATGATAGATGCCTGATGATTTGCAGGAAGAAAGCCGCTGCCCAAGGTTTGTACGCCACCTGGGGGGATAAGTCCTCCGTTGATAACCACGTAGCTAGGGAGGTTCTGGTTTGTAGTGCCTAATCCGTAAGATGCCCACGCGCCCATGCTAGGTCGTCCCGATAGTACGTGCCCGCAGTGAAGGGCGTAATTTGCATTAGGGTGGTTTGGCGACAATGCCGTCATGGAACGAATGACGCATAGATCGTCGGCACATGAGCCGATGTGGGGGAATAGATCGCTCACTGGAATGCCACTCTCGCCATATTGTTTGAAGTCCCATGGGCTCTTCAGAATGCTGCCCGAGTTGTTAAAAACGGTGGCGTCCATTTTGAACTTTGGTATTTGACCGTTTTCTTTGGCGAGTTGGGGTTTGGGATCAAAAGAGTCGACCTGTGATACACCGCCGTCCATGTAGAGGAAGATGACACTTTTGGCTTTCGGTGCGATGTGTGAAACTTTGGGGGAAAGGGGAGAGGAGACTCCCGCTAGGAGGTCTCGCTGAAAGAGGCTTGATGCTGCTAACATGCCAAAGCCCATTGATCCCTTCTTAAGGAAATCTCTTCTAGTCAGTTGATTCATGGTTTGATAAATAATGTTAGTTTTTTAGTTGAGGTAGATGAACTCTTTGCGGTTCATCATAAGGTGGCAGAGTTCTTGCCAGATGTTGAGTTCACTAACCGTTTCGTTTTGGCTTTGATACATTGTCGTAATCTCATCGATAAAACTTTCCGCCCAGGTGATTTCGTCCGGAGTGGCAGCGCGGCCGAAGGCTCTCAGGTGCATTGCTTGAATACGGCTGCGGGCGGTTTCTTGGTTTTCAAGTACGTGTTTCGCCCATGCTTCTGATTGCTGTAAGAGGAACTCTGAGTTCATGAGAGAGAGAGACTGGGCTGGCACGTTAGTAATATTACGAGCACCAATGGGTTCTAGCCCGTTCGGCATGCCCCAGACTCGAAGGAAGGAAGGCATGAAGTTGCGCCTTAGCTCGATGTACACGGATCTCCTTCCATCGCTATCTACAGGACCGCTGCCTTTGTGCCCGCGAGCCTTGGGTAAATCCTCTGTAAAAGCTTGGATACTAGGGCCGTACATCTGGAGATTAAGTTGGCGGCTACAGAAAAGAATGTGATCTCGAATCTGTTCTGCCTCAAGACGTTTGATGGGCATGCGCTGCAAATACTGATTGTTAGGATCAAGTTCAAGTGCTTGCTCGTTAGGCACGGAGCCCATCTGATAGGTGGAGCTCATGACCATTTTGCGAATCATGCTTTTAATAGACCATTCATTCTGCATGAAGTCTTGTGCTAAGTAGTCTAGAAGTTTGGGGTGGGATGGCATTGTACCAAGTTTACCGAAGTCGTTGATCGTAGATACGAGACCTTGTCCGAATATGTGGTGCCACAGGCGGTTGACCATCACACGTGATACCAGTGGATTGGTAGGATCGATGAGCGCTTCAGAGAGTTCACGGCGACCGCTCTCATTGGGGGTAAACGCCTTGCCGCCTAATGCGTCGAGAAAACGTCGAGGGTTAGGTTCGCTACTCAGGCTTTTGTGATTACCTCTTACATAAACTGGTTCATCTTGAGGAGTCCCCTCTGTGAGGGACCGAGCATAGGAAGGCTGCGGGATCTTCTCATGGATCGCGCGGTATTCGGTCATGAGTGACT
Organism: Akkermansiaceae bacterium; assembly: GCA_051252195.1. GTDB lineage: Bacteria > Verrucomicrobiota > Verrucomicrobiia > Verrucomicrobiales > Akkermansiaceae > Oceaniferula. The sequence continues at coordinate 116,430 of JBPOGD010000002.1, read as the reverse complement.
TGAGATTTTTGTTACGATCTTCACCAGCTCTAACCAAGCCTGTTTCAAATAGAGCCGATAGCACGCTGATTTCAGCAGCAGAGGCTTCATGCTTGTAAACCTTTTTCCAAATCTGTTGAAGATTGGTGGGAATGGAGTCATTTTCTATCCATTGATAGTTTGAGTTAGGATGGGTCTCAGATGTCGAAATGCTAAGGTAGCTATCGTCTGCAGAATCGTTTAATTCAGAGTTGAGCTCTATCGCGTCTCCGTGGTGGATCACCTCGAGATAGGCGGGGTGTCCTTTCCAGAGTTTGGTTTGAATCGAAATCTTCTGCCATGAATCCTGATTGACAGAAACATTGAGAATTTTCGTCGTAGGACCTCTGCCTGCCTGCTCGTAATTTCGAATGATGAGTTTGATACGAGCTTTTTTACCCTTCGCGTAGAGTTCTACAGGAGTGCCGTCCAAGATGAAATCTGGGCTGCGCAAGCTGCCAGTAATTTTGCCAGAGTGAAGTCCCGAAGTAGGGTTCTCTAAACTTACCAAAGTTTGCGCTATATGGGTGCTGTTTGAGAGGGAGAGAACGAGGTCGCTATCTTTCGCAGGTGAGAATTCTTGGAACGCTGATCCTGATGCTATCCATTGTGATAGGTCGGCTTCGTAATAGGGTTTGATGGCACTTTCTTTGATGGCATTCTTTTCGTTTTTTATAGGAGGGGAATCGGTCCTGTGGGAGAGCGTTTCATAGATTGCTTGAAGTTGTGGCCATTTGTTAGCCGCTGCCTCATTCATAGAAAAGGTGAGCCATGACTTTAAGGTGACTGGATCTAACTCTGTGGCTGTTGCGAAGCGGGTAGTTAGTTTCTCTAATTCGGCGCTTTTCTTTTCTGCTGCCGCTCTAGCGGCACGGGTGTTTTTTCTTTTTGGCTTAATATCTGAGCTGTACTTGGCTTTAAACTGAACGAATTCAGGTGATTGGATGATTTTTTTGGTGGCATCAATGTATGGATCAATATTTTTAATATCCGCGGCAGCGTCTTTAAGCGCAGCTTCAAAGATAGCAGGCTTAAGCTCTTTGAGTTTCGATGACGGGATTGTTTGAGCGTGAAGGGCGACGGTGTTGGCGATGTCTAGGCGTGAGCTTTTGAGAATGCCGTACCAGGAATAGTAATCTGCTGTGGTAATAGCGTCGAATTTATGATCATGACAACGAGCGCAGGCGATAGTAATTCCTAGAAAAGCCTTGCTGGTAGTGTCGATAATGCCGCTGAAGGCGCGGGCCTCGTCCTCATGAAGGTCTGGGGGGCCGTGTTGTCCATCGGTTAAGTAGAGGAACCCGGGTCCTTTGATGGATTCGTTCGTAGCGATTTGTGGTGAGCTGCTATCAGACTTGCTTAGACGAGGATTGGGAATGAGATCTCCGGCAAACGATTCGCGAATAAAGTCGTCGTAAGGCACATCCTCATTGAACATTTCGATCAAATAATTTCTGTATTGATGAGCGTGAGACATGACGTAATCAAACTCAAAGGATTTAGATTCTGCATAGCGTACGGCATCCATCCAATGTCTCGCCCACTTTTCACCGTATTGTGGGGAAGCGAGGAGGCGATCTACTTGTTTGGCGTAGGCATCATCTGAGCTATCACTTAAGAAAGATTCCAATTCTTGTTCAGTAGGTGCTAGACCTATGAGGTCGAAACTAAGTCGGCGGAGTAAATTTTCTTTACTGGCTGGTGGAGCTGGTTTCCACCCTTTCTTATCGAGAGCTGCTAGGATGAAATTGTCGTATTCATTGTTAGTCCAGCTACTATCAACTACATGGGGAGGGTCGTATTTTTTGATAGGCTGAAATGACCACCACTGCTTGCGCTCTTCGAGGTTGAAAGTATCAATATTCGTAATTTGCCCGATTTCTCGATCTCTTGGGTCATAAGCGCCATCATCGATCCATTTTTTAAAATTAGCGAGATGCGCATCGCTTAATTTAGATTTGGGCGGCATCGCTTCATAGCCTGGTTCGTGGTGAATCATTTGCATGAAAAGACTGTTATCAGCATCTCCCGGAATGATGACTTGTCCTGTGTCGCCTCCTTTCATCCACCCCGCCTTGGAGTCAAGTAGTAGCGAACCTTTCAGCTTTTCAGACTCTTCGGAGTGGCATTTGTAACAGCTCTCAATAAGAACAGGGCGAATTTTCTCTTCAAAAAACTCGAGTTGTTCAGTCTTGATAGATTCCTGCTCAAGTGCCATCAGTGAGACTGGCTGACTGAGTAAAAGAATGAAGGTGTAAATGCGTCGCATGTTATGGATACGTGGGATAGATAGTAGATTATTACAGATGTTATGTTTATTGCATATACCTTATGAGAGGGAGTCTGATACTTTTTCTAGTGTTTGGATGAAATAAGAGCTGCAACTCAAAAATGACTTAGAGAAATACGGCAAATTTCAAAATATAAGTAATTATATTATACTATCTAATGACATTAGTGGACATTAAAAATCTCCCTTTATCGAAATACTTGTCATTCCGCTATTCTTGCATTATGCACACTGAATGTCTGCCGAGATGGAACATACAGTAGCCGCAAGCGCCACGCTTGAAGGAACCTCGCTTCACACGGGTGAAAAAGTAACGCTTACCATTAAGCCTGCACCTGCAGGACATGGATTTAAGTTTCGCCGTGTTGATCTAGACGATCAGCCTTTTATTGATGCCGATGTGGATAAGGTACAAACGGTCGAGCGAGCTACGACTCTCGCGGAAGGCTCTGTAAAGGTTCATACCGTAGAGCACGTACTCTCGGCTCTGTGTGGTATGGGAGTTGATAACGCCATTATTGAAATGGACGCCAATGAGCCACCTATAGGTGATGGATCATCCAAACCTTTCGTAGAGCTTATCAAGCAAGCTGGAATCGTCGAGCAAGACAAGGTGCGTAAGGTTTATGAAGTACGCGAGCCCATTCATATTGAAACAAAAAATGGTTCTCTGATCACAATTGTCCCCGACAAGAAATTCCGCGTTTCTGTCACCAATGTGGGCCCTGATGGTCGGTTTACTCAGTTTTTCAGTAGTGAGATCAATCCTGAGCTATACGAGAAGGAAATCGCGCCAGCACGCACCTTTGTCTACTACGAAGACGTGAAACCTCTTCTCGATAAAGGGCTTATTCAAGGTGGCAGCCTAGAAAATGCCGTCGTCGTTCGTGGCGAAGAGGTTATGAGTAAGGAGCCAATGCGCTATAGCAATGAGTTCGCTCGCCACAAGGCTCTCGATGTTATTGGTGATCTCATGCTCAGTGGAAAACGTATCATGGGACATGTGATTTGTGTGAAGCCAGGGCACGGCCCTAACACCGAGATGGCATCGACTCTTAAGCGTGATTATCAGCGTATGCGCACCATGGTTCCTCCTGTGGTCATCCCAGAGGGTGAGGCAGTGCTCGATATCAATGATGTGATGAAGATTCTTCCGCATCGCTACCCTTTCCTCATGCTCGATCGTGTTGTCGACTTCGAAGGTGATAATAAATGCACGGGTATTAAAAACGTGACGATGAACGAGCCGTTCTTTCCAGGTCATTTCCCAGGGCACCCGATTATGCCTGGTGTGCTCCAGTTAGAAGCAATGGCACAAGTTTCATCCATCCTCCTTCTCCGTCAGCCAGAAAATAACGGCAAAATCGGTTATTTTCTCAGCGCCGATAAGGTGAAGTGGCGCCGTCCTGTTCTCCCAGGAGATACGCTCTTTATCGAGTCTGAGGTGCTGAGTGTCCGCCGCAATATCGGGTCAGCTGTCTGCCGCTGCCTAGTGAATGGTGAGGTGGTTTCTTCTGGCGAGCTGAAGTTTGCCTTGATTGATCAATAAGATTTTCTGAAAAGATGATTCACCCAACAGCTATCATTGATCCATCGGCTGAGATTGCCAGTGATGTGGAGATAGGACCGTATTGCGTCATCGGAGCCAATGTGAAAATTGGCTCAGGCTCAGTACTGAAGTCGCACGTGGTCATTGATGGCTATACCACGATTGGTAAAAACAATCTCTTTTTTCCCTTCGCCGCCATTGGTCAGTTGACTCAGGATTTGAAATACAAGTCAGAGCCAACCTCGCTGCTTATCGGCGATCACAACACCTTCCGCGAAAATACCACCGTACATCGCAGTACTTCAGGAGAAGTCCCGACCACGATTGGAAACCACAACCTTTTCCTCTGCTACGCGCATATCGCTCACGACTGCCAAGTGGGGAATCACGTTATTTTGTCGAATAATGGAACGCTCGGTGGTCACTGTATCGTGGGTGATTATGCGATTCTATCAGGCTTTGCAGGAGCGCATCAGTTTTCGATTATTGGAGAACACTGCATGGTTGGCGGTTGTACTAAAATTGTGCAAGACGTACCGCCTTTCACGATTGTTGACGGCTCACCAGCGGTCGTTCGAGGGGTCAATGTCGTAGGGCTTCAGCGCAGAGGCTTTGATGCTGGAACTGTGCGCGCATTGAAAAACGCCTACAAGAAGCTCTTTTTAAATAAGAAACAAAACCTCGCTGATGCTACGGATGCTTTATCTGAGTCAGATCTTTCTCAAGATGAAAGCGTAGCACGTATCATCGAATTCATCCGCGCCAGCGAACGGGGGGTAACGAGATAACCCAAATAATCAAGCATCGTTGGCTAGTGTAAGATAAAGATGGTTGGATGCTAAACCTTCTGACGGCACATCAATTCTAACTGGAGAAGTAATACTGAAAATACTATTTCAGCACCTATGGTATGGACACACGTAGTTGGAAGAATCCTCGTTCCTGTAATTCGAGGCTCGCTGTGATTTCGTTGTTATCGTCGGTGACAATGCTGCTATTAGAGCCTGTGCTGCCCACTAGTTGCCACGTGCTGAGGTCGTTTGAAACATAGATTTCATAGTTTAAACTGTCCTGGACAGCTTCTTCTTGCTTGGAGATAGTCCATTGCAGCGAAGTATTATTAACAAGGGTGGGTTGCGGTAAACTTGGATCTGAGATGGAGGGGTCTTTTCCAAGTGCAAATTCCAATAAGTTACTTAGTCCATCGCGATCGTCGTCACCCTCAGGGTCTTCGAGTACATTATTATCAGTCGCCCAAGATTCATAGTTGGTTGTCACTTCAGCCACAGGTATGAGGAGGTCGAAACCGTCTGTAGCACTGCCATCTGTGAAAATAGTGAGTACTTGGGATGCTTCAATATAGTCAGTATCGCCGCTAGGGCTCATGAGATTGGATAAACCACTATCCGTATGAAAAAGTCCGAGATTGTGGCCTATTTCGTGAGCCATTACTGAGGCAATGGCATCTCTTCCGTTACTAAAGCTAAGTAAGTTGCTACCAACGAAAACAGCTGTTCCCGGGCGATCAACTCTGGCCAAACCGTTAGCCGTATTTAATGTCGTGTAGGAAAAACCTGGGACAATGTTGACGAAAAACATGTCGATGTCAGTGCTGGATCCTCCAGTGGGAGCGTCGCTAAGATTGAGCATTGTAGAAAGATCGGCGGTGCTACGCGTAACGCTACTATCCTGACCGTCGTTGTCATACGCGAAGTCTGAAGTGTAATCCTGAACATCTTGAAAAATTATTTCTACTCCAACTTGAGCCCAGATCTGATTTACTTTGTCGATGATATCAGCTTCTTGGCCGGCGTTTCCAAAAACTGTGGCGACTTGGCCGCCAGTGCTTAGTGTCCTTATTCGGTTTACGATGACGTTATGTGTAATGGGTACAGGGTCGTAAACGATGATTTCTGCGTAAGCAGTTATGGTGAGGAGCAGGAAAGAAAAGGCGCAAAGGTGAGTTTTGAGGTTCATGTTGAGAATGCAAAACCTTTTATTATTCTGTTATGAATCTATTCAAATTTCTGAAGGGAAATTGAAGGTGCATGTAGGTTTGCGATTTATGAACCTGACGTATGATCATGTTGCTAGACAAACAAAAAAAGATATTCGCAGAGAATTAAATATGAGAAGTTCTCTTTAATCCTTGTATGGCCTGTGTTTATCAACAGGGTTATTGGCGATTTAAAGAGCTCGAAAAAACTTTTCTGCAACAAACAGCAGCTACAGAAAAAATCATGAGATAACAGAACCAGTCGCCAGCGAGGGCGTAGAGGGTGAAGTTACCATTTTTAGGGGCGTAAGCGTGGCCATAAAGGGTTTGCTTAACGAAGTGGTTTCCTGTTTCGTCCTCGATAATTTGCCGTTTGCCAGTGACGGGATCGTTGAAGTTTCCTGTGATGGAGATGATACCACTCATGCCAGTATTAGCGCAGCGGATCATGGGGCGGCGGAGTTCAATCGCACGGAACTTCGCATTCGCCATGTGCTGTGCCGCAGCCTCGCTTTCGAGAAACCATCCGTCATTGGTGATGTTGACGATGACTTGGGGTGCTTGCCGTACGAACTTACGCGTAACGCGGGCGACGGAATCCTCAAAGCAGACGCTGGGGATTAGCTGGATCTCGCCGACAGAGCTGGAGCTTATAAGCGGCTCTGTAGACTGCCCGGGGTAAAAATTGCTGTAGAAGGGAACGCCGGAAACTTTTTCGTAGAGTTCGTTAAGAAAGGGGAACTTTGCACTGAGCGGGATGTATTCGCCGAAGAGTACGAGGTGAATTTTACCGTACGTCTGGATGTTTTCTTCGAAGACTTCACCAGGCTCGATGAGTGTGAGGCTGTTGTAGGACTCTCCGTTGGGCAAGGTGATAAGCTGATCTTCTTGAAGTTCTGCCTCGAACTTGTTCATGCCTAGGATAAGGCTGAAGTTGCCAAGCGGTTGGATTCTGTTTTCTATGAGATGTCTGCCGTTGCCGTAAATGAAGTGCCGGTCATCACCTTTGACGTAGTAATTGTTTTCCGCGATGGCACTTTCGGGCCAGATCACTAAGTCAGGCTGCTTGAGTTCGCTGGTGGCGCCATTGATGTTGCTCTGAACTAGCTTGAGATTCTCATCCTCAAGCTGCTGCATAGCTGCCTCAGTAGAATCTCCGTAACTCTGCATAATGGGCAGCGCCACGGCAGGATCCCACTTCAGGTCTTGAGGAACATTTTCTTGCACGAGCAGGACTCTTAGCCGCTGAGTTTCCCATGAATTCACCTGCTGAATCCGCCAGACACCATAGCAAAATTGTGCAGCAAGTAGTAGGGCGGCGATACTGAAATCAAGTCGAGGTCGCAGTTTGCCAGCCCTCGCCTCCGTTATCAGACGTCTGCCAGTCTGGATGAGTACGGCACTCATAAAGACAGGCATAAATGATAGTGCTGTTAGCCCTATGAGGTCGGCCGCCTGTGCTAGAACAGGCGTGTTATGAAATGCCGTGCCAAGACCATTCCAGCTGAAACCTGTAAAAAGCCAGCCACGTAACCACTCGATGCCCACCCAAGCAGCGGCGTTGATAAAGGCAAATTTGAGAGAACTCGTAGACTCATTAATAGAGGTTTTTAACATGCTCTTTTCGGCATGTTTTTTTTGCTTGGCTGCAATTTTCTGCTGGATATTACACTCCGTTTCTTGAATCGCAGCGTCTTTCTTTTTTCTCCATGGATTACCAACGCTGACTGCAAACATGCCCCAGAGCCCAAAGTAGGTCGCGAGGAACAATGCTATGAGGATTGCTCCTACACCACTTACGGTGTGGAGCCATTTCATATTAATGAGCCAGAAGCTTAGGCCTGCTAAGTAGCCTATCCCGAAGCCATAGCGTTTCCGTTCACCGCGCCAAATAGCAGGCAAAAGCGGTAGCATCCACACCCAGACCAAGCTCGAAATATTCCAACCAGGAAAACAAAACGCGAGTAATACTCCGCTCAGAATAGCGGCTAGGATCGCCCACCAAGCGGCGTGAGATTTGTTTTTTTGGAGGGCCAAATTGATGTCTGTGCTAGGGGTGTTTTGTTGATACAGGGGTGAGCTCACCAAGTTTGATCAACTTACGCCATCCTTGCCTTAGCGTCGGACTCGAGAGCAAGCCACATGGACTCTAGGCCAGCGGTGACCTTATCCTTGCTTGCTTGTAAATCGCTGGCACTAGGTGCGTCTTTGCCAAAGAGGTAGTATTTGATTTTTGGTTCTGTGCCAGAAGGGCGAACGGCGCATGACCTTCCGTCGGCGAGATCAAGGATGAGCATGCCTTCTTTGGGTAAAGTATCGCCTTCGACGTCCTCGATGTCATCCTTGGAGAAATCGCGAATGCGCGTGACTGCGGCACCATCAATTTCGCTGGGAGGATTCACTGAGTAAGAAGCCGCGAGAGCCTTAATATTTGCAGCACCGTCGGCGCCCTCCATGACAATGGCTTTGCCCATTTCTAGATGATAGCCGAACTCGGTGTAGAGTTCGTCAAGAAGCGCGGCTAGGCTCTTACCTTCGCTTTTGGCAAATGCAGCTAGCTCAGCAAACATGACGGCGGCACCATTGCCGTCTTTGTCACGAATCGAGTCAGTGCCGAGATAGCCGTAGCTTTCCTCGCCACCGAAGATAAAGAAGCGCGAGTACTCGAGACGGAGCGCGCGACTGGCTTCAGGGCTAAGCGAGCGGTAGTCACCCTTTTTATCCGCGGGGATGGAGTCCTCGTATTTCTGAAGTTTGGCAGCGATGTATTTGAAACCTGTCAGAGTATCCACGATGCCGACACCAAACTTCTCTGCGATGGCAGTTTGTAGCTCGGTGGTGACGAAAGTTTTGATGAGGACAGCACGGCTACGGTTTGAGTCGTTGATGACGCCCTGCTCGAAAAATGTTTTAGTACGGTACCACGCCATGAGTGAACCTATCTGGTTTCCAGTGAGCAGCTGCATTTTTCCTGCGTCGTTGCGGACGGCAACCCCCATACGGTCGCAGTCGGGGTCAGTTCCGATGACGATCTCAGCCCCTTCTCTTTCTGCTAATTCAATGGCCATAGCAAGTGCGGGAGCGTTTTCGGGATTCGGTGATGCCACAGTGGGGAAACGGCCGTCCTGAACGTCTTGCTCAGCGACGGTGAGAACCTCGAAGCCGAGGTCGTTGAGGAGAGGTACAATGCAGTGACCACCCGTGCCGTGGAGGTTTGTAAAAACGACCTTCGTGCTACTTCCCTGAAGGAGATCAGGGCGGAGTAGTAAGCTTTTAGCATCGTCCATGTAAACTTTGTCCATCATATCAGCAAGTACATGGAGTGTGCCACGCTCGCTTTCAGGGACGCAGTCGTAGGCCTCACTGGTAATAGCGTTGACCTCATTGATTACGCCAGATGCCTGTGGCTCTACGAGCTGTCCGCCATCGCTGCCATACGCTTTGAAGCCATTATCATGAGATGGGTTATGGCTTGCGGTGAGAACTACGCCAGCATCAGCATTGAGCTTGCGAATAGCATAGGAGATTTCTGGCGTTGCACGTGGTGCGTCGAAAAGATGAACATCACAGCCGAGCTCGGTGCAGAGCTTGGCGCAGAACTCGGCGTAATCGCGTGAAAAGTGACGGGTGTCGTGACCGAAGACAAAGCTCGGTTTACGATCGCTACCAGATTCTTTGATAAACCGTTTGAAATAAGTAATCATGCCACGCACGGCGCGCCCGACATTGTAATAATTCATTGATGCCGTGCCCACACATGGGTGCTCTGGGCGATCGTTGGGGCCACCTGCTCCTTGTTCGGCAGAAGTGACGACTTTTCCAATGGTTCTACCGCGGAGTCCTCCAGTGCCAAATGCGAGGGTTTTAAAAAACCGGTCGTTCAGCTCCTGCCATGCTTCTTGATGAACAAGTTCAGTGATAGCTAGTTCTGCAATGGGGCTGGTAGTTCCTGCCATGAGGGCAGAAATATTCTGCTGGGATGATTCCAGAAGCTGACCACTAGCGACGGCTTTGTTGATAGAGTTTTGAAGATCTGACATTTCGGGCTGGATGATAGTGTGAGATCATGAGATTGCAACCCCGTGATTCGGCATAAACTCCAGACCGCGATTGAGAACAGGCAAGATCTGCTGACAGAGGAGACAAATGCTCTGCGATTGATCGATGGTGGGGGCGATGGATTGCCTGATCTTTTTCTCGATAGCTACGCCGGGCGCTGGTTGGTTTCGACACGTTCAGATTTACTTGATTCGGAAATTCGCGATTGGCTTGAAGAGCAGGGGCGGCAAGGTCGCACGAGTTATTGGAAGCAGCTCGATCAGCATGAAAAAACTGACCCCACGCATATTGCAGGTCCTGAGCAGAGTGAACCATTCCTCGCGAGAGAGAATGGGGTAGACTATAAAATTCACTTTAAGGCAGGTTACTCTCAGGGGATCTTCCTCGACCAGCGGCTCAATCGGCAGCGTGTTCGCCAGTTTTCAGGGGAGGGGAAAACAGTTCTGAATACCTTTGCCTACACAGGAGCTTTTTCTGTTAGCGCAGCGTTGAACGGGGCGACGACGACGACGTTAGATCTTTCTCAGATCTATCTCGACTGGGCGAAGGAAAACTTCCGTGCCAATGGAATGTCGGCAGATGATCACTATTTCTGCAAAGGAGATACCTTTCACTGGCTGAACCGGTTCAAGAAACAGGGGCGTAGCTTTGATGGAATCATCCTCGATCCACCTACTTTTTCCCGCGATGACAAGGGGAAAGTATTCCGGGTGGAAAAAGACTACGGCCGTCTGGTTTCTCTTGCTTACGCATGTCTTACCAAAGGTGGCTGGATCCTCTGCTGTACGAACTGCCGTAAGCTCGACCCACGGGACTTCACGCGCATGGTGCGGGAAGGTGCTCGTGGGGCAAAGGTTTCCTCACTGAACATGCCGCCTGAATATTCGGGTGAGCATTATCTCAAGTCGCTCTGGGTGCAGAAGTAGAGATCGCTTCCTGTGCGAAGCCTTTCCTGTGTGAAACTGTGCTTGGGTCTAATTCCGCACAGTTTTATAACCGGAAACTTTACCGTTTTCGAAATAAACGGAGTTCCCTAAGCGAGCCACGTAATGAACAGAAGGGGAGTAGCCGAGACCCCAGTAATCATTTCTGTACCTTCTCCCCCAGCCAGAGCCGAAGTAAGAACTAAATCCTGAGTGATAGACCGGTGAGAGCACGGTGTAGTCCCACTGCTCGATGCGTTTATTATTTTTGACCCGAACGATCTCTTTGTCAGCAGGGCCCTTAGCGAGAAAAACGGCAGGCTTTGTCATGCCCTCGGTGATCTGGCCTGCACGTACTAAGCTCTGGTGCTCCTCGCTGAGTTGCTTGTAAATAATGGGGTTTTTATCAATACGCTTGAGAGGTGTTGAGCTGCAACTTACGAAAAAGGCGCTTAAAAGGGAGAGGGTAATGAGTGAAAGTTTTTCCATGATTAAGTATTCTAGTCGCAACTATAGATTCGAGCAAGTAGCTAATGGTTTCAAAAAAAAATTCAAAAGTTTAAGAAACATGCTTGCCAAAAGTAGGCATTGGGAATCACTTTCGTTTAAGCCAATTTGGTCTGAAACGCGATACACCATACAACTCTATGTCAGAAGAACTAATCCCTGAAGAAGAAATTGATGACGCCCTTAAGCGCTGCCCTGAGTGGGAAGCTGATGGGGACTACATCACTCGTACCATTGAATTTGAAGAATATATGGAAGGTATTGACTTCGTAAATGATCTTGCTGAGATCGTTGACGAAGCTGGTCATTTCCCAGAAATTGATATTCGTGACTGCAAAGTTACTATCCGTCTTCAAACTGAAGATGTTGGAGGAGTGACCGATATTGACGTGGAGCTTGCTTCACGCATCGATAATTTGGTCGATTAATTTAATTTAAGAAATACTCAGAAGCCAGTGGTGTGTTAATCATATCACTGGCTTTTTTATATGGCCGCTTGCTAGCGGGGCAGGAGAATTTGCTCGTTTGTTAGTCCGGTGATCTTGCGAAGACCTGACACAAAGCGCCACATCGTAGCCATCAAGATGAGTAGCATGGGAACGCCAATGACGGCAAAACCCCAGCCAGTGAGTTTGGCGACACCTGTGTTGAACTCTTCTTGTGATCCTGTCTTACCTACGAGGAAATACATGGCGAGGAAGTAGTTCATCACCATGCTGATGAAAAAGGAACTCGCTAGAAGAATTGTTCCTGAAAAAACTAGCTTCTTATATGCTGCTGCGGCAGATTTTTCAGCGACCTTTTTTTCAATGGTAGGAATGTTAAATAACTCCGGATTGTATAAAAAGACACGGACAAGCGGAGTTTTAGTCCAGTGAGAAATTAAAATAGTAACGCCGAAGACCAGAGGGATAGCGGCCTCCTTTAGTGCAAACCATAGTGGTGCTTGCTCGTCGACAGTGCCGTTATCTTGGTACGCCATGTAGGCGATTCCGCCCGTGAGAAGAATGCTGATAACGCCTAAGATGGAGAAGAAATTGGGCTTTCTTGTTTGGATCAGATGATGAATTCCATAAATAACTGGTAATGATACAGCAATAATCATTCCCCAAAGTGGACCTACTTGCCAGATTTTATCACCATGCTTTCCAACGATCCCGAGTGCTACTACAGGGATGAGCACGTTCCACATGATGTTGCTGAGAGGGTTTTCTTGCTTCTTTTTTTCCATGATTTCAGTAAGGGGAGGGGTTTTATAGAAAAACGGCGACCGTTGTAAGGTCGCCGTTTGAGAGGGTTACGTAGTGGATTATACTTTTCCGTAAATCGATTTACCCGTGGAGAGTAAATCATCACAGGCGACTTTGAGTCGGTCACAGAGACTCTGCTCAGCTTTTTTCAAGTAGCCTCGTGGATCATAGGCTTTTTTGTTGCCCACTTCACCGTCTATTTTGAGAACGCCTTCGATATTTTCACACATGTGTTTGACGATGGGACGAGTGAATGCGTACTGCGTATCGGTATCGATGTTCATCTTGATCACACCATAGTCGAGAGTTTCACGAATTTCTTCGATTGATGACCCGGAACCGCCGTGAAATACGAGGTCCATCTCTGCATCGTCGCCATACTTGGCAATAACAGCGTTTTGACCATCGCGGAGAATGGTGGGTTTAAGTTGTACCGCGCCTGGCTTGTAAGCTCCGTGGACGTTACCAAAAGTGGCAGCAAACATGAAGCGGCCAATGCCATTGAGACTTTCATATACCTTAAGCATGTCTTCTGGTGAGGTGTAGAGTTTTTCTGCAGGAAGTCCTGAGGTGTCATGACCGTCTTCTTCACCGCCTACGCATCCTGCTTCAACTTCGAGAATGATATTAAGTTCCGCGCACTCTTTAAGAAGTTCTTTGGAAATAGCGAGGTTGTCGTCAAGTTCGATGACAGATCCGTCAAACATGTGAGACTGGAAAAGAGGGCCTTTCCCTGCTGCGATGCGCTCACGTGAGGCTTCGAGAAGTGGGCGTAGGAAGCCGTCAACTTTTTCAGGGTGACAGTGATCGGTGTGTAATGCGATGAGGACATCATACTTTTCAGCGAGAAGGTGCACCGCCTCGGCGAGAACCTGTGCTCCGAAAGCTTCGTCTTTTAGTGCTGTTCCTGAAGCAAAACTACCTCCGCCTGTGGAAACCTGAATAATGCCATCAGAGCCAGATTCAGCAAAAGCTTTGAGAGCTCCATTGATGGTAACGATAGAAGTTACATTGATGGCAGGGTATGCGTAACCACCTTTCTGGGCGGCATCGAGCATTGCGACGTATTGTTCAGGAGTTGCTACTGGCATGACGAGGGGTATTTAACATAATGATTTGGTAGAAGCAAGAGAAGCTGAGACGAAAAGTTTTATTTTTTAAGTAAATGATTACCTCTGGTTTTATTAAATAGAAGTGAGCTTACCGCGGAATCTTTGGGTGTGATTATAATTCTTCGATCACATCCACACAGAACTTAGTCCATGTTTCAAGTCGCTCGTAGAGTTCGCCGCTCAGCGTGTCCAGAGAGCATAGTGCTAGATTGGCGATGGCGTCTTCATTAGCGCGAATGTCATCGTTTTCCAAATCAATCATATGAACGACTCCGAGGTGGACTTTGCCGACGTCATTGCTGTCGTCATTGAGTAAACCGACTATTTGATTCGTGTAGCTACCGCCAATGAGAAGCTCTTCTTCGATTTCACGATTAACTCCAGCCATGTAAGTGTCCATACCGAGATGGTCTTCGCGTTGATCTACAGGATTAATGTGCCCGCCGATGCCGATGGAAACTTGCGCATGAAGGCGTGACTCGCCTCCAGATTTGCCGCGAGTATAGTGTAGGTAGCGTGTGTTGTTCCCTTCTTTTACTCGGAAAATACAGTAGGGTATCAGCTGCTTGTGACTAGGGTCATTTTCAGCCGCACCACGATCCATAAAGAAGTTGTTCGATGGGTCGAGTAGTACCGGCAGGTAGTGCTCGACTTCGGTGTTAATACCTTGGAAATCACCGAGGCCATCGAGCAAGTTACGGGTGACGACGAGAATTTGCTCACCTTGATAGTCTTTCATGAAATAGAGTAGAGGGGTTATGAGTTTTGCGATTTTACAAAGTCGATGATGTGCTGATCATCATCGCCACTTGCCCAGACGTGACGCAGAAAGTCAGCGGGGGGGATGTTGCCGTTTTTGTTGAGGAAATTTCTATCGCCACCGCAGCTATACATCATATCGGGGTTGAGCTCACCTTTGAGCTTTGCTCTAGCTTTGGCGAGGATGCGAGGAAAGTAGGCAATGCCTTCGAGGGTGTCGCCAAAAGTAGGGAGGTCAGAGCTGCTGATTTCCTTCGTGCTGAGCTTTCCCTGCTGCATGGTCAGAAAGTAGTCTCTGCGCACGCTGGCGACGAGAAGAGCTGTGGATTCAGAGGGTGTGGATTCGTCCACAAGGTCTTCAACAAAGTCAAAAAGTTCGCGCGGCTTGTAGCCTATAGACTTTAAAAATTCGAGGTCTTCAGCTGAGTAATACGACATAAAGTCACTATTGCCTGAGCGGTATTTTTCCACACAGCTGCGGAAAAGGGCGAGAAATTGATCGTTCCAAGTCATGGTGGCTGAAAACTAGGCGAGCAGGGCTCTGTGGGCAAATAAAAACAGCGAACGGCTTCAGGAAGCGGTTCGCTGGAAGAGTGAATGATTTTCTCTCTACAAGTTAGGCGCGACCTGAGTAGCTGCCTTCTGCGGTGTTAATCTTTAGTTTGTCTCCAGGTTTAACGAAGAGAGGAACTTGCACCACAAGTCCTGTTTCAAGTGTGGCAGGTTTAGTCGGGTTATTCGCGGTGTCACCCTTGATTCCATCTGAGGACTCGGTGACAAGGAGTTCGACAGTTCCTGGAAGGTCGATGGTAGTTGCATTACCTTCGATGAAGAGGATTTCCACGGTCATGCCTTCTACGAGATAGTTTTTGTTATCGCCTATTAAAGATGGATCGAGGGTGATGGACTCATAAGTGTTCATGTCCATGAAGTGAAAGCCTGTTGGGTCGCCGTATGAGTATTCAAGGCGCTGACGGTCAGTTTCCACGATTTCTACCTTGTCGCTTGATGCGAAACGGATCGTTTTAGTTTTTCCTGACTGAAAGGAACGGATGGTAGCGGCTACGAGAGCGTTGCCTTTACCAGGTGTGCGGTGGTCGAGACCTAGCACGATGCCTGTTTCGCCTTCATACTTGATACACTGTCCTTTTTTAACGTTTGTTGCGACGATAGATGCCATGATTATGTGGATATTAGATTTGATCTGGATGATCTGTTACCAGATCAGTTGAATGTGAGTGAATAACTCACTCGCGGAGCGTTGTTTAGCGGTTACGCCTAGCTAGGTCAATGGAGTTTATTCTATGGCCAAGTGAGCTGGCTACTCGGTGGTTCAAGGCTGCTTCGGAGTTCATCGTAGCGTGAAGGGAGATGAAGTTTGATGGTTAAGGTAATGGGGGTTCCCGTCTCGATAAGACTGGGCATGATATCGCAACTGTAGCTACGGGTAATAGCTCCCGCTTTGATGATCATAGGCTTTGCTTCCGCTAGAGTGAGAGCATCTAAGGGGTTGATGATCAGCGGAATACTTGTGCCCTCAGCATTGGCTAAATACACATCAAGCAGAGTATTCATTTTGTTTTGCAGGCAGGCGAAGGCGATGCTTTGTCCTGAACTGTTAATGATCTCATAATCAAAGCTCAGGGTGTAGACGTCCTTTGAGTTTTTTATTGTTTTAGATATCTGAGCTTTCGTGACGTTCATGCTTACCTCGCTGAGGTCAATTTGAGCATCGATGGGGGTGTAGTAAATGGGTGCCTCCTGCTCAACGGTTTGACTGCACGAAGAGGCTAGTAGGATAAGGGTCAGAGAAATGATGTTTCTCATGGATGGGCGGAGCTGTGTCATCTGGATTAGAGTAATTTTAAGCGTGCAAAGTCTTGGGTGTCGATCAAGCCGATTGGTTGATTGCTTTCATTTAAAATGACGATGTCATCAATTCTGTTATGACCAATGGTAGTGACAGCTTCTGCAGCGAGAGAGCCAGAACTCAAGGTTATCGGGTTGTGAGTCATCAATTCAGAGACTGGTGAGTTGCCAATGTTGGAGTTCTCTTGAAATGATCGGGCAAAATCGCCGTGGGTGAAAATGCCCGCCATGGTGCCGTTTTCGTGAACAATGATACAAGCACCGCTATGAGCTTCACCCATGGCGTGAAGGGCTTCTTGGATCGTGTTATCTGGCTTGATGATCGCGAGGTCGCTGCCACTACGCATGATTTCGTCGACTTTGGTGAGTAAGGCTCTGCCGAGAGAGCCTCCTGGGTGAAATTTTGAGAAATCCGCTTCTGTGAAGCCACGTGATTCGAGTAAAACCATAGCGAGAGCATCGCCCATCACAAGCATCGCGGTAGAGGATGAAGTAGGGGCGAGGTTCAACGGGCAGGCTTCTCGGTCTACTTGAGTAAACAAGGTGACATCACTATGCTTGGCGAGGCTTGAGCCTGCAGTTCCTGTGATGCCGATCAAATTAATATCAAAGCGTTTGATGAAAGGGAGAAGATCCAGCAGCTCAGATGTCTCACCTGAGTAGGAAAGAGCGATGACGGCATCACCATCGGAAAGCAGTCCTAAATCACCGTGGAGGGCGTTTTGTGAATTGAGGACGACGGCGGTTGATCCGGTGGAGTTAAGCGTCGCGGCTATTTTGTGTCCTATATTTCCTGACTTGCCGATACCGATAACGACGATTTTGTTTTTTGCCTCAATACTGGATTTGAGCAGTTCTACAGCTTCTGTAAACGATTCATCGAGCGATGCAGAGACACGGTTCAATTCTTCGATTTGGATATCAAAGATCTCGATGCCTCTTTTCACATAGTTGGATTGCTTCACAGAAGAAGAATTAACCAAATGACGGCTCGTCTGAAAGTTCTAAATAGGAAAGAAATTCAAGGAACTATAGGGGTTTGAAAAAAAAAGCATCTTTCGCTATCGTTTTTTCTTGCGATACATCAAAATTCTGGCAGTTTGCCGCCGCGCCTAGCGCACCCTAAGAAGCGACCTGTTCGTCTAAGGGTTAGGACTCCGCCCTTTCACGGCGGCAATACGGGTTCGAATCCCGTACAGGTTGCCATTTAACCCCTGCTTTTGCAGGGGTTTTTTGGGCTCTCTCCCAGAGCTTGAGAATCGAGGCTTTATCAAGGTTGAAAACGAGGGTTTATGACTCTCTGGCAATCTCGCGGGATCTTTCAATCGCGGCATTGACGCCTTTAGCGATGCTTTTTTCAAAACCTGATGCTGTCAGCGCGGTAAGTCCTGCGAGAGTAGTTCCTCCTGGAGAGGTGACTTGATTAACGAGCTCACGAGGTGTCATGTCAGTTTGTTCGACCATTTTGGCAGCTCCGATGACTGTCTGGGTGGCGAGCCGTAGGGCTTCATCCGCGGGGAGGCCTTCTTTTTCTGCTTCTGCAGCGAGGGATTCAATAAAGGTGTACACATAGGCTGGTCCGCTTCCTGAGAGGCCCGTGACGGCATCGAGCTGGGCTTCGGTGGTTTCGCTGACAATGCCCACTGCTTCGAGTAGTTGGCGTGCCGCTATTATGTCATCGGCTGTGGCGTGTGTCCCTGCTGCTATGCCTGCAGCACCGTAGCCGATAAGTGAAGGCGTATTAGGCATGGCGCGGATAATGCGCGTGCCGGCGGGGCAAGCGGCTTCCATTTTTTCGAGAGTAATTCCAGCGGCTACGGATGCCATGACGGCATTTCCCGGCAGTTCAGAGCTTACCTCTGCTAGGATATCGATAATTTGGTAAGGTTTGCAGCCGAGTAGAATGAGATCACATTTGTTGATAACTTGGCTATTGCTCTCCGCGACGTTCGCGCCGATTTTTTGGGCTAGTTTACGAGCCGATTCAGTGCTTTTGCTGGAGAGCCAAACCTTGTCACCAGAAACAATACTTGCGTTGACCGCGCCTTCAATAAGCGCGCTTCCCATTCTCCCACATCCGATAAGTCCGATATTCATGAGGGCAAACTAGTCTGCGTGTTTAACTGGAGTCAAACGATTGTTTGAAAATCAGCTTGCACTTGGTAAACAAGTGATTTAAACAGTTGTTTCAATGAGTGGTGAGACATCTTCAGTGGACAGGAAGCCAACGCGCGATCGCTTGCTGGATGTTGCTCGCCAGCTGATTGCTCAGCACGGTTTTGAGTCTGTGTCTTTGCGTGATATCTCAGCTGCGGCGGGCGCAAATGTGGCGGCTGTCAATTACCACTTTGGCAGTAAGGAAAAGCTTTTTGATGAAATTCAGCTGCAGTTCATGAGGCCAGTCAGTGAGGAGAGAATGCGTCTGCTTAATGAAGTGTCTTTAAATAATGAAAAGCCAGATATTAAGTTAGTGCTTGATGCATTTCTCCGACCACTTGTCACGATGGTTGGTGCAAGTAAGATGAGTGAGCAACTTTTTTTAAAACTGATGGGTCGCTGTATGATGGATCAGCAAAATACCATTCCAGAGCCTGCTTTGCTGAGAGTGCAGCAAGAGCTTGTGATGTTCTCTGCTGCATTTCAGAAGGCGGCTCCGCATGTGGATAGAGAAACTTTATTATGGCGGCTGCACTACAGTTTTGGTGCGATGGTTCATACGCTCATTCATAGCGATACTTTGAAAAAACTTTCTAATGGAAAGTGTGGAGAGCCTGATTTTGAAACACAGCTGAGTAGGCTGATTGATTTTTGTGCAGTTGGGTTTATAGCCGAGGAGAAAAAGGAAGGGAAAGAAGTATGAAGTTAAACATCAGCGTGTCTCTGTGTTTTTTATTGATTTTTGGCTGTGTGGCGAAAGCCCCTGAGTCTTCGATTGGAGTCGTAGGTGCTCTTGCACCCAGTGCTTGGTCGGCGACAAAGGAGGGTAAATCAGGTGTCGATTCTAACTGGGTAAAACGTTTTGGTAGTAGCGAGTTGAACGCCTTGGTAAGTGAGGCTCTGGCATCGAACCAAGATATGAAAATTGCCTCGGAGCGTGTGTTCAGGGCAGCTGAGGCAGCGGGGATTGCCAATGCTTTAGCGAAGCCGCAGGTAAGTTTGTCTGCTTCTGGTGATCGTCAGAAATTTAATTTCATTGGTTTCCCCTTTGGTGGGTCACAGGTCAGTGAAACCTATGCTTCTAATCTTAGTGTCTCGTGGGAGCTTGATATCTGGGGGAGCTATCGTGCTGGGAAATCGGCTGCATTAGCAGATTGGCAGGCAGGAGGTCAGGATTTTCGCGCAGCGCGTGCTTCTCTAGCGTCTCAGGTTTGCAAGGCATGGTTTACGCTTGCTGAGGCTAATGAACAGGTTTCTTTGGCACGAAAGGCTCTACGTGTGCGTAAAGAAACGGAAGACGCGGTGATGGGTCGCTTCGAGCGTGACATGCAAGCTGAGGGTGGCTCTGCTTCCCAGTTGCGTTTATCGCAAACAGATGTCGCATCGGCAAAGGCAGATCTTTCAGCAAAGCTCGGTGACTTAGAATCGGCACAGCGGCAGTTGGAGCTGTTATTAGGTCGTTATCCATCGGCTCAAGTCGCAGGAAAAGCAAATTTGCCGTCGGTTCCATCGTCGCCGCCCGCAGGTTTACCATCGGAGCTGTTATTACGACGTCCTGACATTATGGCAGCGGAGCGGCGTTACGCAGGTAGTCTAAAAAGTATCAAAGAAGCACAACTCGCTGTTTTCCCCAGTTTTTCTATTTCAGGCAGTGGTGGTAATTCTTCGGAGGCGTTAAAAAATATTCTCGATAGTAGTTTCGGCGTCTGGTCTATAGGGGCTGATTTAGCGCAGCCTATCGTAACAGGTGGGCGTGTGGTGAGCGAAATTAAAGTGAGGAAGTCGAACCAGCGAGAAGCTCTCGCCACTCTCCATCAGACGGTGCTCAAAGCGTTTGGTGAAGTTGAACAAGCTCTCGCTGCCGAACGCTGGCTGAAACGCCGCTCAGGCGAAATGCGCGAAGCCGTAAAGCTGGCGCGGGATGCCGCTACCGCAGCGGAAGATGATTACCGCGATGGCAATGGCGATGTGCTGACGCTATTCACCGCGCAGTCTCGTAGTATCCAGCTCGACTCTCAGTATGCCAGTTTGAGACGTCTGCGCCTAGTGAATCGAGTTGACCTCCATCTAGCATTGGGTGGTGGATTTAATGTAAGCCCGTAATTGGAACAATATCATGAGTGAAAAAAAATCTAGCAAAGGCAGTCTGTCTGTCGTCATTAAAATCATTAGTGTCATCGCCATTATTTTGTTGGGCTTTGCAGTAATGAAGTTTCTATCAGCGAATGGTCCAGAGGCTGTAAAAGAGATTCCTGAGAAAGTCATACCCGTGGTCGAAACTATCACTGCACAGGCAAGCTCAGAGCAGCTTTATATCAATTCTCAAGGACAGGTGGAACCTAGCAGGCAGACACAAGCCGCTTCTGAGATTATGGGGCGCGTCATTCAAGTTTCGGATGAGTTTGAGTCAGGTGGGGTTTTCTCCCAGGGCGAAATACTGCTCGAAATAGATAGCGCTGATTACGTGTCAGCACTTGCTACCGCCGAGGCGAGTCTTGCTGATGCGAAGTTGGCGTTGATTCAGGAGCAATCGCGAGCAGCGCAAGCAGAGCGAGACTGGAAGAAGTTGGGGCGCGGTGAGGCATCAGATCTTGTTTTAAGAAAACCTCAGATCGTGAGTGCGGAAGCTCGTATCAAGGCAGCTGAAGCTTCAGTCAGTAAATCAGTTCGTGACCTTGATAGAACGAAGCTTCGAGCGCCTTATGATTGCCGTGTAGAGGCTACATATACGGATCTTGGGTCCTATATTAGCCCTGGGATGAAATTGGCAGATCTCTACTCGCTGGACGCTTTTGAGGTTCGTGTCCCAGTCACTCTTGAGGAAATAGGCTATTTAAAACCTAGTGAAATTTTAGGTTCAGATGTGGCTCTAAGTGCTAAATTTGGAAATGTTGAGCGAAACTGGCGTGGAAAAGTGGTACGTAATGAAAGTGCTGTGGATAGACAGACTATGACAATTTATCTTGTGGTGGAAGTCATGCCCGAGGGCGATGACGCCCCTTATATTTTCCCTCCATCTGGCCTGTTTGTGAATGCGGAAATCAAAGGCAAAATGACGCGTGATGTGATTAATATTCCGCGCAGTGCACTGCGTAGCGATAATACGCTGCTTACGCTGGGTGCAGATAATACACTCAAGATTATTCCTGTAGAGATAGCGCGAACGCTTCGCTCTTCCATACTGGTCTCCAAAGGTTTGGAAGACGGGGTGAAAGTCATAGTTAGTCCCATGGAAACAGCTGTGGAGGGAATGGAATTACGTGAATTGGCAAAAACAGCTGAATAAAAACTCTCCAAGAACACCATGAAAAATACCATTAAATGGTTTAGTAAAAATCACGTCTCGGCAAACTTTGTGATGCTGTTAGTCCTGCTAGCGGGATTTAGCACCTGGTTTAAGCTGAAGAAAGAAGTGTTTCCGAGTATGGAGCTGGATGCCGTTCTGATTCAGGTTCCTTTTCCTAATGCCACTCCAGAGGAAGTCGAGGACGGAATACTACTGCCGATAGAAGACGTCATATCTGATGTGGATGGTATTAAGCGCGTCACCGCTACGGCTATGGAGTCCTCGGGTGCTGTGACTGTGGAGGTTGATACAGGTTACGATGTACGTGATGTGATGGGTGATCTGAAGTCTAAGGTCGACTCGATCACCAGCTTTCCGGAGAAAGCGGAAGAGCCAATCTTTGAAGAAGCGACGATCAATGTTCAGGTGATGAGCGTGGCGGTATCTGCAGATGTTGATGAAAAGACGTTGCGTCATTTGGGCGAAATCGTGCGCGATGGTCTGCTCGACTATCAGGCTGGCCCCGCTATCGGGGTGAAAGAAAAATTCCTGCGCATGCTGCAAGGAACTGCAAAGATCACTAAGGCAACATTAACTTCGGTGCGACCTTATGAAATATCGATCGAAGTTTCAGAGGAAACCTTACGTCGTTATCAGCTCACTCTCCAGCAGGTGTCAGATGCGGTTAGGCGTAGCTCCTTGGATTTACCCAGTGGCTCTATTCGCACGACGGCTGGCGAGGTGATCATTCGGGCCAAAGGCAAAAGCTACACGGCTCAAGAGTTTCAAGACATCGTGGTAAAGACGAAACCTGATGGCTCTGAACTGCTGTTACGCGACGTGGCAAATGTGATCGATGGCTTTGAAAACGTCGATATCTCCTCACGTTTCGATGGCAGAAGCGCGGTGCTTATCAACGTCTACCGTACAGGAGATCAAAACACGTTACTGCTGGCAGAAGGCGTTAAAGATTACATTGAAAACATCGCTCCCAAGGAGCTGCCTGAAGGGGTGAAAATCGAGTTGTGGAATGATGCCAGTAAGTTGCTCGACGGTCGCCTCAGCCTCTTGATTCGAAATGGCACTTGGGGTTTGTTCTACGTTTTCTTGGTTCTCGCTATGTTTTTACGACCCAGTTTAGCACTGTTAGTAGCGATTGGTATTCCTGTGTCTTTTGCAGGTGGAATCTGGATGATGCCTTATCTGGATGTTTCGGTAAATATGATTTCACTGTTCGCATTTATCTTAGTGTTAGGCATTGTGGTTGATGATGCCATCGTGGTCGGTGAGAATGTTTACAGTAGAATTCAAGCGGGTGAACACCCACGGCAGGCGAGCTGGAAGGGGACTCATGAAGTGGGGACCGTTGTAATCTTCGGAATTCTTACAACCGTCGCGGCATTTACCCCAATGCTGGGGCTGAGTGGTGTTAGTGGAAAGATTTGGCCAAATATTCCCTACATCGTTATTCCAACCTTACTGTTCTCACTTTTACAGTCGAAGTTTGTTTTACCGGCTCATCTGGCCTTATTAAAACCTCGCGACGAAAATACAAAGGTAGGTTTTATTACCAAACTTCAGCGTAAGATCGCAGGTGGCTTAGAGCGTTTTATAGAGGCCATTTATCGCCCTGTGCTGACTCAATGTTTGCACCACCGTTACGTAGTGTGGTCGGTCTTTGTCGTCATGCTGCTGACGACCGTTGGTCTGGTGTGGGGCAAGTGGATACCATTTGAATTTATGCCTAAGGTGGAAGGTGACGTCGTTACGGCGAAACTGGAAATGCCAGTGGGGGTTCCCTTTTTTACGACAGAGGACGCCATCGCGCGGATGGAGAAGGCGGCACAAGAGGTGGGTTCACGACATGAGGATATCAATGGGAAGTCAGTCCTCGTTCACGTTTTAGCCACCGCTGGAACGCAGCCATTTCAGACAGGCTTTGGTACTGGGGCGATTCCTATTGGCAGTAATATCGGAGAGGTGACAGTAGAGCTGTCAGCGGCGGCGGATCGAACCATGTCCGCGGATGAGTTTATCAATGAGTGGCGTGAAGAAATAGGGATGATAGCTGGTGTCGTGGAGTTGAGTTTTCGCCAAGAAACTGGAGCGGGGGGGAATGCCATCGATATCGAAATATCGGGTAAAAATTTGGACACGTTGAAGCAAGCGGCGGACTATATTACTACTGAGTTGGAGGGTTACACGGGAGTGAAAGACATCGCGACCGATAATCGTCAGGGGAAGCGAGAATTAGTTTTTGAAGAAATTAGTCCCGCGGGCAAAGCGCTGGGCTTTAGTCTGCAATCGGTCTCGGCTCAGATCCGTCAGTCATTTTACGGTGAGGAAGTTCAGCGTATTCAGCGAGGTCGTGATGAGCTCAAGGTAATGGTGCGTTATCCTGAGGATGAGCGCCGCTCGATAGAAAATTTAGAAGATGTGAGACTGAGGACAGCCGAGGGGAACGAGGTGCCCTTGGCGGAAGTTGCCACTCCCATAGCAACCCGTGGTCCTGCGTCTATCCACAGGGTTGAGAGGAAACGTTCTATTAAAATTAGCGCAGATGTGAACCGCTCCATTGCTAATGCCAATGAGGTGGTGGATCTCTTTACCTCAGATGTTCTGGAAGAACTTACTGTCAAATTTCCAGGCGTGTCATGGGATTACCTTGGCGAGCAGAAGGATCAGAAAGATTCACTTACCGAAATGAGCGTGAAGTTTGTATTTGCGATTTTAATGATTTATATTCTGCTCGCAATTCCGCTGAAATCTTACATTCAACCGATGATTGTGATGTCCGTGATCCCCTTCGGCATTGTGGGAGCTGTAGCGGGTCACATGCTAATGGGGCTGGAGCTTAGCATTATGTCGATGTGCGGTGTCATTGCGCTCTCAGGTGTGGTCGTCAATGATAGTCTTGTATTAGTAGAGTATGTCAACCGTCACCGGAAAGATGGAGGGACTCTCATAGAAGCTGTAAGAAACGCAGGTGCAAGACGCTTCAGACCGATTATTCTTACATCTCTGACTACCTTTGCAGGTTTGATGCCGATGTTAGTAGAAACGGACATGCAGGCGAGATTTCTGATCCCCATGGCGGTGTCACTCGGCTTCGGTATTCTTTTTGCAACGGCGATCACGCTAATTTTGATTCCCTCTGTTTATTTGATCTTGGAGGATGTGAAGACGCTCTTCCGTAGATCTTAGTCTGCTATCATAAAAAGAAGGTTTGCAGACCTACATTTCCTCACGGGGGTTATGCTTTGACGAGTTACTTACTGAATTTGAGTATATGACACTTTAACTAAAATAAAACACTTGATATATTGTTGCTTATTGATAAAACTAATTTTGCTTAATATTGTAAAATGTTTATCTTAAATAAATATTATCCAACGCACTACTAATATTCATTTTATTTACAAGTTAAGCTAAATTAATAATAAAAAAATGAAAAAACTATTGTGTTATAAAGTGCTATGTTTGTTGTGTGTGTCTTGCTTTTTCTCTGAAAAATCTACAGGAGCTATCATTTATTCGTTCACAGGGAGTTTCTTGGGATACTCAGCATTGGATATTACGGCTAATAACTCCTCTGACGGT
This sequence comes from Akkermansiaceae bacterium, assembly GCA_051252195.1. Taxonomy (GTDB): domain Bacteria; phylum Verrucomicrobiota; class Verrucomicrobiia; order Verrucomicrobiales; family Akkermansiaceae; genus Oceaniferula. The sequence goes on along the minus strand of JBPOGD010000002.1, from coordinate 91,055 downwards.
TCAGGTGATATTTACTTAATACCTAACGGAGGTGAACAAAAAACATATTTGTCCGATGTTCCTTTCACTACATCAGTAGTGTTATTAAATGACCAAGTTTATCAGGCAGCTACAGCATCTACACAGATTGTGGGTGTAGGTGTAAATAAAATAGAGCCAACGCTTAGTGAGCTTGAAGTCTTGGATGGTACAGGCGGTGTGACTACGGCCTCCAATGGCGCTATATTAAACTCAACTGATAACTTCGTAGGGTTCTCATTATCGGGGGATCCTGATTTAAGCGGTAGTGTTACCACTGTCTATGGATGGGTTCAATTTAGATTAGGAAATGCGTATTCAGATTCGAGCCAAATGGAGATTATCGCTTGGGCTTATGAGGGCACTGGAGAATCGATCGTTTTAGGAAGTAGTACACTAGTTCCTGAGCCAAGCAGCCTGTCATTACTAGGAATTGCGGCAATTTCTCTTTCTCTCATCAGACGTCGTGCTTGAAATGCGCGAGCGTTAATCTGAATGCGGTAGTGTGGAATGACACAGGAGTGCTTATGCTTACTGTACACTCTGTGTTGCTGATTCACCTGCGATGTGGCCGCTGGTCCAGGCATTTTGAAAATTGAAGCCGCCAGTGATGCCATCAATGTTGAGGATTTCACCTGCGAAGTAGAGCTTTGGCTGGATCTTGCTTTCCATGGTTTTGAGATTCACGTCGGTGAGTTTGACTCCGCCACAGGTGACAAACTCGTCCTTGTTAATACTTTTTCCTGAAACTTGATAGCTACCTGCGGTGAGCTCATTGGCGAGCTTCTGAGCGCAGGTTTTACTCAGCTGCGACCAGATACAGTTTTCTGCAACCCCTGCGGCAAGGCAGAGTTTTTCCCAAAGTCTTTTGGGGAATACATCGAAGGGTGCACGTCCTTTGACAAGGCGTTTACCCCACTCCTGGCGGATCTCGATGAGGCGGGACTCTACGTCATGGTCAGGTAGCCAATTGATAGTAATGGAAAACTGGTAATCAAGATCATGGAGTTCACGAGCACCCCAGGCAGAGAGTTTTAAAACTCCGGGGCCGCTCAGTCCGTGATGGGTGATTAGTAAGGGGCCACGAGCCTCAAGCTTAATACCTTGGATAGAGATCCCCGCATTTGGCACGGAGACCCCCGGAAGCTGTGAGATGCGTGGGTCGCTGATGTTGAAGGCGAAAAGTGAGGGTGCGTTGGGGATGAGTTCATGGCCAAGTGATTGTGCTAGTCTGGCGCCTGCTGCGAGTCGCGTGCCTCCCGTGGCTAAAATGATGGCGCGGCTAGTGAGTGCGGTGCCTTGATCTGTAAGAAGGTGAAAGACGCCATCGCCATGTGAGATTGATTTTACCCCTGTGGATGTCTGCGTGATCACGCCAGATTTTTGAGCGGATGACACAAGGCAGTCGATGACTGTTTGGGAGCTATCAGTGATAGGGAACATCCTTCCATCGGCTTCTGTTTTTAGCTCAACGCCGCGATGAGAAAACCAGTCAACCGTTTCTGTGGCTCCCCATCGGTGGAACGGGCCGATGAGTGATTTGCTGCCTCGTGGGTAGTGCTGGGTGAGAGGCTTGGGCTCGAAGCAGGCGTGAGTGACGTTGCAGCGACCACCACCTGAGATTTTCACCTTGCCGAGAACCTGCGATGATTTCTCGAGGATGAGAACGCTTTTTGAACCTCCCGTATACTCGGCGTAGGTGATAGCACTAAAAAATCCTGCTGCACCGCCTCCGATGACGATGAGGTCGTGAAGCTGAGAGTTTTGATTCATAATGATTAGGGCCGTTTTGCCGAGATGACCCTACCCGCTGTCGCGAGTTAGTTATCTTCTTCTAGCTCGAACTCAGCCCAAGCTACGGTTTCGTTGAGCTGCGTGACAGCTTGCTCGACGAGGGTGTCGAGATCTGGCTCTTCACCTTCGCAGTTAAAGGCGATTAATGCGCCGCCGTGTTCAACTTCGGGTGGGTCTGAGTTGATCGTGGAGTTACGCACGAAAAACCAATCGACCATGCCCTCGCTTGTTTCTGGGAGCCACTGAACAATGAGCTCAATGGTGGCAATAGGATCTTCATCGCCGAGATCTTCTTGGTTGGCGATGTCGATTTCATCACAGTCAATTCCTGCAAGAACCTCGAGCTGAGCTTCATCTTTGCGCTTATTTAGCTCTTCTTCGATTTTGGGGAAAACGGCATCCTTAACGGTGATAATACGCATGGTAGTGTAAGTGGTGGTTCAGTGTGATGAAATTTAATCGAGGCGGTATTCGCCCTCTTCATCGGAGCCGTACCATCCCAGTTTGCCGAAGGCTTTGATGATGCTATGATAGATGTCGTCGCCATCATTCTCTTCGTGCTCAATGGTGGCTGAGCTTGCGAGACTACGATTACATTCGATGCTAATGACGGTGTTTTTTCCTGTGAACTTGATCCAGTCACCCCACGCTTTTTTGTCATGGCTCGGCTCAAGCTTTTGTTTGCGGAGCGCTGATAGGATTTCGCTCATGCTGCTAGGAGGTTCCATATCGGGGAGGTAAATGCGTGTTTCCATGAATAAATTAAGAGTGAGTGGTGGTTGTTGAAGTATATTGAGTGTTGTTTAGACTTCTGCAGCTGCGCGTATAGCCTCGAGTTCCTCCCAGCGAGTGTAGAGCTGGGCGGTGTTTTCTTTAGCTGTCTTGAGGTCAATCTCAAGTTGCTGCCAGCTGTCTGCATGTTTCTCATAAAAATCGGGTGCGTTAAAGTCCGATTCTAGTTTTGCGACATTTTCTTCTGATGCCAAGATAATCTCTTCGATACCCTCTAGTTCATTTTTCTCAGCAAATGTGAGCTTGCGAGGACGATCTTTTTTTTCCTGCTTACCTTTCTTCGGTGCTGATTTGTAGACGGTTTTGGTTGCTGCACGTGCGGCTTTTTTCTCGAGATAGTAGTCGTAGTTACCCACCTGATAGTCGACGACGCCGTCTCCTTCGAAAGAAAGAATATCGGTACACACGCGATTCAAAAAGTAGCGATCGTGACTGACGACAATGACGCAGCCTTGGAAGTTCTCCAGAGCTTCCTCGAGAAGGCGGAGGGTGTTGAGATCGAGATCGTTAGTTGGTTCGTCAAGCACGATGACGTTGCCGCCACGTTTGAGGATTTTTGCCAGCATGACACGGCTGCGCTCGCCACCGCTAAGCAGCTTGATCTTGGTGTTGATCTTTTCCTCCGTGAAGAGGAAACGGCGGAGGTAAGCGCGGAGGCCGATGCTTTCATCGCCGAGCTGGACAGTTTCCTGACCTTCTCCGACTTCTTGGTAAACGGAAGCCTCTTCATCGAGGAGGAGGCGGTTTTGATCGATGAAGTTGATCTCGGTTTTCATACCGATATCAACAGTGCCTTCGAGTGGCTCGATCTGACCAAGGATGATTTTTAAAAGGGTGGATTTACCCATGCCATTACGCCCTACAATCCCGAGACGCTGCCCGCCTTCTAGACTGAGGTCGATGTTTTGAAAGAGGAAAGCTTCATCATTATAGGCCATGCCAACACCTCGAACGTCGATGATTTTGTTTCCTAACTTCGGAGGCTTCGGGATGACGAGGTCGATGTCCATTTCCTGTTCAGGAGCATCTTGATCAGCGATTTCGAAGTAGCGATCCATACGATCCTTTGCCTTGGTAGAGCGCGCCTTTGGTCCGCGACGCACCCATTCAATTTCTTTGCTGAGGAAACGCTGGCGTTTGTGCTCATTGCGAGACTCTGCCATGTCGCGTTCAGCGCGGGAGAGTAGGTAGTCGGTGTAATTGCCTTGATAGGTGTCACATTTACCACGGCGGATTTCGACAATCTTGGTTGCAATACGATCGAGGAAATAACGGTCGTGAGTAACAAAGAGGCAGGTGCCGGAGTAGCGGGAGAGAAATGTTTCAAGCCACTCGATAGATATGGTATCGAGGTGGTTGGTAGGCTCATCAAGGATAAGGAAGTCGGGCTTAGCTAGGAGGGCACGGCAGAGGGCGACGCGGCGTTTTTCTCCTCCTGAGAGATTACCAACGATCTTGTCTTCGGGTGGCGCGTGGAGGTTGGAGAGTAGGCTGCTGGCGCGCTGTTCGAGGTCCCAGCCGTCGAGATGATTAATTTCGTCGAGGACGTCAGCGCTGCGGTCGCTGTCAAAAGGGGTTGTTTCATACTCCTCGATGAGATTGAGGATATGCTGAGAACCAGCGAGAACGTTGTTGAGGACGGTATCCTCATCATCGAGTTCAAAATTCTGTGGTAGGTAGCCTGTAATTAAACCGCGCTTGAAAGTGACTCCACCTGTGTCGCCAACTGCTTCGCCAGCGAGTATTTTGAGAAACGTCGATTTGCCTGCCCCATTACGACCAACGAGACCGATGCGATCTCCTTGTTGAATGGCTAAGGTGGCGCTATCTAGCACAACGTGGGAGCTGTAGCTGACACAAAGCTCACTAGCACTGACAATATTCTCGGACATGCGCGGCACTATACGTATGAGTGTGTGCTTGTCATGCTTTTTAGAAACTGATTAGGGTATTGAGATAAAAGTGTGAAGAATGCGGCTTACTTAACTGTATTTGTGAAACTTATCAAATCACTTGGATGAGCTAAGAAAGTGATCGCTACCATGTGTTACTGAAATATGACGGGCGCGCTGACTCTCATCATGAGTGCTTTATACGCTTTTTATTAGTGTTAGGTGGATGCTAGGAATTCAAAATTTTGGAAAAATATGATTAGGATGAATTGAGTAAGGTACGCCCCTCTTAGTTGTGTTAGGTTGACCTTATTCCTTTGTTATTCTCCCCCAAAATTTATTTTATGAAAAAAGTAAATAAATTGCGTTTCATCAAGGTTTTAAGCTGATTCGATTGATTTAGTCGTTGAGTTTCAAATAGTTACGGGGGTGGTTTTTGTGTGATTTAGTATTTTTTTTATTCCTAAAACATCTATTCGTGTTAGTGTTAGGGATTGTTGTTATTCATGAGTGCGTGTTTTTGAAGTGAAAAAACATGCTCATTTCCATCTCAATAAATAGCAAGAATACGATCAAACTTAAGAAATATGAGATTAAAACGATTGATGAAAAAAATGAAAACGGTCAAGTGTCCGATGTTTGCACTTGCCCTAGCTATATCATGTGGGGTTACGAATGCGGAATTAGGTGACAACGCTAGCTGGTTGCGAGGAGCACTAGGCTTGATGTGGCACCCATCAGGCTATGACATAGAGCTCATTGAGCAGAACGACGATTGGATGTCGATTGAACCCTTCTTGGAGCAAGTCGATGAACTGGATGTAGTAGATTACATTCAGTTAAACCTGAACGATGCGGCCAGTCTATGCGCTTCGCACACCGCACCACATGCAAGAGTCGAAAGCATGATGGGAGATGTCTTGATCGTCCCCCGAGCTGCCTCGGGAGCCGATCCATTTGAAGATTGGCTTATTGCATGCAAAGCTAGAGGGCTCCGCACACAGATATACGTCAATAGCGGTTGTTTGTTGTATGGTGATGCTACTATTGCTACGAGATGGAAGAATTATTGTAACTCAAACGCAGAAGTTCGAAATTTTATTAATAGTGAGAGTTATCACACCATGAATGGTTATCCAGACCGGCAATACATGTTTGCCTATGGTGAGTTTGTTCTCAAGGAGTATTCTGAGCGCTACGGTGATTTGATTGATGCTTGGCTTTTTGATACAGCGAGGTTAATCGCCAGTAACGGCGACAGTACAGGAGGCACCATAGACAACCAAAGACTTTTCGAGAATTGGGCCAATGCATGTCGTGCTGGAAATGCTAATGCTGCAGTTGCATTTAATCATGGAGTAGGCACCGCTGCTAATCCATTCGCTGGCTCAACGCTTGTTGGCGACTATACCTTCGGACATCCATTTGGAGGACTTAATAACCCGACTGGAACTGCAAGCCTTTATGCCAGGAACTTTAGTTTCTGTGAGAAAATGGGTGAGACTAACGGTCATGTTTATAGTGGTGGGGTGACTTGGAATGACAAGGTCATGGGCCATTACTATCCCAAAATGAGCACGACTCGCTGGAATAATGGGACGGTTGCTGCTTTAACCAATCAACAGTTCTTAGAGTGGAATCAAGTCGGCCTCAGTGGTGGCGCTATATCTTGGGGAGTACCTCTTAATCATCCTTATACTAATAGATCTTGGTTGGCGCCTGATCTGAGAGCGAAGGACTGGGCTTTTGACCAGCTGAAATACATGAATGATCGCATCACTGTCAGCAAAGAAAAGTACGTGCAATTACGAAAAGCTGATGCTCAGGACTATTGTATCAATGGAGGTAGAGGAGGTAGCAATGGCCAAGACGTCATGCTCTGGACCTATATCGACAATCACAGGAATCTAACATGGGAAGAGGTTGACCGTGGAGATGGCTGGTACTCTTATAAAAAGAAAGGGACAAACTACTGTCTGGATGGCGGCAACGGTGGAGCGTTCGGACAGGAGGTTTACCTATGGTTAGAAAATGCGAATAATTTTAACCAGCATTGGAAAAAAATTCCTACTGGAGACGGTACATTTAAGTTATCAAAGCGAAATGCCCCAACGTTTGGAATAAGAAGTACTGGGGGTGCCAATTATGAAAGTGTTTTCCTTGGAGCCACCAGGGCTCAAGCAAACAACAAATGGTTTATTGAGTATAAATAAGCGTTGATAAACGCAGACAACTCCAACGCTCTGCAGCGCGCGATAAACGCGTGAGTTGCAGAGCGTTTTTTTATTTAATTGATCAAGTCTCTAAAAGACTTTGGTTGTAAAAGCGATGGCCTGCCATCTTACTGTTTAATCTAGCTATTGCTTAGCGGGTAAGACGTAGTCATCAGTTTTGAAATTTGCTTGAATCTGATTGAGTAGAGCCTGCTTTTCTTCAGTTGTTAGTACGGATGAGGCGTAGAGAGCTTGTTCAGCAGCAGCTTGATTTACAGGAAACCAAGTCGCTAAAACTTCGCGCATCTGCTTTGTACGCAATGAAGAGTTAGATATTGTTTCTGAAAGTTCAAATGCCTGGGATACATTGCTATACATGTAGGATGAGAGCGTGCTTTTGAGCGCTTCGTCCCTGACAGCACCTGTGGCGAGTGATTCTATCCATTCCATGCCTCGCTCAGGATCATTAATGCTGTAGACAGAGGCCAATTGCTGAGCTGCGATCATTTGTTCTGATTCACTCATGTTATCAAATGAATCCACGAGTTTATCTGGGTTTTTACGCGCCAACTTCATTGCAACCATGGAAAAAAGTTCTTTGTGGTTTGGATCGGTTGAGTTTTGTAAAACATAGTCGAGAGCTTCTTCACCATTTGGTCCTGCAGCCCATCGATCCACAACACCTAGTAAAGCATACTTTTTTTCATTTCCATCCAGAGTTTGTAACCAATCGAGAGCATAGTTTACGTCTTTTTCAGCTAACTTGGTGGCTATCTGCGAGGCGAAACTTAACTTATTATCACCTGAATTCATCGCTGAAATTACCGTGGCAGCCTGCTCTGGGTCTTGATCGATATATCGTCCCATAACTTCATTATAGATGTGCTTGAGCTGCGGGGTAGCTTCGGCGAGTTCTATCCAATCGAAAGCTGCATTAATATCCTGTTTTGCCCATTCATTGAGTGTCAGTGAGAGGAGTTGGTCACGTTGTGAACCAGCAGACATCTGCTCTATCTGAGCAACAGCTCCTTCGGGATCGACCGTAGCCATTCCTCGATAAGCTGCTCTTAGAAGGTACTGACGTTGACTAGAATCTGTAGCGTTTTGGCTAATCCAATCGAGCGCCTCATCAGGGTTTTGCTGCGCCAGCTGGTTTAAGGCTTCAAAAACAAGGTCGCTACGATTGGGTGTCTCATTTGCAAAAGCTAACGCCGCTTGCGGATCCTTTTTAGCCCACTCGGATACGAGGACGAGCAACAAGGCGTCATTTTCAACGTCATCTGATGATGCCAGAGCTTCCTTTGATAAGGTTTGAAATTCACGAGTGTTAAAGGATTTAAATATGGAGGTTCTTGAGGTTGCGCTACTTGAGATGTTAGTGTTTCTCGCTTGTCGCCCTATGGTCGTTTGGCCGTGAGAGTCGGTATTGGAGAGTTGCGCTTGGTTTTTTCCTGCATCTGGAGCGGTTGTTCGTCCCACGATGGCACCTATCAAAAAAGTTCCTGCTGCGATGATGAGTAATGGGTTCTTGGGAGAGATTTTCATGCTTCACTGTAGTATTACTTGTCAGTATTACAGTAGTCTAAACGTTAGACCATGATAAATAACTGAGATTTAGACATTTGTGAAAGTCGTTTGTTCAGTGACAAGGTTGATGTAATTGCCGGATTGAGCTAGAGGTAGATCGCTGACTCCGTCGTTATTTGTTCATAGTTTTCAGTTTGAAGAGTGGTAGATTCTGTGTAGCTTCCGCCGCCTTCCTTGGAAACTTTATGATCAATCAATCCCAAATATCACCCGGCCAGCGTTGGATTAGTGAATCTGAACCCGAGTTAGGTCTTGGTATTCTTTTGAAGGTGGAGTTTAAGCGAGTGGAAGTGATGTTTCCCGCAGCAAATGAGACGCGGGTGTATGCCTTGGATACAGCTCCGATCAGACGGGTATCGCTCAGAGCGGGGGAGACTTTGGAAACTCACACGGGGGAAGTCCTAGCAGTGGATGAAGTTTTAGAAAAAGATGGCTTGCTGGTGTATCGCTGCGGCGAGAGAGCGTTAGCAGAGGCAGAGCTGTCGGATACAATGAGTTTTAGCAAACCTGAAGATCGTTTGTTGGGCGGCCATGTGGATGAGCTGTATCTCTATGACCTACGGGTAGAGGCGTTACAGCGTCAGTGTGAGGTGACGAGTTCACCTGCGAGAGGGTTTTTAGGTGGGCGTGTTGATTTGATTCCTCACCAAATGTACATCGCAGGAGAGGTGGCATCGAGGCTGGCGCCGCGAGTTTTACTTGCGGACGAGGTAGGACTGGGGAAAACGATCGAGGCGTGCTTGGTGATGCACAGGTTACATCTTACAGGTCGAGCAGACAGAGTGCTTATTCTATTACCTGAGCCATTGTTACATCAGTGGTTTGTGGAACTACTGCGGAGGTTTAATCTACTATTTAGTTTGTTTGATGAAGCCCGCTGCGAGGCGCTCGAGACAGGTGGCGAGGGCATGGATAATCCGTTTCTTGATAGTCAGCTGGTGATTTGCAGTGTGGATTTTCTAGCGGACTCCCCCTTACGCGCTGAGCAGGCGGTGGCTGCAGGCTGGGACTTACTGATTGTGGATGAGGCGCATCATCTGGAGTGGAGTGCTGAAGAGCCAAGCGAGGCCTACCAGGTGGTGGATGCTCTGGCACAAAAGACGGAGGGTTTGTTGCTATTAACCGCGACGCCGCGCCAGCTAGGTGCGGAAGGGCATTTTGCGCGCTTACGTTTACTCGATCCAGAGAAGTACATCAATATCGAGTCATTTCAGCGAGAGGCGGAAAATTATGAAGAACTTGCCGATGCCGTAGGTCGTTTGCTAGAGGGGCGCGCGCTGAGTCAGGCGGATCGAGCTTTGTTCACGGCACAGTCGGATAGTTTGCAAAGTTACTGCGATGCTCTTGATGCAGGTGATGAATCGGTGCGGGAGCCGTTGATGCGAGCTTTGCTTGATTCCTTTGGCACAGGGCGGGTGATGTTTAGAAACACTCGCCAGGCATTGAGTGGATTTCCTGAAAGAAAAGTTTCGCTCGTAGAGGTGGAGGATGACTCAGAGAAGTTACAATGGCTGGTCGGCTTACTTAAAAAACTAGGTGAAGAAAAGGTGCTGCTTATTTGTCAGTCAAGAGAGCTAGCTGAAGAAATATCAGAACGTTTGCAGGCGATTATCAATATCAACTGCGCGCATTTCCACGAAGGGATGACGCTGCTTCAGCGTGACCGATCGGCGGCCTATTTTTCAGAAGAAGAGGGCGCACGGATCTTAATCTGCTCAGAGATTGGCAGTGAGGGACGGAACTTTCAGTTTGCTCACCATTTGGTGCTGTATGACCTTCCTGAAAACCCTGAATTACTCGAGCAGAGGATCGGCCGATTGGACAGAATTGGGCAGACGGAGACGATCAAGATTCACGTGCCTTACGTTACTGGAGAACGTGGCGAGATGCTAGCGCGCTGGTATCATGAAGGGCTTGACGCCTTTGAGCAGAGTTTGAACGGAGCTACGGAGATTCTGCGTGAAATCGGGCAAATTGCTGCAGGTGAGATGCTGGAGAAAGATTTATTGTCGCTGATTGCAAAATCGAAGCGTTGCAGGGAACAGGTTTCTGAAAAGTTAGAGCGTGGGTATGATCGACTGCTGGAGCTGAACTCGAGCCGACCAGAGTCTGCTGCGGAGCTTATTCGCGAGATCGATAGAGCAGACGGTGACCAAAGCTCAGAGGCGTTTTTAGTGAAACTGTGGGATCACTTTGGCTTACATGTTGAAGAGCTCACTAGCCGATCCTATTTACTTCTTCCAGGGCACCTTCTGACTAATGACTTCCCTGCATTGCCAGACGATGGTCTCAATATCACTTTTGATAGAACACGGGCGCTTTCACGCGAGGATACTACCTTTATGAGCTGGGATCACCCTATGGCGCGGGTAGCGATGGAGCTGTTGCTGACTGCAGAGGGAGGGAATTCCTCTTTCGGTGTTTGGGAAGGTGCTCCGATCAAGGGTATCTTGCTTGAGGCATATTATGTGGTCGAATGCATAGCTCCTTCATGCTTACACAGTGACAGGTTTTTGCCCATTACGCCGATCCGTATTCAGGTGGATCATGCGGGGAATGATATGTCGGAAAAATTCCACCTTAAGGCAGAAAAACTCCGAGTGGGAGCGCTGCACAGTTTACTTGGTCAGGAAAAATTCCGGCGTGAGATATTGCCCAATATGCTCGATGTTGCGAGCCAGCTGGTGCTCGCTCAGAAAGCTGAGGTTGTGGCTAATGCCCTAAAAAAATCGAATGAAATGCTGAGCCGTGAAATCGAAAGGTTAGTCGCGTTGGGTGAGATTAACGATCATGTTAGCGAAGATGAAATAGCTGGTCTGCGCGCTCAGAAAGAAGAGCTTCATGCGGCGATTTCAAAGTCACGCGTGCGGCTGGACTCCGTTCGCGTGATCTGGTGCCAGCCTTGATGTTTCTTGCAGTTTTGCCAAAACTAGCTCGATCGGGAAACCGACGACATTGTTATAGTCGCCGATCACTTCGTCCACTATCAGCTCTCCGTGTTCCTGAAGTGCGTAGGAACCTGCTTTATCCATGACGTTGACTTTCTGCATGTAGTTATCGATGTCAGCTGGGGTGAGTTTTTTGAAAATCACCTGAGTGATTTGGTGAAAGCGCGTGCTTTGGTTTGCCTCTGCGATACAGACTCCTGTACAGACCTGATGCGCACGTCCAGACAGCTTCATCAAGGTTTCGCGTGCCTCACTTTCTGAGCGCGGTTTTCCTAAGGGAGTCTGGTCGATGTAAACGAGGGTGTCGGCACCGATGACGATTGCGTCAGGGTGATTTTTTGCGATGTCGAGAGCTTTGATCTCGGCATTACTTTCGCAGAGTAGGTGCAGCGGTATCGAGGCGTCGTGGATTTCATCTGCGGAGGAGGGGATGATTTGAAATTCGAGACCTGTAGCTGCAAGTAGATCACGTCGGCGAGGGGAGCTAGAGGCAAGGATGATGGGTTTCATAGACTTAGAATATAGGAGAGGGTGCTTTACACGATTTTAACAAAAAGGACTGACTGTTACATGTTTCCTTAACAGAGAAAGAATACGATAGATTCCTACTTTAAATTTAGAAATCATGAAAACTTTTGATAAATTATTATTTGCCACACTAACGTGCTCGGTGTTGAGCACATTCCATGCCCACGGGCAAACGGAAGTGCTGTTTACGTCTTGGCATACAGCAGACTCGGGTAAGTACGCGCGTTTATGGGAGAGCACAGATGATGAAAGAGATGAAAAAAGATCTACAGACGGAACGGTGCTTTCAGTTACGGTGTGGGATAGAACCGCGATTGCATCTGGAGGCGAATCCATAGGTGATCAAACTACCCCCGTATATGCTGGGGTGCAGCGTATTTCGTATGATGATGACTATGTGTACGTAGAGTCCACTGGCTTGCCGACAAATACCATGGGTCCTTGGTATGATGATATTTATCGTGCCTACGACTATGAGGACCCTGATGCGGTGGATAATCGTTCTCTTTTTCCAGCCTTTCCTGGTAATGCGGCTATTGATTATAGGTTTCCACGGTCTACCAGCTATGGAGAAGACTATGCGAGTCCACTAGATGCTACGCCGTCGGGAAACTGTGGTTTGTTTGTCAATGGAGTACCACTTTTCAACACGACTGATACTTTTAGTTACAATTCGTCCAGCGGAGCAGAATCGCCCAATTCTGACGGTTTTTGGAATAGGGACGCCTTTGTCAATGAAGGGCCTACTTTTGATTCAGGAAACTCTCACCAAGCTCAGGAAGCGCATCATTATCATGCAAACCCTGCTGCTTTGAGGCACACATTGGGTGACTCAGTTGACTATAATGGAACGATTGTTTTCTCTGGTTTGATCTCCATTACAGGAACAGACTCGAATCCTTATATCGAAAATTTTAACGGTGACCATAGCCCGATCATTGCCTGGGCTAATGACGGTATTCCTATGTATGGACCATATGCTTATAGTGACCCACTTGATGCGAGTAGTGGAGTTCGCCGAATGATTACAGGATTTCAGCTCCGTGACGGGACAAATGGTTCGACAGACCTGGCTACAGAAGGTCGTTTGTCTTTACCTCAGTGGTGTTACTCCTTGGGAGCGAAGGCAGAAGGAGTGACTGTGTTAGCAGGTCCCGACGTGAGTGAGGACTATGTTTTAGGACGCTATCAAGAGGACAACGCCTACAAGGGCGACTTAGATAACTACATTCTTTATGATGGTACTGGTGATTTTACCGAAGGGACACATTTTGATTTAAACGAACACAATGCGCGCTGGTGCGTTACTCCTGAGTTTCCAGACGGCACATGGGCTTATTTTACCGCTATTGCTGAAGATGGAACACCTGTGTTTCCCTATAATCTTACGTGGTCCTTTTTAGGTGATGCAAGTTTAGCTGGCAGTGCTGCTATTCCAGAAACATCGACTTTATACTTTGAAGGAGCTGCAGCGAGAGAAGTACAGTCTCAATCTGTCAGTTACGAAGAAAGCACTGGTGAAGTCAGCATCGTGTGGGATGCGATTGAGGGTGGAGTTTATCGCTTAGATACATCTGCCGATTTATCAGCTTGGGACGACACAGCGGAAGAATTTACGGCCTTAGATCAGCTTATTACCTTCGTTGACGATTCTGGAGATAGTGAGAAATTCTATGCCTTGCAAACTTTAGGTATCTCGACCTATGAAGACGTGGATGGAACAGTCGTCTCTGCTGGAGATGTTACTTATGAGTTTGCTTTTTCGGGCGATTTACCGCCTAGTGAGGATGTAGTTACGGCTGTCACGGTGGGCGGGGTAAGCGGATCAGTTGCGTCCTACAGCTATTCACAAGAGTCTGTTACTATTGAGGTTACCTTTGATGCTTCCAATTCTGTATTTGTGGACGGAAGTTACTACGCTGTACTAACTGTTTCTGGCCCCCCTCCTGAAAATGTTGAAGTGGAATTTACTTCTACGAATAGTTACGATGTCAGTTCTTCGGAGTAAATAAAGGGTTCCTCGATGTCACCTTGGATAGCACTTCTAAGGAAGATGGAGGGAGGAGTTTTTTGAGGCATCGATGATGAATCGTAGATTCTTGCTTGCTTGCTCGTAGAAATCAGTAATGTTTGTGGCAGAAAAATCATTATCCTTACTACCATGAGCAACATAGCGAACAATCTAGTCGATACCATTGGAAACACTCCACTTATTAAGCTGAATCACGTCACAAAGGGGCTTGAAGCTGAGATTCTTGTGAAAGCTGAATTTTTTAACCCACTTTTCAGTGTGAAAGATAGAATTGGTCGTTCGATGATCGAGACTGCAGAGAAAGACGGTTCGCTGAAGCCAGGTGGCACAATCATTGAGCCTACTTCAGGTAACACAGGGATTGCTCTCGCTTTCATCGCGCGTGCAAAGGGCTACCGTTGTATACTTACAATGCCTGAAAGCATGTCTACGGAGCGTCGCGTACTTCTTCGTATGCTAGGTGCCGAGATCGTTCTCACCCCTGGGCCAAAAGGCATGGGTGGCGCCATTGCGAAGGCAAAACAACTGATTGAGGAATTTGGTGAAGGTGCCTTTGGTCCAAGCCAATTTGATAATCCAGCAAACCCTGAGGCACATCGCCAGACAACAGCGGAAGAAATCTGGGCGGATACCGATGGTAAGATCGACGCTTTTGTCGCTGGTGTTGGAACTGGTGGTACCATCACTGGTGTATCGGAAGTTCTTAAGTCACGCTGTGATATGATTTCAGTGGCTGTTGAGCCTACTGCCAGTCCTGTGATTTCAGGTGGCTCACCTGGACCACATAAGATCCAGGGCATCGGTGCAGGATTTATCCCAGGAAATCTCAATGTCGATATCATTGACGAGGTGATTCAGGTGACAAACGAAGACGCTTTTGCCATGGCTCAAGCCGTAGCCCAGAACGAAGGTATTCCAGCGGGCATCTCTACGGGTGCCAATATCTGGGCAGCCATTCAGTTAGCAAAACGTCCGGAAATGAAGGGTAAGCGCATCGTCACTATCGGGTGTAGTTCTACTGAGCGCTACCTCAGCACACCTCTTGCCGAAAAGGTCAAAGACGAGGTGATGAACCTGACCGTTTCAGAAGTTTAAATTTTCAATCAATCATCATTAATCATGGATAAAGAACAAATCAAAACAATCATCCATGGGATGGGAGAAAAGGCACGTACCTCAGCCTACGCCCTAGCAGTGCTGGATACGGAGAAGAAAAACAACATTCTACGTGCGATGGCCACTGGCTTACGTGAGCATGAGGCAGCTATTCTCGAGGCAAACGCACTCGACATCGCTGCTGGTGAAAGCAACGGTCTAACTGCTGCGATGCTGGATCGTCTAAAGCTCGATGCAAAACGTCTGGATGCAATCGCTGTGGGTGTTGAAGAAGTGGCAGCACTTCCTGACCCTGTGGGTGAAGTGCTCGCTGATTGGATGCGTCCCAATGATATCCACTTCGAGCAAGTCCGTGTCCCCATCGGGGTCATCGGAATTATTTATGAAAGTCGCCCTAATGTAACGAGCGATGCGGCGGTTCTCTGTTTGAAATCAGGAAATGCAACGATTCTACGTGGTGGCTCGGAAGCGATTCATTCGAATAAAGCGATCGCGCACGCCCTGCAAGCAGGTGGTGAAAAGGCAGGCCTTCCTGAAAACGCCATTCAGCTCATTCCGTTTACTGATCGCGAGAGCGTCACAGTCATGGCGGGTATGGAGCAGTGGTTAGATGTGATTATCCCTCGTGGTGGTAAAGGCCTTATCGAGGCCGTAGTTTCGCAAGCACGTATGCCTGTGATCAAGCACTACGATGGAATCTGTCATACCTATGTTGATAAGTTGGCAGATCTTGAGATGGCAGTGGCTATTGTCGATGATGCTAAAACACACAAACCTGGTGTCTGTAATGCACTCGAAACACTGCTCGTTCACCGCGATGTCGCGGCAGAATTTTTGCCAAAAATTGGCGCCGTATTTGCAGAAAAAGGCGTTGAAATGCGCGGCGATGCAGCGACTTTGGAAATCCTTGGTGATCTCGCAGTGCCTGCTTCAGAAGAAGACTGGGTGACAGAATATCTCGATTTAATCATTTCCGTGAAGGTTGTCGACAGCATGCAGGAGGCGATTGATCACATCAATACCCACAGCTCGCGTCATAGTGAGTGTATTGTGACAGAAGAAAAATCACGCGCGGAGTCGTTTATGACTCGCATTGATAGTGCCTGTCTTTTCCACAACGTCTCCACCCGCTTCAGCGATGGGGGAGAATTTGGTTTTGGTGCAGAGATTGGTATTTCAACCGATAAACTCCACGCTCGCGGGCCGATGGCTCTTAAAGAGCTGACATCGTACCAGTATCGCATCCGTGGTTCAGGTCAGACGAGAACAAAGTGTGCGACGACTTAGGGGTTTGTTAGGAGAAGAGGTTTTTAATCTCTTTAAGAAGTTGCCATGAAGCTTCTTATCGATCGAACGTATTCGAATTCGACCCAAAGAGTCTACAAAGCTCTTCTACAACGATTTTACTCCACACTCTCAAACAGTGGGAATTTAGCCTCGAGGTTCACCTCGTTGGGTGCTTTTAGATCAAAGGCACCCTCGTGGGGCGGTCTTAGCTTACTGCCAAGGCTGATGGCGGTGAGCACAATGATGGTGTCGTCATTATCGCGAATGATCGATGAAGTATGAAGCACAGAAGCGAAATAGGGAGTTTTATCAATAGTGAGTATGTCTCCGATGTGGTACCCCTTCATGGATTTTCTGTGGATGGTGGGGAAGATGATTTCCACGATTACCGGGTAGGGTGTGGCATTGGTGTATTCGTCCGCTTGAGTATAGGCACGTAGCTGGATGGCAAAGCCGTCCGAGATGAAGTCATCTTTGGTCAGCTCGCGTTTTGAAACGACTTTATAGGTTCCTTTTATATAATTACAGAAGGTATGTTTTTTAAAATTCGTCAGAAAACTATGCTTTAGGCTCTGATTGATGATGTTGATTTCGGTTTCATCAAGCTCTAGAAATTTATTTCTCAGTGCAGCTGGCTGAATGGTGTTCAGCTTTGGCTGCGCCGACTCAGTGTAATTGGTGTGAGCGGGGGTTCTGCCAAGTCTTTTAAGAATCTCGTAGTTGCGCGGTACCTCGGGATTACTAAAGATAGCATAGCATAGCGACCAGCTGAGTACCGTGAAGCAAAGCGCCAAGATCATTGCTAGAAACCACCAGTAGTACGGAGGTCTCCGATTCACCATGCGTTCGATGAAGGTAGGGTCTTGATTTCTAGGCACGAGCTATAATGAGAGGAGTTGAGTTTTTTTGTTGAAGGAAGTTTGCCCAGTTTGTCAGTTTGCAATTGCAGCATCGCAAGCTTGCACGTCATCATATGGCGCACAGCCAAGCTGATGAAAGCGGGGCTGAAAAACGCTAACGTCCACGGGGCGATTCATCCACACATTTATGTCTAAAATTCAAATTCTCGATGATATTCTCGCCAGTCAGGTAGCGGCGGGGGAGGTTGTTGAGCGTCCAGCGAGTGTGGTGAAGGAGCTGGTGGAAAATAGTCTCGATGCTGGTGCAAGCCACATCACTGTGGAAATTCACAAAGGTGGCACCGCGCTCATTCGGGTGACCGATGATGCCTGTGGCATGGACAAGGAGGATGCCCTGATGTCGCTGGAAAGGCATGCAACAAGCAAACTACGCACCAGTCATGACCTTTCCACGGTTATGACCTTGGGGTTTCGCGGCGAGGCGGTTCCAAGTATTGCAAGCGTGGGAAGGTTTCGCATGGCGACGCGGGAAAGGGGAAGTGTTGCGGGTACGGAGGTGTTTGTTGACGGTGGGGTATTAAAAGATGTGCGTGATGCAGGAGTTCCCGAAGGAACCTGCATGGAGGTGAAGCAAATCTTCTTTAATGTGCCGGCGCGGAGAAAATTCCTCAAAGCCGAGACCACGGAGTCCGCTCACGTGGAGCATCAAGTCAGGTTACATGCATTGGCGTCGCCTGAGGTGCGGTTTACGTTTTTAAAGGATGGTAGGCCGATTTTTGATCTTGCTGGAACGCCTGACTGGCGAGTGCGTATTTCTGGACTGTCAGGTGCCGAAATCGCAAGTAAACTTATTGAGGTGGGAAAACATGCAGGAATAGGCATGTTTATTCGTGGTTATCTTCTTCCCGCTGACTATGCGCGCAGGGGTAGAAAACAGCAATTTATTTTCCTTAACGGTCGACCTGTTGAGGACTCGGCAATTTCACGGGCTCTGAAGGATGGCTTCCGAGGTGCGGTGCCTGAGGGTTCACATCCAGCCGCTTGGCTTTGGATCGAGATGGATCCTACATTAGTAGATGTGAATGTGCACCCAGCGAAGAAGGAGGTGAGGTTCCATCGCCCTCACGATGTGCGCAGTCTGATAGAGTCTGCGGTGACTGAGTCACTCGCTCCTAAGCCAGTTGTTATTCCTCAACGGAACGACGATGTTTTTCAACCCGTTCAAGATTTCCAACCTACACAGGAACCTGACGAAGTTCAGCGGGCTGTCATACCATCTGCTGTGGAAACATCTGTTCGCTCAGAAACACTCGTCAAGCAAGTCACAGAATTTCCACACCGAGCTGAGCAGCAGGAGGAGCTGGCTACGAAAGAAGGAAAACAGCTTATTAAGAAGCCTGACTTCAGACTCATCGGGCCTCTGCATGATCGCTACATCGTGATGGAAGGTGATGAAGGCGTTGTTTTGCTCGATCCCATCGCGGCGCGCGAACGTGTTGTTTATGAATATTTACTGAAGAACAGCGGTGGGGTAGATTCCCAGGGGTTGTTAGTTCCAGAGTTACTAGAGCTGGAGGCACTGGATGCAGAGCTCGTCGTGCGCCACGAGTCACACTTTGCGGATGCAGGGATGGCGGTGGAATCATTCGGTGGTAGCACGGTGAAGGTCAGTAGTTTGCCGAGCTTTCTGAAAGTATCAGACGTCAGAGGTTTCCTAATCGGGCTGGTCGATGAGCTAAGCGACACACTCGGCGGGAAACGCGGGAAATCGATGGCTTACGAAACCTTCGCTGCAAACCTAGCGAGCAGGGCAGGGCGGAATGAACCGTGCCGTATCGATCACGCTGAGCCGCTGCTGAATGCGATGTTTAAATGTGATCTACCCTACTGCACGCCAGATGGTCGCCCTACGCTGATTCACATCTCTCTCAATGAACTAGATCGTAAATTTGGTAAGTAATGGTTTCTAGTTTGAGCTGGGCGAAGCGATAGAGGGGGCGTTTATGAGGGGGTGCTATTTGTATGGACGTAAAGAGTTATAGAGCCTAAAAGAGATGTGTCGTTTCTCTCTATGGGGATTGACTAATCACCAATTTCATATAAGGAAAGCATAGGTATTTTTTTATTAAAAAGCTCAGCTTATGAGCGTTTCACCATGGAAAGAAGGTGGGGAATAGCTTTGTCTACATCCCTCTATTTTCAAACAACAAAACACATGAAATACAACAACTTCATCATTACTCTTATTCTCAGCCTCGTTGTAATGGCTAGCTCAGTCACAGCAGCTACATATCAACTTAACAATGGATCAGTAACGGCGATTTTAAACGTCTCAGATGGACTGGCGCACCCGTATAATGGCAGCGACTTAGTGCCGGGAGCTAACCTGTTTAATGCTGACCTGAGTGGTGCTGACCTGAGTGGTGCTAACCTGAGTGATGCTAACCTGTTTTTGGCTGACCTGAGTGGTGCTGACCTGAGTGATGCTAACCTGAGTGGTGCTTCCCTGAGTGGTGCTGACCTGAGTGGTGCTGACCTGAGTGGTGCTGACCTGCGTAATGTGCTCTCTGGCAATATTACAGGAATACCTGCAGGTTTACCAACGAGTTGGCAAATTGTGAATGGTTATCTTATCGGGCCAGGAGCTAACCTGCTTTTTGCTGACCTGCGTTTTGCTGTCCTGATTGGTGCTGACCTGAGTGGTGCTGACCTGAGTGAGGCTGACCTGAGTGGTGCTCACCTGAGTGAGGCTGACCTGAGTGGTGCTGACCTGTTTTTTGCTGACCTGATTGGTGCTGACCTGAGTTTTGCTGACCTGAGTGGTGCTGACCTGAGTTTGGCTGACCTGAGTGGTGCTGACCTGAGTGATGCTGTCCTGAGTGGTGCTGACCTGAATGATGCTGACCTGAGTGGTGCTGACCTGAGTGATGCTGTCCTGAGTGGTGCTGACCTGAATGATGCTGACCTGAATGATGCTGACCTGAGTGGTGCTGACCTGAGTTTTGCTGACCTGAGTGGTGCTTTCCTGAGTGATGCTGTCCTGAGTGGTGCTGACCTGAGTGGTGCTGACCTGAATGATGCTGACCTGAGTGGTGCTGACCTGATTTTTGCTAACCTGAGTGAAGCTGACCTGAGTGGTGCTGACCTGAATGGTGCTGACCTGAATGGTGCTGACCTGAGTGGTGTGGAATCTGGCAATATTACAGGAACACCTATAGGTTTACCAACGAGTTGGCAAATTGTGAATGGTTATCTTATCGGGCCTGAAGCTGACCTGACTGGTGCTTTCCTGAGTGGAGCTAACCTGAGTGGAGCTGACCTGTTTGGAGCTGACCTGATTAATGCTGACCTGATTGAAGCTGACCTGATTGAAGCTGACCTGAGTGATGCTGACCTGAGTAATGTTGACCTGAGTAATGCTGACCTGAGTGGAGCTAATTTTACAAACACCATTCTGACAGATGTTATTCTGACAGGAGCCAATTTAACTAATGTGACAATAGGTAATCCTGTTGCAGATGCTGCGGTGGCTGGACTACAAGCACAGGTGCTGGCACTACAAGCAGAAGTGGATAGTAAATTGACTTTACAGGAAATCACCGATCTACGTCCTGGAAGTTCTACCATTGAAATTACAGATGGTAACGCACAAATTAGCCTTACGCTTGAGGAGAGTGATGACTTGGGGGATACTGATGCTTGGGAGGCTACAGGTGAGGAAGCCACCATCACCGTGCCAGCTGCTGCTGGGAAGAAGTTCTTCCGTTTTGCGAAGTGAGTTTTAGTTTGAAGTATTCAGTTTGAAGTTTGAAGTGACTAGCTGGGGAGGTCACTGGCTTCATCAAACCTTCCGTGTATTCAGTGTCTTCCGTGGTTTAAAAAAGAACTCAAAACCCAAGCAAAAGATTCGTGTGGATTCGTGCGATTAGTGAAATTCGTGGTTAAAATCTTTCTGTCCCACGCCTGAAAATCTCAAACTTAATCAGCCAGTTTCTGCAGTAAATAAGTGTGCTGCAGAGCGAGGCGTTTGGCTGTTTCTTTTAAATTCGCTGCGGCTGAGTGGCCGCCGTCTATGTTTTCGTAATAGAGAAACTTGTGTCCAAGTTCTTCGAGTCGCTTAGCCATCTTCCGAGCGTGAGCAGGGTGGACGCGGTCGTCTTTGGTAGAGGTGATTAGGAAGATCTCAGGGTATTCAGCCTTGGGATCGATATTGTGATAGGGTGAGATGGAGCGTAGGAATTTCCCTTCGGTAGGGTCTTCGGGATTACCATATTCACCTACCCAGGATGCGCCTGCGAGTAGTGTGTGAAACCTCATCATATCGAGCAGAGGGACACTACAGATGACGGCATTAAACAAATCGGGGCGCTGGGTGAACATAACTCCCACGAGTAATCCACCATTTGAACCACCCTCAATGCCAAGATGCTTGGGAGAGGTGAGCTTCTTAGCGATGAGATCCTCAACGACGGAGATGAAGTCATCATAGATGAGCTGGCGTTTTGTTTTCAGTCCCGCCTGATGCCACTTAGGGCCGTATTCACCACCGCCACGGATATTGGCAAGTACGTAGACGCCACCGCGCTCTATCCAGAGTTTGCCTCGGGTGGGGGAATAGGAGGGGTTGAGCGATACCTCAAAGCCACCGTAGCCGTATAGCAACGTTGGAGCGGTGCCATCCATTACCAAGTTTTTCTTATGAACTACGAAGTAGGGAATGGATACTCCATCGGTTGAGGTGACGAAGAATTGTTCAGAAACCATACTTGCAGAATCAAACCAGCTAGGGAGGGATTTGGCCTTCGCTTTGGTCATCGTCTCAGTATTCAATCTCCAGAGAGTGTTGGGCGTCAAAAAACTTTCGGTCGCAATAAAGGCGATCTCTTCTTGATCGTTGGTAGAGGCAATGGAAACTGATCCATTGATGGGGAAGTCGAGCTTAGTAGAGCTCCACTTTTCCCCGTCCCAGTCGAATGCGTGTGCGCTGCCTTTCACATCTGTCGTGGTGCTGAGCAGGACTTTGGACCTCGTGATGCCGAGTCGCCCTACCGATGATTTTTCGTCTGGAGCGTAAACCCGCGATACCGTGGAGATCTTTCCGTCTTTCATGAAGTCATTAATGGAAAAGCTAACAAGCTCGCCAGATTGGTGACCGCGCCAGTCTTCGTTGAGTGAGAGGAGGACTTGCCCTTTAAACTCGCCATTAATAGAAGATTTCAGAGGGATAGGGAACTTCACAGCCTTGCCAATCACTCCATCATCGCTCCGAGGATACCAAAAAGTTTCCGAGGTAAAAAAGGTGATGGATCGGTTGACGATGATTTCGCGTCGGCCATCGCTAAGCTCAAGAACGGATGGCCAATAACCAACATCAGATTGCTGTCCTCGACCGATTTCTAGAGCATCGGAAAGAGGTGTGCCGCGTTTCCAGAGCTTGGCGATCATCGGGTAGCCACTATCGGTCATGGTGTCAGGGCCAAAATCTACGCCGATGACAAGGTGATCAGCATCGAGCCAATCGGAGGTGCCTTTAGATTCAGGAGCTTCAAAACCGTCTTCTACAAAGCTCTTCCGCTCCGTATTAAACTCACGGCGAACCACAGCGTCCTTACCTCCATCTGAGAGGCTGACGATGGTAAGCTCGTAGTCGGGTGAGAGATGGCTATTGCCTTTAAACACCCAATTTTTGTCCTCCGCTTCTGCTAGGGCATCGATATCGAGAACGGTTTCCCAGATGGGCTCGTTGGTAAGGTAGGTTTCGAGAGTGGATTTTCGCCAAATGCCACGAACGTGATCGGCATCTTGCCAAAAATTATGAACTTCACCATTCCTGTAAGAAACGTAAGGAATCTTGTCCTTCGAATTGAGGATTTCGAGTGCTTCCGATTCCATGATCTTATAACGAGGGTCGGCCTGGAGTCGGGAGAGGGAGCGTTTATTCCATGCCTTCACTTCGGTCAGGGCTTTCTCACCAAGGACTTCCTCTAAGTAAAGGTGGTCGCTGTCATTTGAGTTTTTAGTCATGATGTCGTCTATATGCTCAGGCTCACTAGATGCGTTTAAACTTAACGCACAGGATAAGACAAAAATCTTAAGGAGGAAACGATGCATAGCGCATTTACGAAGAACTAGATAAAGTGGTTAAGCAAGTTTTGAATCCTGAATTTTAAATTCTAAGTTTGGCGGATAAAATCTTTTCTGTGAGTAGACTTTTGATGACGAATGTTTTTTGACTATCATGTAGTGAGTATCTTTCAGCTGACGAGTTCACCTCCACAAGAAGATCCTGAACCTGCTGTGCACCCAAAGCAATGAGATGCTGTGCGGATCGGGGCATTATGAAATGATTCCATGTCCAGTTCCCAAACCTTGGATTCGCCAATGTCAGAAATTTTAAGATCTAGCTGCTGGTTAAAGTCGCAGTCGTAGACCTGACCATTCCAGTCGACGCTGATGGTATCACGGCACATCAAGCCATCAATGGCTGCTGGATTGAAAGATGAGACCAATAATTCCTGATATGCTAATAATTTTTTCTGCCGTTTGAGATACGAAGCATAGCGAGAAATAGGCATGTTTGTAATGCAGTAGAGGTCGTTGAAGACGATGCCAAACTGCTTATCCATTTCTCGCTTATAGTCAGCCTGAAGCTCGTCTTGAGCCGGTGGGAGGACAGCATTCACGGGGTTGTAGACAAAATGCATTTGTAACGCGGGCTCCTTGCCATAGCCTAGGGAGTTGAGCTTTTGAAAAGCGGAGATGGAGGAGTCAAACACACCGTCGCCACGCTGGGCATTCACGTTATCTGGCGAATAACACGGCATGGATGCGATAATGGTGATTCGATGAAGAGCGTGAAATTCAGGAATCCACTCATAGCCTGGTTCATTGATGATGGTGGCATTGAGACGTGTGATGATTTGACGCTGCTGTTTAAAAGAACGGATTCGCTCCACGATGGCTTGAAAATCGGGATGCATTTCAGGAGTTCCACCTGTGAGATCAATCACGGGAATGTCCGATTGCTCAAACCAATCAATTGTTTTTTCTAAGTCAGCGTGGGTAATAAGTTCTTTTCGATGCGGCCCTGCATTTACGTGGCAGTGCACACAAGCTAAGTTACAGAGCTTTCCTAAATTTAACTGTAATACATGGGGAGTGACCCGGGTCAGAGCATGCTGGGAGTCGGCTAGAGCTTGATCAAATGAATTCATGGTTTAGCAACAATCTGGTCCACAATCTACAATCGTCTCTCTGTATTCCTGCCCCTTAGTTTCAGAAGGTTGACGAATAGTACTGCGCTCACAATCAAAGGGCTTCGCATCTTTTGGCGAAACTTCTTCGAGTGGTTCTAAGTGTTCAAAGAATTCGGCGTAGGGTGCTTTCTTATAAATATCATAGGTTTTACTACAGACCGCGACTCTGACCCCTCGGTCGATGCGGTGTCCGTCATCATCCAAGACAGATTTGAAGGGGCCTTTGTAAATAACCGCCTGGTTATGATCCATGCATGGGCCTTCTTTTCCTTTGAATGCCTGCACAGTGACAGAGCGGAATTCGATACCCTCATGTGTTTGCCATGGTTCGGTCTCAAATTTAACGAGCTCCACGCCATAGAATCCGACGTCTTCAAATGCTTTTAAGAAATCACTTTCTGTGTAGGAACCAGAAATACATCCGCTCCAAAGGTCGGCATCGTCTGCGAGATGCTGAGGAATGGGTTCATCGCTGACGATGTCTGAGATGACAGCTCTGCCTCCGCGTTTCAGCACACGGAAGATTTCCTCAAAAAGCTTTTTTTTCTGGTCTGGCTCAACAAGGTTTAACACACAATTCGATACCACTACATCGATGGAATCGCTTTCGATCAGTGGTTTTTCAGCTCGTAGTCTATTGATAAGTGACTCTGTGGCGAGAAAGTCTTCCACACTGCCAATTGGAGAATTAGTGAGCTCGCTATCGAGAGCCTCTAAATCCAGAGCGAGGTCTTGAATTCTCCCCTTACGGAATTCCACATTACTATGGCCAATATTCTTTGCCACGATAGGCGCATTTTTACGTGCAATATCCAGCATGTCGTCAGTCATATCTACTCCAATGACTTTTCCTTCAGGGCCGACGACTTGAGAGGCGATAAAACAAATTTTTCCTGTACCAGAACCGAGATCCAGGACGGTTTCGCCTGGGAGGACATATTTTGATGGGTCGCCGCAACCGTAGTCACGCTCGATCACTTCGGCAGGAATAGCTTTTAAATATTGCGGGTCGTAATCGACGGGACAACACAGATTAGACTCCACCGCTTGGGACGCGGCAGCATATCGTTCTTTTACTGAGGATTCGGTAGTCATACTTATCATAGGGGGAATTTGGAAAGGTCAGGGACGTTTTTGAGAGCTCTTGACCACGCATCGGCTCGATCGACATCTTCTAGTGACTCAAGCTGGTGAGGATGTTCTCCATGGACGCTAAATCTTTGGAGGGTTTCGGAAAAGACTTTATCACTGCTCCAAGAGATGTTTTTAAAAACGCTAGACGTTTCTTTCGATAGTCCAAGCGACCAGTATCCTCCATCGATGGCAGGACCTATGACTGGATGACCTCGAGCAAGTTGATCTGCAGCTTCTTTCAGGTGTTTAGGCTCTATATATGGGCAATCACCACCTAGCAGGAAAACACTGTCAGCGCCTTCAGCAAAGGTTTCTGAGCATGCGGTAGACAAGCGATCGCCCAAATCGCCTTCGCTTTGAGGTCGAAGTTCCACTTGATAACCTAGCCACTGTTGCATTTCCTGCCGAGCATCTGCTGGGGCGAAGAAAACAATTTTCTGCCAATTCGTAGGGATCGTCGCCAAAGTCATCTCAGCTAACTGTCGATAGACCTTGCAAGCAGTTTGCTCGCCAAGTTCTTTGGCAAGACGAGTCTTCACGAAGCCTGGTCGGGGAGCCTTAAGAAATAAAAGAACAGTAGGTGAGAAGGGCATTTGTTTGTTTGGTCGGATTTCGCCAAGTTACAATATTATGAGAACAGTGGGGAATATTTATTCCCTTAAATCTCTCATAGAAGTGCGTTACATATTGCTTCTCTCTTTTTACAAGATTACGCCTTGATAAGCTTGTCGCAAGCGACTGTATTGCTCATACAAATTACCTCTGTTTTTTCCCACCCTTTTTTCCTATTTTCTTCGTGATCACCGATTGGCTCCTATGGATTTTACTGTTCTTCTACTTCGTGGCTGCGGGCAGTCTTATGATCTATGGATTGAATACTTACGTTCTTATTTTTCTTTTTAAACGGCGCATTAAGGAAACTAGAACAAGACAAAAAGAGACAAGGGATAACTTTCTTCACAAAACTAAAGACCTCGGTGATGAGGGCTGGCCACTAGTGACAACTCAGCTGCCACTTTACAATGAGCTTAATGTTACTGAGCGCGTCATCCGAGCCGTCTCGCGAATGGACTACCCAGTTCAGCGTCATCAAATTCAAGTTGTAGATGATTCTAATGATGAAACTGTGGATTTGGTTAACGAGGTGGTTACTGAACTTCAGGCGCAAGGAATCAACATCGTAATTTGCCGTCGGGGTGACCGCCATGGCTACAAAGCAGGAGCCCTGAAGCAAGCGATGGAGACCGCAACGGGTGAATTTATTGCCATATTTGACAGTGACTTCGTCCCGGAATCAGACTTTCTGAAGAGGATGGTTCCTCTTTTTCGTCATGAGAAAACAGGGCTTGTTCAGGCTCGTTGGAGTCATCTCAATACCAATCATTCCGCTCTTACTAGGGCTCAATCTATGGGGATCGACGGACACTTTGTGATAGAGCAAGTAGCTAGAGCGGAAAATGGCCTTTTCTTTAATTTTAATGGCACTGCGGGAGTTTGGCGTAAGGCGGCCATTGTTGATGCTGGAGGTTGGCAAGCGGACACACTGACTGAGGACTTGGACCTTTCCTATCGTTGCCAGTTGCAAGGATGGCAATTGGACTACGCGATAGATGTTACTGTCCCAGCTGAGCTACCCGAAACATACACAGCATTTAAAAGCCAACAATTTCGATGGGCAAAAGGGTCTGTTCAAACGGCAAAAAAACTGCTCGTTCAAGTTCTTCAATCTCCTACCAGTATCATGGTCAAAATTCAGGCAATGTTCCACCTTCTCCATTACATTGCTCATCTGATGATGTTTCTTATCGCGGTGCTTTATTTACCGCTGGTTATCATGATTCCGAGATTCTCTGGACTTGGAGGCTCTCTCATTCTTATCGGGCCTCTCATTATAGCCACTCTTGGACCGAGTATTCTTTACCTGATCAGTCAGCATTACATTGACCCAAAGAACTGGAAGCGCCGGATTCTGTGGTTGCCAGAAATGGTCACTATCGGTTTCGGGACTTGCCTATCGAATTCTCGGGGAGTGGTCGAGGCACTCTTAGGAGTGGAAAGTGGTTTCGTAAGAACTCCTAAGAAAGGGCAGGTGCTTAAGAAAGACTATAAAACGAAATTTGATTGGGTTCCTTTTGCTGAAATATTTGCTGCAATCTATTGCCTCATCACGATGATCATTTTTCTTTACCAAGGAGTTTTTGGTGGGCTTGTCTTTTTTCTCTTCTACGGGTTTGGGTTTCTTAAATCTGGAATCACGAGCATACTTGAACAAAGATCCACAGAATGACTACGACGACTCAACGCTGGCGCTGGCTAGTTTGGAGCTGTAGTTTCATGGTTACACTCGCAGCTGCCTTTCTTTGGGCGAACTTAGAAAGTATCGAAGACGGAGGACCTCTCCGCATCGGTCTGCACATCACATTATGGGTAGGCATGATCGGTCTGGTTTTTGCCTTTCCCAACCTTACTAGAAAACAGGGAACTTTTCTTATCTGTGCCGCTGCTATTCTCGTTCGTCTCGCTTTTTGGCAAGCACCAGTATCAGACGACTTGAATCGCTATCTATGGGAAGGGAGTTTGATTTGGAAGGGTGAAAATCCATACGCAACGGTAGTGGATGATGAACGATGGATTTACCTCCGCGATGATATATGGAAAGAGATTAATCATCGTGATCGTCTCACTGCCTATCCTCCTGGGATTGAGTTCGTCATGGCAGGTGCAAGTTGGCTTTGGTACGATTTACAGGTTTTTAAAGTAGTCGCACTCGTAGGGGATTTATGGATTCTGGGCATCCTGTTATTGTTGAGTAAAGACTTTAGTCGACCACTCCGCTGGCTTGGCTTCTATGCCTTTAACCCCATCGTACTAGCCTCTTTTGCAGCAGAGGCTCATTTCGACAGTCTCATGGTCGGCGCCCTTATAACGGCGCTTTTGATGGCGCATCGGAAGAGAGCAGGATGGGCTTGGTTCTGGCTGGGGGCTGCCATTCAGCTGAAGATCATCGCTGTCGTGATGGTTCCTTATTTTCTCGTAAGGTTAGGCTGGAAGCATCTTGGTCCATTCCTGGGTATCCTTATTTTACCATGCTTTTATTTTGGAGAAGATTTCTGGAATATGCTCTCTGGGTTCGTTGGCTTTGGATGGGCTGGCTCTTTCAATGGAGGTCTTTATGAGTTTTTGAAAATGCTTGGAGTGACAGATGGGCTCATCCGCCTCCTCACTACGGCACTTTTCGCCATGTTAGGATTGTTTTACGGCTGGCGTGCATTGTGGGGTCGGGAAAAAGATCTTCTCCTTACCTCCTACGTGCTGATGGGTGGTCTCATCATTTGTTCTTCCGTCGTTCATTTTTGGTATTTGACGTGGGTGATTCCTTTTCTTGTTTTACGCCCATCTCTCAGCTGGTTGGTGCTTTGCCTCACCACCTCGATTTATTTCCTCGCATGGAATGGTGTCTTAAGTGGAGAGGCGTGGGGATACCATCGCACTTGGGTATTGCTGACATGGCTTCCATTTTTTGCTATTTTCATATGGGAAAATCATTTTTTGAAAAATCGCCTGAGTACTCAGCCTTTCAGTGAAGCGCAGACAATCGACTTAGTCATTCCTGTATATAATGCTGCCGAGCACCTGCCTTCTTTTCTGAAGAAAATTCAACATGCTAGCCCAGAAGTGCAGCGTATTATTGTCGTTGATGGATATTCTACTGATGACTCGAGAGAAATTGCGCTGCAGTTCGGCTGTGAGGTCATTCAGGCTCCCTTGGGACGAGGATCACAGATCGCCGCTGGTATTTTGAAGGGGGATGCAGATCTTGTTGCCATCATTCATTCTGATACTATCCCCGTGGATCAATGGGTGCCGAAACTCTTGGCAAGTGCTAGAATGCAAACGCTCAGCCCTGCCTTCGCCCTCGGCCAACGCTTCAGTGGGAATCCTGGTCTTGGCCTCTTGATGGTTGAAATTCTCAACGAAGCGAGAGTCCTGTTTTCTGGCTCGGTTTTTGGCGACCAAACGCTAATTGTTCGCCGTGAAGCGCTGGATCAAATTGGGGGCTTTCCTAAGCAACCCCTCATGGAAGATGTTGAGGTTAGCTGGCGCCTCATGAAAATAGGGCCTATTCACTACCTAGGAGAAGAATGGCAGGTATCACCACAAAAGTGGAATGGGCGTTTCCATGCTCGCTTTCAACAAGTCATCAGTCTGATGATTCGCTATCGTTGGTATCGTTCCAAAGGTCCTGATACAGCCGCTGAATTTTCCGAACGACTTTATCAGGAGTATTACCAAAGTAAAAAATGAGTGAAACCTCTTACTGCGGCTGCTCCAGTAACTGATAGAGCAGGTTATCGATAAATGTTTTGTTGTTAGTGAGCTCAATATGCTCATAGGGTAGGAAGGTTACCTTGCTAAAAGAAATCGGCGATTTAAGCGCTTGAGTGACACTTTGTGAGGATCCTACCCGTTCATCGCACAAGGCACTGTGTCGCAATACGATGCCATCTCCTGGAAGATAGTCGTTATCAGTCCTTTCGTTCGTATTGAGGTCGATCTTGATTTGTCGTGGTGTATTGATGGAATCTCCTGCAAAAAGGGAGATGCGAAGACTGGAGGGCGGCTTCGCAGGACGGTCAAGAGCTTGTTGGAATTGCTGAGCTCGCTTTAGATTATAACGAAGATGTTCTTTTGCAGCAGCTCTTCGTTCTTCAGCTGAATTCAACTCGGGCATATGCAAAGCCCAATTCTCTTTTTCGGAAGGATTGAGGATTCCCCAGCCTTGTCGATCCCATAATTCAACGTCAAAGAGGTCGACCACTGCATTGTCGGCAAGATTTAACACCGGCTGGTGGCGAGTCCTAGGAAGCATTTCAAAGGTAGAAGGGTAGGATGCAATCAGTGTGGGACTGAATTCAGGTAAGCTAACATCGAATAAAAGGCGTTTCCAATGAGGTATCAGATTGAGCCCATCAGACAAATCATTGAAAGTGAGGATAGAGCCTGCATTGGGAGTGCCGATCATGATCAGTTGATCGACATACTTTGCACCCGCCCAGTTCAGTTTTGGCTGTGAACCGTTTTTAGGAAGGGCTTGATTTCCATAACGTAAATAGTATCGGGCTACTAGTCCCCCCATCGAGTGAGCAACGATATTGAATTTCACATTTACCTTGGCGTTTCCATAGATTTCCTTCGTGTGACGTCGAATGTAAGCGCGCTTTTCGAGGATGAACTCATGAAGTCTCAGGGCATTAGCTGCATTGGAGAGACGCCAGTCGTAGGAAAACTGGAAACACGTAAAATGCTCCTTCCCCCAGTCAATCTTTGATGCTGAGAGCTGCTGATCTAGAAAACCTCCCACTCCCAAGGCGCCCATGATTCCAGCATAGACTTCTTGTTGATTTGACATTCCTAGAGCTCGAAATTTGAGAAGGTCTAACACCCCATTAGGGTGTCCTCGTGCCGAATCTTTTTGACCGTGAAGCGGTAAAGCTAAGAGAGGAAGGTTGTTGCGTTGGGTAAGGTCAATGTAGTTGGTGTCGAAATCTCCCCAGAGTGACTTTCCAGTTGTAGAGTCTAATAATTTGGATCCCATAACTCCTGGAATCACAATGACTGGATTAAATTCCAGAGTATGTTTGCTCGCAGCTGGATTATAGATGCGAGCAAGGTCAGCAGTTTCTTGTTTCTCCGTCGCTATACAGCCAAGCTGAAATAGAGCTAAGCCGAAAATAGTGATGAAATTACGAGAATCCATTAGATGATCAATTAATCTTTCTTTTTCCTCTGCTCAGCTAACTGGACAATGGAAGCAGGTAAGTTGTCGAAGATCGGGGTTGGGTCGCTTAGAGAGGTCAAGCGACCAAAACTCAGCACTCCTGTGGGGCATTGCTGGACACACGCTGAGCAGCGAACGCATTCGGGGTCTTCCATGGGATTACCTTTATTAGCAAAGTTCATGATGTCGATCCCTTGGTGGCAAACTGAGGTGCAGACATTGCAGGAAATACACTTATCTTTATCGGCAAAGATGCGGAATTTACCGAATGCTTTCTGATATATCTGCATAAGTGCAGAGAGGGGACATGCGAAACGGCACCAAACACGGCCAGAGAAGTGGAAGTAGAACGAAACACCGATGACTCCTGCCCAGAGTAGATCAACGAAGTAACTGAAGTTAAAGAAGGGCAGGCCATCATCACTGAGGGGACGACCATCGAGTAGGTATTTGTAACTAGCACCCCAGAAACTGTCAGGGAAAACCCAACCAAGAAGGCGAAAACCTAGTAAAAGAAAGGCGAAGGCAAGAAAGACCTGACCGATCATATTGAGCTTTGTCCAGAAGGGGCCGTGTGGCATTTTCTGGCGATGGGCATCGCCCATGGTTTCGGCGAGAGCACCGCATGAGCATATCCAGCCACAGTAAGCGCCTTTACCCCAGCGGCGTACAATAAGTGGAATGATGACAAAGGTTTGGACGAGGCTGAGGATGAGCCAGCCCCACATAGGTTCATCAGTGAAGACATTGAACACAAAGAGGGGCCAGGCTAGAATAAAACCAAAGGCTCGCCACCAAGCACGGTTGTGTCCGGTCTCATCATACTTTTCAAAGAAGAGGTCTGCGAAACCAGAGAGTGGAGCTCCGTCAGCAAACCAACCGTTCGCGCCCATCCATGGGAGAATGATATAAGGAAGAAGGAAAAGTGGAATCCATTGGAAGAGATTAAGAACAATGGTCTGGCGTTTGACGTAGGGAGTCTTCCTTCGCTTAATACGCCGAATACCGAAGATAAGCACGCAGAGACAGTACGTAAGCGAGTAGTAGAACGATCGGTCACCAGCAGCATTTTTGATCGAGGTGATGATGTTACCAGAGCCTAGGTTCGGAATCAGGTTGGAGATGATGGCGGGGTCGAAGCCACCAATGAGGCCTTTCTTCCAGTGGTAAATCCACAAACCTACAAGAAGGCCGATGACGAGGGTCATCCACCACCGTGTGTTCTTATCATTGGAAATGTTGAGACCGGAACGCCGGAAGAAGTCGAGAGGAGCTTCTCTGCCCAAGGCTGCTAGCACAGCATCATTTTTCAAAGCTTCTTCTGTGCCATCCTTATGTTTCAGAGTAACTTCTTCTTCAGATATTTTAACGGGATTTGTATCGAGCTTAAGATTCAATTTCCCCTCGTCACTCAGAGCCATGACCTTTGCGATATTCTCTGGTTTCGGTCGATCAAACTTAGGCTTACGGTAAGAAATGGTGACGCGTCCGCCAGCTTCGGCGACAGCAATGGCGGCTTCAGCGGCGCTGTCTCCACCTCCAATAACCATAAAGTCTTGGTCTTTAAAACCTTTAGGGTCGATGAGGCGGTTAGATACCTTGTCCAAATCCTCTCCAGGAATTTTCATCTTACGGTAGTTTCCACTGCGACCGATAGCGATAATACAGCGCAAGGCGCGGGTGGTTTTATCGTCCTTGCCAGCGTGATGAAGAATTATTTCTGAACCTTTCTTTTGCACGTGACTAATCATCCCTTCAGTGGACTCGACGTCGGCCTCGCTGACTTGACGTTTCATATCACTGAGGAGTTTCTCTTTTACATCGACATCGCCTTCATAGTGAATGCCGCCAGCGGGTTTAAGATCAGTGGGGTAGGTGAAGATAGGTTTCCCTTTGGGGAAATTGGCCACTGTCGAAAACGCCTGGCTGCTTTCGAAAAGGATATAACTCAAGCCAGCTTTCTTCGCTTCCATGGCGGCTGAAAATCCAGATACACCGCCGCCAATGATGGCGACATCGACCACGTCTTTGTCTTTTGAATCGCGGGCTGCTGGAAAGTCACTCTCGGCGAGTATGGCATGGACAGCCTTAGCTCCAGTATCGGAGGAGAATTTAAGAAGCGGAATGCCGCTAAGGTCTCCCACAATGCGAATGCCATCGACATTCGTAGCACCGTCTTCGCCTACTTCTGGCAACTTTTCAACTTTGCCAGCGGGCCATTGTCCGTGGAGCCAATTATAGTATTTTTGGATCATCTTTTATGTGTGGTGCTTTTGATTTGAACTCAATATTAAGACCCTAATGATGTAAAGATTCTTAAGGAACAGTTAAACGACCAGAAGTACTCGATGTAGAATTGTTGGACACAGATTACTTAGCTTCATTTAAAGCCCAACCATAATCAGTGTAAGAGATCTTCCCTTTCTTTATTTTAATATCTGGAAAATAAGGGTCGATAAATGCTTCCACGGATCCAGCCTTCGCTATGAAATCGGCTTTGAACCAATCAAAAAGAGGCGAGACCTTGATGGATTTAGCTGACACCTTATTCACTTTTTTGTTCGCTAAAAACTGACGCGTTTGCTCATCGAGCTGCTGCTCTAGTTTTTTACCAGTGAAGGCTTCGTTACGTAGTGGCGGACAGCCCTCTGATGCACAGTTGAGAGCAAAGTGGACACGAGGTTCTTTATAATCTTTACGGATGAATTCATGTTCTAAGTAGTCCAATGACCTCTTTTTTCCAAACATATTCACCGCTGGTAATTTCCACGGTCCATCTTTTCCGCCTACATCATCTTTAAAAGATTTGATGGGGTAATGTTCTAAGACCAATTCAAGTGTTGAAGCATTGTAGAGATTGATAGCGAATGCAAGTTGCTCGTTTTGATCCCACGTTTTAAATTCTTTTGAGGAAACGTCAGCGAGATCCTTTAAATAGGCTTCTAAATTGGAACGTTGTTTCTCTAATTCCTGATACTTCACTCCTGACGGAGTCGCATTCTGGTTGATGATTTGAGTAAACTTAGAATGAGACTGGTCGAAGCCTAGTAGGCTGAAATTTGTTAAAGTTAAATAAGCTAAAGTTATTAAGAATAGTTTCATAGTGTAGATAGGACGAGTGGCTGAGATTATTATTCCGTATAATTTTTTATGTTTTTAGGAATCTAGGAAATACGAATTATAGGCGTGATTTTCTATATTGCTTCTATACCCATGTCTCAGTTCTATGGATCACATCATGAAAACGTCAGCTCTCCAGTTTATCTTACCTTCACTCGCCGCCGATGCGCTATGCCTTGGGCCACACTGGATTTATAATCCCGCCAAAATTAAGCGTCTCTATCCAGAGATGATTCAGCGCTATGCTGATCCACAAACCCAATACCACGCTGGGAAAGTCGCTGGTGATTTCACCCATTATGGTGATCAAACCGTTGTGTTATTAAGGAGTATTGTTCTCCGTCAGGGTTTTGATCCTACAGGCTGGCGCGACGACTGGCTACGCTTCTGGAAAACTGATCCACCTGCCTATTTTGACGGAGCCAGCAAAGACACTATGGAGTTTCTTGAGCGAGGTGTTGATGCTGCTTCTGAAAGTAACGATCTGGCTGGAGCCTCACGCATCGCGCCGGTGATCGCTGCTCTTGCTAATGATCCTTTAGAGAAACGCATCGTGGCGGCGCGGACCCAGACTGCACTCACTCATGGAGACAAGGCGACTATCGATACGGCGGAGTTTTTCACCCGTGCTGTGGATGAGATAGTGAATGGTAAGTCTATCCAAGAGGCTCTGAAATCCGCTTCTGCAGCCAGCTACCAAGCACTTGATGCTCAAGCAGATATCGCTACAGCTATCACACTTCTTGATCTTGAACCAAATGCTGCTGGAGAGAAAATGGGGCTTACCTGCCACACTCCTGAGGCATTCCCGCTGACATTGTATTTTCTTCTGAAATTCTCCGCCGCACCGCTTGATGCTCTTGTTCAGAATGCGATGGCGGGTGGTGATAACTCCGCACGGGGTATGCTCATAGGACTGGTCATGGGAGTCGCACATGGCACTTCCTGGATGCCTAGCGCATGGACCGATGAGCTCTCGGCTTTCTCTGAAATTAGTGCGCTTCTCGCCTTGCTAGAGCCCAGCTCAGCGCCGTCGTCTCAGGAGGTGACTATTCCTCATCCAGACGGCCACCATTTGATAGGCCTAATCGATATCCCCGTCGGTCCACCAGTAGCATTTGCCACCTTTGCTCACTGCTTTACCTGCGGGAAAAGCATGCGTGGGGCAGCCCGTATCAGCCGTTTGCTCGCTCGCCAAGGCATCGCAACCTTGCGCTTCGACTTCACGGGTATCGGCAACAGCGAGGGCAACTTTACGGATACCAGTTTTCTAACCAATGTCGATGACGTCCGTGTGGCGGCGGACTGGCTGCGAGAAAATTATCGAGCACCAACCTTGCTGATTGGTCACAGTCTAGGTGGTGCCGCTGTTCTCACCGCTGCGCCACTTGTGCCAGAGTGCCGTGGAATCGTTACCATCGGTGCTCCTAGCGATCCAGGGCATGTTTTGCATTTGTTCGAAGAAAGTTTAGAAGATATTCGTCGTGACGGCAGTGCCAGTGTCTCCCTTGCAGGTCGTAAATTCTCTATTGGTAGTAAGTTTCTAGATGATCTCGAAGACCTTTCCCAGCACGAAACCATCGCCGCTTTGAAATGCAGTCTTCTCATCATGCATAGTCCCGAAGACGAAACGGTGCCTATACAAAACGCAGGTCATATTTACTCTGCAGCGAAGCACCCGAAGAGCTTCCACGCGCTAGCTGGAGCTGATCATTTACTTACTCGTTCAGAGGACGCTGACTACGCTGCTGGAATTATCGCTGCCTGGGCTCATGGTTTAATCTGAGACTCTGATGTTATTAGTCATCCGAAGAAAACCCGAAGCCGCGGCGATGGTGCGCTGGGGCGTGCGCATAGCAAAGGCAAAGGGGAGTAGGCTCCACATTCTCTGGCTGGAGTCTGGCAGAGAGCAAGTTCTGGATACTGATCTGGAGTGGGAAACATGGGGTGCTGGCTTGCTCGATAAAGAGCCTGAGTGGGAAGTTATCTCTGATTCCCTCGCAGACTGCGGGGAGCTAGAGGTCAAGCTCTGTAAGGCAAATACTAAGAGCCGTCATCTCACAGTGCTCGCGCTAGAGCGATCATTGGTGCCGAGCTTAATCATAGTGGGTAGGCATGTCTCTGAGCGTAATGAATCGGTAGCAGGAAAGCTGGCTCATGAGCTGCTGACTCAAGCCTACAGCAACGTCTTAGTGCTGAGATTAGGGAACCTACTCATTGATGAACCACTACATAAGGGAATTCTCGTTCCGTGCTCAGGCGGTAAGCATTCGAGGTTAGGATTACAGC
This sequence comes from Akkermansiaceae bacterium, assembly GCA_051252195.1. GTDB lineage: Bacteria > Verrucomicrobiota > Verrucomicrobiia > Verrucomicrobiales > Akkermansiaceae > Oceaniferula. The sequence goes on along the minus strand of JBPOGD010000002.1, from coordinate 54,410 downwards.
TGGCTTCAAATATTGCAGGAACAGGCGCCACAGCCTTCTTTGTGCAGGCTGATACGGATACCTACGCAGAGGATGTAGGGCATGAACGTTTGAAAAGGACTCTCCAGAGAGCCAAGGTATCTCAAGATGACGTTTCGCAAAAAGTGGTGCTCTCCAGTAAGGTGTCCGCGGCAATTAGTGATGAGCTTTTATCAGGGGAATACGGCTTGCTCTTGATAGGGAATACTGATGCTGGGACGCTGCGTAGGAAGCTCTTTGGCACGGTGCCAGAAAATCTGATTAAGGGAGATGACGGCCTATCGATTGGAGTGATTCGTGCTGCTCGCCCTGTAGGACACAGAATAAGAGAGAAGTTTGAAAACACCCTCAATGTTACTCTGCCTCAATTATCTAGGGATGAGAGGATTCAGCTTTTTGCTGAGATTGAGGGGAAGGCTCGCTGGAGTTTTGATTTTGCAGCGTTGATGGTGCTGGCGACAACAATAGCTGGACTGGGCTTGCTCGCAGACAGTGCTGCGGTGGTGATTGGAGCTATGTTGGTGGCACCACTGATGACGCCACTGCTGGGTGGCGGTCTGGCAGTAGTGCAGGGGAATTTACCGCTCTGGAAGCGATCTCAAAAAGCGGTTCTACTCGGGTTTTTCAGTGCGTTATTCATCGGGCTGATTCTTGGTGTGATCGCCCGCTGCGTGGGTATGGGAATGACAGGTGAACTATTGGCGAGAGGGGAGCCCACTCCGCTAGATTTAGGTGTGGCATTTTTCTCAGGGATAGCCGCATCATATTGCTTAGCGCGACCTCAGCTCAGCAGTGCTCTGGCTGGTGTTGCGATCGCTGCTGCTTTAGTTCCACCCATTGCGACCACAGGAATATGTCTCGCTCTTGGCGAAAACGCGGTGGCAAAGGGTGCTGGACTGCTATTTGGCACGAACGTTGTCGCCATTGTGCTCGGCTCTGGGCTGAACTTTTTTCTTGCCGGAATTCGCGGGAAAAAATCGACCCCGCGTCTGTGGTCGCGCCGACTCGTCATTGTTCTGACCCTCGTCTGTGCAGGCCTCTGCGTTCCCTTAGCCTCTGTGTTAATCAGTAAAATACCACGCTCAGCGCCTATCGAGAAAAGCTTATCGAGTGCTCTCACAGGAGATGAGTTCAGTATCATTGCCGTCAAAATAATCAACCCAATCGTAGGAAATGAATACCTAGAAATCCATCTCGAAGGACCTGATTTTCCATCGGATGCCACCATGGAAGCATTTAGGAATATTGCTGCAGAGCGCTATGGAGATGGCACAGAAATACGGATTCGAATGACATTTGTTCGGAAAGTGGGGCCGAAACCGTCTCAATAAAGGCTTTTTCCTGCATTCTTCTTGCCAAATCATCGGTTCCCCCTAGTTTGTCGCTCTAATTTTCTTTCGTCATGCGGGTCAGCTCCCCACACCGTATGACTCAATGGGGTAACGCTTTTTTGCAGATCTAGATAATAACTTCTAGCGAAACAAAGAAGAAAATGGAAAGATGTTAACCAAACTAACCTAAAAACTAACAAACAAATGACTGCTACAGCAGAATTGGAACAGTTGATCGACTCAAAGTTCCGCTTATTTGAAGAAGGTTCCGTAGTAAACGGAACTATTATCGCAATCAAACCTCAAGTTGTCCTCGTGGACATCGGCTACAAGTCAGAGGGTGCCATCCATGCAATTGAATTTGAGGATGAAGAAATCGAAGTAGGTGACGAAGTAGAAGTACTTCTCATGAAACTCGAAAATGACGAAGGAATGGTCGTGCTCTCTAAGGAGAAAGCAGCGCACCGTAAGAACTGGGAGAAAATCGTTGGTGTTTATCACGACGGCGGACTCGTCAAAGGCAAGATCAAGAGCGCTGTCAAAGGTGGTCTTATGGTTAACGTCGGTGTCGAAGCTTTCCTACCAGGTTCACAGGTCGACATCATTCCACCGAAAGATCTCAACGAGTACATCGGTAAAGTCTACGAATTTAAAATTGTTAAGGTCAACGACGAGCGTAAGAACATTGTTCTTTCACGCCGTGAGGTGATCGAAAGCGAGCGCGCAGAGCAGCGTCAACTCTTCCTCCAGAGCGTCAAGATTGGCGACAAGGTGGAGGGTCAAGTGAAGAATATCACCGACTTCGGTGCCTTCGTTGATCTTCAGGGCATGGACGGTCTTCTCCACGTGACAGACATGAGCTGGGGACGTATCAGTCATCCAAGTTCACTTCTCCACATCGGACAGCTTCTCAATGTGCTTATCCTTGATGTTGACCGCGAGAAAGAGCGTGTATCACTTGGTCTTAAGCAAATGGAGGATAATCCATGGGAAGACATCGAGGCACGTTACGCTATCGGAACAGAAGTTACTGGTAAAGTTACTAAGCTCCTTCCATACGGTGCATTCATCGAGATGGAGAGCGGCGTAGAAGGTCTCGTCCACGTATCTGAGCTTTCATGGGTGAAGCGCATCAACCGTCCTTCAGACGTGCTTGAGCTTGATCAGGAAATCACAGCTGTCGTTCTCGGTATCAGCATTGAAGAGCAGAAGATTTCTCTCGGTGTACGTCAGCTTGAGCAGAATCCTTGGGATGAGCTTGAAGCCAAGTACCCAATTGGTGCTGTTGTTAAGGGCGAGGTACGTAACCTTACTCCTTATGGTGCATTCCTCGGAATGGAAGAAGGTATCGACGGTATGATCCACGTATCCGACCTTTCATGGACACGTAAGATTAACCACCCAAGTGAAGTCATCAAGAAGGGTGACGAGGTGGAAGCCATCGTTCTTAGTATCGACAAGGAAAACCAGCGTGTTTCCCTCGGCGTCAAGCAGCTTGACGGTGATCCATGGTCAGAAATTGAAGGCAGCTTCAAGGTAGGTGATCTCGTTAAAGGATCTGTTGCCAAGATCGCAAGCTTTGGTGCATTCGTTAACCTAGAGAACGACATCGACGGTCTCATCCATATCTCGCAGCTTAGCGAAGATCATGTGGAGAAGGTGAAAGACGTTATCAAGGTAGGCGACGAAATCGAAGCTCGCGTAATCAAGGTCGACAAAGTTGAGCGTCGCATTGGTCTTTCGATCAAGGCAGTCAACTACGATCCTGATCAGCTCGAGAAGGAGTCAGCAAGCTTCGAGACACTTCGTCCTACTGGTGACCTCGTTGGTCTTGAGCATGCGTTCAGCATCGCTTCAAGCAGCAACTCATCAGAAGAGTGGAGCCCAAGCTCAAGTAAGTAAGCTTCGGCTTAGAGACTTTAATAAAGCATTTATCACGCCGTCAGGGATTTCCCTGACGGCGTTTTTTATGTAGGTTAGCCGCTCATTCAGTAGTCGTAGGCAGGATCAGCTTTTGATCGTTTAGAGACCCTTGACTTCAGCCTGAAATCCGCAGTTGGAATAGCCCTGAGGTAACTCTATACCATTTTTCATCCTCTGGGAGAATGTGTAGATATCTTTCTTGCCACATGTTAGGCTCCCTGCCGGCGGCCAATATCGCTAACTGAGAATTGGGTGGAGTATCAGCTAAAAAGGCCTGATGTAACTCACCGAGCTCTGTGGGTTGCGAGCACGGTTTGGAAAGAGAAGCTTTTTAAGCGAAAGGCTACCTTAATTGAAGGTTAGGCTAATAAACGACAAGAGCCACGCACATGATAGGTGCGTAGCTCTTGTCGTTAAAAGTTAATGAGGGTGAAGGCTAAAGCTTGCTTTTCTTACCCTTACCTTTTTCGCGCTCAGGTTTCACGAATTCTTTATCTTGCCATGGGATGGAGCGGTCAAAAAGAGTGCCATACTGCTGGTAATCATTATAATCAACAGCTTCATCTTTCCAGTGTTGAAGCTTTTCGTCATAGGCTTTGCGCATATCTTTGAGTAGATCAGTGTACTCAGGGTTACTCGCGAGGTTTGACATTTCTGTAGGATCTTTACCGAGGTGGAAGAGCTCCTCAACGGGCTCCATGGTCTCATCACCGTACCACCAGTAGCTGTACTTCGTGTCTTTGGTGACAACCGAGAGGCATTTGGTAGCGAGTACTCCCCAGACGTTGGTAAGAGTGAGTTTCTCACGAATATCTGTAGTTGGATCTGCAAGGAGCGGTAAGAGGCTGACGCCGTCCATGTTTTCAGGAATGGCAAGTCCTGCGAGTTCGAGTATGGTAGGCGCGAAGTCGATGTTTCCAGTTAGTGCAGGGCTGCGGAGCTTTTTGCCCGATGTCGTGCTGCGTGGATCATAAATCATCAGTGGAGCACGGCTGGATTCCTCCATAGGGAGAACCTTTGACCCATAGCCGTGAGCACCGCAGATGAAACCATTATCACTGGTGTAGATGATGACGGTGTTGTCAGCGATTCCTTGGGCGTCGAGCTCAGCACGGATCATGCCGAGAGAAACATCAATGGCGTAGATTTGTTGATAGTACGTCGCCATGACCTTGTCATAATCTTTATCATAGTTCCACTCTTTGAAACGTACGTACTGACGGCCTTGTTTGCTTTGTTTCGAGAAATGAGCGCCAGCCTCACGTCCGTAATTAGAGGGTTTCGTAAATGTTTTTCCTGCATAAATGTGATCGAACTGTGGATCGGGTGAGGCAGGTCGGTGCGGAGCTTTGTAGCTGATGGATAAGCAAAAAGGCTTGTTTTGCTTCACCGACTCGCGAATGACATCGCGACCAAAGGCTCCGTAGGATAAAGTGGAATGTGGAAATTCCTCAGCGTATTTCGCCATCGAGGGGTTCTTTTTAGTTTCGTAGAAAGTTTGGCCCTCGGCCCCTCCCCACATATCGAAGTCAGCTTCGCAAAGACCCTTCGTATCGACCTTGAAACCAAATTTTCCAGCAAAAGCGGTGAGGTATCCAGCCTCTCTTAGTAAAACTGAATAAGACTTGTTCCAGACATCTGGCTGCATGTTACCGTGTTCAAAGTTTGTACCCGTTTTGTATTCATACATGCCTGTCATGATGGATGCTCGGCTAGCCATGCAGATGGCAGTAGTATTATAGTGGCGATCAAAAATGATACCATCGTTACCAAGTTTGTCCATTTCTGGCGTTTTCACTTCGTCGTTACCGTAACAGCCTAAGGAGAGGAAACTCTGATCGTCTGAGAGTAAAAAAATAATGTTAGGTTTTGCTTCTGCGGCTTGCAGAGTAAACCCTGAAAACAGGAAGGCACTGAATTTGAGGAAAAGGGATAACTTGGGTTTCATATGGGTAAGCTGTGATTGCCGTTGCTTGAGATACCTAAAGGTACGAATGTGAAACGGTATTCTTTCAGATTAAAGCGTAATCAAGATTTCTGATCAAATATAAAACATGGGAGACTGGTCGCAAAGAGTATCTAAAGTGATTTTCTGCAATTCGGCTTCAAGGCTTGTAGTGATTTTTTCCCATGCCTGATTGATGGTGCTGCCAGATTCACCTTCATTGCTAATGTTGGCAATGAGCATGCTTGGTTCAACTGCCTTGGTGATCTCTAGGAGGCTGATTTCGCGGGGTTCTTGAGCAAGGAGGTAACCACCAGTTTTTCCACGTTTGCTAATAATGAGTCCTCCGCGCTTGAGGTCGTTGAGGATTTGCACTAAGAAGTTTGCAGAAACCGCTTCACGTTGCGCAAGTTCATCGAGTCGTGTAAGAGTCTGACCATCGTGGTGCTGGGATAGTTGAACCATCGCTCGGCATGCGTATTCTAGTTTCTGGGAAATTCTCACAAAAAAAATGGAACATAAAAACCAATCACTGACGAGCCTCAAGGAAGGTAAGACAAAATTATGCAACGATATTCTCTCTGTGAATGTGGATGAGGTATGGAAGGATATACGTGAGGCAGCGCTTGGAGTGGCTGAGCATGAGCCTAGCTTGCGCCAAATGCTCGAGGACGTTGTCATCAGCCGTGTGAGCTTAGCGGATGGTTTGGCGGTGCGATTGGCGCGTAGGTTATCGAGGCCGGATATGCAGCGAAATGAGCTCGAACCGTTAATTTTAGGTTTGCTGCAAAAGAATGAGGATATCACTGCGATGGCAGCTCGAGATATGACTGCCATCGTGGATCGTGACCCAGCTTGCCAGTCTGCACTTGACCCACTGATGTTCTATAAAGGTTTTTTGGCAATTTCAGCACATCGAGTAGCTCATCAGCTTTGGCTTGATGGCCGCAAAGCACTTGCGTCTTATTTCCAGAGTATTGTCAGTGAAGTTTTTGCCGTAGATATTCATCCGGCAGCGCGTATCGGCTGCGGTATCTTATTGGATCACGCCACGAGCTTTGTTGTGGGTGAGACTTCAATTATTGAAAATAACGTATCCATTTTACATGAAGTGACATTAGGCGGTACGGGGAAAATTACAGGTGATCGACATCCGATCGTCCGCTCAGGCGTGTTGATTGGTGCGGGGGCTAAGATATTAGGCCGTGTGGAAATTGGCGAGTGCGCAAAAATTGGAGCGGGCAGCGTAGTTCTCAATGACGTTCCCGCGCACACTACAGTAGCAGGTGTGCCAGCAGTAGTGGTGGGTAAGAGCGAGGAGAATCCAGCTTTGGATATGAATCAACAGCTGTGCGAGGGTAGCTCAATCTAGTTGCATAGGCCTGATAGTTATTCGGTCTTGTGTACTAAGTTCAGTAGGCGTTAGCACATAAGCGAAGATCATAAATTTGTTAGTAACAAAAGTATGACAAAAATGATTAACTTATGATATTGCCAGAGGGCTGAAAAATAGTCATATGCAACGCCGATGACTTTGTTCTCTACTTTAGATATACCCAAGGATGGCTATGATGCTGTCATATTTGATCTTGATGGCACTCTCGTTGACTCGATGCCGGCACATTTCAACGCATGGTGTAAGGCCCTCGAAAAACACGATGCACATGGAATTCTCCCAGAGGATGTTTTTTATGCAATGGGGGGGCGCCCAACGAAGGATATTATTATCGAACTCAATGGTGAGTTCGGTTTAAATTTAGATGCGGAAGAGGTCGCGGCAGACAAGCGGAAGGCATTTCTGGCAAGTCTCGATCAAGTGGTCCTTATTGACGAGGTTGTTTCTTTTGCGCGCAGTTTGCGCGGTAAGCTACCGATGGCGATAGCCACAGGAGGAGGACGTGGAGTTGTGGAGAAAACGCTGCAAGCCGTTGGACTAAGTGATCTTTTTGACGAAGTTGTGACGGCTAACGATGTGAAAAATGGCAAGCCTGCTCCAGATATTTATCTTGAGGCCGCATCTCGTTTGGAAATAGCACCAGAGCGCTGTCTCGTGTTTGAGGATGCTCCAGCTGGGATGATGGCGGCAGAATCTGCTGGAATGAAGGTCGTTTGTGTGCCAGCACCAGTGAGGATTCTCTGAGATTCTCACCCGCTAACACAAACTCTATGCATCAAGAAATAGGCAAAGCTACTTGGAAGGCGCCTGCCAAGGTGAACTTAAGCCTTAAGATCCAAGGGAAACGTCAGGATGGATTTCACGAACTAGAAAGCCTAATGGCTCCTCTTGATCTCTGCGACTTACTGCATTTTCAGAAGGCGGATAGCTACCAGCTAGAATGTGGTGCGGAGGGCGTACCCGTGGATGAAACAAATTTAATCACTCAAGCGGTGCGGGTTTTTGAAAAGCGAACAGGTGCTCAGTGTCATTACAAAATTACGCTAGAAAAAAAGGTTCCTCATGGAGCTGGTCTGGGAGGTGGGAGCAGTGATGCTGCGACGACCCTGCTTGCTTTGAATGAACTTGAGGATACCAAGTTAACCTTGGACGAACTCGCTAGTATGGGAGCAGAATTTGGCTCAGATGTACCATTTTTCATTTATCAGAAAACTTGTAGAGTTCGCGGGAGAGGTGAAATTATTGAGCCATTAGAGATAGAAGGTTTATCGGGGACATTTCTATTGCTTCTGAAACCTAGCTTCGGGGTCTCGACTCCTGATGCGTATAAAAATTGCCTGAATGCGGAGCCCGTATTTGGTGTCGATTACTCAGCGCAGAAAATGCTGTGGGGCGAAATGATGAATGACTTAGAAAAGCCCGTATTTTATAAGCACCGGTTTCTTGCTGAGATGAAAACTTGGCTACTTGCTCAGCCTGGGGTGAAATCAGCGATGATGAGCGGGTCTGGTTCGACGATGATGGCATTTATCGCAGATAAGAATAGTGCACAGGTTATTGAACAGGATGCTTTAGAAAAGCTAGATCCGCATCTTTGGACGAAGTGGGTGCAGATTTTATAACATCGATAAACTTATGCACGAACTTGGGCAGCAAATACTAAAAGACGTATCGAGGTCATTTTACCTCAGTCTGAGATTATTACCAAAAGCCATGCGAGAACCAATTAGTCTCGGCTACTTGTTGGCGCGTGCCAGTGATACGATTGCTGATACAGAAGGGCTTGACGCAAGCCTGCGCTCAGAGATGCTAGGAGGCTTTGATGAAGTGCTTCTAGGTGGCGACAGAGTGCAGTGGTTGGCGCGATTGTCTACGGACGTGACTCGTCATCAAAAACACAAAGGAGAAAAGGCACTGTTGCGCCGTATGGAGGATGTTTTTTCTTGGTTAGATGACTTGGACTTTCCGCTGCAAGAGCTTATACACAAAGTAATGCGGCCTATTATTAAGGGGCAATGCCTCGATATTGAAAGATTTGAACTGCAGGATGGATATCAGATAGAGAGTGACGAACAGCTCGAAGAATACTGCTATCTTGTTGCTGGTTGTGTGGGTGAGTTCTGGACAGAGGTCGGCCTGTTGACCTTGAGTGACTTTTCCCGTATTTCCTCAGATGAGCTAAGAAAGCGCGGCATTCAATACGGTAAAGGCTTGCAACTGATCAATATTTTACGTGATTTGCCAGCAGATCTTAAGCAGGGAAGATGTTATATCCCCTCTGTGGATAGTAATGATACTAAGCAATTAATGGTTGAGTCAGCGAGATGGCAACAAAAGGCGAGGTGTTACTTAGCCGATGGCCAGTACTATGCTAAATCTTTGAAGGGGAGACGCACACGTATCGCCACGGCTCTTCCTGGTTTCATTGGAGCTAAAACTCTCGACTTACTCGCGCAGGCAGACTGGCAGACCTTACAAGCGGGCGTCAAAATTCCTCGTCGTCAGGTATATGCTTGCTTCTTGCAAGCTATGATGAATTAGTCTTTTGCTGATGTTAGTCTCGTTTTTTTAAAGATACTTCATTTCTGTGGAAATAAATTTTTGCATAGCGCCTCTTAAACCATAGTGTTCCTAAAGTTTTACTTCCCTGTTCCCTATCAAGTATATGCCTTCTCTTATTTCATCTAATATTTATTTTTTACGTCAAGGCCTAGAACTGTTAAGTCAGCTTGATGATAGTCTGTATGATCAAGCTGTACCGAGCTTTTACGGCTCAAGTCTTGGCGGTCACATGAGGCATTGTATTGAGCACTATTTGAGCTTTATCAATGGCGTGGAATCAGAAGCAATAGATTATGATGCTCGTTCAAGAGACCGCTCAGTCGAGGTCTCAGTGGCGACAGCCCAGTTGAGAATTCAAACAATCATTGAACAGCTTAATGAAGTTCTTACTCATACGTCACTGAATACTTCAGTTAAAGTGCAAATGGATTGCTCAATGGAGAAAGAATCTGATTGGCAAGTGTCGACGATTGGCCGTGAGTTACAGTTTCTGGTTAGTCATACGGTACACCACTTCGCTATGATGAAGGGAATGTGTGCGCCTCTTGGTGCGAAGTTACCTGAGGGTTTTGGTATTGCTCCTTCTACAATGAAGCATTTGCAGAAGTTGAGCTGAGTTAGATCAAGAATCCAAAGTAGACTTTTTTTCCCCAAGTAGGCTTTGATCTTTCAATCGAAGCGATAAAACAAAAAAGGTAGGAACCAATGTGGTTCCTACCTTTTCTTTAAAATATTGCAGCCCGCTTGTTAGGCTTGTTTAGCTGGTATGAAATACGTGACTATTATTCAAAAACTGACTATGAATTAGAATACAAAAACAAGCAGACTGCAAAGGTGTTTTCTCAGATGAGATTAGAATTTGTAGTCGAGCTGAACAGAAGTCTGGATGATGTCTCTGTTAAAGATATTATCGTCGTCGCCAACGAAATAGGCAGCTTTACCAAGAAGGGTCAGATTGTCACTTAGCTTTTTAACCAACACGAGGTCAGTTTCCCAACCGTACGCATCAGAAGCTGAGTCATCCATGAAGTAATGAACGAAACCCTTTACAACAACACCACCAACTTTGGTTGATGCCATTCCGTAAATGTCGACGAGACCTTCCCAATTAGTTCCTGGAAGACCTAGACGGTGAGCAATAAACCTATCAGCGAAACCGTTGAACGCGTGAACAGTAGCAAGAGGTGTCACGAAGTCTTCTTCGAGGTACTCAATACCACCTTTGTAAGTAACAGAACCTGCTTTCTTTGTGTAGGTTAGGTGTGCGTATCCTGAATTGTAGTCAGCTTTGTCACCAGCATCTGTTTGATATGCATACTCAGCGTGAAAACCTTTATAGTCAACTTGGACACCATAGGTGTTTGAGCTGGCGTCAGGGAAACTGATGCCGTCACTGAAATCTAAGAGGTAAGCGTAACCTCCAACTTTAGCTTCACCAACCTTAGTAGAACCATTAATGAAGTGCATTTCACCATCGAGCACTTTGAGTGCTCCTAGTGCGTCTGTACCAAAGATACGATTGGCTTGTGTAGCATAAGCATAGTAAAGAGTAGTATCTGCATTTTTGTAGCTCAAGGAGATAGCATCATAAGTTTGCTCGTTTTGTCTCCAACCGACATTACCAATGAATGCTGCATTATCTAAGATAATACGCTGGCGACCAAGCCTTGCTGTGAAACCATCATTCTTAAGTTGAATGTAAGCTTGGTTGAGCTCGTTGTTCTCAGGGTCTAGAATAGCGGCATTACCTGGAGTAAAAGGATCGAGTGTAGGGCTTCCTACTGTGTAGTCGTCGACTGCAGCTACAGTGTGCTCCGTTTCAACGAAAGCGCTGAACATTTTACCTGGTAGGATAGTGATACCAGGGCGAACACGAAGTGTGAGAGCGTCTGAGTGATCGAAGGCTTGTTCGATTTTTGATTCGTAACGCAAAGTTGCAGCTAGTGAAAACTTGAAGTAATCTGAGAGTGACTCACTGCTCGCTACAGGTGCGATGGGGGGTGTTTCCATCATAGTCTCACCAGCGTTGACGGCGCCTGCAAGTGCAAGTGATGAAACAAATAAATGTGTGATTTTGTTTTTCATAACGGACTTATGTTAAGCAATGCTCATGCCATTGATGAGTCCATAATGATGAAATGAAATAATGCTAAACATTAGTCGAAATAATCAAAATCACGACTTATTGATTATTTTAATGAATTCATCGCTGAGAATGCTGGTGAATTGCTCTTCAGGTAGAGAAAGGCTTTTCGTTTTACTTACATAATAACCCCACTGCCTTACGGGAGGAGGGCTGATCTTGTGTTTGACGAGTGTGTTGTTCTGGATGGCATCGCGTGCTACCCAATCGGCGATGATTCCTACGCCAAGCCCTAGGGCGGTCATTTCTTTAATGGACTCCATATTGCACATCGTTAGAGATGCTCGCTGTTTGATGCCTAGGCCAGAGAGATGCGAGTTCAGTATTTGAGTTGTTGCGGAGTCGTTACCATACGTGATGAAGCGCTGACTGTTATACTCTCTTTCTGAGATGTTATTCTTTTTGCACCATGGATGATCTGAGGATGTGATAAAACAGAGCTCGTCTTTATAAAGAGGAACGAAGCGAAAGTCGTTCTCGTGAACACTCCGATGAATGCCAAAAGCGATATCTAATGTGCCTTTGCTCAAGTCTTTAAGTAAGGCGGAGGTGTCGCCAGCAGTGATGAATACTTCAGCCTTCGTTTTTTTCTTATAAAAGGCATCCAAAGTCTTGGGGATAACGTATTGGCACAGTGAGTGGCTAACGCCAACTTTTAGCGCGCTGTATCCCCACTGATTGAGAGTTTGAATTTTCAAAGAAGCCTTTTCTAAATGATCAACGGCTTGTCTTGCATGATGTAGAAAAACCTCTCCATGAGGTGTAAGGATACACTTTTTACCAAGTCGTTCAATGAGCTTACAGTCTAGTTGGGACTCGAGTGCCTTAATCGAGTGGCTAACTGCGGACTGCGTGATACTCATCATGTTTGCAGCGGCTGTAAACGAGCGTGTTTCCTCAATGGCAATAAATATGCGAATCTGCCGAATGTCTGGGATTTGGTTCATGGATAGAAATAGATGCATCTAGCCTGAGCATATTCTGTGCCATTGATACGTTGATATGAGTGCGTAAATTTATCGACTCATCGATGGGATGATTGAAATTCATATAATATGGCATCCTCAATGCTTAGGCTTGGTAGAATAATTTTATTCGTTGTTATGAAAAATAAGAAAACACAATATAATGTAGGTGCTCTCATTGGTGCTGTAGGTTTGTTCGGCAGCCCGCTAGCTATGGCGGAGCAGCTGGATGTCGAAAAAGATTCACTGAAGTTCGGTTTTATCAAGCTGACTGATTGTGCTCCTCTTGTAATTGCAAAAGAAAAAGGTTTCTTTGAAGAGGAAGGTCTTCAGGTGGAAGTGACTGCACAGCCAAACTGGAAGCAGCTTCTCGATAACGTGATCACTGGTGAGCTTGACGGAGCACACATGCTATCTGGTCAGCCGATTGCTGCGACGATTGGTTTTGGTACGAAGGCGCACATCGTCACCCCGTACACACTTGATCTCAACGGTAACGCGATTACTGTTTCTAATGCTATCTGGGAAGGTATGCAGGAAAATGACGAAAAACTTCAGTCAGAGACGCCTCCGCACCCAATCACCGCAGATTCACTTAAGCCAATCGTAATGGAGGCTAAGGAGGGCGGTAAGAAGCTTCCTATGGGAATGGTTTTCCCAGTATCAACTCACAACTATGAGTTCCGCTACTGGCTAGCTGCTGCAGGTATCCACCCAGGTATGTACACATCAACAGACCTTAAAGGTTTCACCGATGGAGACATTGAACTTTCGACAACACCACCACCACAAATGCCTGCGACTCTCGAGTCTGGTAAAAACGTGGCATACTGCGTGGGTGAGCCATGGAATCAGCAAGCTGTAGCCAAAGGTATCGGTGTGCCAGTAGTAACGAACTACGACATCTGGAAAAACAACCCTGAAAAAGTATTTGGTGTGACTAAGTCATGGGCGGATGAAAATCCTCTTACACTCGTTGCAGTGACCAAAGCTCTTATCAAAGCTGGCAAATGGCTCGACGAGACAGATGAGAATGGTGTGCTCGTTAACCGCGAGGAAGCCTGCCGAATTCTTTCTCAGAAAAACTACGTTGGTGCAGATTTTGACGTGATCAAGAACTCCATGACAGGTTTCTTCTTCTTCCAGAAGACCGACAAGCGTCCGATGCCTGACTTCAACGTATTCTTTAAATACCATTGTTCATTCCCACATTATTCAGACGGTATCTGGTTCCTTACACAGATGCGCCGCTGGGGACAGATCACTGAAGCAAAGCCTGCTTCATGGTATCATGAGACAGCTAAGAGTGTTTATCTTCCAGAAGTTTACCGTAAAGCCGCAGACATGCTCCTAGAAGAAGGTGCTCTTACAGCAGCTGATTATCCGACAGCGGATTACGATGGTTACAAGCCAGCGACTGCAGACTTTATCGATGGGATTGCTTATGACGGCAAAGAGCCTATTAAGTATCTCAATAGCCACAAGATCGGTAACAAAGATCCTGAGTAGAAAATTAGTTATTGTTTATAGTGTGCGTGCCGTACTGAAAAGTGCGGCACGTTTTTTTTGCGCCCAACTATTATAATGATTCATAGATATAATTAATCACATTTATCGATGGTGGTATAGCTCTTGCTCAAGGCTGATTGTTCCAAACTCATAAATAATGAAATTACTTTCCAAAATCAAATATCCTTTGCTCAAACTTATTGATATATCCGGCTTCAAGGTGCTGGATCCACCAATACGTCTTATGTACGGTGAGGAGCCGCAGAAGCAGGTGCGCGACATTTTAAGGTATATGTTCTTGCCGATCATTTTCCTTATCTGCTGTGTAGTTATCTGGAATGTAGTAGGTCCCAATCATAAAACTAAGTCAGGTGAAGTTCCTACGCCTCTGAAGGTTTGGGAGTCTTATAAAGACAGCGATCGTTTTGCGGAGCGTGAAAAAGAAAAGCAGAGAGCTTTTGAGCTAACAGGTGAAGAACGTGAGGAGGAATTAGAACGCGTTCAAGCCGAGCTGATTGTTTTTGAGAAAGAGGCAGAACGTCTGCAGGTAGAATCTGCTAATATCGCAGAAAAAGAAAAAGCGACTATCGACGCGAAAATTGCACCTATTAAAACACGACTCGATACGCTTAAAGCGGAGATCAAGCTCGCCAAAGCAGCACGTAAAGAGGCTCTCAAGGAGCTGGCTGACAAAGTTGCCGCTGGACAGGGTAATGCGGATGAGCTCATTGCGCTCGTAGAGCAAGAATCCACTGTATCAGATCGTGAAAAATCCGAGCTTAAAATAATTAATGACGAGTTGGACGTAGTGAGAGACAATCCTCCTAAAAACATCAAAGAGGCACAATTAGCTGCCAATAAGGTGGAAGATGAAGTGCAGCATTATAAAAAACTCATAGATTACCTAACATCAGGTAACAGAGAGCTCAAGGTGATCGACGCGCAAGAAAAAGCAGCGACTGCTGCCACGAGTCTTCAATCAGCTGAAACTGGCGCTGTGGCATTAAGTCAGGCCAAGGCGGTTGTTAGTAATGAGGAGAAAGCCATATCAACCAGTGAGCAGCAATATCCACCAGCAGCAACTATTTTTTGGCAGACAAAACGCTCGATTGCGACGGTTTTTGTAGGGTTTGTCATCGCAGCAGCGATTGCGATTCCTGTAGGTATCATGTGTGGCTTAAACCGTATCGTTATGGCTTGCCTAACACCGTTGATTTCCATTTTCCGTCCCGTTTCTCCTGTAGTTTGGCTCCTGATTTTCCAGATCGTTGTTGGTGCCTTCTTCCCCAATCCTGAAGAGCATCCGCTTTTCAAGTTTATGAATCATCCCAATAACCCGTTTGAATTCCTCCAAACCAACCCCGCGATGATTTTCTCAGCTTGTACTGTAGCGATGTGTGCTCTCTGGCCTGCACTCGTCAATACCGCGCTCGGAGTCTCCGCGATTGATAAAGACCACCTCAATGTTGCGAAAGTGCTTCGTCTAGGTTTCTGGTCGCGTCTTTTCAAAATCATCATCCCATCATCACTGCCACTAGTCTTTGCTGGTCTACGTATTTCACTCGGAGTGGGTTGGATGGTGCTTATCGCAGCCGAAGCATTGTCATCATCTGATGGTCTCGGTAAGTTCGTGTGGGATGAATACCAGAACGGGTCTTCACAATCATTTGCGAACATTATCCTTGCCTGTTTCGTAGTTGGTATCATCGGGTTTTTCCTCGATCGCGTGATGATCGTACTTCAGCGACTTGTTTCCTTCGATGATGGATCCGCTACTGCCTAGTTTTGACGAGCTCACCCTATAACCATTTGTAAACACCATGTCCTTTCTAGAAATAGACAACGTGAACGTCGGCTTCGGCCCCGTTACATCCCGCACGGAGGTTCTGAAAAATATTAACCTCAGTGTGAAAGAAAACGAATTCGTCGCCATCATTGGATTCTCTGGTTCAGGGAAATCAACCCTGATGAATCTGTTAGCTGGTCTGCAGCTTCCTGATGTCGGCCAAGTTCGTCTCAATGGGGAAGTGAAAAATAAACCAGGTCCAGACCGCGGGATTATGTTTCAGAATTACTCACTGCTACCTTGGCTTTCTGTTTTTGAAAACATCGAGCTCGCAGTGCGCTCTGTGTTTCCCAAAATGAACAAGAAACAAGTGTCAGACCATATTATGAACTACATCGATATGGTGAAGCTCACCCCTGCAAGGGACCGGAAACCTCATGAACTTTCTGGTGGTATGCGTCAGCGGGCGTCGCTAGCGCGAACCTTGTCATTGCAGCCAGAAGTTCTTTTACTCGATGAGCCACTTTCTGCTCTTGATGCGCTTACCCGATCTGATCTTCAGGACGAAATTTTAAAAATTTGGGAGCAAGATCGAAGAACCGTGGTGATGATTACCAATGACGTTGATGAAGCTGTGCTTATGGCAGATCGCATCATTCCTCTCACCATGGGGCCAGAAGCGACTTTGGCCAATGAGTTCATCGTGAATATGGAAAGACCAAGAGATCGCCACACCTTGAATGATCATCCAGAGTTCATGCGTCTGAAGTCAGAAATCACGGCCTTTATGTTTGGGCTTAATAAAGAGAGTAAGCAGCGCAAGTCAGACAACATGATTCCGATGCCCAATGTGACACCTAAGGACTTCAATCCACCATCCGCAAAGCCTAGCTTTGGTCATCTCCAGCAGAAGCAGATGAAGCCAACGAGCTCCACGTAAATTAACAACCCTACTTTTCACTATTTTATGTCTGATAATTTAAATCAAAGGTTTGTTGAAATCTCAAACCTTGTTAAAGCTTACCCTAATCCTTACGGCGATGATTTTCGTGTCGTGGAGGACTTTAACCTCACGATCAAAGAGGGCGAATTCATCTCCCTTATTGGTCACTCTGGCTGTGGTAAATCCACTGTGCTGACCATGCTTGCAGGTCTTAATGAAATTTCTGATGGTGGTATCATCGTTGGCAATAAAGAGATCGACGGCCCTGGGCCAGATCGCTCCGTTGTTTTTCAAGCTCCATGTTTGATGCCCTGGATGACCGCCTATGGCAATGTGATGCTCGGTGTGAAGAACGTTTATCCTCACGTGGATAAAGCAACTCGTAAGCAAATAGTCGAGCACTCCTTAGCGGTTGTTGGCCTTGCTGATGCGATGAAGAAATACCCCAAAGAACTCTCTGGCGGTATGCAGCAGCGTGTGGGAATTGCCCGTGCCATTGCTCTTCAGCCCAAGGTGTTACTCCTTGATGAGCCATTTGGTCGTTTGGATTCACTTACCCGTATGGAACTTCAGGACGTTATTATCGAAATTCTAGAGCGTGAGAAACTTACTGCGATGATTGTAACACATGACGTCGACGAAGCCGTGTTCATGGCGGATCGTTGCGTTATGATGTCTAACGGCCCCAAGGCTGGCGTGGGTGAGATTTTAGAAATTAATTTTCCTCGTCCACGAAACCGAGTGGAGGTGTTTGAAGATCCTAAGTTTTTCGCTTACCGCGAGCATCTTCTCGCTTTCCTAGAGCAGCGCTCACACATCAAAGGTTCATCCAGAATCTTCAAAGGTGGTAGAACGATGGGTTACGTCGATAACGACCAGGTCGAAGCCGAGGTAGCTAAAATCAGCAAAGAGCTCAGCGTGGCTTAGACAAGCACAACTCTTATCAGGGGAGGGGATTTAAATGCCAAATGGCTACATATTGTCCTAGGTTAACAAAGGTTAATCTAGGACGGCTTGAGGTTCCCCAAAATTCTAGCCAGCGGTTCTCCTAATTGATAACAATCAATCAAGGAAACCAACATGAAAAAGACATACCGCCGTCACAGCGAAGAATTCAAAAAGGAAGTCATCGACTACTTCTTAAGTAGCTCCAAATCCATCACGCAGATTTGCAAGGAGCTCACCAAGTCTCAACGCAGGGAAGATATTCTAAAAAAGGCTGCGCTCATATTGGGAAACGATCCTCGCAACGATATGAGCTAATTGATTCCCCATTAAACAATCATTCGATAATTTCCTTATATTTAAGTCTAAAAAAGTTTTTACCCATCGTATCTACTTGAGCTGAATCAGAAACTGTCAACCAACCTTCTGATGTATCTGGAACGATAATAAGGTTAGCTGATTCTAGATCAGGATCGACTGCGCTATCCCAGAGTGTTTCCCATGAGTTATCACTTAGATCATTAGAGGATTCTACGATAACTGAATAATCTGTTTTGAGCTTATCGTAATAAAATGAAATCCCAATAGTTTGAGCACTCAGCTCTACATCACCCGATGGGATGATATTTATGAAAGGCCTGTTTACATCCGCTGCATTCATAGGGTCGCTATTAGTCATCCACTCAACAATTGCATTTTGCCCATCATTATCAGCATCGGCTTCTATGCCAGCAAGCAAAGGGTCTGATGGGAAAGAGTTCACATACCAAGACTGTAAAGTATCGCCGTCATTATCGACAACCAAGATATCGATACTGTTATTTTCCGTAATCCCCACTCGTGAATAAATATCGTGAGATGATAGAATTTCAGTGATCTTAAGAATAAATGATCTATTACCAGTCTGTAGTGCATCTTCTGGTATTTGTATCGATATTTTGTTATCGGTATTAGGATACACAACTA
The DNA here is from genome assembly GCA_051252195.1 of Akkermansiaceae bacterium. Classification (GTDB taxonomy): domain Bacteria; phylum Verrucomicrobiota; class Verrucomicrobiia; order Verrucomicrobiales; family Akkermansiaceae; genus Oceaniferula. The sequence continues at coordinate 35,978 of JBPOGD010000002.1, read as the reverse complement.
TATATTCGTTAAAGTCAATCACAGTGGCTAGGTTACTATCACTTGCTTGAAAATCTACTCTGCAGGTTATTGTCTCTGTCGGTGATCCTATAATATTAATAGGAATTTGAATCATTTGTCCCTCCGTGACAGCAAGAGAATCATCATTAAATTCTAAAAACGTGAATAACGATGGAGCTAATGTGATACCTTTAGGTGTATTTGCGTTTTTAAGGATTTTAATATCTGAACCATCTGTATTGGCAGAACGAATAACCCCTTCAGTAGCATCTATAATATAGCCGTCCACCCAATCACCATCTACCCAATAAATTTTATCAGTAAACTTGTCATAGGTAATACCAATAGGATTTCCTAGATTAGTAATAATACTCATAACGCTAGAGCCGTCCATTGCAGCACGATATATCGAACCAGATTCTCTAGATACAAAATACATTACTTCCTTATCACAGTCTAGGGATATACCTCCTAGCTCGTTGTATCCAGAATTATTATTGGAATATAATGTTGTAACTTCTGATCCATCTAAATTTGAGCATTGAACTAAACCATTGGTATAATTAGACCAATAGATCTTTCCTTCTTTAGCGTCTATTGCCAGTGCCTTCGAAGTGCCAGTTCCTGTTACCAGAGTTTCAACATCACTACCATCTAGATTAGCCCGTTTAATAACACTCAAGGCAGTGTCAGCCCAATAAAATTTATCATTGATTTCGTCTATAGCTATACCAAAAGCATCGTATAAATCTGTTGTCACTAAATCTTCAACATTAGTTCCATCTGCATCGGAGCGTTGAATTTTATTAGTCCATCGGTCGGTCCAATAAAGTTGTCCTGTTTCTGAATGAACAGCTATTCCTGATGGTCCAAGAAGCCCCGTGCTAATTAACTTATAACTCTCTGTTCCGTCCAGATTTGAAGTAACAATATCATGCACGGAGCTTTCAGTCCAAACCAGTCGATTCATCGTTTGAGAAAAGCTATCAAGCACTGTAACTTCAACACTTTCATTACTACCGATATCTATACCTTGATAGCCTAAATTATAAAAGACATCGCCATTAACCCCTATGATATTCACACGAAACAACCGCTCCTCGTTAAGTATGTCATTATCATCAACCTGTATATTTAACGTGAAATTGTGATCAGGATCATACTCCAAAATCACAGGGTCTATATAAACAATATCATACGCTACTATGGCATTCCTAAGTTCCGCATCATCTGTTTCAATCTCAATATCCATATAGAAAGGACGATTGAAATCGCTGAGATCACCAGTAATCTTAATAGGTATTTCTATAATACCTCCTTCATTGACAGTCGCAGAGGTTTGCTCAAATTCTACATGAACAGCTGGCAATAGAGCCAGATTACCCCAAGCGTAAACGGGTAAAGAACTAACATTAGTCCCATCTGTATTAGCAGAGAAGAGGTTACCATTTGATCTATTTGTCCAATAAATTTTATCAGATAACTGATCATAAACAATGCTTCCAGGGAGGCTCAAACCTGTCACTATTTCAATAATACTTGAACCATCCAAAGCAGCCTTGTATATTTTCCCATTAGGCCCTGAACTAAGATACATAAAGCCATTAGCTATATCTAGTGTTATATCGTCTATATAGAGGTAACCCAACGCACTTAAGCTGTTATATAATATTTCAAAAGAAGAGCCATCCCCCTTAGATCTGAAAACATGATCGCCGATCTCATCAATCATGTATATCCAATCATTATCTGAATCTATAGCTAATGATTTGATGCTGTAATTTAATACAGGAGTCACCACTTCAACATCCCCGCCAGCTTCCCCAACACTAAGAAGTCGTCCTAAGTTAGGCTCTTCTGCGGGCGACCACGGTTCCCCAGACGCTTCGAACCAATAAATACGACCTGTTGTCTCATTTAAAGCCATAGCTGTGACTTGATCAATTATATCAATATTGACTATATTTTGAATACCATTGGTTTCAGAACCAATTACTTGTAAGTGACTAGTCACATAATCAAACCAGTAAATATTTTTAGTCTCTGAATTAACAGCTATATCTACATTAAAAAGGGGATTCGTAGGGAGGTTAAAAAGTATGTGTGGATCTGTCCCATCAAGATTACATGTATGAAATCCGCCATATGGATCACTCCACAATAACCGATTATTTTTCTGCCCAAATACATTAGTTAACATTAAGGTGATTACCAATAGAGGTAATAAATATTTGTTAACCATTTTATTCATTGCTTTTTTTCTAGTAGTTATTTCCGTTGATTTTCAAATTGGATATTTTCGTGAGATATCCTTTTGCACCAAATTTGACGTAGTCAAAATGGGCTGTTTTTTCGTAAGTAAATAGTTCGTCTCCGTTAATAGAGACGATGATGTTTTTATCAGTTTGTTGAAATCTGATGCGGTGTTTACCCAAGATTGTTTTGTTCTCGTGAGTTATGGGACGGAGCTTTCCATCTCTGGGAACGTCAGGATCAGATGTCATAAGCACCGTCTGCCCGTCTTTTTGCCTATTTTTGAAATACACGTGTTGATAGAGTTTAATCTGACTGTCTGTTAAGGCTAAAACCAGAAAGGGTTCTTTAATTGTTGTTTGAGGTAGATTTGTCTCTAAATCTACTGAAAAGCTCTTCCAGTTATCCTTCAGGATGATGCTGTAACTGCTATATTTCTTAGAACCATCAAGGGTTGCTTTAAAAACAAAAGGATTCTCTTCTATTTGAGCTGATACTTTAGCCGAGGTTTTACCTAGTGTAATAGGTCCACTGTAAACAGGAGTGTTATTGTTATTTGATTCACCATAGAGAATTGAAACACTAACCATAACTATGAAGACTCTGAGCTGATTTTTCATGGTTTTCATTATTCGTGATATGGGCTTCTTTTTCTGATTTGAGCTTCAAGTTTCTTATCGTGTAAATAGACTTGAGAGAAAATCAGATAACGGCTCCAGGCATGCCAAAGCTTTGGTTTCACCTTAAGGATTTCTTCGTAGTGATGAGGAATCTGATCCCACATAGGGAACTTCATACGCATATCGATGACCATAAAACGCCGCTCAGTGTTTTCTGGATCTATGACAAGCCCTTTTTCGATAGTCATAATCGCTGCCCTAATCCAGTAGCACTCAAAATATAGATACTCCCCTAGCTCAAAATACGCATTGGGGTCATTCGGGTTAAGTCGGACGTTCTCCTGCAGCTGACGAATCCGCTCATAGGGATCTTCCTCTGTAGATCTGAGCTTTGGTGTTCTGTAATACTGCGATTTCGATTTGATATTCCTATGAGCAAACATCCATGGCTGCATTTTCGTAATAACCCACCAATGATCTGAATTTGCAGAGCTAGCTTGATACGCCCATGTTTTCACAAAATCGATCAACCAGTCTCCGTTACTTGCCTTCCTTAGATAAAAGCACCCATCATTACCACTGAATCTAACTGCAGCTAAGTCGCCATCCTCCATGACATGTATTGGGTATGATCGATTATATTCGCCCCATATCCTTTTTAACATCGAAGGTGGGTGTGGATACTCTAACCGCATGAGTTGGCTACCTTTGGTTATCATGGGTATGAATGGGTAGTCGACACCGTCATGGAGAACTCTGAGAAAGCTCTCTGTGGTAGCTAGAGGGCTCTTACCAGCTGGATACTTTGCTCTAATTTCATCGTGATCATAGTCCATCGCTGCATTCACTCGATTTTCAATAGTTTCATAAAAGTCCCTAGTAGTGACACCCGCTCCGCCTGATAAGAAACCTTTACTCATACCTCCTCTCACAAGCCCTTTCCCCGTATACACACTAAATATATCACCTTGGTTCCTTCTCAGCATAGAGGTCATAAGCATGCCAAAGACATCCCCATTATATCCGCCAGACATGTACATTTTCACCTCTTGCTGGAAACTGGCACAGTAACTGTCTGGATATACGTCTTCCAACTCATAGCCTACTTCAATTTTGAGCTTTTTAATATCTTCGATGAATAAGAAAAGAACCCCCTTTCCTCCATAGTTCTCACCTACTCGCCATTTCTCAAAAACTTGAGCTGCATACGTTTCTACAGTTTCGCCATCAGGTAAACTCGGTCTGAGAACCATGCAGAAATCATAGTTAAGCTCCTTCCTTGTTCTCTTAAGCTCAAATTGAGCATATTGATCAGCGCCCTTGATATTACTGTCATTATAGTAAAAGGAGTCATTCTTCCTGACTGGAATCACATCTAACGATACTGTATCTATCGCTTGTGTTTGAGTGGTTTTTTGATCATTGAATATTAACTTACTGAAATAGATACCACCAACAGCCAATAGGATAATGAATATGGATAAGACGTATTTCATTAAAACTCTACTTTAGGATTCACCCTTACTTCATCCTTAATCTGAATATATTCACTTTTTTGAGTAAACCCCATAAGAGTGGCTATTAGGCTACGAGGCATCTTCCTTATCTCGGAGTTAAATACTCGAATACTCTCATTGTTTCGTCTTCTTTCGATAGCAATACGGTTTTCAGTGCTTTCAAGAGACATCATAAGATTCTGATATAGCTGATCAGATTTAATGTTAGGGTAAGATTCCGCTACAAGTAACAACCTACTAATTGAGCCTTCTAATTGAGCTTCTGTTTTTTGACGTTGTTCTCCAGATTCTTTAGTCCAGTTACTTCGTAGTTTAGCTATTTCAGTGAACAGATCTTTTTCATGTACTGCATATCCTTTAACAGTATTGACGAGATTAGGAATCAAGTCATAGCGCCTCTGAATTACGTTATCTACTTGAGCTCTAGTGGACTTAACATCCTCCTCATAGGTCACTAAGCTCTGCTGAGTCTTCACACCCCAAGAAATACCTTTAATGGCGATAAGTAATAGTAAAACGATACCTGCCATAAGGATCCATCGCACTTTAGATGAAGAGGAGTGTTTGACTTCAAGTTCCTTAGTTACACGGTCTTGAACACCCACCTCAGAATTCATTTCTGTTTGTTCAACCACGAGCGCCTCCTCTAAATCCTCTTCATCAGAATCAAAGTGAGGATATGAATCCGCTGGAGACAATGCGCTTATGATACCAAGCTCTTGATCACTAGTAAGGTTAGCGCCACCACCTAGTTCCATCACTTGAAGCTCTAAGGAGCTGAGAATATGCTCTTGGCTTTCATTATCATAACCCTTCTTGATCAAATCATCAGATAGGGTTCTGAGATAGTCGTTAATAAGGTGGTTTTTAGAGTTCATAGTCGCTGTTAATATTTTTTAAATCTTTTTGGAGGTCGTTCACATACTGTTTCATGTAGGCAAGTTTGATGCGTCCTTTTGCTTGCATAGAGAAATAGTTCCTTGGAGGACCGCCACTCTCAGAACTTACTTTTTTTGAGCTAATGAGTCCTTCTTTCACTGAACGGGCTAAGACGGGGTAAACAGCACTTTCGGTTACATTCTTCATAGAAGGGTATTCGCGAATCTTCTGAAGAATCGCATAACCGTAGTTTTCACCTTCTTGGAGAACCGAGAAAACAGTATATTCCAATATTCCCTTACGGACTTGGCCATACCATTGTTCCTCTGAATTGTTTGTAGTCATCTAGCCACATCATTAAGTTGAACGAAACCCTAGCTCAATAAATTTAACATATCAACTATTATTTTATGACTAGTAGTTATTACAACAAGCAAGCAATATTCCCCGCTATCAAAAAAACAAGGAAAAGGTTTGATAAAGACGTCATTCATCGCGATTTCTTCGATGCTCCCCTTCATAAATGAATTAAATGAATGACAGGCATTCAGAATGTGGAATGACAAGGCATCCCTCGTGGATCAGATTACCTTCCCATCAGGAGCAAGGCAGAGCAAGGAATACGATGAACTCGGCAGGCTTAAGCTCATCGAAGCCTATAATCAGGCAAACACTCAGATCAATAGCTTTGACTACACCTACAACAGCGTAGGACAGCGTGAAGACGTGACCCTCGCCGATGGCAGCAAGATCGATTACACTTACGATCAGCTCCGCCAGCTGGACACCGCTAAGAAAACAGACGCTGCGAGTAATCCCGTAGCCAACTACGATTATGACTATAATTTCGATGCCATAGGCAACCGCACCACCGTGCTGAATGCAGGAGCGAATCTCTTTACCTATGCACCTAATCAGCTTAACCAATACAGCCAGATCAATCCTTCGACAGGTCCACCCGTGACACCAACATATGATAATAACGGCAGCCTCTTGAGTGATGGCAGAATTAGCAACACCTGGAATGAGGAAAACCGTCTTGAGATCATCGTTGACGAAGACAAAGGCACACGCAGTGAATACCTTTACGATGCCTATGGAAGAAGGACTGAACGCAATGATTACAATACGACCTCAGGCGGGGCGGCGATCACTACTACTCGTTATCTCTATGAAAGTTGGAACTGCCTTGCTGAATTCACTGTCCAAAATGCTATATTCACGATGCAAAAATCCTACACTTGGGGATTAGATTTATCAGGTTCTGCGCAAGGTGCGGGAGGTGTAGGCGGTTTGTTATCCGTTCGAGATCATAACTCAGGGATCAATCACTCAGTGACTTACGATGGTAATGGCAACGTCAGTGATCTTATCAATATTGCGGGAGTAGTCACCGCACACTACGAGTATGATCCCTTTGGAAATACGCTTGTGAAGAATGGTTCGTTTGCAGATGGGAATACCTACCGTTTCAGCACGAAGCCCATTAATATACATGCAGGTAGTCTCTACTACTACGGATACAGATACTATGATCCTGTGACAGGTAGATGGCCAAGCAGGGATCTAATCCAAGAAAGAGGGGGGCTGAATCTGTATGGGTTTGTCCATAACGATGGCGTAAATAGAGCTGATTTTATGGGGTTAAATTCTTATAGTGAATCCTGGTCAACATTGTGGTATATTGGTGAAAAAATTCTGGGCATAGAACTTGATCAGTTTGGAAGAAAGTGTTGTGGTAAAAGCATGTTAAAAGTAAGCGTTTTATATCATCCTACGGTGATAAAAACTAAAAGTGCTTTTCCTTTCGCTGAATTGGTTGACCCAGGTCATGCATCGATAGTTACACCTAATATTACAGCTGGGTTGTGGCCTGGAGGGCAAGGTGCTGGTAAATCAAACCCGTCGGCTCCAGGCGATCTTAATACTATAGTTGCAGACGAGGGGTTGGACGATCATACTCATGTCATTGATTTTAAAGCCTGCCCAGAAAGCATTTTTGAAATCGAAACGTGGATTAAACAAACAAAGAATTCAATAGATAAAGGGAAGAACCCTTTTGGTGGGAAGGATGGTGAAGAATACAACTTTATGAATGGCAATGGGGGCAAAAGTTGTATTGGTTTTGTATGTGAAGCAATATCGCAAGCAGGAGGAAATTTCCCTGTTAATCCTACTCCTGAAAACCCAATAATTCCTGATAATATATTAGGATCTCAACCTATAAAACCATGATTAAATCATCAGTTCTATTATTAATATCAATGTTGTTCATTATTGATGCATGCTATGGAGAAAATATGAACCAGAAGCCATTAAACCTTGCCCGTGGAGAAGGGGTTATAAAAGTCAGCCTTCAAAAGCAGAGACAGCTAGTGGCATTTGAAAAAAAAGTCATTAGTAAACTTTTTTCTAAAAAGGCTGAGGTTGAAAACTTAGATGCTTGCATAGATGAAAGGCATTTTTTTCGAATGAGTCGAAGTTCCTCATGGGGGGTTAAAATTATAATTATTGGTGAATTCCATCTTTTAGAACAAAAAAGGATATTAGATGATTTGAAATGCTTGCTGGAAATTACGGATTTTAAAAAATGCAATTTATTATTTTATAAGGAAGAAATTCGTTTAGCCAATAATTTTGGCTTTGAATATAAACAAGTGAAAATACTTGGCGAATATGCTTGGGTGAATAAACAGTAGTTGTTCCCCCCAAAAGCCAAATTAACACGTGAAAAGGGTCAGCAACTATCTTTAGCATATAAGAAATGAATGACAGGCATGAAATGAATGACAGCAACTGTGTTTTTGAGAAAAACTTCAAACAGTATCTTCTGAAAGATGGTTTGGAGTCTCTAAGTGTTGTTTCATAAGGATGTTTAGGTGTAAAAGTAGCTTTCTCATGACTGCAGTGAGCGGTATAAATGAATGACAGTCATTCAGTAAACATCCTTATAAATGAATGACAGTCATTCAGTAAACATCCTTACATTATATCCTCTCGTATTGTATCTACTTAAACATTATGAATGCAGAGAAAAAGAAGCTTTCTGACCTTCAAAAAATCGATTGTAAGACGGCTCCCTATCAGGGGCGCGTTTATCGTAAAGCACGACGTGGAATTGGGAGCAGTCGAGTTTTAGGCGTAGCAGATGAGGGCTGTGAGGCGCATGAGTATGCTTATCATGTGATGAGCCGCACAGCGGGTGGCGAGTTTTTGCTAGGCAAAGAGGAAAAAGAAGGTCTGCGGAAGTTAATTTGGAAAATGGCGCAGTTCTGTGGAGTGAAGGTGTTGACGTATTGTGTAATGGATAACCATTTCCACATTCTTGTGCGAGTGCGCAACAAGGAACGATTCAACCAGAAATTTCATGGTGAGCAGGGTGAGGAAGAACTGCTGAAACACTTGAGCTTACTCTATTCTAAAGAATTTATTACCAGACTTCGCAAGGAAATCGACTGGATGCGGGGCATGTAAATGAATGACAGGCATTCAGTAAACATCCTTGCGTTATCTCTTCGAACAACTAGGTATAAAACAACTCGTACTAAGAAAAATATTCGAAAAGTGCTTACTGAAACCCAATCCAGCATCTATAGTATGGAGTTTCGTTATTGTGGCGTTTGCAAACCAGAAACCTTACCAATCTCTATTGTGACACCGTAGTATAAATGCTTATCTATAAATTTGTAAAGTTCATCTAGATATCATGCATACTTGGTGTGGAAAATTAAAGATGAGACTAAAATCAGCTCATTAATTGAATATTACATTTCGGATTTCACATGAAAAACTCAGCAGTCATCACCTTTATATTTTCTTTGTTGGTTTTAAGCTATTTAATGAGTAAAGACTTTTTTGAATTTAGAACAGTAATGTATGTGTGCATGTTTATAAATCTGATTATTTTAATTTATTGTAAGCGTCGTTAAATGTTACTGGTGTTCCCCAAGGATTTCTCGCAGCGTGTCTCCTAAATTGACGGTTACTTGATTTATGCTGTTAGCTCAAGCTGGTTATTTTCTTTGATGAACTCCATTGGCGATTGATAGCCTACAGTAAAATGAATGACAGCAACTGTGTTTTTGAGAAAAACTTCAAACAGTATCTTCTGAAAGATGGTTTGGAGTCTCTAAGTGTTGTTTCATAAGGGTGTTTAGGAATAAAATGAATGACAGGAATAAAATGAATTAAAATGAATAACAAATTAAAATGAATGACAGGCATTCAGTAAAAATCCTTGCGTTATCTCCTCTCGTCTTGTATCTATTTAACCATTATGAATGCAGAGAAAAATAAGCTTTCTGACCTTCAAAAAATCGATTGTAAGACGGCTCCCTATCAGGGGCGTGTTTATCGTAAATCACGGCGTGGAATCGGTGGAGGTCGGGTTTTAGGCGTAGCAGATGAGGGGTGTGAGGCGCATGAATATGCCTATCATGTGATGAGTCGCACGGCGGGAGGTGATTTCTTACTGGGTAAAGAGGAAAAAGAGGGGCTGCGGAAGTTAATTTGGAAAATGGCGCAGTTCTGTGGAGTGAAGGTGTTGACGTATTGTGTAATGGATAACCATTTCCACATTCTTGTGCGAGTGCGCAACAAGGAGCGATTTAACCAGAAATTTCATGGCGAGCAGGGTGAGGAAGAACTGCTGAAACACTTGAGCTTACTCTATTCTAAAGAATTTATCGCCAGACTTCGCAAGGAAATCGACTGGATGCGGGGCATGGAGCAGGAGGCTGAAATCATCGAGATGCTAGATCAGTTTCGCGAGCGATTCTGTGATCTGTCCGTTTACATGAAGGAGGTCAAAGAGCGTTTCACTCGCTGGTATAACAAGAAACACGGCAGGACTGGCACGCTCTGGCAGGGCCGATACAAAAGTGTGCTGGTAGAGGATGGAAATGCTCTACGGACTATGAGCTCTTACATTGATCTTAACCCCGTGCGAGCCGGCATCGTGACTGACCCTAAGAATTACCGCTGGGGCGCTTATGCGGAAGCTGTGGCGGGCTCAAAACGTGCTGGGCGAGGTCTCTGCGATGTGCTGGATGTGCCGACGGATACTTTTGCTAATAACCAAAACCTTTACCGCTGCTGGCTGTTTGAAAACGGAACGGAAGTAAAAGTAGATGCGGGGAATGAATCGAGGCAGGTTAAGTCCCGTAAAGGAATCAAGGAGGAGATTGCGGATAAAGTGATCGCGCTCGATGGTAAACTAAGCCGCTATGAGCTTCTGCGCAGTAAGGTGAAATATTTCTCCGAAGGCGTAGTGATCGGCTCGCAGAGCTTTGTGGCGATGCAACGTCATGGATACCTAAAGAAAAAAGGCGTGGTTGATGAGAAAATTGAAGAGGTGCTTGATCGGGGTCGCCGTAAAGAACCTCTAAGTGAGAAATCTCTAGTAACCTGGCGATGGTAGGTGATCGTTTGAATGCCTTAACAGCGCTACTTACTAGGAGTCTGACTGTATTCTAGAAAGAGAACCTCAAAAATAGCCTTGGTTGCTTCAAATGTCTTAGCATCATCTTTTTCGTTTTCATTCCAAATGGCATCAATTTTGATACGCAGCTTCTTGCTGCTGCTTATCTTTTCGAGGATGTCGCTTGATAAAGGCAGTAAAGCTGCAGTCAGGTCCTTTGTGGAAATACTCTGCGCCAAAGTAATCAAAGCCAATCCCTACGTCTAACGTTTTAGATATTAATAATGGGTGGAATTTATAGAATATTAGATATCCGCTCTATCTAAATAAATAATTCTGTATGTGATTCTCTTTAATTAGCATTGACACAACACGTGCTAAAATCAATATGCGACATCTATTCAGTTAGCTAACAGTTATTAAGTGGCTTTCATTTAGCTGTAATAGGTCCTTATTTTTATAAGGAAAACAACAATGAATAAGCATGAAAAACTCAGTATTACTATCTTCTTCACTTGCCCTCATAGTCGGGGCTTCTTCACTTCATTCAGAAATTATTACCTTTAGCGGAACGACAGCGGGTGCTTCTACCTACAATAGAGTTTTTGGTAACCCACCATCTCTTTCTGGAAGTGGAACGGCTGTCAATTATTTAGAAATTCCTTTCCGTGTTGGGGTCGACGGGCTTTATCGAATTGAAACCGTTGCACCGACAGCTATTTCTGACACAACTCTCACAATTTATGTTGGATCATTTGATTCGAATGATCCTCTTACCAACTTTTTTCAATATAATGATGATGGCGGCAGCGGTTTTCTTTCTAGAATAGATGAAAACTTACTGAGCTCAGAACAATATATTGCTGTAGTTGCAAGTTTTAGTAATGGAGATGCTGATGAATTCACACTTGAATTTGAGGGGGCTGAAATTGTACTTGTGTTTGCAAACCCAGTAGATGCTTTATTAGCTTCGTTTGCATTACCCGAAGTGGCTTTATCCATGGCTAGAACATCTCTGCAAGATTTAGGACAACATATTCAAGAGCTCCAATTACGAGGACAAAAAAATGTTGAGAGCACCGGCACCTCTTTCAGTGATGCTGAGTTTGCTGTTTGGGCACAAGGGAATTTCGGTTCATTCAAAAACTCGTTAGAAGGTGTTAACTTTGAGTCTGATGTCTATGCTGGTGCGGCAGGCGTTGATTATATGGTTGGCGAAAATATCGTGGTTGGTTTTGCCCTTGGGCATGCTCAGTCGGATACAGATCTAGGGGGCGATTTAGGAGATTTGGAATCAAACGGTGAATATATAGCCTTATATGGGAACTATAAATTCAATGACTTTTATGTCAGTGGATTATATTCTTATGGTTGGCAATCTATGGAACTTGACTGGGTGAGCGAAGGACAAGCTTTCAGAACAAACGATATCGATGCAGAGACACACTCCGTGAGTCTTGATGCTGGCTATAACCTTTCTTGGAATCAGATTTCTTACGGTCCAGTCGTCAGTGTTGATTATCATCACATTCAGACAGAGGGCTTTACTGAGGGTGATTCAAGCTTTGTCTTTGAAGATCAGACCTTGAGTAGTCTTACATCAGAAATCGGTATGCAAGCCAGCTATACCTTAAATACCCCATATGGTTTTATTATTCCTCACGCCAGAGCTGTTTGGGCTCATGAATATCAGAATGAATCTGAAATAGTAGGACTGAACGATGATGCATTATTACTTGAGAGAACCGGCACAGGGGGTAAGGACTTTTATTCTGTTTCTCTAGGTGTTCATTGGACCCCTGCAGATTTACCTATGAGTGTTAGTTTAAATTGGGAAAACCGCATACGTTCTGGTAACGACGCTAGCCTTGTTAGTCTCTCAGGTAAGTTCTATTGGTAAGATTATTTCATCTGTCTTCCTGAAGGATTTCGCTCAGTAAGAGCCCTAGATGTTTCGATCATTAATTTATAATTTTCTAAGTTGTAATATAAATGACAAGCATTCAACAATTTTGGTTTCCTAGTTTTAGTTATAAAGTTGACTTTGCCTCCGTCAGTGTCGCTTATTGCCAGACATCGTATTTTTATTAACATGAATATTTATTTTAAATCCTATATTTTACTAGGGCTACTAGTTGTGCCCTTCTTTGCAGAGGCAGAAGACATGGCGACGAAGGAAGAAGGTTTTACTCCTTTGTTTGATGGGGAAACCTACGAGGGATGGTATATCAAGTTAAAGGAGGGCGACGAGGCTCTAGGTAAGAAGGTCTTTGCGATAGAAGATAAGATGATCCATGTTTTTGATGATAGCTGGCCCGATGAGATTGACTTGAATAAAGGTACCGATGGTACGATAGGGATGATGTATACGAAGAAGTCATTCGATAAGTATCACTTAAGGTTTGAGTATAAATGGGGGAGTAAGAAGGCTAATTATTTTGATAAATGGCAGTTTGATGCGGGAGTTTATTACCATATCACAGATGACAAGGTTTTCCCTACAGGTATAGAGTATCAGATACATTACATTCCCGAGGAGGATCGTAATAGAACGGGAGATCTTATCAGGCCGGGAGGGCAGCGCTACGATTGGTACTATGATCCTGCGACGAGTCTATACCTTCACCCTGATGAGGGCGGCGTTCTTTATAAAAAGCAGAAAGACTACAAGGGGAAGAGGTGGCTTCACAATGCGAAAATCCCAAAGAAGTTTAACGGTCTCAATGATCAATGGAATAGTTGTGAACTCATCGTAATGGGGGCGGAATACGCAATACATAAGGTCAATGGCGAGGTTGTAAATATGGCCTTTAACCTAAACCCTGCAGCTGGGATTATCGGGTTCCAATCTGAGACGGCTGAGATTTATTACCGTAATATTGAGCTTAAAGAATTCTCAGAGTCCGTGCCAGCGGAGAAGTTTCTCACCGTGAGCGAGGAGCTTGAAGAATGAGAGGGTATATGGGGAAATGCAGTCTCAGTATATGAATGGTAAATTCCAAGTTCTAGGGAGTAATTACTAACAGAAACTACTTGGGTTCATTACGCGGCTATTTTTGACTAATACCAGAAAAATTCAATAGATTGTATAACTTGCGTTTTCCGCACTGCGGACCGTTCGTTAGTATGCCAAGGCAAGCTAGGGTAGAACATGAAGATGTGATATATGGGATAAGCTAGTCCGTACAGAAGAGGACAAGGCGGTGTTAAAATGCTGCTGGCTGATCTTGCCTAGTAGGCGAGCTATATACATGAAGCATATTACAATGTAGGTCAGTTTGATTTTGAATATTTCAACTTAAAGGTTTTGTGCTCGGATAGACGAGTATTTTACTTCCTTGTTTTGCAAGGTTTTTTGACCTGTTGTGATCTTCTTTTGTCATTAGAGACCTGCTTTTAAGTGCGTGAAGATATCCGGGGTATTGGATAGGAGTCTTTCTGAAGATCGGTCAATTTGGTTGATATAGAGGATGCTTGCTACGTGAAATATTGAAAAAAGTACTGCTCTTTCTTTTTAAAATCTAGTCTAACACACTGATATGTCCGTATACTAAATCCGTCATGGAAATAAGATTTGATAAACATAGTCAAAAAACTCATTTTGCCTCAACTGCATGCATGTTTCTTGTACTGCTCTTCTCTCTTCTCGCGATACCTCACGCAGCATGGGCTCAGGATCAGTCTGATGATATCCTTATTGTCTCAGTTGGTGAAAGTTCAGATCGCTATTCGGAAGTCGCGACACACCTACGAGGCTTACTCACAAATTCAGCCGGCTTTAACACAGTGGATGTTGAAATTATTGAGGATTCTAACATTGAGTCCTTGGCGGATGGTTTCTACGACAAAAACTCAGAAGACATCGCACTGCGCAATACCATCGCTGATGGTTATCGCCACGTCATACTCATACCAACAATCAACACGACGCCTACAAGCACGATTGAGTACTCAGAGTACAACGGCGGGCCAACGAATATATACGACGATGCGCCTCTGGATAATGCCTACTTTGCTCCTGAAGTTTTTTACGAGGGCTGTGCTCAGTTTTCGTCGCTAATTTTAAATGCAGGTAGCACCCCGATGATCTTTCTCCCAGCTAATGAAGATGAAGACGTCAACATCTTTGGCCCTATCATGTACCGCGTTGCAAATGGTGTGGGTATGGAGCTCATTCCAGGTGCCTATGCTCTGGCTGCGGCTGGTGCGGTAACACAGGCTGAAGAGGAGTATTTATACGCCTGTACGATTTTCACTCAAATTACTGGCCTAAACGCGTCGGTATCCACCTACAGCCCTACGGCGATCTCAGCTGGCGATGCCACTGGTTTAGCCAACACTGCTGAAACGACTTTGAATTCCCATCAAACAACGGTGCATTATAATACCAGTTATGAGAATGAAGGGGCTGTCGTTTATCGAAGTGTAGATGTGACAAACGCTCCTTTTAATAACATCGTGCGCTACCTGTATAAAGGTTCTAGCACGCAAGATTGGACGGATGACGCCCTCGTCTTAATTATCAATAGTAATCCCGCAACCACAGCAGCTCGTCGGAAGCTAGGTACTCGGAACGGAGTTTATTCTCCAGGTGTCAGATTTTGGCATCCCGATGATATTGGCGATCAGGGATTTAAATTTGCTTTGAATCCAAATCAAGCGACATTTATGTATGTATCGGGATCTTGGTCTGGGGCACCTGCACAAGAGGTCATTGATTTAGGTCAAGAGAACATGGTCCCCTTCGCGTTTGATTGGATTAAATCCTTTGCTATTTCGCCGGCAGTTAGCGGCACAGCATCAACTACAGATGCGCTGGATTACCATAGTTGTGTCGAACTCTACTTTAATTACGCCGAGCGTGGCTGGAAACTGATTCCACTCGCGATTGGTATGGGGCGTCTGAATGAAGCGATTCCTAACTTTGTTGCTTCTGATGATGCACTGCACGCTTCTGACCCCCTGATATATATGAATGCTTATATGATGCTTAGCTCAGCTCTTGGTACTCAATTTCCCTTACCTTCCGAAATTACGGCAGATGATATTCACAGAGGGTCTTACACGACGGAGGAAATTAACGAGGCCTGCTTGATCGGCCATGACTTAATTAAGGAATTAGCCTATCTTTCAGAAACTGGAGATCATGTTCCCGACAGTGATTTGACGATTTCGACAGAGACCTTACCTGAGATTTCAACTGATGTTGCTTTTAGTTATCAGCTACAGGCGACAGGTGGCACTGGCGCATACATCTGGGAAAATATTTCAAGCTCCGCTCTTCCCGCTGGCGTTTCTTTTTCTTCTGATGGAACACTCTCTGGAATGGTTGATAGTAGTTTCCAGATTCAAAGCTTAGCCTTTCAGGTAACCGATGCTCAGGGTGCTTTTCGAAAGGTCGGTATGAACTTGGTCGCTGGCATCCCCCAAGCTGTCGATTTGTTTATCTCAGCCTATCCTGAGATGACTCAAGCTATCACTTTACCCATTTATGCTATCGATCCAGATGGCCTTAGCTATACCTACACGAATACAGCAAACGGCACGCTTTCTGGAGTTGCCCCTTATCTCTTCTACACTCCTGATCCAGGAGCAACGAGTGACACCTTTACCTATGATTTCACTTATGAAGGGGATGTCTCTAGAACTGCCACAGTAAGCATCGAAATCGTAGAACTTACATGTGTTTATGAGGAAAATTTTGACAGTGATGGAGCCGCAACGAACGCCGCAATAGGTGGAGGATGGCTTAATACTTCGATGGGGCGTGGGGCAAACTGGACGGAAGCAAATGACGCCACTTATAGCAACAATGGTTCTCAATTTGATCGAGCAGCGATTTTATACTCAGAAAACACCTTTCAGTCCAATGGCGGGTTTCAATTAAAAGTCTATTATACGACTAGCGACTTGGGTGATTTTACGGCAAACCGTTTTAGTTTTGGGATAATCAGTGATGACGCGAGTCTTTCAACGTACAGCCTCGAGTTAGGAAGTCCATTTGGTGGAAATACCGCAGTTTACTCGCTGGGAGTGTCTTTGACTGCGAATGGCGGAAGTGGCGGTGCAGGACTTCAGTATGCGGATGGAACTAGCGTTTCTCGCATTGATGCCGCTGGCACAAACCAAGACTTCATCGTCAATATCTCCACTCCAGTAACGATACGAATTGTACCCGACGGCTTAGGTGGAGCGCACTGGAGCTACTTGATTAATGACGTTTTGGAAGCTTCAGGAAATATTTCAGTATTCGACTTTAGTAAGAATTTTCACTTCGCCGCATATGCTCAGGACAATGATTACACAAAGTCGATTCAATCGATCGAGCTATGCGCCTTAACAGCAGATCCATATATCGATTGGGCTTCGAGCTACATTTTAACAGGGGGGAATGTGGCACCTAGTGCAGACACAGAGAATAACGGCTCTGGAGATGGTTATGCTAACTTGCTTGAATTTGCATTGGGCATGGATCCAACCAAAGCTGATGCTGGCTCAAAAGAATCAGCATACACGGAAGAGGACGGCGGGGACACTTACTTTGTTTATCAGTATGAGCGGCGCACAGATTACTTGAATATCGGCTTGAACTACACCTTGATCATGACACCCGACCTCGTCACCGCGTCCTCAGTCTCTCCTTCTAGTGTTATCGTTGGCGGAGCGATTGACGGTTACCAGACGATTACTACTCGTTACCTGATAGATGATGACGCTAAGTTCATACAGCTGAGAGTTGATTTAGAATAAATGACGGCTAGATGCTCGTTAATTTGATTTTCCCTAGGCAGGGTACTACCTGTTATCACAATTTCATTGAAATAATAACGACAAGCTGATTGTTAATATAGCCTATATAAAAATTATGGCTCATGGAGCCTTAGGCAAGATTGTTTGCCGTGTGGCGCGTCTGGAGGATGTTGTACAATTTGTTCTTATTCACGTAATGTCATGTCCTACTGAGCCAACTCCAACATTCTATTGGGACTAAATTTTTAATTATGATTTGTGATAGTTTTGATGATTCATTATTCGTATGTGGTGAGTATAATGAGATGAAAATGTTTAACAGTCAGTTAGATGATTTTTTGAAAGATGAGGGAACTCTTGACCTGATAATAAAATTCGATGTGAATATGACGGATGAATAGGTAGTCGGTAAATATATCAATAGGCGCAGTAAAAAATCCGAAAGCTACTTTCTTGAATTTCGTAAAAAAATAAACCTAAAAAGTTATCTAGTATAATATTCAGGAAAAGGAATTTACCTATACAGTTTAAAGAGAGTAATGATCACCTTTTGTTTTCTGGACGAACCGAAGATCTACGAATGATAGAAGAGCATTCAAAATTTGATTGGGGTGAAAACCCTCTTGATTGTGATAAAGCTTATGAAATAAGATATTTAGAGTCACAAGATTTCCCCACTATTTTTAAGGTTAGGGAAAGCAAATTATTTAGCGTGACATGTTTCAACGAGATCATTCGGAAGAATGAGGTTTAGCTAAAATGGTACTAAGATAAAACTCAGTAGCCTGACCTCTCTTTGTTTGTGAGAAAGCGAGTGTTGATCTCAAGTTATTGGTGAAGAGTTACTTACGTGATCGAGAGGTTATAATTTCACTCGAAAGGCAGTTGCTGATCCCTGTTGACGTTGTGTTCCTATTTACTACTATTACCAGATTTCATAAATCTGATCTCTATACTAAGTTTCTTTGAAGAGGCATTTTTTAGCCGAGCAGAATGATTAATTAAATTCATGGTTATCATGAATTTATGATGATACTCAGCATTAGATTGGCATGATTAATGCTCATGCTTTTCATGATAAAAAATGGTCTTAATGTGTTAAATGTAAGTAATCCGAATATTAGAACACTTCATTTTTCTTGGGTCGCATTTTTTATTACCTTTGTCGTCTGGTTTAACCACGCGCCAATGGCCTCTGCGATTACGGGGACGTTTGATTTAACGGATGCCCAGTGGAAAGCCTTGCTGATATTAAATGTGGCTTTGACTATTCCAGCCAGAGTAGTTGTGGGCATGCTCGTAGACAGACTAGGGCCGCGGAAAACGTTTAGTTCATTGCTCATGATTTCGGGCGTGCTTTGTGCGCTCTTTGCATCGGCGCAAACGTATGAGCAATTAGCTTTAGCTCGTTTTGCCATGGGTTTCGTAGGAGCTGGATTTGTAATCGGTATTCGTCTTGTGGGTGAATGGTTTCCAGCACGTCAGGTTGGCTTGGCCGAGGGGATTTATGGGGGCTGGGGAAACTTTGGTTCTGCTGCTGCTGCATTGAGCCTTCCATCTTTAGCCTTGGCGTTTGGTGGTGAAAATGGGTGGAGATATGCGCTCTACTGTACAGCGGTGATGGCATTTCTCTATGGCGTTTTCTTCTACGTGGTCGTGCGTGATACGCCAAAGGGCGCGACGTATTTTAAGCCTAAAAAAAGTGGTGGTCTCGAGGTGAGTACGCCGCGAGACTTTTATTTTTTAATAGGGATGACGGTCCCGATGTATGCGGCACTGGCTGTTCTTGTGTGGAAACTGTCGCCAGGAAATATCAATTTGTTAGGCAGCACGGCGGCAACGACCTGTTACGTAGGCTTGGTTTTACTCTTTGTTTTTCAAGTGTCGCAGATTCACCGAGTCAACCGTGAGATGCTTGCTAATGGTGGGGTGGACGAGATGTTTCGCTACAAGTTTAAGCAGGTTGCGATTTTAGATTTAAACTACTTTGTCACCTTTGGCTCGGAGCTTGCCGTTGTGTCTATGCTGCCACTTTTCTTTATGAAGACCTTTGGTTTAAGTGCGGTTACTGCTGGGTTGTTGGCTTCAGGTTTTGCTTTTATGAACTTGGTCGCAAGGCCGGCGGGCGGATTGATTTCAGATAAGTTTGGCAGACGTAAGAGCATGCTTATTTTTATGGTAGGTTTGGCGGTGGGGTACTCGACGATGAGTATGATTGATTCGACCTGGTCTTTACCGCTAGCCGTTATCGTGACGATGCTCTGTTCCTTCTTTGTACAGTCTGGTGAAGGAGCGGTCTTTGCTATTGTGCCATTGGTTCAGCGCCGTATGACGGGGCAGATAGCTGGTATGGCTGGTGCTTATGGTAATGTGGGGGCAGTTGTGTTTCTTACGATTTTTTCCTTTGTCGATAGTCCATCAACATTCTTCCTCGTGATTGCTAGTTCGAGCTCCATCGGATTCATCGCGACATTATTTTTAGATGAACCATCGGGTCATACTGCAGAGGTGCTGGCTGATGGTTCCGTGGAATTGATTAAAGTTGATTAAGTGTTACTCCATCGTCTAAGTTAGAAAACGATGATTACTGCAGAACCTGATGTGCCTCGTGATCAAGTATTCGGCTTGAGCGTGACCGTAGGGCGGTGCTCTGAAGCTGGAATAAAGACTGAGAACGAAGACTGTGTAGGGATTGAGTGGGCAGAGAGAGAGAGCCTCATGACCAAGGGGATCGTCTCTGTGGTGGCCGATGGTGTCAGTGCTGCTAGTGGCGGCAAGGTAGCTGCGGAGACCTGCGTGAAAGGTTTTCTGGCTGATTACTTTAGCACGCCAGACTCGTGGTCGATCATGACCTCAGTTCAGAGAGTTTTAGATGGTCTGAACCGCTGGCTCTGTGGTCAGGCTCATTCAGAGGGATTAAGCGATGAGAAGGGCTATGTTTCGACGTTTAGTGCGCTAGTGCTTTGTTCCCGCACGGGATATATATTTCACATTGGAGATACTCGAGTTTACCGCGTGAGAGGTGGTCAGATTGAACAACTAACCAGGGACCACCGCTCTGTGATGTCGAAAGGTGTTGAGTACTTGAGTCGTGCCATGGGGCTTCATTTGAATCTACAAGTCGATTACAAGGAAGTTGACTTAGTTGAGGACGATTATTTTATCATATGCTCAGACGGTTTGCATGATTGGCTTAGCGACGAAGTGATATGCAGTGAAGTTTCTCAAAGTACTTGCTTGGAAACGACCTCTCAAAAACTGGTGCAGCAAGCACTGACTGCTGGAAGTGATGATAATTTAAGCTGTGTGTTAGTGAGGGTAGACCATCTTCCTGAAGGTGGGGTGGGTGAAATTCAAAGGGTTTTGCGCGATCGTCCTTTTCCGCCGCTGCTATCCCCGGGAATGACTATCGATGGCTTAGAGATTAAGGAGGTTCTATTTGAGAGTGCTCGAAGTCAGCTATACCGCGTATGCGATCTGGAGGATAAGTCCATGATGGTGATGAAGACGCCCTCGCCCCACTTTATCGATGATGCAGGCTATATCGAACGTTTCATCGCTGAGGAGTGGATAGGTAAGCGCGTCAATCATAAGAACTTGGTCAAGGTGATCAGTAGGCAGAGGAAGGCGACGTTTTTATATTACCTCATGGAGGAAATAGAAGGTGTGACCTTGGCTGACTGGTTGTTAGCAAACGAAGGGAAGCCAGTAGTGGAAGAGGTGGTAGAAGTGGTGCGCCAGATGGTATCGGGCGTTCGAGCACTTCATCGAAAAGAGACTCTTCACCAAGACCTTAAACTCGATAATATATTCATCGATCGCGAGGGCTGTGTCAAAGTCATCGACTTTGGTTCATGTCATATTAAAGGCTTAGCGGGAACTCAGAATAGTCATGAGGGACTTGCTACCATTGATTTTGCCGCTCCTGAATACCGTCTGAATGCCTCCAATATCGGCGTGAAATCCGACCTCTTCTCAATAGCCATGATTGCCTATCATTTATTGAGTAATGGGAAATGTCCCTACGGTGGAAAGTGGAAAACGGCCAATAGCGTGAGAGACTTTAGTATCTTGGAGTATCAGTCTGTTTGTAAATACCATCCTATGGTTCCCGTTTGGTTGGATGGGGCTCTAAAGAAAGCCTTAAGAATATCACCGGAGAGCCGTTACTCCGTATTAAGTGAATTTGTTAAAGATCTTGATACGCCTAATCCCGAGTATTTAGAGGCGAGGTATTTATCATTGATTGAAAAAGACCCCGTTACCTTCTGGAAATTTGTGAGCCTAATCTTACTGGTGATTCTACTGTTCGTGATCGTCCTCCAATAATGAAGCTCGCTTAAGGTACTTTTTACAGTGGTGCTTACGAGAGGGCTGTATTTTTTACAGTGTTTGGCCTGCAGTGCTCACTTGTGTTTTTCTTATAAGTCTTTATGTTTCAATGGTTTAGTTGGCTTTTACGTCGCTTGGTACGGGTCGTGCGATAAGAGTGTTGTTATGAAAACTAAAAACAACATTACAAATTTTAGGACTCCTCTCAGTGTTGGTTTACTCGCTTGTTCAGTTTTTTCAGTGGTGGAAGCTCAGGCGGAGGCACCTGCATTCGAGCGTCAGCCTAACTTCTTCCAAGTGGTATCAGGGCAATTAAATTCACTTGATCCACGCGATGGAGTTTACACCAAAATTGGAGATAAGATCGAAAGCTACAACGCGGCTGGGTACAATATTTTAGACGACATGGTGTATGCATGGGGGCGCTACTCTCCGTACAAGGATCAGCTTGTTCGCATTCATGGAGATGGTACCTTTGTTGCACTTGGGACTCCGACAACGACGGGAAAGGCTGTACCTACATTCCGTATCTACGCAGGTGATATGGATTTTGAAGGAAACTTATGGGTGCGTGGAGACCGCTTTTACAGCCCTGATTTAATGAAAATTAATGTGGAGACATCCACTTATGAAATGGTAAGTTTTTCTGGTGTGAATCCAGGCGGGGTTGCCGACATCGTGTACCAAGAAATCGATGGGACTCCCTACTTCTTTGGCACAAGAAACCAAGATCTCTATGTCTGGGATTTATCCAACTTCACGGTTACCAAAGTACCTGTAAAAAACTTGCCAGAAGGAAGAGTAGCATACGGTGCTGCCTATACAGATGCTAGTGGTAGCTTGTTTGTGAGTAGTAACAGCGGGGGAGTTTATCAAATTCTTAATTATACAAGCATCGAGCCACGCGCGGTATTTTTATTAGACAGTGTGGTAACAGGTAATAACGACGGTTTTAGCTGCCCCGTTTCTGAAAGTCCTTTGATTATCCCTGAGAATCAGGCACCGGTGATTGCGATGGAGGACACTGCGGTGACTTCGAAAGGAAACAAACGTATTAACGTCGATCTTGGAATCACGGACGAGGGTTTACCGCTAGCGGGTGATGGTTTGAATATCACATGGTCTCATCAAGCAGGACCTGACAAGGTGAGGTTTTCTAATCCTGATAGAGCTGCTACCGATATGTCATTCCCTAAGAACGGACAGTATGTGGTTCGCTGCACCGCTGAGGATGGTGAGCTAGTAACTACTGAGGACTTTCTTATCGATGTTGTTGGTGATGAAGTGATTGGGATCGATACGTATTCGAAAACCGATGCAGATTACGTTTATTCACGAAAGCTCTGGGCGGATGTAAAGGAGCAGCTTCACTGCCGCAAAATGGGAACCGTTTTAGAAGAAGAGAAGCGTGGGTTTCACGAGAGTGACTTCGTCCTTAGTGTCGACTCTGAGGTGATCGTCACAGCTATTTACGATGGAGGGACTTACCGTAATAGTTTGTTCTGGTATGATGAAAATGCCGTAGAGCAACAAACTGAAATCTGGCACAGCTACGTACTAGGGCCCGATTCTCCACTGAAACCAGGTTCACGCGCAAGCTTAGGAGTTCTTCCAGCTGGGACGCCTTTACGCTTCGGTTTGGTTGTTGATGGTGCTCGCGGCGGGCTTACAAAAGTTTATCAAGATGATCTGCATAATCCAGAAACCCGAGTGCAGTGTGCAGGTCGCTTATTTGGAGAGGATCACAATGGACCACTTATCCTTGCTTTTGAAGATCAGGTTGATGGTGATGAGGACTTTAACGATGTGATTATTCAGATTGAAATCATCCCACGTTTCCGTGGAGTTACTCAGTATGATGATGTCATTACTGCTCAGGAAGGACTCCACTGTGATCGAGGCAGCCGCGGAGTGGAGCGTCACCTTTCAAACTTGGAAATGAACGATGCTCAGTACGAGGTTGTTGACCAGTTGTTCTTACTTCCTGAGTCTCCTATCACGATCGAATTCCGCGAAGACCGTAGTTCAATGAAGTTTGATCTCTGTGTCTTTGATTATGAAGAGGTGAAGCACCTTGACCCTAGCTCCCTTGAGTTCCGTGAACGTGCAGCTAAGCTTGCAATTACCATCATCAACGACCGTAGTGCAAACCCTGGTAATATATTAAGCTTCGATCCAAGTAACTACAACTTAGGCGGAAAAACTGTGGGCCTCATGTTTGTACCCAATAACAATCGCGAAGTATTTCTCAGAAACCCATGGCGCTATACTCCTAAAGGTGTCGGTAACCGCACGAAGCGTCAGCCACTTTTCAGCTTGGTGAATGCTAACCCAGGTAACCAGGATCAGATCTTAACATTCTCTAAAGATGGAGTTACTACCATCTGTCTTGAAGACCACACTCGCTATGAAAGAGAACTTACACCAGAGGATGGAGATGTAAGCGATCATAGCTTCGATGACGCTATCTTCGTAATCCGCGGTGGAATGACAGGTGTGAATATCTTCGATGATCTTTACGGTCTCCCCACTGCAGATCCTACGATTGGCTTTGAAGGTGAAGACGGGATCGTAGCTAGAGATGGTGTGAAGTGTTACTAAGTTGTCTTTAAAGTTCATAACGCATCACGAGATCAGGCTTCGTTTAACGACGGAGCTTGATTTCTTTAGCAAATACGACCTCCGTTTGCTTAATTGGTAAGGCAAATGGTTTTTTCTAAACTAGACCTTAAAATACAACTTCAGCGTAGCTTCTAGCGCTGCTGCGTTGATAGGTTTGGAGAGATATTGATCCATGCCAGCTTCAAAGCAGCGTTTTTTATCTTCCGGCTGTGCATTGGCGGTCATAGCAATAATTGGGATTTTACTGTATGTTTTGCCAGCTTCACCGAGGCGAATGCGCCTGCTGGCTTCCAGCCCGTCCATTACGGGCATTTGCATATCCATGAGGATGATGCCATAAATCTCTTTATTTTTTAATGAGGTGATGGCTTCTTTACCATTATAGGCGATGTGCGCTGTGAAACCGAATCGTTCTACGAGAAGTCTAGCTAATTTAGCATTGATCGAATTGTCTTCTACGATGAGGACGTAGTTTTTGCCAACCATACTTTGTGGGAGGGGCTCTGGAATTAAAGCAGGTTTAGGAGCTTCCTCTGTGTATATCGCTTTGAATAAATTAGTAAGAAGCTCTTTCTCTCGGATCGGTTTATGAATCAAACCTTTAAAGCCTATCTTGAGGGCTTTTCTTTTTTCGGTGTTTTGGCGAGAAGAGGTGACAAGTATCAAAGGCGGCGTTTTTTCACCGCCATGAGCGATTATTACCTCCCCTAGCTGGAGTCCGTCCATTTCAGGCATGAGCATGTCAGTTAGGATAATGTGGAATTCAGTTTCAGCAGCGCGGATGATCTCAAGTGCTATTTTGCCGCTGGTCGCTGTTGTGACTTGGCAGCCCCATTTTCTGAGGCGGATTTTTAAGAATTCGAGGTTCATCTGGTGATCGTCAATGACCAGAGCATGAATGGTTTTAAGTTTGGCGAGATCGTAGGTTTCCTCCAGAGAACTGCAGAGTTGTTTTGCGGGAGTGTAGGGGAAGCGGATGGTAAATTGAGCGCCCTTTCCCAGTGTCGATGTGGCTTGAATGTTGCCTCCCATGGTTTCTATGAGCTGGCGGCAAATAGCGAGCCCGAGACCAGAGCCTCCGTATTTACGTGTCGTCGAGGCATCGGCTTGTTTAAAGGGTTGGAAAAGCTGCTCGGCAATGGTGGGGTCGAAGCCGATACCAGTGTCTGTAACGGTAATTTGAATGGTATATTGATCTGGGTGGGTGATATGAATGACGACGTTTCCAGCCTTGGTGAACTTGAGTCCATTGGAAACGAGGTTGAGTAGTATTTGCCTTAATCTTCCCGAATCTCCGTGAAGGTAGAGTGGGGTGTCATTCGCTACCGTGTAAAGTAGGTCAACCGCCTTATCCGCTGCGGAGTGTGCTTGGATATCGAGTGTTTCTTCGATGCAGTCGATCAAGCTATAGTCGACACTCTCAAGTTCTATCTGGTGGTTTTCAATACGTGAAAAATCCAAAATATCATTGATGATGTGAAGCAGCATATCACCACTGGTTTTAATGATATTGAGGTGCTGCTTTTGCTCGGCTGAAGTGCTGTCCTGCAGGAGAATGTCGGTAAACCCAATGATGCCATTGAGCGGGGTTCTGATCTCATGGCTCATGGTTGCGAGGAAGAGAGACTTGGCCTCGTTGGCGTCAATCGCCTCTTTTGTCGCTTTTTTTAAATCATTCGCTATCCTAATACGCTCTGTGATGTCTCGGATGATTGCTTGCAAGACCGTCTGGTCGTCAACTTCAAACTTAGTGGCAGATACCTCCACAGGGGTCTGCTTTTTATTCGCTCCTTTAAAAAGACATTCAAATCTTGTTTGACCTAGCTTATTGACCTCATCGATGGCCTTCTTCGCCTTTACTTGAGAGTCATCGGTATAGACTTTGATAATATGTGTACCGATGAGTTCCTTGGCGTTTAGCTCAAGTAAATTACAAATAGTTTGGTTGGCGTCGAGGATGATGCCATCGGGTGTGTAGAGGAGAATACCATCGGTAGAAGAGTGGAAAAGTGCGGTGAATTTCTTTTCCTCTCTCTTGAGTTTAGATGACTTGAGGGTGATCTTTTTTTCGAGCTGGTCATTGGCTTCAAAGAGCTGAGAGCTTTTTTCTTCGAGTAATGCCTCAGCCTGGAGACGGGCTGATTTCTCCCGTTCATAGCGTTTCCTCCATTTGTCAGCCTCAGCTATCATTGTTGTTAGACTTTAGTAATTATAAAGAGTTCCCTGTCATCATCAACTTTCTCTCGATCAACGGTGGCTGAAGATTTGAAGTGCTCTAAACTCCCTCTAATTAGACCTTCACATACGTCTTCCATATGTTTGTTAGAATGATAAACCATATGTAATTCATTGGGCGAACGAGGCCGCGAGCACTCAAAGGTAGGAAGGTCAGCATCGGGATAGAGTTTTCTTACTTCGACGTGAATGTAGTTTTCTACTTGCTCGAGGAAATCGAGTGGGTCGGAGGTATTGTCTACAAATGCTGGATAGTACTGGGCTAATTTGTGAAAAAGATACTGTCCGAAGGCTTTAAGCAGATCGGGAACTTCTGTCTGTGTTTCTTCGCTGAGATTAACTACGAGGGAAACAATCTCCGTGTGCGGATAAGTGCCGACGGCCGTGTAGGCTCCTCCCGAGGGAAGATCACTCTTTTCAATGATAGTATCGACGAGATCGAGGCCGTGCGCCTGCTCGACCATGGTGAGGAATTCGGTAAATATAATGCCTTTCATAATGTGTGTGTTGTGGATGGGTTATTCAATGAGTCCGTGGCGTTTCATCTTATTGTAGATCGATTTTTCTGTGATTCCGAGTTTTCTAGCTGATTTGGCTTTGTTTCCGCCGTAGAGGGAAAGGGTTTGGAGGATAGCTGATTTTTCTATCTCAGCGAGGGGTTGGCCTGCTAGCCCGGTCATCTGTTCTCTGGATGTATCTTTTCGGCTGATCGCACCTGATAAATCTTCGAGTGTGATAGTGTGATTTTCACAGAAGGCTGAGGCTCTTTCAATGAGATTCTCCAATTGTCTCACATTGCCAGGCCACTGGTAGTTTTGAAGCTTATCAATGGCGCACGGGCTAATAGTGAAAGGGATTTGATCGCGCTGCTGGGACACGCGTTTCAAAAAATGTTCAGCGAGGGGTATGATCTCCTCTGGGCGTTCTCTGAGTGCAGGGATCTCCAAGGGGATAACACTAATCCTGTAGTAAAGATCCTCGCGAAATTCACCTGTACGTATTTTTTCTTCAAAATCGATGTTTGTAGCAGCTATGATACGAACTTCGGATGAGATCGTTTGGGTTCCACCTATGCGTTGAAATTCACGGTCTTGGAGGACGTTGAGTAACTTCGGCTGAAGATCAATGGGGAGGTCGCCAATCTCATCGAGGAAAAGTGTGCCACCTTTGGCGGCTTCTATTTTACCGATTCTTTTACTCAGTGCTCCCGTGAAAGCACCCTTCTCATGACCAAATAGTTCACTTTCGAGAAGTTCACGCGGTAATGCGGGACAACTGATGGTGATGAAGGGCATGTGAGCTCGCTCACTGTGTAAATGGATGTGGCGCGCAAGAACGCCTTTGCCTGTGCCGCTCTCGCCAGTGAGGAGCACCGTGGAATCGAGCTGCGCTATTTTCTCTGCTTTATTGAAAATCTTCAGCATTTTCTCAGATCGAGAGACGATGCTAGTGCTTGTCGTATTGGGTAAGATACTATCTTTGAGAGACTGATTCTCCTTTTGAATGCGGCTTAATTTTTTAGCATTACGGAGGGTGGTAAACAGCTCATCGAGATCGAACGGTTTGGTGAGGTAGTCGTGAGCGCCTAATTTAACCGCCTTCATCGCTGCGGTAGCGTCTGTTTCACCGCTAAGTATAACGACGGGGATGTGCGGGTGAAGTTTGCTAAGCTTATCGAGACACTTGAATCCATCCATCTCTGGCATATGAAGATCAAGCAGTATGACATCGACGCTGTCTTGAACGAGTTCGAGAGCTTGAATGCCGTTTTCTGCCGTGATTGGAGAGAACCCGTAGTGAGAAGCCTTAAGGGTAAGAAGGCTTCTGATGGTTCTGTTATCATCTGCTATGATGAGATTGTATGCCGTATTTTGAGACATTCTATATTTTAACTTTGCTGTGAGATGGGAATGAGTTTATTTTTAAATTTGTGGAATTAAAAATAAATACATCACAGTTATTAGCTTTGGCGGGGGATGATAAGGTGTTTCTGATCTCCATTGTGGAAGATTTTAGTATCAACGGTAATGAGCTGGTAGCTAAGGTTGAACAATCGATAAATGAGGGAGACTTTGTGGGGGTTAAAGGAAGTGTACATCAGCTCAAGGGTTCATCTGGATCATTAGGTATGGAGTCACTGTACGAGTATTGTTTGAGTTTAGAGCAGGTAAAAGAGGGCGGTTTTTCAGATGAACACGTGGTGTTGCTGCGTCAGAATCTCGAAGGCTCTGTTCAGTTAGTTCTGGATTTATTGGCTGGTTGAGATGCTTGATAGGCTTTAGCTGGTGGTGGTAGTTCTCCTCCACCGAGCGCTTTAAAAAGTCTGACGGAGTGCGCGGCGCGGCGACCTTCCGTAGCGATTGCTTCGTCTTTATTTCTTATGTAGTCGTCCTGAGCATTGAGTAGGCGCTTGAGGTCGACCTGGTCATTTTGATAGGCGTCTAGCATGAGTTCAGAGGCTTGTTTATGTTCTTGGGTAGCTTCAGTGAGTAGACTGAGCCGCTTCTTGGTGTGGTACAGTCGTGTCATTGCATTTTCGACTTCGGTGACAGCTTCAATAATAGTGCTTTCGTAGAGAGTGACAGCTTGGGTAAGCTTGGTTTCTTCTTCGTAAATGCGGGCACGGTCAGCACAGGCGTGGAAAAGTCGCCACTTCAGAGAGGGACCTATACCGATAACGCGAGTAAGTTCGGATACCGAAAAGTTATCGCGTAAGTAATCAAAGGAAATAGCACCTGAGAGCGATAATTCAGGGTAAAGGCGAGCGGTAGCTACACCAATCTGAGCGCTTTGTGCCGCAACGTTACGTTCGGCTCGTCTGATATCCGGGCGTGAGCGCAGCAGCTCTGCGGGGAAGCCTGCGGTGATGGTTCGGGGTGGTTCGGGGATTTTTTGGTTGTTTTTAAGGAGTGCAGCGATGTTTCCTGGCTGCATTGCGAGCAGTGCTGCCAGTCTGTTTCTGACGACAATTTTCTCCTGTATCAGTGCGGGGATTTCTGCCTGGCTTGATTTAAAACGGCCACTTGCCTCGTGGAGTTCCATCTGGCTGGCGACGCCTTCTTCTAAACGTATCGCAATGGCTTCTTGGATCTCTTTGAAATTTTGCACCCCTTCTTGAGCGACGATGATGCGCTGCTCTAGTGTCCTGTATGCGATATAATGAAGGGCGACTTCGGCATTGATAAATACGGTGGCATCTCGTAGACCTTCGACTTTAGCTTCAATCCCAGCGGTGGCAGATTCGACCTGACGCTTTATTTTCCCGAAAAAATCGAGCTCGATGCCATAGTCTATTTCAGCAAACTGATCTTTGTTATCGGAATTTCCAAAGTCGAAGCCACTGCGGTCATAGTTGCCGATACCGTAATTATCGCGTCCGTTAAAATCACTGTGTGGGTACCAGGCGGCGGCTAGTGTCGAGCGCTGGTGCCATGATTCCGCGATGCGTGCGCTGGCAATGCGAATATTAGGGTTTGCTGAGCGAGAGATTGCGATGAGCTTGTTCAGAGTGGGATCATTAAACTGCATCCACCAGCGTTGTGCTCCTGAGACACTGGATTTATTATCTTTATCGATAGCTGCAGTCCACTCATCGGGAAGGAGGATGACGGGCTCTTCATAATCTGGACCTACTTTCATACAGCTGACAAGCAATGGTATGTAAAAGATGAGGATCAGATGGTGAAATTGAGGCACGAATTTTATATTAAAGATAAATTCTTAGGATGACAGTAATAAAAAGAGAGAATATAGTATCTATGGAATACGAATAGTCGTGTATGAACGTATTTCTTATGGTTGCATGAAACATCAAGTATTTTTGCAAGAAGCGCTATCGCAATCATTTATGAAATCTTTTATTAAATATAGTCTTGTTGTGATAGGGCTAAGTCTCGCTATTATTGCGCTGAGACACCATTTAACAAAAATTCCTGAGCTGATAGGAACGGTGAAAGTTTTTCCTCTAGCGGCAGCTTTTTTAGGTTTGTTAATCTACCAGTTTTGGAACGCTGGCGTGTGGTCGGAGGTTCTCGCCATACTGGGTTTTAAGTGTAAACGGCTAGACGCTGCGCGAGTGTGGATAGAGTCCGAGTCGCTCAAGTGGCTGCCGGGCGGAGTTTGGTCCTATGGTTCCCGCATTGTCACAGCTCAGAGACTGGGCGTGAATAAGAAGCAGGCGTCATCGAGTATGATCTTAGAGCTCTTGCTCACGAATGTAGCGTGGGCTGCCTTAGCTGTGATGATTTGTTTTTCTAAGCCAGTGATGGATAAGGCGTGGTCATTGGTGAACGGTAGAATAGTTTTTGTACTGCTGGGGCTCTTTTTGATAGGGGCGCTTGTGGTGCTGTTAAGAAATAAAATCATGCGTAGCCAAGTGTATGCAAAAATACTGAGTATTGCTGATTTGGGTGAGGTTGATTATGGCAAATGCCTGAAGACAATAGGCCATTACATTTTGTTGTGTTTGTGGAATGTGACAATGATGTGGCTTGTTATCCTCGCCATCCCCTCTTTGGATATTCCATTTATCACTGTTATTGGATTAGGGGGAGTTGCCTGGTTGGTAGGCTTCTGGGCGATAGGTATCCCGGGTGGTTTGGGTGTAAGAGAGGCTGTGATTACCTTTATCTTAAGCCAATACGGTTCTGTGGAATCAGGCGTGCTCATGGCGGTGGTGTGGAGAGCGGTACAGATGCTGGCCGAAATCTCGTCACTGGTGTTATCACTAGCAATCGGAGCACGGATGCATTTAAAGAAAACACAGGAAATGAAGCAGGTGATTTTAGATGAAAGGGGGGATGGATAATGCAGAAGTTTGTTCAATTGATAAAAACACTTATCGCAGACAATAGATGGGTGATTCGTTTTACCGTAGTGGCGATGCTTGCTTTTCTAGTACTGATTATCTTGATCATCTACCCAGCCTATCAGAAGAGTAACAACGGGATGTATGCCTCAAAGCTTGGTTATCCAGAAATGCTACGAAGAGCTGGCAAACCTCTGAAAGTGCAGGTGGCAAAGCCCGAGAAACGTGAAATCACACGTCAAGTGATGGGTGAAGGCGTCTGCTCGAGCAAGCCCGTGTTAGTACCCATTATACCCATGGCACTGCTGACAAAAATTTACGTAGAGGAGGGCAATCGAGTGAAAAAAGGAGATCTGCTC
Source organism: Akkermansiaceae bacterium (assembly GCA_051252195.1). Taxonomy (GTDB): domain Bacteria; phylum Verrucomicrobiota; class Verrucomicrobiia; order Verrucomicrobiales; family Akkermansiaceae; genus Oceaniferula. The sequence continues at coordinate 4,185 of JBPOGD010000002.1, read as the reverse complement.
GCTGAGCTGGATGCTGTCAAGGCGGAGATTAAATTACAATCGGCGCAACTTGCTGCGTCGACAGCAGCTGCGGAACTAGAACGCGTACGCTTAGGATCAGCTTACGTACTAGCTCAGGAACGCCCCGAGGTGGAGAAGATCAATCTTGCCTCCGTGCAGGCACAACATGAATTTGCCAAAGAGCAGCTCGAGCGAAATCTGCGAGCTTATCAAAAAGGAGTAATTTCCCAGGTGGTTTTATCAGCGGCCAAAGAGAAATTCTCGATGGCAAGTGAGCAACTCGCCCGGGCTGAGCTATCGATGACGATGGCAGAGAATGGAGTGCTTGAGAGTTTAAAGATCGCTGAAAATGCTGTGGGAGATGCACAGCAGGCGGTGGAGCACCGGACCGAGGAGCTTAAAGATTACGATGTCTATTCTCCAGTATCGGGGGTGATCGATCGCGTTCTTATCAATGCTGGAGAATACAATCAAGATAGCGGTAAGCCAGGCTTTTTGATCTCAGAAGGGCTGTGGTTTGACGCCTATTTTGACCAGTCCGACTTCGCTTACGTGAAAGAAGGTCAGCTCGCCATGATCTCACTGGAGTCCTACCCTGGGCAAGAATGGGAGGCGAAAGTCGCGATTGTGAAACCAATCGTGAGCTTTAACAGTGGAGGGCCTGAGACGTCACGCCCGTTGCGCCCGCGCGGTTCGGGATCTCCTGAGTGGGCGGCTACATTTAAGGTGAAACTCGAGTTTACGGATGCAAAAATCACCGAAAATGTGGTGACTGGTATGACTGGCTTTGCCCGCTGGAAAATTAAGAACCAATCGATGACCGTGCCCCGGAGTGCTGTATTATCTATTTCCTCAGGGACTGCGCTTGTCTATGTGATCACTGAAGAAAAGAGTAATAAGTGGGAAGTTCGCCAAGTGAATGTAGGTTATGTGGGAACTGATTATGTTGAGATTCTTAAGGGCTTAGGGATGAATGAGGAGGTGATGATCGATGGTCACTGGACGTTGAAAGCTGATGATAAAATTGAGATCCATTCTCCATGATGAAGATTTTTTACCGAAGGCGGTAAATTTTCTTTTTGCGCTGCTGGCTTTGCTGCTTGTGTTGGTTTCTTTTTTGAAACCTTGGTACGTTTTGCCTCATTTAATGAGTGGAGCAGATGAGATTGATACGCAGGACTCACGTTTTTCTATCTATTTTAAATGCTCGCTCGTTATGCTGGCAGCTTGTTTTTTAATAGGGCACGTTCTCAGTAAAGAGAAGGATGTGAGTTATGGAAAAATGCTTAGCCGTTACGCCCTCAGCTGCCTAGTTCTCATTTGTTGGTTTCCTGGGTGGGCGACAGTTGTGGATGCTGATCTCTCGGGAGACGGTGCTTGGCTACAGCAGCAGCATGATTCGATGACTTGGTTAGGTGGCGATGTCTATCGAGCACATGCAGAGCGCAGTGTGGATTTAGGAACCGGAGTAAGTGCACAAGACCCACCTGAGCGGCTTGCTGTGTTTCGACCTCCGACTGGTTCTCTGGGAATTCAAAGGCTAAATGATTGGGTATGGTGGTTTGGCTATGGTCCATCATTTACGCAGTTTGTGGGGAAGGGCTGGTTTTTAGCTGTGGCTGGATATGGCTTGGGTACGATTTGTTTGATCGGTTATTACTGGCGTAAAGATATTGTGGGTTCGCGATTGTTGCTGAAAAGCCTCATTGTTTACTTTTTGGGAGTCTTGTCATTTGTCGTGGCGGTTTCTGTAAGTGTCATTGTTGCGACGAAGTATGCGCTCAATGCGGCCGAAGAATCCATGGCACAAGGAAACTATGGTGATGCTCGAGAAGAGCTTGAGCAAGCAGTTCGCTGGATGCCCTCTCTGATCAATGATAGTGGAGTGATTCGCCAGATGGGCTACTGTGATTTCCGCGTGGGTGAATTGGAAACATCGGAGTCTTTAATTTATCAGATATTTTGGTTCGAAAGCGAAGGCTACTACGCGAGGGCACGAAAAATCGTCGACACGCTGGAGCGCGAGGGGGATATACCTCGTCATATTCAACGCTCTATTTCTAGAAATCGTCTCCGTATTGCCGTGAATTACATCAATGCAGGCAAGATGTCCGATGCACTCTACCAGCTAAACGCGCTGCAAGCTTCTGAAGATAACAGTATCCAAGCATGTTTTCATAAACAACTTATCGCCTTACAGTCTAACGATATCATATTAAATAGGCAAATGAGTGAAGATTTACTCAAGCTCTACGGCGGATTTAAAAGTAAAAATAAACGAGGGGTGTTAGCCGCATCCGCCTGGATGCTAGCACAGGGTGAGTTGAAGCAAGGAAACACGGATGCCGCGTGGGAGGCTCGCAGAAAGTCTAAGGGGCAATAACAAGGAGTAAGCATGAAGGACCTCATCAAAAAATACTCAGTGGCTGTTTGGTTGAGCCTCGCCGTTTTGTTCATCGTGTGGTTCCTAAATCAGCCGTCGCGACTTGATGCTGAGCTTTATACCTATATCGCTCCCAATGATGCAGCGTGGATAAGCACAGTAGATAACACTCAGTACACGGGGTGTTTCCGCAAGGACATCGTGGTGGCATCTGCTGCTGAGTCGGCATGGCTGGCGGTGACTTCAGAAGGTGGTTATGAATTGTTCTGTAATGGCAACACCGTGGGTAGTCAGACCTACTGGCGACCTACCCGAGCATTTCAAAACGGGTTAACAGAATCGGGGCAACGAATCGGAAACGATGAGTCGATTGTTAAGTATAACTTCCCCCGAGAATATCAGTGGAGCGGCCACGCGTACTCAAAAACAATCACTTTTTATGATCTGAGACCATTCCTGAGAACAGGGAAAAACGCTATTTGCATTCAGTCTGAAGCCCGTAAAACATCGCCTGCGGTGATGGCTTTTGGTGCTATAGAAATGAAGGGGGGCGTGGGTATACGCATCGCTACCGACACTTCATGGTTGGCGGAGCCAGTGCCCTATGGACTGAGGCGCGATAACTGGCAGAGCTATCAGACTGATGTTAGTCAATGGCGTCGCGCCGCAGCGATAAAATTTGATCAAAGATCGTTTCTATCGACTGTGCCGCCCCGTGCTTACCAGGAAAAATTTCAAGGCAAATGGGTGAATGGTAGCTCAGCGGGTGCAGACTTCGTTGCGAGTTTTGCAGGCACTAGCGAGGTCTCATGGTTACGTGTCTTAGCTCATGGCGATCACTGGATCTGGATTAATGGCCAGCGGTTGGCTGTCAATCGCTCTAAAAACAAAGGTTACAATGGTAGCGAATGGGTGGTTGCTTGGGAAGGGCGTCGACCTCTGGCGACTCCTCCTGAGTTATTGGACTCTGATGAGGCGGTCAATTTTTTTGGAGGTAAGCGTTTTGAAGACCCACGTCACGGTGACCCGACAGTGAATGATTTTAAAAAGTATGAAAATACGCAAAACCGAACCAGAGAGCGGCCCAATGGAACCAGTGATAATTTAACGGCGGATGGAGATGAGGAAAAAGGCAGGCTTTCTGACCCCTACGGTTTCTATGAGGAAGCAGACCCCGGAGTACCGCATTCGTTGTTGCGAAAGCGAGCCGAAGCGAAGTTACAGGCTTATGACGTAAGTAAGCTGGTGCACGAGGGGCAGAATACGATCCGCGTACGCATCGTTGATCATTCAGCACCTGGTGGCGAGACGATCGGCTACGGCGGTAGCCAGCCGATGCGATTTGCCGTAGATGCTATGAGTGGCGGTGAGTTGTTAACTGATTTTGATTGGAAACAGTATGCCTCTCAAGGGGGAGAAGTCATTACGGGGAATGCCGTCACGCCTGATGAGCTTGTGAGTATTAAGTACATGGGGGGCGCGGTTAGAGCGGAGACTTGGGGGTGGACTTTGTACGTGCTGCTATTTTTTTTCCTCTTGGCCTGTCTGTTCAGGGAGAAGATTCAATGGCTGAAGAAGCCCTCAATTTTGATTGTGGTATCGCTACTCTGTGCCTGGTTATTGCAGATGAGTATGGTCGAGCGCAGTGAGTATGCGTGGTTTCTAAAGCCTGTTTGGAGCTATCTTGCTGTTGCTGTCTCTCTCATTGTTTGTCTGCCGCTCTTACCCAACTTACCCAACTTACCCAACTTACCCAACTTACCCAACTTACCCAACTTACCCAACTTACCCAACTTACCCAA